>NZ_JAVJTR010000011.1:0-405000 GCF_040220215.1 Ekhidna sp.
CAATCACCAACTCATCAGTTGTCACATCGGATACTTCATTTCCGGCTTCATCCGTGATCGTTGCTGTAACCGGGTAAGTGCCCTCGGTAAGCGCTGTGATGCCACTCAAATCTAATGACCAGGTATCTCCACTGTTGGTCAGCTCTGCATCTGTTCCTAAAATATAGGTCGTGCCATCTACTGTCACCGAAAACATTTCTGCATCTGAAGAATCAAATGAACCTGTAAGCGTAGGGTTGGTGTTGGTCGTCTGGCTCACTACCGAAGGGGTCGCTGGATCTGTCGTATCAATCACCAACTCATCGGTCGTCACATCGGATACTTCATTGCCGGCTTCATCTGTGATCGTTGCTGTAACCGGGTAAGTACCTTCGGTAAGCGCAGTGATGCCACTTAAGTCTAATGACCAGGTATCTCCACTGTTGGTCAACTCTGCATCTGTTCCTAAAATATAAGTCGTGCCATCTACTGTCACCGAAAACATTTCTGCATCCGAAGAATCAAATGAACCTGTAAGCGTAGGGTTGGTATTGGTCGTCTGGCTCACTACCGCAGGGGTCGCTGGATCAGTTGGATCATAGGTGATATTTCTTGTCGCTGTAGTTGCAGAATTTCCCGCCAAATCATCTACATCAGCAGAAACAGTCTCAGAGCCATCAAATGCCTGTACATCAGCAGAAGGAACTGTAACGCTCCAAGTACCACTACCAGTATCCCCCGTGTATGTTTTTCCTTTGACGGTAACCGTTACTGTTTGTCCGTCTTCTGCATCTGTTGTGCCACTAATTGTTAAATCTGAATCATCTTCAGTTCCGTTGATGATGTTATCTCCAGCAATTGTACTGATATTAATGACTGGAGGTGTTGTATCTCCTCCTGTTATAGCAACAGTAAATGCAACTGGTGATGAAGAACAACCTGTACCACTATTGACTACAGTAATGGTAGCATTATATGTATCTACAGCCGCTGCTCCCGGAACAATTAAGGATATTGGCGAAGTAGGAAGTGCAGTTGCTGCAACATCTACAAAACCTTCACCTTCTGCGGTTGCATCAAAGTCAATTGTATATTGATTGGGACTATTAGTTGTTGCTGTATAGGGAAGATTAGCCGATGTGGTTCCCTGAGAAACCGATGGGCTTGTTCCTAAAGTAATAGTAGGTGAACTGTTATTGGATAAATTGATTGATCCGGTAATCGTGTTTGATTGACAATTTGTTGTTCGATTCTTAATTCTTATGTTGGTATACGCTCCTTCATCTAAGTCTGTAATGGCTATTCCTGAAGCAGTTGCCGTAATTAATTTAGTGGTTTGAGGCGTTCCATTTAAAGAATAATCGACATCAAAATCCCCGGATGTAACCCCTGTCAACACAATTTCACCATTAGGTGTATTACAATTGGTTGGTTGTGTGTGGGTGCCTTCTGCAATCACCGGAGCACCAGGATCAGATAAATTGACTGGTCCGGCGAACGCAGGTGAAGTGCATCCCAAAACGGTCACTTCAAAATTGGTGTATGAACCTGCATTTAATCCGGTAATGATATACTCTCCACTGGCATTTGAGGTAAACGCCCCATGGTTGACCGTTACTCCATCATCCAGATAATTTAGAGCTGAGTAAGCTGTACTAATTGCCAATCCACCGATGGTAATTGCGCCATCAGAAGCTCCACACGCACTAATAGCAGTAGATTGTGTTGCTGATCCTACAACAGGATCAACCACAGTAATTGTGAACCCTTGAGCTTCACTCGTGCAGGTAAGGGAATTGGAATTACGAATCGTAAAAGTTCCATTATAGGTGCCAGCAGGTGCATTCGCTGGTACGGTAATAGAGATCGGACTTGTTACTGTGGTATTATTGGTTACATCTATAAAACCACTTCCGGCCGCCTCTGCTGCAGCATCAAAATCGATGCTGTAGTCAATTGCGGGACCATTTGAAGTGACTGAATAAGCTAAATCGACAGACACATCTCCTTTACACACTTGTAGTGCACTTGAAGTAAGTGACACGACTGGTAGAGGCTTAACATCAACGTTTATTGCTGGAGTAAATGTAGTTTCGCAGGTTATTCCAATTTTTTGTGCCTTGACGGCTATGCTGGTCACTGTTGAAGATAGTCCGAAGGAAGTCAAGCTAAGCGCTGTTCCATCACCTAGCGCAGCAGGCCCCACTCCATTCCCTGCCTGATCAACCAATTCATACACAATTAAATTTTCAGTTGAATTGATCTGAAAATCAATGGTTTCATTTTCACAAATCGTTGTACTGGTGGTTGCAGAAAAAGTTTGACTAGCAGGTGGCTTACATGAAATGGTTACTGTGTTTGAAGGATCGCTTTCACAAAATCCTGATGTTTGATTTGTGATGGTTACGTAGGCTTGCCCTTCTGCATACAGCTTATCAAATGGCGTATCTAATCCAGTAATCTCCCAGGTATTTGTAGTAGCGCCTATTCCTACATTATAGGTAGCTCCCTCAATGGCCGTACCATCGATGTACAGTTGAATAACAAATGCATCTGTGGCGCTTACTAATGTCGTTCCGCTGATAGAGGCATCTCCTTCTTCTATGGGGCTATCTAATGCTAACTGATTAGTTGGATCAGGTGTTTTAGTATTTACGGTAACTGCGCTGGAAGGATCACTTTCAAGCTCCCCGGTATTTGTTGCTGTTGCAGTAATAGAGGATGTAACACTTATTGCCAGTCCGCTATTTACAACCCAACTTCCATTGGAAGCTACTGTCGCCGTTGCACCTGCTAGTGCACTGCCCCCTATATAAATTTGTATTGTTGCTCCTATTTCATTTGAAATACCATTTACTTCTGTTACTTGTGAAGTACCATCTATACAAAATTCATCTGTTATGATTGGTGTTGCAGATTTTTCTTGTACAAGAACTGCTATTGATTCCGAAGGACATAATCCTGGATCTTCACCAAAAATCGTCAATGATTGACCTGCTTCAAGTCCAGAAATGCCTGAAATAGTCCAGGATGTACCAGTAGTAGTTGTTGAAAAAGTAGATTTAACACCATCAATATATAAGGTAATCGTAGCTGTGCCTGCTGGAGGTGCACTTAGTGATCCCAAAACAGAGGTACTATTAGTTAATATTGGATTTGTAGTAATAGTAGGTGTTGGAGAATTTGCAGCTCCATTACAAATAGGAGAAGGATCTGATTCACACTCAGATGTACTTTTTGAAGTTAGGTAGTATGATCCTACTGCAAAACAATTGCCGGTTCCACAATTTAGCTCAAAAGTGGCCACACCTGTTCCATCTGTAGTCACCGAAACTGGGTTTTCTGCAGGTGCCCACTGCCCACCTGTCACAACAGCATCTGTAGATGAATTATAAAGTGTTATCGTATAGCTCGTGTTAGCTAGACCTGAAATATTTCCAGCTACCCCTTTAGCTCCCGAAACTAAAGCAAGACCTGTTGGGGTGTTTGAGCATGTCGCACCTACTGATGTTTCATTACAGTCTGAATAAGATGCAGACTTCTCTGATGTACCGGTTGCTGTTGCTGTTGCTTCTGAAACAGAGGCGGCTGCAGTAAACACCTCGTTTGCAACAGCAGCACTAATAGCTAAGGTCCAGTTGCCGGCACTTACTGTTGTTGTCCCTTCAGAAACGCCATCACGGAAAACTTCAATAGTTGCCCCATCTACCTCAGAAGATGTTCCACTGACTGTGGTTGCTCCCACGGCAATAGGTCCAGTGATAGCAGGACAATCTGCTCGTGGTGAAAGTGTTGTTCCAGACCCAATATCGTCTGCCGAAGTGGGAGGAAAAACATCAATCAAATCCTCCCATAAATCGTCGGTAATACCAGTATCATCATCAATTCCGCCTAAATCTGAAATTCCATTGTTACCTGTAGCCTCATTTGGATTGATGACTGTTTGGCCAACCATCCGTAATGGGGTAGATGTTGTGATACTTGGAAACGCAGCAGTAATATCTGCAAACGGGATATAGAAATCATAGAAATAATCATCGTCTCCACATACCTCAGAATGAGCAATGGATTTCTGAGCATAATTATCATAGGGTCTATCCACTGTAGCATCTCCAATTTCAGTAGCGCTTGTGGTACCATCGATATCATATAATCCAACTCCAAAATTTGTACGGAGAACTACTTCAATTTCAAAACCCGGATTTCCTGCCGTGTAGTTTGGATCAGCGTTTGCTCCGGTAGCACCGAATTTTTGATCTGTGTCAATGAGTATTGAATACGATTTTGAATTATTTGCAGTACCACCCAGTCTAAAGCGAAACATCAAATTATCGCTGGCATCTAAATAGGTATAGATTGTGTGGTTATCGTCAGATTTAACCAGATCCGTAAATCCACAAGATGGACCCGGACCAAGGTCACTATCAGGCTCTGAAGCTCCTACACTTGGTAATGGTGTATATGGAATTTCGCTTTCATCTTCATCTTCATTGACAAAACCGTTTGCATCAGATGATGTATATCCATCTAGGTTTGGATCTAAAACTGATTGTCCAGTGGCAGCTGGTTTGTAAATCAGTCCTTTGGTTTGTGAAAACGAGGTGAATACACAAAGTATAAAAAATGAAACGATGAAGTATTTATTCATTTTGCGGTCTTATTAGAAGATAAAAATCGAGATTTCACACGCGACATTTACCGGTTTTTCGGTGAGCTAAAGAAATGGTGGGGTAGATTACATTTTTTCCCCGTTTGGATGAAAAAGCCAATCAAATGATCATTTAGAATAGAAAAAGCCACCTTCTACTAATAGAAAAGTGGCTTAAACTCTCAGGTTAAAAATTTTATATCTCCCTTTTCACAAAAGAAACCTCTGTCCTTCTGTTTTGTTGATGCTGATCCTCATCACACTCAATCTCGTCTTCACAGGTATTTACCAAATGATCTTCACCAACATTTACTTTGTCAATTCGTTCTGCATTTACGCCCATTTCTATTAAGTAGAAAGCCACGGAATTAGATCTTCTCCTGGCTAATTTTCTATTGTAACTATCGCCTGCTCTTGAGTCTGTATGAGACGTAAGGACGATCCGCACATCTACATGTTCAATCATGAAATTAGCAGCTTTGGTCAACACATCTTTGGAGCGTTTTCTAAGATCCGATTTGTCCAGATCAAAGTATACCATATCGAATTTCAGGGTATCTCCTGTAGAAAACTCATCTACAAAAGGACTTGTATCTTCATAGGGCTTTATTCTATTATCAACTATGGTAGCAGCATCCGGAATATCTATTCCATCATTCGGTTTCTCAAGTTTTAAATAGATTCTGTCCAACCAAACGGTATCTCTGTTTTCAATTTCCCTATCAATTACATCAACTAATTCATATCGGTATTTCCCGGCAGATACTTGCCACCTTGTGGTTAGAGGTGCCATCAATTGATAGGTGCCATCAATCCCTGATCGGGTGTATAGATACTCACCGTTTTCATTTTTAAAAATTACGTCAGCTTTACTAATTCCGGTCTCTGAGTCTTTATCAAAGACTTCACCCATTACAACCACATAGTCCGGTTTTTTGATTGAAAATTTATAAATGTCATCGCTGGTTGTCTTTTGTCGATTTGAGGTGAAATAGCCTATGTTGTCTTTCAGTATCAACCCAAAGTCATCCATTCTACTGTTAAAAGGCTCACCAATATTTTTCGGATTTCCTACTAGCGACTTACCTGAAAAACCAATGCTATAAATATCCAATCCCCCAAGTCCTTCACGTCCATCGGAGGCAAAAAACAGCTGATCTCCGGCTAGAAAAGGAAAACCATCTCTTCCTTTCGTATTGATTTGGCTTCCCAGGTTTTTTGGTTCCGACCAGGTACCGTCTTCGTTAAATGATATGTATAGATCAGATTCTCCGAACCCTCCAGGCTGATTAGATGAATAGATCAGTACTTTACCATCCGAAGAAATAGCCGGTGACCCATTGGAGAAAGCTTCATTGTTGAATGGAAACGGGACTTCATTGTCCCATTTTTGCTTTTCTTCAATCCATTCTGCAAAAAACAATTTTAAATTCGTCACTCCTTTTTCATCCTGATTAAGCTTTTTGCCATCAAAGTTATTTCGGGTGTATACTACTGATTTATCATCATTGAAAAATGCTAGCGGGCCTTCATGATATGGAGTATTCAGTCCCTCTTCTAAGTAGGTTACGTTATTTGCTTTCGCATAATAGATATCCAGAAATCTTGATTGATCCCAGTTGAACTCCTTTTGCACCCAGTTATTTTTTGGTCTGGAAGAAACAAAGACAACTCCATCTCTATAAAAAGCCGGGCTGAAGTCCAACCCCGGAGAGTTAAATCCGACAGCTTCGATACTGGCTTGGAAAATAGGATTACTAAACTGCTCAAGATTATTTATTGCGTCAAGTTTACGAACTACACGCTCATCACCGGGCACTTCACTCCTATATTCCTCCAACCAGTACCTGGCCTCTTCATACTTACCATTAGTCATTAATGCCTCGCCCAGATAGAAGTAATTAATCGGTTTATCTTGCCTTAGATCAACAGTTTTCTTGAACCATACCTCACTACTGTCAGACATATTCAGGTTCTTATATGAAAGCGCTATTTGGTTGATAACGTAAGGCTGATTTTCCTCAACATCCGGAAGAACTTCTTTGTAAAGTTCTGCTGCCGCCAAATAACTAAATTCCCCAAAGTACTTATCAGCCTTCTTCACAGGATCTATGGTAATAGATTGAGCATAGCTGATTAGTCCAATCAAGTAAACAATGAGATTGATTGTTACTTTCATTTTGATGTCGTTAATTGAGGTTTGTTAGACATTTCTCTCCTTCTCATATATTTAACCAGACTGAGTTCAATTGGAAGTAGCAAGAGAGCTAATACTAAGTTTATTCCTACCTGAAAAATAGGCGTTTCGCCTGCAATGGATTCAATAAATGGTTCTAACTCTGTATGAATATATTCAAAAAATACAAACAGGCTTACAAAAACCATCAATCTTATGATGATTAGGTTGTGTACCTTTTTTGTTAAAATGTAAGTGCTAAACATTACAAGCAGAATAAAAGCTATTTGCAACAGATAAAACCACCATTTCTTCCAGTAGGGATTATCTATCTTAAAGGTTATTTCATGAAAATCATTGCCCCAAAGCTCTGGGTGATCTGACTCCTTTACTTTAAAGGTATACACTCCGGGATCCAGGTTCGTAAATGTTGCCACATTGGATCGTGTTACAGGTGACCAGGATTTGTCATAACCTTCTAACAAGTATTGGTAGTAGATGGCATCCGGATTTTTAAGATTAATTGCTATAAAGTCAAAGGAGATGTGATTGTCAACATGCTCAAATTCTAAATCATCAGGAAGTGTGTTGTCAAGCTTATCACTTTCACTGTATTTTAAAAGATCAGTTGCCTTGAAGAACAAGCGAATATCCTGAATATGCGTTTCGCGTTCCTTTATTTGATGCTGTATATGAGGCAGAATCACTTTTGTAATACCATAAGGATTACCAAACCAGATATTACCATCGCTATCTTTCTGAACCGAATTTATTACCGCTTCTGTTTCACCCAATTCGCTCGGATGATCAAACTGTCTGACCAGTCCATAACTAGGCTGTATCAAACTGAGTCCCATTCGATGACCAACCCAAATTTGGCCTGCTCTGTCTACTTCTACAGCATTGCAAAAGTTGGAGACCAGCCCATTCGATTCATCATACCGCTCGAATTCTGCACCATCGAAACTATACAACCCTTGACCAGATGTGGCAATCCAAATCGTTCCACTTTGATTTTGTGAAATACTGTTGATGTCTCTCGCCGGAAACACCTCATCCTTGGTAAGAAACTGTATTTCTCCAGATGGTTTCAGGATTCCTAGACCTACTGAATGTGCACCAAACCAGACGTTTCCTGCCTGATCGGGCAGAATAGAAAAAATTTCATTGTGATAAAACCCATTTCTTGTGTTGAAGTGATGAATTATCTTTCCGTCATCACTGATGTTGTAAACACCATTTCCGGCAATCGATACCCAAAGATCCTCACCGTATCCCTGGGCCATAAAACGAACCATATGACTGGATGCCGGATCAACAGGATTAAGAGGGACTTGATCGTATGAGCCTGAAACCAGATCGTATTTCACTAAACCCTTATTGGCTGTGCCTAACCAGATCGTTTCACCTCTTACTAATAATTGCCTTATGGCAAACTGACCTGTGTTCTTTATCACCTCGAAAGTCAGGCTATCTTTCCCCTCGTTATTATAAGCTTTTACCAGCCCCTTGTCTGTGGCCAGATAATACAAGTCGGTATTGACCTGGTAAATATCATTGATGCCTTGAATTCCGGCATTTTTGCTTAGCTCATAGTGATGAAAAAAAGCTCTGTTCAATTGAACAAGACCTCTACCAAATGTACCTACCCATATTTCGTTTTCCCGGTCGACATATAAGCTATTGATCTGATCACTTGGAAACCCATGTGCCTGATCGAATCTGGTGATTTTGTGAGGGTGGTTATTTTTTAATTCTATTTCTACCAGACCTGATTGAGCAGTTCCTACCCAAAGTGTTTGTAACTGATCACGAGCTATGGAAGTAACACGCAAATGCTCTAAACTATTTACAACAACCAGCTGCTCATTTTCTCCATGATCGATGTAAAACAACCCGTTATCAGAACCAACCCACAAAACATCATCATGGTGAGGATCTTCATAAAGTGATGTGATTGGTTTCCCAAATGAGCCTTGAACAAAACCTACAACAGATAGCTCAGTACCGTCAATTTTGAGTTTGATCAACCCCTCGCTTGTGCCTACATAAAGATGATCTTCGTGCCTGATCAGGTCATAAGAGATTAATTCTCGTAGAAAGTCAATTTTAGAAAAACTTATTCCCTGCTCCGAGATTAACCCAATTCCATCATTCTGGGATAATGCCCAAATAGACCCATTGGTATCCTTGTATAATCTATTGATTTTACTGGACATAGAATCCGGTGAAACAATCTTCCTGTATCTACCATGCTCAACAATACTTATCCCACCGGTATAATAACCCAATATCAGGTGACCATCATCCGAGACAACCGATGCTGTGACCAGGTTCCCAATGGTGCTGTCGTTATCATTCAAATTGACCATCGTCTTTCCATCAAAACGATAAAGTCCATCGTCGGAACCAACCCATAAATAACCATCCTGGTCCTGAACTATACTATAAATGAATACCCCGTCAAAGTCATGATCAATACCATATTGCTTAACTGTAAAATCCTTCACTCCTCCATAAGAGCTTAGGATTGCAATAAACAAAAGAAAAGGGGCTATTAAATTTTTAACCATCATTAGTTCTTTTTTCGAGTCTTATACTTCACGTCAACTTTGTATTTATACTTTGGAGGGCCACCTATTGGTGAGGAGAAAAATGCCACCGCTTCATCGTACTGATTGGTAACAAAGCAAACCATGTCATTTCTGGAGGTTCTTCTTTTAACAATTTGAAGATCCATTGAGGTATTTTTCTCCTCATCTTCAATCAAATGTTTGCTGATACCCCAGCTATTGTTTGCTGATACATCTGCCTGATGTCTGTTTTTAGCTACAGTGTAAATCAAGACAGATCCCTCCTTGTCAAAATCAAAATTATGCTGGGTAAGGCTGACCATCTCTTTATCTATGAAAGGATATAAATGAGCCACTGAGTTGACTGCTTCCGGCAACCGAAATGAATATTCATAAGTGAAGGCATTTGCTCCTTCAACTGCTCTGTTAATATCCGGCTGTGTGCTCAGAAAATACTTGTATAGATTTCCATCATTTCCTTGAACACCATCCGCTACGATTTTGAAAATATGAGCACCGTTCATTTCTTCAGATTTTTCCCCTTCTAATGGATTGAAAGGGCCAAAGGTGTACCACCTGTTATCATATCTATCATCCGCACTGAAGGTCTTGCTGGCCATCAAACGACCACTTTTATAGTTTCCTACCGGATCTGTTTTTCTGCTATCAGGATCACTATGTGTTCCTTTTCCACCGTAAACTGAAAATTTTGTCATGGTATTCCAAGTCCCATTTCTTTCGTCAATATTGCTTCCGGTGCTTGCATCAAAAACCCTGATATAAACAGGTTTAGTGAATGAAGCCGGTACCACAAAAAAGAATACCTGACTGTAGTCGTCATCTCCCCAGGATTTCTTACTCTCCGGACCGAAAGTGACCAAATAATCAATTTGTTCAAAGCTGCTTGGAACCATCTGGGCGTCAGTTCGGGCTGCTATAAACATCAAACTGAAGAAAAATATTAATAGGAATAGGGTCCTTGATTTCATCTTATTGGATTTTAATAGTTTGAGATGCAGACAGTTCGATCGTTTCATCTCCTTCTGTCACCATGGCTAAGAGCCTGATCGTATAATTACCGGCTGAATCGTACGTATGAGACACCTCGTCCCCTATGCCAAATTGCAGGTCTCCATAATCCCAGAAAAACTCCATATCATCCGGATTGCTATCATGTGTAAGTTTAGATTTGCAAGAAATGGTCTTATCAGAATGATCTATATCAAAACCAATAAGGTAGTCTTCTGATATGGTAATTTCAAATATCCATTCGTCCTGAAACTGAGAAACAATGGATGGATCAATAATGGATAGAACGACCTGATAGGTACCTAAGCTATCATAGCAATGTTCAACGGTCTCTCCTCCATCTACTTCTCCATCGCCAAATTGCCATTTATAGATTAGATCTTCTCTTTCCTCATCAATGGACTCCCTGGCATCCAGTACTATACAGTTTTTAAGGAAGTAAATTGAGTCATAGTCAACTTCCTGTCCATTTATCGCCAGGCTAGCTACAGTAAAGAATAAGGAAATGATTCGACGCATATCTATAGTTGTTCAAGCTCAAATAAACCGGAACACTTTAGGTAAAATCTGAATAATTCGGTGAATGAATAAAAATGCAGGTTGTTTAATAAAAAAGAGGCTGGGAGTAAAAAACTGGGACTAATGAGTGCTATCCTTTCTAGTGTGAGATTTCAAAAATGAAAAATTGATATTTTCCTAAAAAACAGCAGTGATGAATCAACCAATGAACCTTCCAAGTCCACCACCAGCCTGGGAGGTTTTAAGTTTTAGTTGAGTGAAGTCAAAAAAGCTTTATTGGCCTACCATGACATGTTAGACTCTTAAGTATGTGACTAAAGAAATTAAAATGAAAATAATTTCGAAATGAAGTAGCTTAATGAATACTACTAAAGCCTCTTATTAAAGTAAAAACCCATATTTATTATAAATTCAGCACGCACATTTGATGCGTTCCCACCTTTATTAAATATTTGCAAGTCTTTATCAGCCCAAGTCCATCGGGTCTCTGTTCGTAGATAAGATTGGTGCGTAGGTGCATACTCAACACCTAGTGTAAACGCAGTTGCTATTAGTCCTTGGGTACCTCCATTCCGGTTTACAAGTATTTCCGAAATAAATCCATCTTCGTCATTAAAAAACTCTAATCGACCTGTCGTACTATACTTATCTGTAAATCGATATTTTATTATTCCCAATGCGTTGAGCATTAAAGCAGTTCCCGTTGGATCGTTTAATTTTGAATTGGTCTGAGTACTAATGTCTCCTCCCAGGACGGCTGAAACTTTATTATTAGGTTCCCAATTCACAAATAAATTATGATAAGACCGAATTTGCTTTCCTGATCCTTCCGGTGATTCTCTTCCATAAAGATTAGAGTATGAGAAAGAGATCTGCTCATTTACTTTATAAGTAAACAACATACCGATCGATTTTGCATCATTATTGTCGATAAAAAGATTGTAACCACTTACTAAATGAAATTGTGCTTCAAATTTTTCGGACTTCTCATAGGATAGCCTTACTCCACTTTGGTAAAATGGTTCATAAAAAGTCCCAATATCCGTTGAGCTTAAATAATGGTTTTTGGGTAAAAAACTTTCGGCACCAATATGGGTAGTGAAAAAACCCCCATCTAACCAGATATCTTCAGCCACCTCCATACCAACCCATGCTTCCTGTATCGTTTTGAATCTATCTGACCAGGTAGCCTCAGCAATATCGCCGTACTGAATAACAAAGGTCCCTCGTACTTCACCTGTATTATAAGTAGCTCCAATCTCAGCAATGTTTAATCCGAACTGATTGTCTCTTGGTGCTACAGTTATGTAAGGTTGCAGTTCGTCAGAGGCTAACTTATTGCTATATGAAGCATAATAGGTATCAATATACCCTGTTAGTTCGATTTTAGTGGAATCACTTTGCGCTTTCGATTGATCAACTAGTAGTAGGCAAACGGCGTAGAAAGCGATGTTAAATATTTTCATTTAGATAATGGCAATGATTATCACAAATCCAGCTATCTGCAATAATTGTTCGAAAGCAAATACATATACAAAATAATAAAAAAGGAATTCATAAGATACATGCACTTGCCTAATTACAATCAACTGATGTACTAAATGCTAATATCTATAGTGGACGTTGACCGATCAAATTTGGCAAGAGGCCAAACTGGAGGGTAGAACCACCTCTGTACGAAACAACAAAAGCAGTCTAATTAGCTGTTTTAAGCAGTCCGTAGGAGGACATGACGTTTAGAAACCATCCGGTGGATGATTTTAGTCATGAGACAGGTTGCAGCGAGAGCCCCCGAAGGACTGCAAAAAATACTATATATAAATGGTTGAAATGATTAGAAATAAAAAAGTCACTCGTTTGAGTGACTTTTGGAATGCAGTCCGTAGGGGAATCGAACCCCTGTTACCAGGATGAAAACCTGGCGTCCTAACCCCTAGACGAACGGACCGTGTTTCAATAAAATTTCACCAAAACAGAAGGTCTTTAGCAGACCGTGTTTGTTTTGGGAGTGCAAATATAGAACGCCTATCCACTTTTACAAAGGGGGTAAATAAAAAAAGCGAAGAATTCTTCACTTTTTTTATTTACTATAAAATTTGCAAAGCGTTACATCGCTCCAAGTTCCTCACCATATCGGTCTACAAGAATTGGATCCCCTGCGCCCTGAACCTTTAGTCTATCAAACTGAGTCGCTTTATCTCCCACTATCACAAAGATGTACTTACTCAAATCAAAATATTCTGTTGTTGTACTCTGTATGCTTTCGATAGACGCCTCTGTTACCGCTTTTTGTTCCTGATCTATATAATCCATCGGAAGATCATATGTACTTATGTTTTGAAGAATTCCAAGCAAACTGAAAAGCGTTTCGAATCTTCTTGCATTCTCTTTGATCATAGAGGTTTTGGTTTTATTCAGATCCTCATCAGTATAGGTATTGCCGTAATTACCAATAACTTCTTTGAAGGTATCAAGTGCTTCAAGTGTTACATTCGATTTTACACTTGATGAGGCGCTAAACTCACTTGGAGCGTTTCTGTTTCGACTAGGGAATGAATAAGCACCATACGTGAATTGTTTCTCCTCTCGTAATATCTGAAAGAGTCTTCCAGATGATCCATCACCCAACCTATCATTGGCTACCAGAATTTCATTGTAAGTTGGATCGTCAGCGGGGACAGTCAATCTTGAGATTCGAATAACAGACTGCTTAGCTTCAGGAATATCTACAAAATAAAGCTGTGGTTCTGACGGAGTTTCTGCTACCGGATAAGAAGGCATTTCAACTTCTTTCGATTTCCACTCATTTTTCAGCCGTCCAAGCGCTGAGACTGCCTGGGCTTTGGTGACATTTCCTGCTACATGATAGTTGGCAAGATTGGGGACAAAAAAGTTGTTATAGAACGCCTTTAAGTCGTCCAAAGTAATAGTCTCTACGGTCTCAGTATAGCCAATTGATGGGTGTGAGAAAATATGGTTCTCACCATATAACTTTTTGTTCATTACCACAGTAGCAATTGCATTTGGATTCGTCTCTCTTTGCTTGATTGACTGTAGCGTTTGATTGATGATCCGTTCAAATTCTTTCTCGTCCCATCTTGGCTCCAGAATAATCTCATTTACCAAATCCATGGTTGCGTCAAAATTTCTGGAAAGACAATTTCCCGAAATCTGAATATATTCATCAGAAGTAGACATATTGATATTTGCACCAAGTTGACCAATCGCATCTTCCAATTCCTCAGGAGTTTTATTGGCCGTTCCTTCCATCATTATATCAGTCATCAGATTTGCTACTCCAACTTTAGCCGGGTCATCCATGAAGTGCCCTCCCATTATTCTTATTGAGAAGTTTACAAGAGGTAGCTCATTTGATTCCACACCATATACACCCAGTCCGTTTGTAAGTTCAGCTGTGTAAATGGTTGGTGGATTTACTAGGGGAGTTTCTCCAAAGCCTGGCTCAATCGATCGATCAAAAGAAGACTCTGTCTTTGTAATTGAAATATCCCCCTCTTCTTCTATTATTTCTGTTGGTGAATAAGGAACAATCGCCTCTTCTTTTACATCTGCCATTTGTGCGTCTTCCATAGCCAAATCAGCAGAACCTTTCGGAACAAAATTGGTTACTATGTGATTTTTGTTAAGGATATATGTTCTAAATACCCTCATGACATCATCTTGTGTTACCGCTTTTATGTTCGCAATATCCTGTTCCACAAAATCAGGGCTTCCGGCATACTCATTGTAGGAAGCAAGCTGAAATGCCTTACCGAGCACACTGCTAATTCCATTGTAAAAATTAGTTTCAAGACCTGCCTTAATTCGCTCTAAGTCTTTAATATCAAAACCTTTCTGATCAAAGTCCACTAGGGTTTGGTTAATCACTGCTCTCACCGAGTCTAAATCGGTACCTGCATTAGCTCTAACACGAATTGTGAATGTACCTGCTAGCTCATTTGAACTATTGTATGATGATACTCCAGGGGCTACTTTGGACTCCTCAACAATTGACTTGTAAAGAGGTGCGCGTTTTCCATCTGAAAGAATTTGTCCTAAGGCGTCCAACGCCCATTGATCTTCATGATATTGCTCAACCGTCGGGTAAGTCATTCTTAGCTCAGGAAGCTGTGCGAAATTATCTTCATAGTAGTAGGTTTTGGTTTCTTCCAAAGAAACCGGCTGAGGATCCATTGGAGTATCTATCCCACGTGAAGGAATTTCACCAAAATATTTGGATACCATTTCCTTAATCTCAGCTTTGTCAATATCTCCTGCAATTACAAGCGTAGCATTGTTCGGGCCATACCACTGCTCATAAAATTCCTTTACATCTTCAAGAGTCGCATTTTGCAAATCTTCTAACTCCCCGATCACCGTCCAGTTATATGGATGACCTTCAGGATACAATGCTTTAAGAATAACGCTTTGCGTATGACCGTAGGGTTGATTATCAACTCTTTGTCTTTTCTCATTTTGAACTACTGGCTTCTCACCTTCAAGACTTGCCAATGTGACTGCATTGATGAAATATCCCATTCGATCTGATTCCA
Source organism: Ekhidna sp. (assembly GCF_040220215.1). Lineage (GTDB taxonomy): Bacteria > Bacteroidota > Bacteroidia > Cytophagales > Cyclobacteriaceae > Ekhidna. The sequence continues at coordinate 15,478 of NZ_JAVJTR010000011.1, forward strand.
TCCAAAGCACTTTTTCCAATGCATCTTTTGGTACCACTTCATAATAGACTGTTCCATCCGTCCATGTTCCTCCATTGAAGGTTCCACCCCATTCGTTTATGTTCTTAAAGAATCCGCCATTAGGCACATTTTCAGATCGCTGAAAAAGCATATGTTCGAAGAAATGAGCAAATCCGGTTCTTCCTGGTCGTTCGCGATTAGACCCGGCATGTACCAATATAGCAACTGCAACTATTGGGTCTGAATCATCTTGATGAAGGACCACATCCAGTCCATTATCAAGTGTAATTTTTTCATAATCAAGGGATAATTCCTCGCTGTTTTCGCTATCACCTGAAGGTGTACATGATGTTACAAGTACAACCAAGCCTAACATGATAATAGATAAGTTCTTAATTTTTTTCATTGTTCTATTTGGAAAATTTATTCAGATGCAGTTTAAACAAAGAATGATGTAGTTGAAAGTTTTTTTGATATGAATGGCTTTTCATTGTGATTTAAAGGTAAGATTCCAAAATGGAATTGATTACCTCGAAAAGTGGTTTTACTTTTGCACCTCAAAAAACCAAAGCAAGATCACATGTCAACGAAAATTGGTATCAATGGATTTGGACGAATCGGACGATTAAGTTTCCGTGCACTCCTTGAAAAAGACAATGTAGAAGTAGTGGCCATCAATGACCTTACTGATACTCACACATTAGCTCACCTACTAAAATACGACTCCAATCACGGAAGATTCCCTGGCACAGTAGAAGCGGATGATAACAATATTATCGTGAATGGGAAAGCGATCCCGGTTACAGCCGAGCGTGACCCTAAAAACCTTCCTTGGGGTAAAATTGGAGTAGAGATCGTACTTGAGTCTACCGGGTTTTTCGTTGACGAGGCTGGAGCCGGAGGCCACCTACAGGCAGGAGCTAAAAAGGTTGTAATCTCTGCACCTGCAAAAGGAAACATCCCTACCGTAGTACTTGGTGTGAATGAAGACACGCTAACCGGTGATGAAACCATTCTTTCAAATGCTTCTTGTACAACCAACTGCCTGGCACCAATGGCTAAAGTACTTGACGATGCATTCGGAATAGAGAAAGGATACATCACAACCGTTCACGCTTATACTTCTGATCAAAATATTCAGGATGCACCTCATAAGGATTTGCGAAGAGCAAGAGCAGCAGCTGTATCCATCATCCCAACATCAACCGGAGCTGCAAAAGCTGTTGGGTTAGTACTCCCACACCTTAATGGTAAATTGGATGGAATCGCAATGCGAGTTCCTACTCCTACCGGTTCATTGACAGACCTGACTGTAGTGGTGAAAAAAGAAGTAACTGCGGACCAGGTGAACGCTGCAATGAAAGCTGCAGCCGCAGGACCGATGAAAGGAATTCTTGAATACACTGAGGATCCAATCGTTTCGATTGATATCGTTGGTAATACTCATTCTAATATTTTCGATGCTAAGCTTACCTCATGCCAGGGCACTTTGGTTAAAGTGGTTGGTTGGTATGACAATGAAGCCGGGTATTCTGCAAGAACTGCTGACTTGATAAGCAAGATTGCATAATTGACAAAATCAGAAAACAGAAAAAGGGAGCAAATTCTCCCTTTTTTTATGTCGTTAGTGTTTATTGAATGCTAGGCGATATTGGTGTAAACCGCCTGCACATCATCGTCATCTTCAATTTTGTCAAGCATTTTCTCTATTTCCTCCAGCTGTTCGTCAGTAAACTCAACCGGATTATTTGATATCCTTTTTAAGGTGGCCTTCTTCACGTCAATGTTAAGGTCTTCCAGCACTTTACTCATCTCTCCAAACTGGGTGTAATCCGCATAAGCGTAAAACATTCCATCGTCCTCTTCAATTTCTTCCAGTCCACCATCTATCAGCGAAAGCTCCAGCTCTTCTATATCCATCTCTTCGGTCTTTTCAAATTCGAAGACCGCCTTTCGGTCAAACATAAATTCCAGTGAGCCGTTTGGAACGAAACTTCCGCCAGCTTTATTAAAATAGGATTTCACATTTGCTACGGTACGAGTTGTGTTATCAGTCGCACACTCCACAAAAACCAGTACACCATGTGGACCTTTACCCTCATAAGTTACTTCTGAGATTTCATCAATATCCTTTCCCGCCGCACGCTTGATCGCATTCTCAATATTGTCTTTCGGCATGTTTTCAGCCTTGGCATTCTGAATAGCTGTCCGAAGCTTCGGGTTCATCTCCGGATCCTGTCCCCCATCCCTGGCCGCAACAGTGATCGCTTTAGCCAGCTTAGGGAACACTTTACTCATTTTATCCCATCGCTTTTCTTTTGCTGCCCGTCGGTATTCAAATGCTCTTCCCATTATTTAAAGTTTCTATCTAAGTTAGACTGCAAATTAAGCTGAAGGGGTGTTCAAAATCAAGATCATTTCCGTTTCCAGAGCACATTCATAATCACTCCTGTAAGCACAAGAGCCATTCCCCCGTAGGTTATCAAATTATAGGTTTCATCAAATATGAAAAAACCGAAAGCAAGTGAATAAATAATGCCTAAGTAGGTGAGAATAGAAACCTTATTGAGTTCTTCTTTTTGATACGCCTTGGTCATTAAAAACTGTGCTATTTGAGTGGTGACACCAACCAATATCAAAACCATCCAATCATTCCCAACCGGCTGCACCCAAACAAAAGAGGACCATATGGCCGAAATGGGGAGCATGATGAGTGGAAAGTAAAAAATGATCACTAATGGATGCTCACTGGTTTTGAGTTTACGGATGAAGTTGTAAGCTAAACCCATAAACAAGGAGGCAGTAATACCCATCACCAAATGCCAAAAAGTAATCCTTGGGTCAAAGCCCTGGATCACCAAAATACCTGCAAAGCTCATGGCGAAGAACAACCATTGTACATTTTTGACTTTTTCCCCTACTAAAAATATACCGAGGACAGCTGTGAAAATTGGTGCAAGGTATTGCAGCGTTGAGGCTGTTGCCAGTGGAATCTGCTGAAGAAGACTGAAGTAAATAACAAGCGCAATCGCACCTGCCACACCTCTTCCGATAAGTATGGACTTATTATTTCCCCAAATGTTAACTCTTTGCCTGCTCAGGAAGAACAAGCTTATCGCCATTGAAATGACCGAACGAAAAAGTATGATCTCAATGGCAGGAATGTGGGGCACCAGCTTCACGCACACCTTCATCAAAGTGAAAGTGAACGAAGCAAAAAGCATGTATCTAACTCCTTGACTCAACCTATCAAGCAGTTATAATTCCGTCTTTAATTTCCAATTTTCTATCTGCCATTCCAGCGAGCTCCATATTGTGAGTCACTATGACAAAAGTTTGACCGATTTTGTTTCTCAAGTCAAAAAAAAGTTTGTGCAAGTCATCTGCACTTTGAGAGTCCAGATTCCCGCTGGGTTCATCAGCAAACACAATGGATGGATCATTGATCAATGCACGGGCCACAGATACTCTTTGCTGTTCCCCACCGGAAAGCTCAGATGGTTTATGATCCTTTCTATTAGCCAGACCCAATACTTTCAAAAGTTCCTCAGCTCTTTTCTCTACTCCTTTACTCCCATTTATATAGGCAGGAATGCAGACATTTTCCAATGCAGTAAACTCTGGGAATAGATTATGAAATTGGAAAATAAACCCAATCTCTTCATTCCTGAACTTAGACATTTTCTTCTGGGTCAATGAAGAAATTTCCACACCATTCAAAATGACCTTACCCCGGTCGGGCACATCTAAAGTACCTAAAATATGCAATAGGGTGCTCTTTCCTGCACCTGAAGCACCTACAATGCTCACCACTTCTTCCTTTTTAATGGAAAGATCTATACCCTTTAGCACCTCTAAACCATTGTAGGACTTCTGAATGTTTTCTGCTTTTAGCATGGCGGCAAAGATATGTCTATCATCCAGAAATACGCCATCAGAAGGGTTTCAACTTGGTTATACGTTCTCAATGATTTAGCTTCGCAGAAAATTTTAACTCATGAACATTCACGAATACCAAGCCAAAGAAATTCTTAAATCTTACGGGGTTACAATCCAGGAAGGTGTAGTTGCAGACACACCTGATAAAGCTACAGAAGCAGCAAAGGAATTGAACCGAGAAACCGGAACTGAATGGTACGTGATAAAAGCTCAAATCCATGCAGGAGGTAGAGGAAAAGGAAAGGTAAACGAGACCGGATCGAATGGTGTGGTATTGGCCAAGAGTCTGGATGAAGTTGGCCCAAAGTCAAAAGCTATTTTGGGTGGCACGTTGGTTACTCACCAAACTGGTGCTGAAGGTAAGAAAGTAAACAAAGTATTGATTGCGCAGGATGTATACTATCCAGGTGAATCAGATCCAAAAGAATATTATTTGTCAATCCTATTAGATCGTGGTACCGGCAAGAACGTGATCATGGCATCTACCGAAGGGGGTATGGACATTGAAACGGTAGCAGAAGAAACGCCGGATAAGATTGTTAAGGAATGGATTGATCCTGCTGTTGGACTTCAAGGATTCCAGGCTCGAAAAGTAGCTTTCGCACTTGGGTTAGAAGGCGAAGCATTTAAAGGGATGGTGAAGTTCATTTTTGCCCTTTACAAGGCATACGAAGCAACCGATGCATCTCAGTTTGAGATCAACCCGGTTTTGAAAACCTCTGATAATAAGATACTAGCGGTTGATGCTAAAGTAAATATTGATGACAATGCGCTTTACAGACATAAAGACATTGCTGAGTTAAGAGATCTTACGGAAGAAGATCCATTGGAAGTGGAGGCTGGAAAATCAGGCCTGAACTATGTGAAACTGGATGGTAATGTAGGCTGTATGGTGAATGGTGCAGGTCTTGCTATGGCGACAATGGACATCATCAAACTTTCCGGTGGTGAGCCTGCCAACTTCCTTGATGTTGGAGGTGGGGCAAATGCGCAAACTGTTGAAGCTGGATTCAGGATTATCCTGAAAGATCCTAACGTAAAAGCTATCCTTATCAACATCTTTGGTGGTATTGTACGATGTGACAGAGTGGCGAATGGAGTTGTTGAGGCTTACAAAAACATTGGGGACATCAAGGTGCCAATCATTGTGAGGCTTCAGGGCACCAATGCAGAAGAAGGAGCTAAAATCATTGAAGATTCAGGATTGAAAGTGACTTCAGCAATTGTATTGAAAGATGCCGCTGAAAAAGTAAAAGAGGTTCTTTCTTAACATCCCCCTTACCCCCTTCAAAGGGGAAATTATCCTTTAAGAGAATTATAGATGTATTATCGATTCCTATCGATTTGAATCTAATTTCATTTATACCGAAGTTGATTCAGTTTTAGGGGTAGAAAATTAAAAGCTTGCCATAGATGTAAACCACACAACTATGGCTTTTTTACGTCTAACCCTCCTTGTTCTTATTATATCCGGGTGTGTTGAAAATAGTCCTCGCCCTGTTTCACGAGCTGAACTGATTGCCGGAACAGATGAGTTCGGAAAAACTTATCAGGTAAATGAGATAGAAATCGAATTAGGGACAGTTACACCGCACAAATGCGTAACCGATAACTTCATCACCTACTATCCAAACGGAACTTATGAAATCAACGAAGGCGCTACTAAATGCGATCCCAATGATCCGCCCGGAATGCTTGGAGTTTGGCATATGAATGATTCCCAAACGCAACTATTTGTAGACATTCAAGATAATACACAGGTATGGGAGATCGAAGAAACTACCTCTGATCAACATAGGATTAGTTCTGTCTTCAAAGAGGGTCATCGAATATATACGTTCACTTTATCGAGATAATTGACGGATTCAAAGAATCGATTGGGGGTAAACAAGTCTTCGCTGGACATTACTATGACAACAAAATGAAATCAATTATGAGTTACGTTAGATTTTTCCTATCCATATTAACGGTGATTGTTTTGCTTGTCTTGCTGAGCTAATTAAAAAGAAAAAATCGAATACAATCACCGCTAATGAGAAGGCCCCCTGACAAAAAAAAATGTCTGGGGGCTTTTTTTATCGTTTCCTCCTCTACTCATATCTAATACATACCCTCTGTCTACTGTAAGGTAGGCTTTGAGTGAGTCATGAGTGAGAATCAAGAATCCGACAAAAACCCCTATTCCCTTGCGAGTGATGTCCGAACGAGACTTGGGAATCTTTGTTTAATAGCATACTCCTTTAAGGAGATTCCCATGACACAGAAAGCTGTCGCTATCCTCGCAAGCCTGCCTGCTGCAGGCCGGGGAATACAGAACTGGTTTAAGGAGTCTTTAAATAATGTTTCCTCTGCCCTCAACCTCCTAGAGATTTTAGAAACTCTTTTCCAGCACCAGATTTCAAGTACTTCTCTCTGGCTCTCGCATTTTTCCTAGTTGCATACCCATCCTCTTTATATAATAGTAGTTTAAAAGGAGCTAAGGCTTTGGTAGTTCTTTCATAACCAGAATTATGCCAATGCAGACGACTCGGTAAATCAGAAGTACTACATAGATATAATTACGATGTATGCTCGATATGGCGTATACGGTATACATAAAAAAAGCCTCCACATGGAGGCTTAAAGTGCACTCGGAAGGATTCGAACCCTCAACCCCCAGAGCCGAAATCTGGTATTCTATCCAGTTGAACTACGAGTGCATTTCTCAACCCAAAATATAGCCTCAAAGCCGAAATCTGGTATTCTACCGTAACGACGGACCGCCAGTGAACTACGAGTGCAAAAATTTTGAGATCCTGTCTGTGACAGGCAGGCGCAAATATAGAATGAACCGGACTAAAACGAAATCTTATCTACAGAACTAAGGTTCATGGATTCCTTTTCTCCTTGGCTATTAATTCCTTCCACCTTGACCAAGTCTAATTCCACGTCCAGCTTATCGTTGTTATCCTTCACTAAAATTACACGGTAGGTTGTTATCCCCTTCTTCTTCTGAACAGTTTCTTTAAAACTAATTCGTTTTATCTCCTTCAATTTTATTTTGTCAACCGTTCCCCTGTATGAATAAGAAATCTCCTCTTTAGATGCTAATTTCTCAGTTTGATAAAACCGGACATTCGTTAAAATAATCTGATCCCCATTATTTTTCACAACAGTGAGGGGCGCTTGGAAAAGTGTAAACAGTAGTATGATAGTGCTGAACTTCATGGTTAAATACAATTATAAATATGTAATTTACAAAATCTATCCCGCCGTTTGGTAATAAAGCGTGCTATATTTAAGGCAAAAAAAAGAGAATGGAAGAAAAAGAAACCAAATTCACTGAATGGATCGATTCTTTGACTATAGCAGACGCATCCAATTTCTTTTTGATCCTAACTTTCATAATTGTGATTATCTGGCTGGTAATCAGGACCTTTAGAGGTAAAGCATCCGCTTAAAGTTTAGCGGAGCAGTTCTTGCAGAAAATCGCATCTTCATCATGTCCTTTTTTGCCACAGGCCACACAGGAACCTCGCCCTGAAGATTCCTCTTTTTTCTTGTTTTTCTCAGCTTGTGCAATCTCAGAGGTCACAATTCCGGTAGGCACAGCTATGATAGCATAACCCATGAGCATTAGCATGGACGCAAATGCCTGCCCCATTACCGTTTGTGGTGCAATATCTCCATATCCCACGGTTGTAATCGTTACAATGGCCCAATAGATGCTCCTTGGAATGCTGGTAAACCCGCTCTCTCCCCCTTCGATCATATACATCAATGTTCCCATGATCATCGCCAGCGTAAAGACGGCACCAAGGAAAATAAAAATCTTATACCGACTGGCAGCTAGTGCGTTTGATAAGACAGAAGCTTCTCTTAAATACCTCCCCAGCTTGAGTATCCTGAATATCCTCAATAATCGAATGGAGCGGATAACAATAAGATAGCTGCCACCTGCTACAAAAAGAGTAATGTATGCGGGTATTGTTGCCAGCAAATCTATTATGCCAAAAAAGCTAAAAGCATACTTTTTGGGTTGGGCCGTGATTATAAGCCGGAGTAAGTATTCAATGGTGAACAGGATAGTGAAGAACCATTCTAAAATGAAAAATACCTGACTATAGTTTTCACTAATCTCCTTCACACTCTCGAGCATTACGCTCACCACACTCAAAACAATCGCCCAAAGTAAAATGATATCGAATAGCTTACCTATACGTGTTTCCGTACCAAATACCACTACAAAGAGCTTTTGCCTTATATGTGGGAAGTGCTTGAATTGGGGCTGGGACATAATTTTAAAATTAAGTCAACGTTTTTGGGAAGAAAAGTGTCTTGTTACCAAACAATTCGCAACTTAAGGGATTAATTATTTATTTTTAAATTCGTACGTTAACTTAAAACCAAATACAATGAAAAAATCGATTTTGAAGTATTTCAAAGCCTTTACTCTTATTGGAGTGATGGCTTCATTTATAGCAATAACCAGCTGCGGTAACGATGATGGCGGGGATCCGGTTGATCCGGTTACTGATTCCATTTTGGACTTAGTGAACAACACACCAGGATTAGATTCTTTAAAAAAATATTTAAATGTTTACCCTGAATTGACGGCAACACTAGATTCTGAAGGTTCATTTACATTTTTTGCACCTAATAACGATGCTTTTATTGGCTTGCTTGAAACTCCAGGTTTCCCAGCAAGAATTGAGTCAATCAATCCAGAGATTATTAAAGGAGTGCTAGCATATCATATAGTTTCCGGCGAAGTGGTTACAACTGCTGATTTCTCCGTCGATACGGAACTAAACACTTTATATACTGATGCTGCAACCGAAACAGTTCAAACAATTAAGTTCAATGCAGACGGAACAATCTTAACTGGTTCATCTAACAAAGCAATTGAAGTGGTTGATGGAGATGTAGAAGCAACTAATGGTATCATGCATACTACCGGTAGTGTATTAATCCCTGTTTCTGTAGAAGCTACTTTAACACCAATCCTTGGAACCCTTGCTGGTAGTTTATTGCTTGGTGGTGATTTCAGCATTCTGGCTGAAGGTATACTTAAAGCAGATGCAGGAAAAGATCTGGCAGATAAAATTTCTTCAGCTCTTGCAACAGTTACTGATCTTACTGTTTTTGCTCCTACTAATGCAACTTTTGAAGCAGCAAGTATAACAGCGGCAACATTAACAGCTGAACAATGGGATGCTTACATTAGAAATCATGTTGTTATTGGACAAGGTGGTGGAACTGACGATGGAGTAAATACCTTAGGTGAAGATGATTTAACCACTGGTTCAACTTATACAACACTAAATCAGGGATCTCTTTTCATAGTTAACAGTGATCCGGTTAATGGAACAGGAATATTTATTGATTCCAATGGTGATTTCGATGCAGAAGCAGGAACTGGTTTAAATGCTGAAGTCGTTCTTTTAGACGCTGTAAACATAAGCCAGGGTAGAATTCATGTGATTGCAGGGATACTTGCCCCAGCTCAATAATTCAATTAAGAACAAAAAAAGCTGCTCGTTTGAGCAGCTTTTTTTATGATTTAACTCGAAAGCAGCCTTAGCTCAATTAATAATTTCCGCTAAAAAGGTCGCAGTTGCCTTAATTAATTCCTTCTGAGCTTCTTTATTATCATTGGTGAAATATCCAACATGGGTATCAACTCCCTCGTAAAAAACAAATTCATTCTTTATACCTGACTCTGCGATTTGATCTTGCAATGCACAGGCACCATACGCTAAAATTGGGAAAGGAAATCGATCAGATGCACTATAATCACAAGGGACGATAGGATCTAATTCCTCATGGACCATGAATATTGGAGGATCATTAGCATCAATCCACAGTGACCTTAGCAGTGATCCCGAAAAGCTGATTACTCCACTTACTTCAGAGGAAACAGTCAGGTCATTGGTATCTCCTTCAAAACCTCCATTATTATCCATGTGAGTCTGTAGATATTCAGGAATGGCCGGATCATCAATACTCAACATTCCGACATGATTGGCAAGAATAGCTCCTGCCGAGATTCCTCCAGCAAACATTAATTCAGAATTAATACCATAATCGTTATTACCATTGATAGCATTGTCTCGTAAGTACCTTATTGCTCCCTTCATATCACCCAATGCAATAACAACACCTTCACTAAATCGTACTGAATCAGATAAAAACCGATCATCCAGTAGATTATAACCAATACTTGCTACTGTATATCCCATGCTTGCATAAGCGGTGCATAAATCTTTAAGATCAGATTTATTACCACCCACGAAAGCTCCACCATGAGCCAGAACAATGGTTGGCCTTTTATCAATCGTGTCATTTTCCGGCCAGTAAACATCTAGAAATAGATTTTTTTCAATACCTGCAAGCGAATGATTAGTGCCATATTTCACATTTAGTTTGACATTAATTTCACTGAAAACACTATCAATATACCTTTCACCAGTCAAACCGGGAATCGCATCATTATCATTACCACAAGCAGCTAAAAAAGCAACTGCCAAAACCCAAAATATTCTTTTCATTATTCACATTTAAAAGTTGAAACAAAAAAACCATCGAGTGGTCACTTGATGGTTTTCACATAGTCATATATTTTCTAATTCTTAATTCATGAGTTCATCAAAGGAAAGAGATACGTAATATATCGAACCGATATTAGGACCTCCCAAACTTTGAATATACGGGTCTCCAAACAGGTTTGATCCTCCTACTTTTAACACCGACTTTATATCTTCCAGTTTTAGAGATACTTGAGCATCAAAAGTACCATATGCCGGGACAGGTCCTCTAGCAAATGAAGATTCCCATCTGAATGCTTCCTGCCATCTGTAGGTAACATTGAACCCTAGCTTATCTGTTAGCTTTCTATTGCCGAAGTTGATATTGAATTTATGCTCAGGTGTATTAAATTCATTCAAGTTATTGTCAGTAAAACCACCAATGAACTTATTCCAACTATAATTCCCTCCGACAGTGTATCCTCTAGGAAGGTTATATGTAAGACCAAGCGCTGCACCTTGAGCAGTTGCATCATCCTCTAAGTTAGAATAGATTTGAGCTGTATTCCCGGAGAATGATCCGTCATCTTCTATCGTTAAGGCACTTCCACTGATCAATGTTAATGGATTAGCAGTTCCTTCTAATGTCGGGTCAGGTGCATCTGCACTTGTGTATTCATCAGCTACCACAATTTGAACTTGTGTAATAAAGTCTGTATAGGTATTGTGATAGTAAACAGCGTCTACCAAAAGCTTATTTCCAATCAAACTCTTGTAGCCTACCTCAATAGATCGAACTTGCTCAGGAACAACCGGTCTTACATCATCCGAAGTAAATGGCGTTAATAAGCCAGTAGCTGTCGCAAGATCACCTGTTGAGAAAAATTCAGACCTAAATGCAGCGACAGAACCAGCTGTAAATGAAATAGGTTGACCGGTAGAGCTTGTTCTTGCTAATTGATATTTATCATAATTAGATTGTAGTCCTCCCAAAAGTCTGGCAGAAACAACGCTTAAGTCAATATATTGTCCTTGTGTAGTAGGATTTCTAAAACCCGTTTGGTATGAGGCTCTAAAATTGTGATTGCTTCCCGCAGTATAAACACCAGATATTCTAGGGTTGACTTGACCTTTAAAATTTTCATTTTTATCGTATCTGACTGATCCACTTAATTTAAAGTTGTCTACCAGTCTTTTTCCTACTTGAACATACCCTCCAAATTCATTGATTTGAATACCACCATCTTGATCAGGGAAGATGGTGCCTTCAGACCTTAAATCAAATATCCGATAACTACCTCCAACCTGTAGCTCTACAAAGTCAATCTCATTTTTGAAATCGTATTGTGCATCTGTTTGGTACATAGCAGATTTATCAGCAAAGCTCGGCCCATCAGGAATTGTTCCTTCTGCTAAGGCAGCTTTTTTTGCCTCTGCAAACTCAGGGGAATCTGGATCAAATTGGAATACATCATCTATAAATTGTCGCGCTCTTTGGTGCGCCGCAATATCGTATTGAGCAGCTAACTCCGCATTATAAGATGGTGACATTGGATTTCTAAGATCTCTGATTTCTCCTGGATCAAGTCCTGGTAAAGTTCCGTTTCCATTTGCCAAAAACTTAAGGTATGCCTGCGAATAAGCTACTAAAATATTATTCACTGATTCCCCTGCTGGTGCCATAACATCGACATATTGTTGTTCACTTGGCAAGTTTCCATATCCACGTCTACCTGCAAACGCAAACTTTTCATTCATTTTAAGAGCGAGGAACTCTGTAATATAAGAGTCTCCTGAATTTTCTATCGTGGCATAAGTTCTTACAAAAAAGTTATCACCCCTTAACTGTAGCCTTCCCTGCTGAATTCCAAAATTCGAAAGTGAATAACGCTGTGCACCTGTGTAAATACTTGTACCAAAACCTGCATTATAAAGTGCACTTAATTCCAAATCATCATTCAATCTATAGTATAGACCCGCATTGATTTTCATATTTTCCGCTCCATAGTCAATTAAATCAACCTCTCGAAAAGGAGTAAGCGACACAGTATGACTAGGTAGATCTAATGCATAATCAAGCATATTGTTTCCGTTACCAAAATCATTAGCTCTGAAAGTTGCCTGAAGTCCCGGACCACTTGAACCTAAAGCAAATGCTGCAGCATTTCCAAGCAATGCCAAATTAGCTGCTGCTTCATCGCCATGCATGTGCAACCTATCAGAACCGACGTTTTCAAGCTGATCTCCAAATGGATTATTATCTGCATTTCGATCAAAAGTGGATGTACCATGCCAATCATCAGCGTAGGAATAAGTTCCATTAATCTTAAATGCGAGTTTATTATTGAATGCTTTTGCATACCTAAGCGAAAATGTATTCATTAAAGCAGGATCTTGGTCAGCATTATCCCCTACATGATTGACACCTGTCTTCATGAACGCACTCAAACCCTGATATTCAAATGGGTTCTTTGAATTAATAAGCAAGACTCCATTAAAAGCGTTAGCACCATATAATGCAGAACTAGCTCCCGGAATCAACTCAACACTTTCCACGTCCAACACAGATGGCCCATTCAGGTTTCCAATTGGGAAGTTAAGTGCAGGTGCCTGCGTATCCATGCCGTCAATTAACTGCACAAATCGGGTGTTACCGGTAGATGCAAAACCTCTGGCATTTAAAATCTGGAAGTTGATACTGCTTGATGCAACATCCACGCCCTTCAGGTTTGCAATTGCTTTGTAGTATGTATCCGCAGAAGTATTCTGTACGGCCAGAATATCCATCTTCTCAATACTCACAGGTGACTGCAGAATATTTTCTTCTACCCTGGAAGCCGAAACTACAACCTCCTGACCCAGCAAAGTGGCCTCTGCCAATTGGATATCCAGACTTTGGCCAGAAGAGGTGACCTCAATCTCCTGCCGCTCATAACCAACATAAGTAATAATAAGAGTTATCGGTGGGCTGGATTGCACAGAAAGAGAAAAGTTTCCGTTGACGTCAGTTATTGTACCAAGTACGGTTCCTTTTACCAAAATCTGGGTACCAATGAGTGGTTCTCCCGTTTCAGCATCAATGATGGTTCCGCTTACTGTAGTTTGTGCATATGAGTAACTCATCAATACGGTTAAACACACGCTTAAAATCCATTTGTAAATGTTTCGGTTCATAAGGGTTGATGTTTTAAGCAAATAATATTCGGCTTTTAAAGAGAAAATTAACTATAAATTCCAGCAAATGACAGTGATCGCACAATGTTCACTGAAATATATTATGCATGCATAATATTAATGATTTTTGGTGAATTAGCGCTGCTAAATGGTGCTCCTAGCCTTCATTTTTTACATGCTCCACCAATTTGTTGCACAAACTAGAGATTTCCTGATTCATGTATTCATCGCCCGTAGCATTCAAAACACTTTGAGCAAGGCCTCCAAGACAGTCGATATAGAAGTGCTTCATCTCATCCATGGGCATATCCTTCGACCACAAGTCGATACGCATGGTATTTTTATTATCATGGTCCCAGAGATTCAAACTGATGGACTTGGTTTCAGTCAACCCCGGCTGCTCTTTCTCATCAGCCTCCCACATGATTTTTTCCGGAATATTTTCCTTGTCTAATTCTACTACGAATTTGATTTCTGATTTTCTCATGGTTATTGGTATCGATTACAGTTAAAAATATTGATTAGCATCCGAGAAGATTTTTCGAGACTTAGAAGTACTATGAAATCACCCTTTTATTCCCTAAAGGGTCATTCTTAGTGACTCCAGTTAGGGTGGGGTGTTTCTCAACTCCAAAGAAAAAATCTTCTCTCGTATGCTTTGAATACATAATTTTTTTCAAAATAAATTAGTCTTTCATCTCATAAAAATGACATCAATGCCAGAATCTCCTGATTCCTCAATAGTACTCTCCCCTGCCCCCCTCAGGGAGCAATCATTACTCTGGCTGATTTAAGGGAGCGAATTTCTGAATGATCGATATCTTGCGGCAGACTCACCATCAATTGCTGTGTCACAACCAGATGCTTTTTCCTTGATAGCAACAACGCGATCCTCTTCTAGCCTGTGGGCTCCTATAAATCCTGTAAGCTGATTGGGCTGTACTGTTAAAATTCTTTCAATGATCAGCCCTGACGCTTCACAAGACTGCCCCGTCCCGGTCAGAAGCGAGACTGTTAAAGTATCTGCCTGTAATTCATTTGCTCTGGAAATTTGAAGGTAATCACCACTCAACTCCAGGTCTTCAATGATGCTTTTTAATGACTCTGAATCACCTGAAGATGCGATAGATTTAAGGCCGTTCACACCGTATTTAAAGAACAGCGTTTCTGTAATGTGCGATTGATCAATGTGCGCGATAAGATGAGCCAGCAATCCAGAAAATTCATCTTCGTTGTTGAGGTAGAAAATCATTCCGGTACTTACATACAAATACCCTCCCGGAAAGGCGAATGCCTGTCTTCGATCATCCTCTACCAATGTGATCGTCCAGGTGAATGATTCACCTTTTGTCAATACTGATGAAGCAATGATTTCATTTAATCGGGAATTGACATAGCCGTATGGTATCGTATTTCCTTCTGATGAGATCAGGTTATAATCAGCATCTTCCGAAAAAGCAATTGCCAGCTTTTCGCCTAATAAAATCTCATCTTCCTCCGTAAAGTCTATCAACGATTCCGTTTTCTTACAGGAAACTCCTGCAATTGAGGTCACCAGAAAAACTATCAATATCTTCAAAGTACTGAACTTCATGATAAAATTTTTAAAGCGCGCTCTCTATCCTTCATCAACTGATCTTTCAACTCTTCTAAATTAGAAAACTTCATTTCTTTCCTAAGTGATCTCACAAACTCAACGGTCATTTCCTTTCCATAGATATCCGCATCAAAATTAAAAAGATGCGCTTCTATCGATCGTCTGGTTCCATCAACAGTGGGTTTAAAGCCAATATTCAGCATGCCATTATAACAATTCTCATTTACTGTCGCCTTAATTGCATAAACACCATCAGCCGGTAATAGCTTATAAGATTCCAGTATTTCAATGTTGGCGGTTGGGAAACCCATAGACCTACCCTTCTTCTGACCGTCAATGACCTTACCTGTAAGAGAATAATTTCTGCCCAATAATGAATTGGCTAAATGAATCTCTCCGCTTTCCAGCGTATTCCGAATTTTAGTGGAGCTGACTCCTATGTGATCAATTTCCTGTTTGGAGATTTCGTTTACTTCAAAACCGTAGCGGGAAGAATTCTGATGAAGAAACTTTATGTTCCCTTCTCTGTTATTCCCAAAATGGTGATCATAGCCGATAAATAGCTTCTTTGTCCCAACCTTATTTACCAAAATCTGCTGAACAAATTCATCTGCACTTAAATTGGAAAACTCGGGAGTAAATGCAATCTTCAAAATAAAATCAACGCCCAGATCTGCTACCATTTTCACTTTCTCGTTGAAAGTTGAAAGCAGCTTTAACTTATCAGCATCCTTGTTAAGAATGAATCTTGGGTGAGGCCAAAAGGTGATTAATACACTTTTGCCATTGACTTTTTTAGCTTCAGATACCAATCTTTTCAGAATGGTTTGATGACCAATATGCACACCATCAAAAGTGCCAATGGTCACTACCGCATAGTCCGGCTTCTCAAAATCTTCTATATGGTCAACTACCTTCATTATGCTGACGAATTAATTCATCCAAATCTACTGCATCTGACAACTGATAATCTCCAACACTGGTTCGTACGAGTTTTTTTAAATATCCACCTACACCTAACTCTCTTCCAAAATCATGAGCCAGGCTTCTGATGTACGTGCCCTTGGAGCATTCCACTCGAAACTTTATGTCAGGTAAAGAGGAAGTGTCAATCTCAAAATTATGAATGGTCACCGATCTCGGCTCCAACTTCACTTCTTTATTTTTTCGTGCTTTTTTATACGCTCGCTCTCCTCCAATCTTGATTGCGGAGTGTGCCGGTGGTATCTGTTCTATAGGCCCGCTCAGCTTTTCCCTCACAGTTTCCATCATTTCAGCCGTCACATTCGACCAATCACTTTCGGAATCAAACTCCGTTTCTAAATCGTATGAAGGTGTGGTCTTTCCAATCTCAATAATCCCTTCGTACGACTTGTCCAGTCCCTGAAGTTCATTGAGTTTTTTAGTAAACTTCCCTGTCCCGATGATGAGCAATCCGGTTGCTAATGGATCCAATGTTCCTGCATGTCCGATTTTTTTTACCTTCAACACATAGCGCAGTTTTTTCACCACATCAAAAGAGGTCCAGTCTACCGGCTTATTGATCAATAAAAGTCGTCCTTCTTCGAAAGTGTTTTGCATTCTCTACCCGGCGATAATGGCTATTGTGCCAATGATAAAACAATACACAGCAAAGAAGGTCAACTTTCCTTTTCGGACTATGGTAATCATCCATTTGCAGGCTATAAATCCTGCAATAAATGCAGCGATAAACCCGATAATCAAACTCATCGCATCAATAGAGTGTGCCGTGGTATTCTCAGCATAATCTTTCAACTCCAGCAGACTGGCTCCTAGAATTGGTATTAAGACCATTAAGAATGAAAATCGTGCTGCTTTTGATCTTTCCACACCGAGTATTAGTGCTGTGGCAATGGTAGAACCTGATCGAGAAATACCGGGTAATACAGCAAAGGCCTGAGCCAAGCCTATAACTATTGCTCCAACAAATCCAACAGATTTAGCTCCATCCTTTTTATAATGGGCAAACAAAAGCAAAGCTCCGGTGATTAATAGCATTGAGCCAACCAAGGTAAGGTTACCTACAAATAATGCTTCTATTTGATCCTTAAAGAAGACGCCAACCACAAAAACTGGAATCATTGACAACACTATTTTAAAAGCAAACTGTGTTGATTCATTCCATTGAAACTTTAAAATGTCTTTTAGTAATATCAGGATATCATTTTTGAAGACAGCAATGGTTGCCAATGCTGTTGCCAGGTGTACAACTACGGCAAAAAGCAGATTATCAGAGCTTTGCGCATTTAACAGAACAGATCCTATCTCCAGATGACCACTGCTGCTCACGGGTAGAAATTCGGTAAGGCCCTGAATAATCCCTAAAATGAGGGCTTCAATCCAACTCATTCAGAATCGGAATTAGATTTCGGTTTATAAAAAATAGCTACGAATTGAATGATAAACCCAAGCATCACTACGATCGGACCTAAGGTAAGTCCAAGAAATCCGAAACCATACGGCTCAGTATCCATGGTCATAATGATGAAACCAAGCGCCAATACAACAACGCCTGTGATCATGATCATATAATTGGCCTTTGAGAAGGCTAGTTTTCTTTTTTCTGACATGTCTTAATAAAGTTCGTCCAATGACATTTTTAAATATTTTCGAATAGCTCTTAGGGAGCTAAAGTATCCTACGAGAATTCCCATGATCAGGATGATTGCAAATAACAATAAAAATCCATTCATATCCTGAAGCTCTTCCAACCCTTCAATAGCATCGTTCATATACATCGTAAATCCATAAATGATTCCGCACGACAATACTCCTGCGAAAAAACCATACATCATCGATCGGTAAAGAAATGGGCGTTGAATAAATGAACTGGTTGCACCTACAAGTTGCATACTTCGTATGAGAAACCGTTGTGAAAAGAGGGCTAGTTTAATCGTGTTATTGATAAGAATAATCACAACAATAAGCGCGAAAATAGCTATCCCAAGAAGTATGAAGCCAATTTTAGTCAGGTTTTCATTTATACTTTCGATGAGGCTTTCTTCATATTCAACTTCAAAAACACCTCGCATTCCTTCTATTTCAGCTTTAATTTGGTTCAGGCTGTCCAGTGCCTGATATCCACCTTTGATCTTTACAGCAAAGAGGTCTCTGAGCGGATTATCCCCCAGAAAATCTTTAAAATCTTCGCCTGTTGCTTCTACGAATTGCTGAGCTGCTTCTTCTTTAGTAATTAAAGCAATCTGCGGAGTTTCTTTTACCAGGGTGTAGGGTTTAGAGGCTATTGCAGTACGAATTTTTGTAATATCTGATTGCGATATATTCTTGTTCAGATAAACCTGTACTTCGATGTTTTCCTGAATCTGAGTGCCCAATCGGGATGAATGCAAAACAAGCCAACCAAAAAGGCCCAAAACCAACAATGCCACTGTGATACTAAAGACCACACTGGCAAAGGGATAGCTTCCAAGCTTGCGTTTTTTTCTGGTTTTTTTCTGCTCCATTTGCCACGAATTTAGGCAAAATGGAAATGCTTTGGAATATTACTTATTATCTCTCAGCAGCTTTAATTCTTCAATCACTGCTTCATCTTTCACTTTTGGTAACTCGATGAGTTTATCTGTAAGTCCAACTTTATAATAAGTGCCCAAATAATAGACGTAGATACGTCTTCCATCAGCACTATTAATCTCCAATATCTCATAAGGAGCTTTATCAAAATCCCCACTTAAGAATAGCTTTCCGTCAAAATACTTGTACTTGATCGTGGTGTTTCTGCTATTTTCAGTCCTGACATCTATTGGATCTTCTTTAGCAATTTTCGAGCTATTTTCAGGTAATTCATCTAATTCGGAAGAAGTGAATTTACTGTCGTCTTCTACAGTCAGAGCAGGAGGTGCTTCAAACGTTGGTTTAAAAGAATCAGTTTTTACCGATTCCTCTTTTCCAGTTTCGTCATTTTCAGCAATAACAGCAGTGGCATTCGAGCTTTCGGACTGAAGTTCAGCGATAGACTCTCTTTCTTCAATTATTGGTTTTTCTAAATCTCTTTCGTTTTCAGGAACATTTTCATCACCCAATTTCAACACGAATTCAGTTGATTCATTTAAAGGGGCATCAATGGTAATAGGATTTGATTCTTCAACCGCTCCTTCTTTCTCACCAAGGAAATAAATGCCTGTACCTATTATAGAGGCTACAATGACCCCACCCATTGATTTCATTAACGCAGATTGTTGAGCATATTCAAACCATGATGGCCCTACGTTGATGGCGTCCATTCTTGATTTTAGCTCTGTTTTACGGAACTCTTTCAAACCATTCACTATGTCGGCCTGAAAATCACTTTCTGCTTTTAAAGCAGGGTCTGATTGGAGCTGATTTTCAAAATCAGCAATTTCTTTTTCTTCCATTCGGCCTGAATGGTACTTGTCAATTCGTTCTTGGTTAATTTTTGTCATGTCTAATCAAAAAAGTCCTCAGTGGTGTATTTGCTTTTTATTAAACTATCCAGTTTCTTTTTACACTTATATTTTTTCGTCTTTGCTGTGTCTGTATTGGCGAAATTCATCTTCTCCGCAATCTCAGGCATCCCCATACCATCAAAATAGTAATGAGTCAATACCTTTTTACACACATCTCCCAACTGTCCAATACAGTCCATCACAATTTTCAGTCGTTCTTTCGCATCGTGCGTCTGGTGCTCTTCACCATCCACTTCTTCCGAGCTTAAACGACTCTTCCGATCTAATTCCTTCCTCCACTGATTGAGACAGATGCTATACAAATAGGTGCTGATTTTGGATGTCAAAACCAACTTACCACTTGCAGCTTTCTGCCAAAATGCGAGTAAGGCTTCCTGGTATACATCTTTCGCTTCGTCCTCAGTCCCATTATTAGACAGCACAATCTTGGTCATCATCCTGTAATATTTCTTATACAGATGATCAAGCATACGCTCATCTCCGCGACTAATTCCCTCCAGTATCTCACTGTCCTTCATACACCAAGCCAGTTTTTAATACGATTCATACCAAATAAGTAACCCCTTTTCGGTGAGTAAATGGGTTTACAATTGTAAAATACGCTATTTCTCACGTTAATTCAATGATGGACCTATCAGCAATACCAAATACTCGATCACCCTTTTTAGGCCGGATTTTCTTAATACCGGTAAACTGCCCAAATGCAGGAAGTACCGCATACGATGCTGCGAAATGAAAACAAGGTATAGTAATACTTTGTCTTCCTTTCCCACGGATAGACACTCCCGGGTGGATATGACCAGAAATATTATAGCATCCAGAATCCTGCCTAATATGTGTAAAAGAAAATGGTGGCATTTTTAAAATTGGTAAAAGCTCCATTGATTTCGGATATTCTAAAAGGATATCATGATTCCCTTCTATCAGGGTAAATTTCACATTGTCATAGACTTCTAAAAACTGTAAAAAGTCATTCCATTCATTGTTTTCAACGCTGTGAAACAAGTCTCCCAGTAGGATAACTTGCTTTGGTTTATTGGCTTGAATCAGTTTTTCAAGAGTTTGTAAATCAGACAAATGAATTTTTCTTGAAACAGGAATACCATGCTTTCGGAAATGACCAGCTTTTCCCAGATGAAGATCTGAGAGAATCAACATCTGTTTTTTTTTCCAAAAAATGGCTCGCTCTGAAAGCAGTCTTAATTTTTCTCCTTGAATGTTTGCAATAAAATCAGACACCTGAATAAGGAAGCCAGGTTTGGGTACGATAGAAGAATAACAGATAACCACGTACCTTCAAGTTTCCATCTTCAACCCAAAGCCTACAATCATAGATGTTACCATTTTCCGGATCGAGAATCTCGCCTTTATGATACTCATCATCACCCTTATTATATTTCAAATCTGTGATTATCTCCATTCCTATCACTTTCTTTCCTTTCCTGTGATCATTGCATTCTTGACAAATAGGATCCGGATCCTCCCCCGGTTCTCTGTATAGCTCCACAATCTTCCCAAAATATTTACCACCTTTTTCGTAAATCTCTACGACTGAGCGAGGTTTTCCCGATTCATCATCTATTGTTTTCCATTTTCCAACAATGGACTGACTATAAAGTGCTGTTGCAGCAAATAGTGTCAGAAGTGTTATTGATACTTTCATTATCCCAAATTTAGTCCGAGCTAACAGATCGTTCAAGCTGCATTTGCATTTTTAATATTCTATCTGTCACATCTTCTGAACTGAGACGTTCCCGCCTGATCATATCCACCAGAATCGGGAAGGCAAACGGTGTAGGTTTTTGCGTTTCTTTCAGGATGATCTTCTGAGAGTTGATTCTACGAATCGCTTCCATAAATCTTGACTGATCCAGTTGAAGGGTCATCACTTCCTCCATAGACTGTTTTAGCAACAAGTTGTTTTGATCGTACTCTTTAAAAGCCCTGTACAAGATTCCGGATGAAGCCTGCAAGTGCCTTGCTTTGATATTTTTACCAGGATAGCCCTGAAAAATCAAACCTGCAATTGTTGCAACATCCCTGAATTTCCGTTGAGCCATCTCAGTCATATTGATTGACTCATTGATGTCCTCAAAGATGTTTACCTCTGAGAAAAGGTCTAGTTCTAAAGCTTCTTCGATTGCTATTTCTTGATCTGAAAGAAGCTCAAATCCATAATCATTCATTGATATGGAGAATGTGATTTTCTGAAGCTTGCTCATTCGATAAGCTACAAGTCCTGCTAGCACTTCATGGACAAACATTCCTTCGAAGGTGAAAAAGAACAAGTGATGTCCATGCTCTGTTTCCACTTTTTCAATCAAAAGAGAATCTTTGTCCGGAATCATAGACATTTTGCTTTGCAGGTCTAGTATTGGCTTTATCTTCTGAAGCTCAACATCCGAATAATCACCCTCAACAGCAAGCTGTAATTTGGCTCGAATTTGGTCTGACAACAAGGATGAAAGTGGAAGTCTTCCACCACCCCATGCCGGTGTAAGCCCGCTCTTTCTTTTTGACTTTTTCACTAAAACAGTCAAATCTTTGATTCGAATGAACTCCAAATTTTGTCCGGCAAACCAAAAGCGATCTCCCGGATTTAGCTTTGAAACAAAGCTTTCCTCGACTGTTCCCAGATGACCTCCGGTAATCAATTTAACACTCATGGCCGGGTCACCTACAATCGTACCGATGGATAACTTGTGTCTATGAGCTGCTTTATCATTGATGATCTTATAAACGCCATCTTCATTATACACCCTGGAAAACTCATCATATTCACCCAATGTACTTCCCCCCGTCGTAATAAATTCCAACACCCAATTCCATTCATCGGCTGATAGAAAGCGATAACAGTACGTTTGCTTGATCTCTTCAAGTATTTCCAACGGTCGAAATCCGCCACTCACCGAGAGTGTAACAAGGTACTGAACAAGTACATCCAGACATTTTTCCAATGGCTTTCGCTGTTCAAATTTTCCCTCTTTGATCGCCGACCTTAGAGCTGCTCCTTCTATTAGTTCGAGTGAATGTGTAGGCACAAAATGGATTCGACTGACCTCACCAGGACCATGTCCACTCCTTCCTGCACGCTGTTGAAATCGGGAAACGCCTTTTGGTCCTCCGATTTGGATCACAGTATCAACCGGACGAAAATCAACTCCTAAATCCAAACTAGAAGTACAAACTACCAACTTTAGTTTTCCCTCATGAAGAGCATCTTCAACCCATCCCCGAATATGTTGATCCATCGAGCCATGATGCATGGCTATGATTCCGGCCAACTCCGGTGCTTCTTTCAGGATGGCCTGATACCAAAGTTCGGTTTGAGATCGAGTGTTGGTGAAAAGCAGTGTGGTTTTGCTCTTATGTATAATGGGCAACACCTTATCAAGCAATTTCACTCCCAGATAGCCAGACCAGGGGAACTTCTCTACCTCATCGGGCATAATAGAGGTCACCTCAATCTTCTTTTTAATGTTGGATTTGATAGAGACAGCATTCTTATAAAGGTCTTCTCCCAACAACACCCGTTTTGCTTGTGGTAAATTGCCAATCGTGGCTGAGATTCCCCAGACTTTCAACTTATTGTCTGTAAGCTTCTTAATTCTGGAAATAGCCAGCTCAGTAGCTACTCCACGCTTAGTTCCTATTAATTCATGCCACTCATCAACTATTATGCTTTTAATGTTCTTTAAATAGTTGGGATAATCACTTTGGCTAAGTAAAACATGCAGGCTTTCCGGGGTAATTACCAATGCCTGAGGTGCAGTCTTTTTTTGTCTTTGTCTTTCGGAAGTTGTGGTTTCACCAGTTCGTAATCCTACCTTCCAGCGGATATCCATCTCGTCACATACTAGCTGCATCGCTCTTTGAATGTCTTTAGCTAGAGCTCTAAGCGGTGTAATCCAGAGAATCTGTACTTCTGGCTTTACCTCATAAGGTTCGTTTTCCCTTAAGAACTCGAGCAAGCATGGAATCCATAGAGCATAGGTTTTACCTGAACCGGTTGGAGCATTGAGTAAGCCACTTTTGCCTTCCAAATAAGCAGCCCATGTCCTTCGTTGGAAATCAAAAGTCTCCCAATTTTTAGACCTGAACCAGTCTTCACCAATTTGAATTAAGCTCAGCATTCCTAAGCTTTAAAATGGGGGAAATCGTATAGTTGGATTTGTTTGTCGGAGGTGATTAGAGGTATGCCTTCGACAATGGATTGAGCAATGAGCAGTCGGTCGAATGGGTCTTTGTGAATGAAAGGTAAAGTTCTGGTCTTATCAATATGATTTACCTCAACCTTTAACAGCTCAAATGGCTGATTTTCAAATAGATGATTCCAATTAAAATCAAATTTTAAGGTGCCTTTTGTTATTTTAACTGTTAGCTCCCAAATAGATACAACACTTACCCATTTGATTAATCTATCATCCAATAAAAAATCCCGTGCTTTCTTTGATAGTTTCTCTGGTTCATGCTGTGACCAAATCAGAATTTGAGAATCAATCAACAGGTTATTTTTTTCCATAGAAAAATTCTCTGTACTTCGGGTGAACCTCTCCGTCTACCTCCTGATCTGAGTTAGGTTCTGAAGGATCTTCCTGAAAGAAGGATTTTGCAATTTCTTCATTTGTTTCGTCACTATTCCAGTTATCAGTAACCGAAATCTTATCTTTTAGCAATCCCAATTTTATCGATCTACTTTTTTCTTCCACAGGCTTTAGTTCTGCAATTTTCTTTCCTGATTTGGCTATATAGACGATTTCACCTTCCCTTACTTCATTAAGAATCTTGGAAAGGTGGGTTTTGGCCTCATGAATGTTATAAGTCTTCACATTTTAAAGTTAGCTAAGTTAGTCAACTATAACAATCAGGCACAAAAAAACCCTGATCCGTTAAGACAGGGTTCCGTGTTATTGTTAAACTAAAATTATTGCCTCATCGCATCAATTTGTGTCTTAACATCAGCCTCAGCTCCAACAAGTGTATCCACTCTAGTCATTGCTTCTGCATTTTCCATAGCTGTATAAGTTACAATTGCCTGAACCTGCCCATCTTCCAATGTTTCCATCTCCACTTTAAATTCCTTGGTCACCTTTACCATTTCTTCAACCGGTTCAGCTTCCTCGACAACAATGATCGCAGCTTCTTCCCCTGATCCATGCGTTCCGGTTCCGTAAACCTCACCTAAGATTGGTGCGATCACAAGGCCTACTAAACAGGTTAGTTTGATTAGGATGTTCATGGAAGGTCCGGAAGTATCTTTGAATGGATCTCCCACTGTATCTCCAGTTACTGCTGCTTTGTGAGCTTCTGAACCCTTGTAGGTCATCTCTCCTTCGATCATAACCCCTGCCTCGAATGATTTCTTGGCGTTATCCCAGGCTCCACCAGCATTGTTTTGAAAAATTGCCCATAGAACACCTGAAACTGCTACACCTGCCATATAACTACCAAGTGCTTCAGGCCCCATTGTGAAACCTATTAGCACCGGTGCGATAATTGTAATAGCTCCCGGAAGCATCATTTCTCTCAATGCTGCTTTTGTAGAAATATCCACACATTTGCCGTATTCCGGTTTACCCGTTCCTTCCATGATACCCGGAATTTCTTTGAACTGGCGTCTCACCTCTTTCACCATTTCCATGGCAGCCTTACCTACAGATCTCATAGCAAGTGCTGAGAATACAACCGGAACCATACCTCCTATAAATAAAGCAGCAAGTACTTTGGCTTTGAAAATATTGATTCCATCAATTCCTGTAAAGGTCACGTAAGCTGCAAATAATGCCAGAGCAGTCAATGCCGCTGAAGCAATTGCAAATCCTTTACCAACCGCAGCAGTCGTGTTTCCCACAGAATCAAGAATATCTGTTTTTGCTCTTACGTCATCAGGAAGTTCACTCATTTCAGCGATACCTCCTGCGTTATCGGCAATCGGACCAAACGCGTCAATCGCTAACTGCATAGCTGTAGTGGCCATCATGGCAGAGGCAGCAATGGCAACACCGTAGAATCCAGCAAATTCATAAGCTCCCCAAATAGCGCCCGCAAAAAGTAAGATTGGAGCAAATGTGGAAATCATACCAGTAGAAAGACCTGCGATAATATTAGTAGCAGCTCCAGTCGCTGAGTTTTTTACTATATCCAAAACAGGTTTTTTGCCAAGTCCTGTATAATATTCAGTGAAATATGAAATCAATCCTCCTACGGCAAGACCCACCAAAACAGCATAGAAAACGCCCATTGGGGTAATTGTTTTTAGACCTTCACCAAAGAAATCCATCTGCATGGTAGCTGGAAGCATCTCCGGAAGTAGGAAAAACAATGCTATCCCTGTTAGGATGATAGAACCCCAGTTTCCTTTATTCAAAGCAGCTTGAACCTGTGCTTCTTTAGCGTCATTACTTGA
The DNA here is from genome assembly GCF_040220215.1 of Ekhidna sp. Lineage (GTDB taxonomy): Bacteria > Bacteroidota > Bacteroidia > Cytophagales > Cyclobacteriaceae > Ekhidna. The sequence continues at coordinate 41,566 of NZ_JAVJTR010000011.1, forward strand.
AATCTTAATGAATAGAGTTCCGAAAAGTGAGAACACGATTCCAAGTCCCGCTATTACCAATGGAAGAAGAATAGGACCTATTCCGCCGAAGGCATCATCCACAGAGCCGCCCATGTCTCTTATTACATAATTTCCAAGTACCATTGAAGCAAGAACTGTCGCCACGTAAGAGCCGAAAAGATCGGCACCCATTCCTGCAACATCACCTACGTTATCGCCAACATTATCAGCAATAGTAGCAGGGTTTCTAGGATCATCTTCCGGAATTCCAGCTTCGACTTTTCCTACAAGATCAGCTCCTACATCAGCAGCTTTTGTATAGATACCTCCACCTACTCTTGCAAAAAGTGCGATTGACTCTGCTCCCAAAGAGAACCCAGCCAACGCTTCAAGTACGATCGTCATGTCTCCTGTATTCGTCCAAACGCCACCCATAAACCATTGGAAGATGATGATGAAAAGCATACTTAGACCAAATACAGCTAATCCTGCCACTCCAAGTCCCATTACGGTTCCTCCAGTGAATGATACTTTCAGTGCCTGAGGTAAGCTAGTTCGTGCAGCTTGCGTGGTTCGTACGTTAGCAGCTGTTGCTATGCGCATCCCGATGTTTCCAGCTAATGCTGAAAAGAATGCCCCAATGACAAAAGCAACAATGATAAACCAATGTGTGGTTTCTACCATCATTGATATTACGCCTAAGAGAGCTCCTGCCAAAACAACGAAAATGGCAAGTATTCTGTACTCTGCACTTAGAAAGGCTAATGCCCCCTCTCGGATGTGATTTGCAAGTGTTTGCATTTTCTCATCACCTGCATCCTGCTTGTTTACCCAGCGAGACTTGATGATCATCACAAGAAGCCCCAGGAGCCCTAGAGCAGGCACTAAATAGATTATTTTATCCATGATTTTTTAAATGGTTTTCAAAAACAGTGCGCAAAGATAGAACATCAGGCTTTTATAGAAAACCTAGATTTAAATCATCGATGAAAGAAATAACTAAAGCTGTGTAGAATCGGTATTGATGTAATTCAAAAATTCATTCTTAATATTCTGATCTTTGAATTTTCCATCGAAAAAAGCAGTTCCTGTTCTGCTATTCGTATCATTCACCCCTCGGGAAGAAACACACATATGAGAGGCATCCATCACCACCGCTACATCTTCAGTTTTGAGGATGGCCTTGAGCTCTTTGCCGATTTGAACTGTCAACCGCTCCTGAACCTGTGGTCTTTTAGCAAAGAATTGTACAATTCGATTGATTTTTGACAATCCGATCACCTTCCCGCTTGAGAAATACGCAACATGTGCCTTACCGTATATTGGCACAAAATGATGCTCACAATGCGAATAGAAAGTAATATCCTTTTCAACCAGCATCTGATCGTAATTGTACTTGTTGTCAAATAGTCTGATTTTTGGTTTGTTCTTAGGATTAAGCCCTGAGAATACTTCCTCCACATACATTTTAGCCACACGTTTTGGTGTCCCTGCTAAGGAATCATCTTCCAGGTCTAAACCTAATATTTGCATGATTTCCTTAAAATGCTTGGAAATCAGTTCAACTTTTAAGTCATCATCTTGCTCAAAGGCATCCGGACGAAGAGGCGTATCGTATGAAGTACCCACATGATCATCGCCAATCTCATCTACCTCAACCTGGGTATTCAACGAAGTTTCTTTCTGTTTCATAAAGTGTTATTTTCATTTCGTATTGGTCCTCTATTTCCGGTCTCAATATATCATAGATGACTTTGACGATGTTTTCTGCTGTTGGATTCAGATTTTTGAATTCGGTTACATCCAAATTCAAGTTTTTATGATCAAATCGCTTGAGCACACGCTCTTTGATCAAATCACTTAGTTTTTTCATATCGTAAACATATCCGGTATCCGGATTTGGTTCACCGGTCAAGCTTACAACCATTTCATAATTATGTCCATGCCAGTTTGGATTATTGCACTTTCCAAACACCTCCTCATTTTTCTCATCAGACCATGACTCATTGTAGAGCCTGTGAGCTGCATTGAAATGCTCCTTCCTGTTTATTGTTACTCTTGGCATGCCACAAAATTACTGGAACTCTTAACAACACGTTTTATAAAGATGTTTCCGAATGCTATGAATTTATTTTTGGCTGTTATTGTTTTGCCTTGAAATTCATTCTATGGAGGTAGCAGAAATTAGAGAAAAAATTGAGAAATATAGAAGTGAGGGAAAGCGGTTATTTACCACATCTTCCTTTCAAACGCATAGTATCCCGATGCTTCATATCCTCAGTGAAATCGATAATTCTATTCCTGTCTACTTTATTAATACAGGATATCTCTTCCCAGAAACTGTTTCATTTCGAGATCAAGTTGCAGATAAACTGAGGCTAAAAATTGTGGATTTAAAGCCAAATACCCCCAAGTATATGCAGCGGGAGTCCAATGGCAAACTACTGTTTACCACCGACCCGGATCATTGCTGCTACCTAAACAAAACCCAACCTATGGAATCCGTTTTAGCCAGCCATGATGTATGGATCAATGGGGTGCGTGGGGATCAAAGTGCTGTACGAAAAGCGATGAAAGTAGAGCAACCAGCACCTTTTAATAGCATCCGTTTTCACCCGATGCTTGACTGGGACAATCGAAAAATATTTGCTTACATCAAAGAGCATGATCTCCCCAAACATCCGCTCGATGCTCAGGGATATATAAGTATTGGATGTGAGCCATGTACCCGTAAAATGGATCTGGACATGCAGGAGCGCGAAGCAAGATGGTTTGGATTGAATAAAGTGGAGTGTGGATTGCATACGGATTTAGTGAAGTAATTGTCACATTGAGCCTGTCGAAATGGACATTCAAAAAGACAGGTTTCGAGTACATCAACCTGACATAAAAAACATGAAAGTACTAATCACCGGGGGAGCCGGATACGTTGGAACAAAGCTGGTAAAACACCTGGTAGCCAATTCTGAAATTGAGAAAATCATCGTCTATGATAACCTGAGTAAGGGACATCATAATTTTTTCCTTGGACAGGATTATGATAATAAGGAGAAAATACAGTCTGTGCGTGGAGATATTCTGGATACACGTCAGTTAAAGAAACTGATGAAAGATGCTGATGTGGTGGTGCACCTGGCTGCTATTGTCACTACTCCATTTGCCAACACTGACCCTCACTTCTATGAACAAGTCAATCACTGGGGGACAGCCGAGGTAGTTTACTGCGCAGAAGAATCTGATATATCAAAATTCATATATCTGAGTAGCACTTCCGTTTACGGAGCAAGTGAACAAGTAGCTAACGAAAATACTACCCCTGCTCCTTCTACCTTTTATGGTATCTCTAAGCTTCGAGGCGAGGAGCATGTAAACCGACTGGCAGAAAAGAAGAATGCTATCAACATACGGGGTGGTAATGTGTATGGCTACAGTAAATCCATGCGATTTGATGCGGTAATCAACCGGTTCATGTTTGATGCAAACTTCACCAATCGCATCCAGATCAACGGCAATGGTAAACAGTCCAGGGCCTTTATTCATGTAGACTATCTATGCAATGCTTTAGTTCAGACCATTACCAGCAAGGTGCCTAGCGGAACTTACAATCTTGTTGACAAAAACCTACAGATTTTGGATATCGTGGATGTGCTTAAAGAAATCTATCCTTCTTTGGAATTCCTGTTCACAAACCAGCACATGAATTTGCGTGAACTGAAAATTGACCCGAATAGTAAACTTTTTGAGTACATCGATCGGTTTAAACCTCACGGGCTGAAAGCTGAGCTGGAGGAGTTTAAAGAAAGGTTTGCCTTCTGAAACCATGATTGTAATTTTACGTACATATTTATGTAATTTTACATAACAATGAAATTCTACAAGATAAAAGAAGCCAAGTCTGATGAGGTAAAAGAAGCTGTAGCCGCTTATGGTTTTACAAAAGATGATATGGCAGGTATCTTAGGGGTTTCGGAAAAAACGTATTACAACATGATGTTAAAGCCTACACTTGGCCAGGAAAAATCGGATCGTTTTCACTTCATCCAGCAAATATTCGAATCAGGTGAAGAGGCATTGGGTTCAAAAAATAGTTTATCTAACTGGCTCAAGACCCCACAGCCTATGTTGGATGGATATGTTCCACTTGACATGATGCGCACAATTACAGGTTCTAATCGTGTTCTTCAAATCCTTGGTAGAATCAAACACGGCATCACCGCTTGATAGTATACAGACTTACACTACCAAAATATGCCAATGACCTTAGTGGAATTGGAGCTTCGCTTTTTGGAGGCAGATGGAATTCCAGTGGAAACTTCATGCTTTATACCGCTCAAACCAGCTCATTAAGTATTTTAGAACACCTCGTTCACATTACCGGTGCGGATTCTTTTAAATATCTCCTTTTGGCATTGATTGTAGATGAAAATCAGGTTGCAGACTTGAGAACCCCACTACCGGAAAATTGGAAATCCGATGAAAATGCAACTAGCAAAATAGGCGATCAGTGGATCAAAGATCAAACTTCAACTATTTTAAAAGTACCATCAGTAATAAATCCACTGGAAAGTAATTTTCTTATTAACCCGAATCACCCTGACCTGCAATTGGAGATTGTAAATCAGGATTGGTTCGTTTATGATAGAAGGTTGATGAAGAGTTAATTTCAGAATTAGTCTAACCTCCCTAGACGGGTAAACAGGGGAAATTCAACCATTAGCCTTTCACCGTTCCCAACCTTCATCAGATCATGGTGAAATTGATCAATGGGTGAATGGCCTTTGTCTTTTTTATAATGCTGTACAGCAGACCAGGTACTGATGTAACCAACCAGGTCATCGAGCATCATTTCCTTCTTCATCTTGAATTTTGGTACATCTGTTATTTCATTAAATGGAAAAGGGATGGTTTGATAAGCTTTCTCAATGTGATCGCGTTCCGGATCCCAGTAGGGATGAGTGACATTCCAATAAAACTCCTTAATAATTTCACCTACCTGCCCGTCCACCTGAACGAGCCCATAACCTATTAATGCAATAACTCCTTTTGGTTTAAGCACACGGATTACTTCCTGATTAAATCGCTCATGATCGAACCAGTGCGCAGCTTGTGCCACGGTGATCAAGTCAAAATACTGATCGGGAAAATTAGTTTGCTCGGCTGGTTGTTTTGAATATTCAATGTTTGGTTTTGGGGTAGCGTTGGAAAGTTGCTTATCGCTGATGTCCGTGGCGTAAACTTTTTGAAATGTCTCCGACAGTTTTACCGCCAACTGACCATTCCCTGTCCCACAGTCCCAGCAAGCTTCATGATTTTCGCAAAGTGAAATGAGGTAATCAATTAACTCCTGAGGATAGACGGGGCGAAACTTTGCATAGTCAGCAGATTGGATTGAGAAGTTGTCTTTCATAATAGTCAACAGTTTTGAGTCGACAGTCAACCGATGGACTGTTGACTATTTATCCCATCATCAAAACTTTCCAGGCCGTATCTACCTCTCCCTCATTCAGCAAATCAGCAGCAAGCTTATGCAGCTCCAGTTGGATGTTTTCCTCATCATCGAATGAGTCGAGGATGGAGCGTACTTCAGGTTCGTTAGCAAAATCATTTACCTCTTCTTCAGTTGGCAATGCTTCCACGTTTCCGAGCATGCCGAGATGGTTGCCCGTGAGTACGGTGCTTGTTCGAATTTGATCCGGTATTTGGTCTACTCCTATTCCCATGGTTGTCAAAGGTTTGGCAACTTCAAATATAGCATCTCCGCTCGCTCTGGCATACCAATTACCGCCCATTCTCGAGACCAGATCAATTTTATTGGGATCAATCTTGCCATCCTCGCCCAATACCCGGTCTGCGATGTGCATCAACAGTACTTCACAAATGACTAATTGACCAGCTCCACCCTGCTCACCCAGTGACTTCACCTCAATCACTTTACATTCAAAAGACACAGGAGCTTCCTTCACCCTCGGTGGTTTCACTCTTTCTGATTTTACTTCTGTAAAACCCGCTTTAGTAAACTCATTAACTCCTTTTGCATACTCTGTGCTGCTCAGCGACATCTGCTGCACCATGGCGTAAGATACAATATTCACTACCACTTCAGCATGCTCTTTCACATTCTCCAGAGTATGCTTTGTCGTGTTGTCTCTTCCTCTTCTTGCTGGTGAGAAAATCATCACCGGAGGATTCGCACTAAACACATTAAAAAAACTAAACGGACTCAGATTTACATTCCCATCCTTATCCACTGTGCTGGCAAAAGCAATTGGCCTGGGTGCTACCGCACCAAGCAGGTGTCCGTGGAGTTGTGGTACCGGTATTTCTTTTGGGTCGATTGTCATTTAAGATTCTTTTTAAGGTGTCACCCTGAACTCGTTTCAGGGTCTATTGATAATCCCAAATAGATGCTGAAACAAGTTCAGCATAACCACACATTTATTTTCTACTTCGCTGGCAACACCTTCGTTGACACCTCTCCAAAACCAATACGAATGCCGTTTTGTTTAGCGTGTCCACGCATGATTACCGTATCATCATCCTGAATGAACTTTCGCTCGCTACCATCAGGCATTTTCACCGGCTTGGTGCCCTTCCAGGAAATCTCCAACATGGAACCAAACTGACTGGAATCTGGGCCGGAAATGGTACCACTTCCATACAAATCTCCTGTTTTGATGTTGCAACCATTAACCGTGTGATGAGCCAGCTGCTGCGCCATGTTCCAATACATATATTTGAAATTGGAATTCCCAACTACTTTCTCTTCACTATCCTCGGGCTGGATGGCTACCTCCAAATCAATATCAAAATGCTTGTTTCCTTCAAACTTCAAATACGGTAAAACTTCGGGCTCTTGTTTTGGTCCGGCAATACGGAATGGCTCCAAAGCATCCAGCGTTACGATCCACGGAGAAATGCACGACGCAAAATTCTTAGCTAAGAATGGACCTAATGGAACATATTCCCACTTTTGAATATCCCGCGCCGACCAGTCGTTAAACAACACCATTCCAAAAATGTAATCTTCTGCTTCTGCTGTTGTGATGGAATCTCCAAGATCATTGCCTCCACACGTAATGAAAGCAGTCTCTAACTCAAAATCTAACAGCTTACATGGTCCAAACACCGGGGGTTCATCATCGTTTGGTTTCTGCTGACCTTTCGGGCGGTGGATTGGTACACCGGATTCAATGATCGAAGAAGCTCTACCATGATAACCCACCGGAATGTGTTTCCAGTTTGGCATCAATGCATTATCCGGATCACGAAACATACACCCAACATTGTATGCATGTTGCTCACTGGAATAAAAATCAGTGTAATCGCCAATCTGCACCGGCAGACACATCTTCACTTTGCTTTGATCCAGTAATATCGATCCTAAAGCATAGTGGCTTTGTAATTCATCATTTCCATCCTGCAGTAATTCTGAAATGCGATTTCTAACCACTCTTCCGGTCGCCTTTCCCAACTTCAAAAAGTCATTCAATACTTCCTTATCAAATATTCCTTCAGGCAGACCCAATCCATCAAACAGTCCTTGAGATTGAACTACCGCAAGGTCCAGCACCTTATCACCAATAGCTACTCCAGCTCGCTTTGCACCTCCTTCTTTAAAGATGCCAAATGGCAAATTCTGAATTGGGAAGTCTGAATTTTCAGGTACTTCCACCCAGGATTTTAGGTTTGGATTGTTTGCAGCTATTTCAATCATTTCTCTTCGTATTTCTAATTTTTTTTAATTCTTCTATGTCAGCTAAATCCCGCGTTCGATTAGTTGCATTTTTAGATTTCAGCAAAGTATCAAAACTTACAACTTTTATGGAAATTTTGTTCACTTGATATTCTTGCGATTGTGAATATGCCTCCCCAAACGTAATGCCTTTACAGGCTGTCATCACATCTATTTGTATAGGAGAAACTCCGAATGTGTACACATCATACTTTGTAGTATTCGTGAAATTCTCAAGCTTTTCCATTTCTCCCATCAGCATACCGAACTCGCTATGGACTTTTTTAAGACGTTTATGATTTGCTTCAGTTGGATTAACAAAAAGATCCATATCTCCGGTCGATCGTCTATAGCCATATATATTGACTGCCATTCCACCCAGAAGGACGTATTCAACCCTATGCTTATTTAGCAATTGAATGTATTCCAGAAAATCCTGATTGAATAGATCAGCCATCAAAGACGTCTTTTTGCAGTCGAAGCAAATCGGTCAAGTTTTTTTTGGGTAGATATACCGTGATTAATACAATGTAATCTCCAGCTTTCGATTAGCCTTTCTTCTGCTGTTTTATGCCGAGCCCAGATTAAAATGTCATGCTCGTCTTTAGCATCAACTTTACCAGCGTATGTCGGTTTGCGGATCATAACTTAAAATTAGCAAATTGAAAACGTAAACCCACTAAAGCTACTAACTTTGCGGTTTCAAAATTTTAATACGAAGAAATAGCATTTGATGAGCATTTCCGCACAATACGACCCAACCAAAGTAGAGGACAAATGGTACAAGTACTGGATGGATCAAAAATTTTTCCATGCCACTCCTAAAACCGGCAAGGAAGCGTACACCATCGTTATCCCTCCTCCAAACGTCACGGGCGTTCTGCACATGGGTCACATGCTCAACAACACCATTCAGGATGTATTGATTCGAAAAGCCAGAATGGAAGGCAAAGAGGCCTGCTGGGTGCCGGGTACAGACCATGCATCCATTGCCACAGAAGCAAAAGTGGTGCGTATGCTGCGTGAAAAAGGGATCAAGAAGTCAGACCTATCCAGAGAAGAATTCATGAAACATGCCTGGGAATGGAAAGAAAAGTATGGCGGTATCATTCTCGATCAACTGAAAAAACTAGGAGCTTCCTGTGACTGGGATCGAACGAGTTTCACGATGGATCCCAACTATCATGATGCGGTAATCAAACAGTTTGTTGACCTGTTTAATAAAGGCTACATCTACCGTGGACTTAGGATGGTAAACTGGGATACTGAGGCGCAAACTACCATTTCCAATGAAGAGGTGATCTACAATGAGGATGGAGAGAAAGCGATCCTTTACCATGTAAAATATCAGATCAAAGATTCGGATGAGTTTGTGACTATTGCTACTCAGCGACCAGAAACGATTCTTGGTGATACAGGTATTGCTGTTAACCCGAGCGATGAGCGATTCAAACATTTGATTGGAAAGAAAGCATTGGTGCCATTCATCAATCGGGAGATTCCAATCATTGGCGATGATTATGTGGAGCTTGATTTCGGTACCGGCTGTCTGAAAGTAACGCCTGCGCATGATCCAAATGACTATGAAATTGGTCAGCGACATAATCTGGACACAATTGACACCATCAATCTGGATGGTACACTCAATGAAAAATGTGAGGTTGAAAAGTATGTTGGTGAAGATCGGTTCAAGGTGCGTAAGATTATCGTGAAAGATCTGAAAGCTGCCGGAGTATTGGTTGATGAGGAAGAATTCATCACCAAGATTGGTCGTTCGGAGCGAACTAACTCGGTGGTGGAGCCGAAGCTTTCACTACAATGGTTCATCAAAATGAAGGAAATCTCCAAGCGAGCACATAAGGCGGTAATGGATGATGAAATACAGCTTTTCCCAGCTAAGTTCAAGAACACCTACAACCACTGGATGGAGAATGTGCGCGACTGGTGTATCTCTCGCCAGCTTTGGTGGGGTCAGCGTATTCCAGCTTACTACTATGGTGATGGAGAAGGTGATTTTGTGGTTGCTGAAAATATTAATAAAGCAGTAGAAGAGGCACGCAAGACGACCGGTAACAACAGCCTGACAGCAGATGATCTGAAACAGGACGAGGATGTGTTAGACACCTGGGCTTCTTCCAACCTATGGCCGATTGCAGCTTTTGGTGGGTTTGATGAAAGCTGCTTTGATCCGGCTACCGGAAAAATCGATAAAAGTAAAAATGAAGAACTGAGCTTCTTCTACCCCACTAACACATTGGTAACTGCACCGGAGATTCTGTTCTTCTGGGTAGCACGAATGGTGATTGCAGGATATGAGTATCTGGATGAAAAGCCATTTGAAAATGTGTATCTGACAGGCATTGTGCGGGACAAACAGCGACGAAAAATGTCCAAGTCGTTGGGCAACTCGCCTGACCCACTTGATTTGATCAAGCAGTTTGGTGCGGATGGTGTACGAACAGGAATGCTATTCAGCTCACCTGCCGGAAACGACCTACTTTTTGATGAGAAATTGGTAGAGCAAGGAAGAAACTTCTCTAACAAAATCTGGAATGCCTTCCGATTGGTGAAAGGCTGGGAGATTACCGAAACAGAACAGCCTGCGATTAATGCCCAGGCAATTAGCTGGTTTGAAAGTAAACTCAACAAAGCGCTGACCGAATTGGAAGATCACTTCTCCAAGTTCCGAATGTCGGATGCGCTAATGACAGTCTACAAGCTGGTTTGGAATGACTTCTGTAGCTGGTATCTCGAGTGGATCAAGCCTGAATACGGCAAGCCGATTGATGCAAAGACGCATACTGCCACTACTGAACTGTTTGAAAAGGTGTTGAAGTTATTACATCCATTTATGCCATTCATTACTGAAGAACTATGGCATGAACTAAAAGAGCGCAAAGATGGTGAAGCGATCATTGTAGCTGAGTGGCCTAAAGCAGCAAGCTTTGATGACAGAATATTGAAAGAAGCAGATTTACTTTTTGAAATTACCTCAGCTGTGCGAAACATCCGAAGTTCCAAGGGTATCTCACCTAAGGAGACATTTGAGTTGACAACCGATTCTAAGGCTATTGCCAGTATTGGCGAATCCTTGAAGAAGCTGGCAAACGTTTCTGAAATTAAATCAGGGGATAAGCCGGCAAATGCATTCAGTTTCGTAGTAGGATCGGATGAGTTTTTCATTCCTGCGACTGAGAACATCGACATTGAAGCGGAGAAGAAAAAGATTGAGGAAGAGCTGAACTACACGAAAGGCTTCATGAAGTCGGTGGAAAAGAAGCTCTCCAACGAGAAGTTTGTGAATGGTGCCCCTGAACAGGTGGTAGCTATGGAGCGAAAGAAGCTGGCAGATGCTGAAGCTAAGGTGAAAACGCTGGAGGAGAGTTTGGCTTCTTTATAGCTTGTCATCCTGAGCCTGTTGAAGGATAGACATCCCCCGCCCACACACATCCTCTCACACCCCCCTTCAAAGGGGGAATACCTCTATACTTTGTTCTTGGTGTCATTCCGAGCCTGCCTGCCGACAAAGGCAGGGAACGAGGAATCTATGGAGCAAAGATTTCAATATCATAAAATCAATTGGGATAATTATCTATTTGCTCAATAAGATAATTTCTTTCCATCGTAAGAAGGTGAAGTTTATAGTCTGTTAGTATGTAAAGGCTCTCAATTAGGTTTTTATTTTTAAAAACAAACTTTAAAAAAAGTTCTCCTCGGAGCATTCCTTTTCATTAGGAAAAATTGGATCTTCACACGGGGACATTAATAACATTATATTTTGGGGATCTTTTGAGTTCTCTCTAATAATCCCAATTGGAACGTTTAAATCATTCTTTAAACTTGGGAAATTCTCAATAAGGAAATCCAAGTTTTTATCAAAGTTTGGATTTTCAATATCATAATATGTTTTGTTCGGGCCTAAAGCAAACTGAGTAAAATCCTCTTCACTAAAACTTTGATTAGCATTTATGATCAATTTCATCTTAATTTTATCAATTAAGGAGAGAGCCTTTTCCATTTTCATGTAGTATGAGCTATCAACTGGTTTCACTAGCTTTCTTAAGGAATTATTCTGCTCTAGCTCAATCCAATTTTGATATTCTGCTGACATTAAAAAACCAGTTAATGCTGTATGGCTTTGTTTACTTGAACACTGAATAAACAAAATCCAAATCAGAAATGAATAAAAAACCTTACTTATTAAACCTCTCATTATATCCTGGCCGCCATAAATAAACTGATATCCTTAAATGCCAGGTTGAAACGTTTGGCCAGGGCGAGATTGGTCAGTGTGCCTTTGTAGGAATAAACGCCTTTTTGTAGCCAGGGATGGGTGTAAATCATCTCATCAAACCCTCCACAGTCTCCTGCTTCCAACAAGATTGGTGTGAAGATGTTTGAGATCGCGAGTGAGGCGGTTCGTGCTACCCGTGAAGCAATGTTTGGTACGCAGTAATGCGTCACATCGTGCTTTACAAATACAGGTTTTTTGTGATTTGTCAATTCAGAAGTTTCGATGCATCCACCGTTATCGATGCTAACATCTATAATCACCGAACCGGGCTTCATGCTCATCACCATATCTTCAGTTACCAGCATCTTACTCTTTCCTTTTTCAAATCGAACCGCCCCAATCAACACGTCTGCTTCCTCCACCTCCTTTTTGAGCAGCGCTTCATCGTAGGTAGACGTATAAATTTCCTGTCCAAGTGTGTGCTTGAGTCGGCGCATCTTATAAATCTGGTTATCAAAGACACGCACCTCCGCTCCATGACCCAATGCAGCTCTGGCCGCAAACTCCGCCACTGTACCTGCTCCTATGATAACTACTCGTGTAGGCGGTACACCTGTAATCCCTCCGAGAATCACACCTCTGCCATTATTGGCACTGCTCAGGTATTCGGCCGCAATGATCATCACGGTACTTCCGGCTATTTCACTCATGGCCCGAACAAGTGGTAGCCCTCCAACTTTATCCTCAATAAATTCATATCCAATAGCAATGAGCTTCTTTTTATTAATGGCTTCCAGGTACTTAGAATTTTGTTTGCCAGCCTGAAAAGCCGAGATGAGCGTACTCCCAGGCTTCATCATCTCAATTTCTTTCAAAGTTGGCGGCTCCACCTTCAGGACAGTACGACACTCGAAGACTTCTTTTGCACTATAGGCAATTTTAGCACCGGCCTCACTGTATTCCTTATCTGCGAAATTCGCTGACTCCCCTGCCCCGGACTCAACAAGTACTTCATGTCCATTGGCAACTAATACACCCACTGAAGAAGGCTTTATAGGCATGCGTTTTTCCTGATCAGCAATTTCCTGTGGTACACCTACCTGTAGTGACTGGTGCTTTTTCGAAATCTTAGCAGGTGCCTCTTTCGGGTAGAGCGTCTGCTCCTGAGCCAACTTTGCAAATCCGGATTTGGACGATTCGTTCATTTAGGTTGTGCAGTTAGTGATCGGGTGTTATCACCTACTAATTTAATGCTTATTTGCAGGTATTCATCCGGCAATAGGGGTTCAATAATCTCCGGCCATTCCAACAAACACAATTTTCCGGAAAAAAGATAGTCCTCCACACCTATATCCATGGCTTCTTCTAAATCCTTCAATCGATAAAAATCAAAGTGATATATATCCTCATTTTTGCCAGTCAGATATTCATTCACAATAGAGAAAGTAGGCGAGCTCATTTCATCTCGTACCCCTAATTCTTTGCAGATGGCTTTCGTCAACGTTGTTTTTCCTGCTCCCATCTCCGCATCAAAGCACCATACTTTCAGGTGTCCGAAGTTGCTGATCAGTTTTCGAGCTACCTCATGTAGCTCTGCTTCATGGTAATTGGGAATCGTCATTTATTAGCCAAAGTGATAAAAGGGATCATAATTTCCTCCATGGAAATACCGCCATGCTGAAATGTGTCCTTGTAGTGTCGCGCATAGTGATTGAAATTATTCGGGTAAGCAAAAAAATGATCATCCTTGGCAAAAACATAAGATGAGCTCATGTGTGGCCTGGGCAATCCTAATTTTTCGGGATCACGAGTGAAAAACACAGACTTCTCATCAAACGCCAAATTTCGTCCCACCTTATACCTTAAGTTTGTATTCGTATTTCTATCCCCCACAATTTTCTGTGCTTTATTTACCCTGATGGTGCCGTGATCGGTTGTGATCATTACCTTCACTTTTTGGTTGGAGAGTGCCTTCAGTGTATCGTAAAGAGAGGAGTGGTTAAACCAGGATTTCGTGAGTGATCGATAGGCTGACTCATCAGGTGCCAGCTCTCGAATCATCTGCATGTCGGTTCGAGCATGCGAAAGCATATCAACAAAGTTATAGACAATCGCATTTAATCCATTGCCCATCAAATTAGTTACACTCTCACTAAGATGCTTACCCTCATCTGCGCGTAGGATCTTATGATATGAAAACTTTTCCTTTACCTTATTGCGCGCCATATTAGCTTCCAATAGCTCAGCTTCTTTGAGGTTTTTACCTTCATCAATTTCCTCTTCCACCCATAAATCCGGATAACGCCTTGCAATTTCATTCGGTGTTAGCCCTGCGAAAAGGGCATTTCTAGCATATGAAGTAGTAGTTGGTAAAATAGAGTAGTATATTTCCTCCGACTCTACACTAAATAATTCCGCTACATCAGGCTCAATAGCCTTCCACTGATCGTACCTCAGATTATCAATGACAATTAAAAAAACCGGTTCCCCTCCAACCTCTGGAAAGACCTTATGCTTCAATAAATTATGTGAGAGCAGGGGGCGATCAATGTCAGGATCTGTGATCCAATCTTCATAATTGGAGGTAATGAAAGCAGAAAAGTTTCCATCAGCTTCCACCTTTTGCGCATTAAGTACCTCTACCATACTTCTATCTTCAGTCTCATCTATCTCTACTTCCCAATACACCAGTTTTTTGTAAATCTCCATCCAGTCGTAATGATCTTGCGCATCCATTACGCTGATGGCCAGCTTTTGAAATTCCCTCTGATAACCCAGATTTGTCTTTTCAGAAATGATCCGTTTATTATCCAGTATTTTCTTGACTGAAAGCAAAATTTGATTCGGGTTGAGTGGCTTGATCAGATAATCTGCAATCTTTGCCCCAATGGCCTCCTCCATGATTTCTTCTGCCTCATTCTTGGTGATCATAACTACCGGGAGGTTGGGGTGTGTTGACTTTATGTAATTCAACGTTTCCAATCCACTCATGCCGGGCATATTTTCATCAAGAAATACAATATCAAAATAGTTATGGTCAATTTCCTCCAGAGCATCTGCCCCACTGTTCACAGGAGTTAGTTGATATCCTTTTTGCTCCAGAAATAAAATGTGAGGCTTGAGAAGCTCAATTTCATCGTCCGCCCATAAGATTTTAAATTGCTGCATTAATTCAGTTTTGGCATTAGTTTGCTAAGTAACCTGAGTTTGACGAAAGAATAAAAAAGAAAACACATTAAATCCCCTCCTCGGAGAGGTGTGGGGTGGGTACAAAATGTTTTCTTTTATCAAATTTTATTCAAAAATGACAGCTAATGCTAACCCACCTCATTATCTCCTCCCAAGAGGAGATTAATGGAGTCATGTTTTGAATAAAATTTGTGATTCTTTTGTCAAAAAGAAAAGTAAATCACAAACGCTGTTGAACAAAAAGAAAATTCTAAATGATCCGGTATACGGATTCATCAATATACCCAACGATCTCATTTTTGACATCATCGAGCATCGTTATTTTCAGCGACTAAGAAGAATCAAGCAATTAGGGATCACCGACTATGTGTATCCAGGCGCACTGCATACGCGCTTTCACCATGCCCTAGGTGCCATGCACCTGATGAGCAACGCGCTCGATTCACTTCGGGGGAAAGGGGTAGAAATATCAGAAGCAGAATATGATGCAGTGATGATTTCGATTCTACTTCATGACTTGGGTCACGGGCCATTCTCCCACACGCTAGAGTTTTCCTTGTTCCAGGGTGTGAAACATGAAAAAGTAAGTCTCTGGATGATGCAGGACCTGAATAAGGAATTCAATGGAGCACTGGATTTGGCTATTCAAATTTTTAAGAATGAATATGTACGGCCATTTTTTCACCAGCTTGTATCCAGCCAGTTGGATATTGACCGTCTTGATTACCTCAAGCGAGATTCATTCTTTACGGGGGTCTATGAGGGGTCCATTGGTTCAGAACGAATCATCAAAATGCTGAATGTAGTGGCAGGTCAACTGGTTGTGGAAGAAAAAGGGATCTACAGCATTGAGAATTTTCTAAGCGCAAGGCGTTTGATGTATTGGCAGGTGTATTTACACAAGACTGCTGTGTGTGCTGAGATGATGCTCATTGAGATTATTAAACGGGCGAAAGAACTCACACAAAAAGGTGAAAATGTAATTGCGACTCCTGCACTTTCAATATTTCTGGAGCAAAGCATCACAGCAAAGGATTTCGAAGAAGACAGAGACATCCTCGAAGTATATGCATTGTTGGATGACAATGATATTTGGGGATCTATCAAGTTTTGGCAGGATCATCCGGACTTTGTGCTTCACACACTAAGCAAGATGCTTTTGGAACGCAAGCTTTTAGGAATTTCTTTCTCTAATGATGCCATCGGCAGAATTGTCACAGATGATCTGGTACATAAAGCCATGAAGGAGTATGATATTTCGGACAAAGAAGCAGCCTATTTTGTGAAGACAGGTTCGGTTAGCAATTCGGCATACATTGCATCAGGGCAATCAATTAAAATACTCCGAAAACATGGAGATGTAGTGGATGTAGCTGAAGCATCGGATTTACCAAATATTAAAGCCATGAGTAAAATTGTGACCAAACATTATCTCTGTGCACCTAAAACATTGATAAAGGATTGAAAACACATGGAAAGAACACCCCTATGGTCCAGAATCGTCTGACCGCCTCAAGGGGACAATTGAGAAGAGAAACGCTTTGAGGTTAGGAGGGTTTACTGGAATACATTTTGCGAGTGAACAACATTAATGAAAATAACAGGGAAAGACATAGGGAAAAAATTTGGCCGTAACTGGATATTCAGAAATCAGAATTTTGAAATAGCATCAGGAGAGCCTGTTGCTATAACCGGGAAGAATGGTGCCGGAAAATCAACACTCCTTCAAATCATTGCAGGGTACCTAACCCCCAGTCATGGTGATATCTTTATGGATGGTGTAAAAGTGGATGATAGTACACACTCAAGCGTATTTATAGGGCCATACACGGAAATAATTGAAGAACTCACCCTTAATGAGTTCCTTAACTTTCATAGTAAATTCAAAGATTCCAATTGCTCAATCAAAAAAATGGCTGACTCTGCCTCCCTTCCACTAAATAAGGTTATTGCCGAATTCTCCACAGGCATGAAACAGCGCACAAAACTGCTCACCGCTTTTTTCTTTGAAAACGATGTGATATTTATGGACGAGCCAACTTCTAACCTTGATGATGAAGGATTTCAATGGTGGGAAAGCAATATTAGCCTTTTAAAAAAACGACTGATCATCCTTGCATCCAATGATAATAGAGAGATAGCGGTATGCGAAAAACAGCTAAAACTTTAAAAAAAAAGAGGTTGTAAAATAATTTTCACACGTTTTTGCTGTTAAGTAGGTATAAAAGCCAAAAAGTTCTACTTTTGAAATACTTAAAATCTAATCAAGACTAACATTTAGATCGAATTATGAAAAGATTATCAAACTTACTAGCTGCCTTAGTTTTTGCTTCCTTAGTTATTTTTATGTCATGCGGTGGCGGAAGTGATGATCCACCACCAGATCCATTGGTTGAAGTTGCAGCTAATTTGACTGGTACAGCTTATGCAGAACCGAGCAATGTTCAAACAGATGGAGGTGCTGCTGACGGTGATTGGTCTGGTTTTGGTATCAATTTCAGTGGAAATCAAAACGGTGGAAGCTATACTGTAAGTGGAGTTCCGGATGGATTTGGTGATGTTTGGACAAATGGTACATGGGAATTCGGGAACGCTTCTGGTTCCGTAATAACAAAAACCCATACTGGAAGTACAACATCAACAGACATGACAGCCACAATAGCTTCGGGTAGTTTGACATTAACCTTTGATGTTGACGAACCAAGCGCACGCACGAACGGTATCGCTGGACAATGGACGTTTGTATTTAATTAGTATTTAAAAAATTAAAGTTTAAAGGGTAACTTTGTGTTACCCTTTTTTTATGCTTATCGAAGAAAAATACTTCCCACAGGACAAGAACTATCTACTAAAGTCCGTGCAGGCATTCTCAAAAGCAGCCTTACTGAAAGATTGGCTCCAACAAATTTTAAGTTCTTACAATCTTCAGCACAACCCGATGGGACTGGAGGATGACTTTATCATTGAGTTGAAAAAGAAGATTCATTTTGGTCAGGAATTATTGGAGGATAATTATGACATTCTTGCAGCAGTTTTTCGTCACGATCATTCGGACAATCAACTGGAAATCATGTGGGATGGACGCTCACATATGGAAGCATATGACCATGACTGGAAAGGCATGTATGCCAAGTGGACTGCTGAGCTTTCACTTATTAAAGAAATCCAAAGGCCTATTATCAAGTTTGCAGTGTCAGAAGGAGGTATAAATCATACATTTCTGAAGCTATCCATTCGGCGAGCTATTCTATCCCATTTTGATTTGAGGATGCGATCACAGAACCTGTATCGGGTAAGTGCTTGAGTTTTAACTATATTTATTCTGTTGACGTTATAAGATTATGACAATCGATGAAATCAATAAGAAAGTAGAAGGACTTAGGATGATCACAGATGACAAGTTGAAGTACTTGCGAGATCATTCTAAATTTATGGAACAGGCATTCCAGGAACTGAAGGAGGTAAGTTAGGATGAGTTAGACCTTATTTATAATAAAATCCGAGAGCTGGACAACCGAATGGATAAAAATGGGTTGTCTAAATAGGAATTTTTTCCGAATCACCCCCTAGCCCCCTAAAGGGGGAAATCTAATGTTTCATTTTGCAGACATTGCAAAACTTCTGTTTTCCAGGTGGACGCTTTTTAGGAGGCCGTTTGTGTCCATGAAATTTTTCTCCTTTCTTAGCTTCACGCTTTTTTACCTTTTTTACCTTACGATCAACCTTTGCATTTTCTGCATAAGCTTTACTTACCCTTTTTCTGAAGGCAACCAATTCTTCCTGTGAAGTCTTTAGTTCCTTGCTTTTATCCTTCTTCAGGAAATCGAAAAAACCTTTTTTCTCTTTTTTTACCGACTGATATTGTGGTCTGGGTGGTTTACGAGTCTCAGTACTACGGGTATCCTGGGCATAGGAATATGTAGCAAAACATGCAACCAGTAAAATCAAACAATTTTTTTTCATCACACCTATCTTATCCTCTCAACGATCTTAGATCAAAATATTGTCAAAACTGCCAAAAGATTACCGTCTTTCATAAAATTGGTTAATCTTTTGCATCAATAAGACGGAAGACCGGCAAACCATTTTATTTTTCCGGTCGTTTAGCATTTGCGCATGAAAAAACTATTTCTCTGTCTACTTTTTATTTGGTCTGTTGCAAGTTATGCTCAGATTGTTCGTGAGTCTGAGCTGATAGGAAAAATGGAAAAAGGTGCCGAGTTGATGGCGCTTGGTAAATATGATAGTGCGCAAATACTTTTTCAATTTGTGCTTCAAAATCAAGACAAGCTCCCATCTGAAATGGCTTACTTTTTTGGGCGAAATAGTTTTCACCTTGGTAAATACAAACAAAGCATCAACTGGCTCAATAAATACATTCAGCTTAAGGGAACAAAGGGGATGTATTATGAACCCGCCATTCAGTTTTTGCAGTATGCAGAGGATGAATACTTAAGAATACAACGCTCTCAATCAGAGCAATTTGAGAAAGATTTGCAATCAGCTGAATATGACTGTGGTGGACTGGAAAAAATGCTTTGTCCTGTTTGCCATGGATCAGGAGTAGTGGTTCAGGCAGGAATATTTGATGAGGTATACAAAACATGTCCCTACTCGCTAGGTGAAGGGTACCTTTCATGTGAAGAATATAACCTCTTTATGAGAGGTGATCTGGAACCGAAGTTGAGGGATTGAAATTATATAAAACCCACCCCTGCCCCTCCAAGGAGGGGATTGTAAGCTATGAAAGACGGTTTTTGAAATCCAGGTAACCAAACTCTTTAATCAGGTCAAGATCTCCACTTTCTCTCTTTATGGCTATAGAAGGATGTTTGACACCATTGAATGTACTGGTTTTCACCATCGTATAATGGATCATGTCCTTGAATATGATTGAATCCCCGGCGCTCAGAGGTTTTTCAAACCAATATTCATCAAGAAAATCCCCTGCAAGACAGCTAACACCTCCCAACCGGTGCGGATGCCATCCGCCAACTTCTACATCCGAACCGTTTTCCAATTTAGGACGATAAGGCATCTCCAGGCAGTCTGGCATATGGCATGTGAAAGACCCATCAAAAATGGCAGTCCTTTTTCCACCATTTTCCACAACATCCAGTACGGTAGTGTGCAAATCACCCGTTTGCCAGGCAAAAGCACTTCCTGGTTCCAGTATGACATCTACATCATGTTTCTTTTTGAACGATGTTAGAAGGTCTACCAGATGATTGGTATCATAGCCTTTTTTAGTCATCAGGTGACCTCCCCCCATATTGACCCATTTTACTTGCCGAAGCAATGATCCGAACTTACTTTCAAGAGATTCCAACACCTTTTCGAGCGCAAAGGAGTCAGATTCGCATAGAACATGAAAATGAAGTCCTTCCACACGATCTGGCAGCTTCTGAAGGTTTTTACTTGAAATGCCCAATCTTGAAATAGGACTGGAAGGATTGTAAAGATTCGTTTCTACATCAGACCACTCGGGATTCACTCTTAAGCCAATACTTACATCCTTAGGCACTCTGTCAATAAACTGATGGTATTGATTAAGTGAATTAAAGGTGATGTGAGAAGAGTTTGCAACGATTTCATCAAACTCGTTTTCATCATAGGCAACACAATAAGTATGAGATTTCACACCCATTTCCTCGTTACAAAGCCTGACTTCATTCAGTGAACTAGCGGTTGCCCCTTTCACATATCTTCTCACAACAGGGAAGGCACTCCACATGGAAAAGCCCTTAAATGCGAGAATAATCTCAATTTCTGCTCGCTTTTGTACATCGTCGATCAGCTTCAGATTTTGGATGAGTTTCTTTTCGTCAAGCACAAAACAAGGAGAGGGAATTTTCACTTTGAATAACGTTCGTAAATAATATTTAAATGATGATTGACATGGCCGGATATAATATACCCTAGTGCTTCAACAGACATCTCTACTTTATTGGAAACACCTCTTCTTTGCCTGATATCCTCACTGAATGAGGTGAATAAATCAACCGTGGAAGCTCGTAGATTCGTGAATTCTGTCATCAGACTATGTATCGTTCGTTTATCCGCATAGGATTCAGGCACATAGTCATTTTGCTCAAATCCATGAAGTTCTGTTTTGTCATTTCTGGCAAATCGCATCGCACGATAAGTAAAGACCCGCTCAGCATCTATTACGTGCTGAATAACCTCTTTGATGCTCCACTTTCCTTCTTCGTATCTGTAAAGTCCTTGTGCCTCTGTTAATTTTCGCCCAAATTCAATGAAATCATCTCCGGTTTTAAGGAGCAATGGCACAAGCTCTCCTTCTCCTAATGATAGAACATAGCCTTGATAAAATTCAGGTACTTTCTGAATATCTATCATATCAATCCATCCCTAAGTCCAAATCATGCTTTTCATGCCATGGAAGACCGGATATGGCTAATTTCTCAAGGAATGGGTCTGAATCGAATTCCTCCACATTGAACACCCCGGCTCCTGTCCATTTATCAGTCATCATCATGTAAGCACCTATCATGGCCGGAACCCCGGTAGTGTAAGAAACGCCTTGTGCTCCTGTCTCATCATATGCCGCCTTGTGGCTACAGTTGTTCCAGATGTAATAGGTCTTTTCTTTTCCATCCTTCAGTCCTTTGATTCGACATCCAATAGACGTTTCACCTTCATAATTCTCACCCAAATCACCAGGGTTAGGCAGTACAGCCTTTAAAAACTGAAGTGGTACAATTTCCTTTCCTTCATAGTTGACCGGATGAATAGATGCCATCCCAATGTTTTGGATTACGCGGAGGTGAGTAAGGTATTCATCCCCGAATGTCATCCAAAAGCGCGCTCTCTTAATCGTTGGATAGTTTTTTACCAATGACTCTAATTCTTCATGATAAAGCAGGTAAGACGGTCTTTTACCAATATTAGGATAATCCAGATCTTTTCTAAACTCAAATGGCTTGGTCTCCACCCATTTTCCGTTTTCCCAGTATTTCCCTTTTTGTGTGATCTCCCGGATGTTAATCTCAGGGTTAAAATTGGTAGCAAATGCCTTTCCGTGATCGCCCGCATTACAATCAACGATATCCAAATAGTGTATTTCATCAAAAAAATGCTTAGCTGCCCGTGATGTAAACACTCCAGTTACGCCCGGGTCAAACCCACAACCTAAAACAGCTGTCAATCCTGCTTTTTTGAATTTATCCTGATAGGCCCATTGCCATTTGTATTCGAATTTTGCCTCCTCAGGTGGTTCATAATTAGCCGTATCTAGGTAATGTACTCCGGCTTCTAAACAGGCATCCATAATAGTAAGATCCTGATAAGGAAGTGCCACATTGATGACCATTTTTGGATTGTGCCTTTTAAATAAAGCCACCACCTGATCTACATGATCAGCATCCACTTTATCGGTTTTGACCTTTACTCCATGTGCTTTCTCAATATCCTTCGCGATATCATCGCACTTTGATTGTGTACGAGAAGCCAGAACAATTTCAGAAAATACATCAGTGTTTTGAGCACATTTGAAGGCGGTAACCCGACCTACACCCCCGGCTCCTATTATTATTACTTTGGACATATTGCTTATTTAGATTTAGCCCAAATTTAGTAGGAAGTCAATCAAAGTATAAATCGATAGGTGTATTTAATTAGAAAGGTATTGTTACCTGCTAGTCCGGACAACTGAGAAGATAAATCACTAAAGCTATTTTCCCTGGATTGGCTAAAAGTAGATCCGTTATTCGCCCACACTAAAAATAACGTAGATCCAGGAATGTATTCCCATCGCATGACAAAATTTGATCGGAACTGTACGATATTAAAATTGGGATCATCAAAAGTATAATCCGCTTCAGACCCGCCACTTTCAAACACTTCATAAATACTATTTTCTTCATCAAAGATCACTTCTGATTCAGTGTAGCTGTGGAACCGATTGGAATAACTCTCAGCATTTGGTTGGTTAGTGCGCTTAAACTGGCTGAACTCGCCTGCAGCTATAAAAGGTTGCCCCCAAAATTCAAGTGTAAGGTTCGGAGTGATATTATAGTTAGCACGCACAGACATTCCATACGTCTCCTGTTCAACCCTTCCTAAAATATAACGTGTGTCCCCATTGAACTCTGTTTGAGTTATATATTGCAAGTCATCACGATTCCAATCAACATTTGGTGAAAATGATATTTGCAACGCATCCATTGGTCTCAGATTAATATTTACAGAAATACCTGAGCTTTTAGTGAAATCATTTTGTCCCCAATTGAACCAGTTGTTGAAAGACACCCGCACCTTTTTTCGGCTATTTGTACCGATCCAGTACCAATAATTGATATTACCAGGATACAGGATGGAGGGACCACCTCTTAGATCTGCATTGGACACTCTACTACCACCGAACCACACACCCTGACCAAATCCCCAATAGTTATTAAACTCCCAATTCATGTTGAAATTTATCCCTCTGTTGGTCACTGCTCCACCAAAATCATTGTTATACTCCGCGTAGACATTATAGTTCTGCCAACGAAAAACATTTGTGACCTTATTCACGCGATATTGCGTCCATACCCAATTATTTACATCATCGGTCTGACGTAAAAAGCCAGCATCATTGAGCACCAATTCGGGTGATTTAAAATTGGAACCTATTGTCCATCGCCAATTGCCACTGCGCTTTCCAAATGCTACTGTTCCGGCAGTCCCAACGAGACTAGTCCTTGTGGAATCAACCTCTTTATGGATATTATCAGGTCTTTGAAAGTAGCGCTCTGATGCCCTTTGTGTTCTGTAAATAGCACCTTGAGTTCCTTCAACTTTACTAAACATTGCTCTTACTTCAATTCCATATTTTCGATCTTTAAAATTATGATCGATATCGATCCCTGCACTGGTTGCATTGTCGTGCAAGTATTCCAGTTCATTTCCCCTGTTATCAAATCTTTTTACATTGGTGGCCATTGCCCCAATCACAGTCTTCCCGCCATCAATATCTTGTTGTACCCGAGCTACCAAAAAATTAGTGAATGGTTCAACCACTTCCTTTCCTCGACTATCATCCTCATAAACCACATCTGCTCTCTCCTTATTCGTTACAGATTCTAAAACTCCCCATGAGAATCCTTTCGCATTCTTGCCTGTTACTTTTGCTGCCCCAAGAATCCTGGTATTAGCTGGAAAATCCATGTATTTGACATTGTCGGAGCTACCATGAGGCCTGCCGCCTACTCTTCGTGAATAAAAAAGGTTATTTGGTCCTCCACTAGTTCTAAACGAAAGCAAATTGCTTCCTTCCAGAAAAAACGGTCTTCGCTCTTGAAAAAACAATTGGAACGCTGATAAATTAACCCTTGAAGGATCTGCATCCACCTGACCAAAATCAGGGTTTACAGTTAGATCCAATGTAATATCAGAAGTTATACCAACTTTTGCATCTAAACCTACATTGAGGTTCTGTTCATTACCATCGTCTCTAAACGGATTGCCTTCTTCTTTTGGGTAACTCTGGGTAGATCCAAGAACGTAAGGTTGAATTTCCAATTGTTTTTGAGGCTTAATCCCTTGAATGCCATTCAGCTCTCCAAATAAGTGAACCCACCCCGGTGCGTTGGGGTCTACAGGTTGCCAGGTTGATCGCTCTTCATCTCTAAATATCCTTCTTGTAAACTGTATGCCCCAGGTGTGATTCTCCTTGTTCGCAAATCGAAGTTGGGACAATGGAATCTTAAATTCAGCGATCCAACCTTTATCATCAACACTGGTCCTTAGGTACCAAATCGGATCCCATGTACTATCCCAATCATCTCCATTGTTGGAAACATATTCATCTCCTTTAACACCCGAAACTGAAGCTGAGAAAGAAAATGCTGTGCGTTTATCATTATAACTGTCAATGTTGATCTCCACAAAGTCACCGTCAAATCCGTCCCGACGAGACATGCGTTTAACAATTTTTTCAGGTTCAGTATCCCAGGCTCTGATTCCCACATATAAAAATTTTGCATCGTAAAGAATCTTAAACTGGGTCTGCTGTGATGGTGCTACATTATAATCCGGTCTGTGCCCAATGAAATCGCCTCCCCAATCTACCTGATCCCAGGCAACATCATCAAGTAAGCCATCTATAACAATTTCGCTTGCTAAGCGATCTGTAGTGTACGATTTTTTTGGAGGTAATTCTCCCTGAGAAAATAGGATATAGCATGTACAGGCTAGAAAAAAAGCAAGCGTCCCTTTATATAACATTTTGAGTTAGTTGACAAAAAAACCTGTGAAGGGTTTCTTATACAAAGGAATACTGGATATAGGCCGAACGGTTACATCTTTTATGCGAAATAGGATATTTCAATGATAGAAGGCTACCTAAGTGTGTATCTAAGGCCTGTTTGAACCAGGATTCTTGAAGGTGAATTTGCTGAATTGCTAATTGGAGTAATGGAATGTCTATAGTTTGGTTCTACGGTTATATCAAATTTTTCGAAAATAGCGTACCCTAACTCTAAGCCTCCAATTCCATCAAACGACCAGTCGTTATAAAGACCAAGATCATTGTTGTTCACAATCTTTCTGGAAGGATCAGAGATGCTTCCATCCATAAAATAGTTAGCTGATAGGCCTGCATTTACCCGCATACTAAACCGATTATTAACAATAAAATAGCCAGCCTTAATTGGTATTGAAGCAAACTGAACATTATTGTTAAGTTCTATCTCATGATCAAAATTTTCTTCGATTTCCCTAGACCCCTCCCTTGAAGAAATTCCAGGATTATTGACTTCCCCTACATTCGTCCCATTTCCATTTGCATCCTGACTGATCAAGTTGCCTTTATCGATGGAGTAAATATCTATGACGTTTATTGATGCCGTCCCATTGTTCTCAACAGAGGTATAGGCCAACCCACTTTCCAAAGTCCACTTTTTCCCGAATTGAACTCCAAAATCAAAACCAATGGTTGTAGCAATCGCATCATTCATGTTTTGAGAAACATTGGTTGTTGGATTAACGAAACTACCCGATCCAACAGCAGCAGCTAATCCGAGTGGATTCAATGAATTTGCTAAAGTCCCTGATCCTCCAAAATCCGTATTAAATGTTCCTGCTCCTGCTTCTACTCCTGCCCAAACTTTTTTGTCATCCTCATGACGTGATCTTCTGGCAGAGAGAATCACCCCAGAATGATAAGGGTAAATTTCATTGCTTACTTGTGCCAATGAGGCAGAGGGTCGCTTACTTCTTAAACTCTTTAATTCATTTAATTTAAAGTTGCTACTTTCTTTTCCATCTTCTGTAACCATTTTATGGTTTGTAGGATTGACCCTTTCATCTGGCTGAAACCCCAAATCCATATTTTTAGTACCTCTAAAATTGTGGCTGTAGTAACTATTAAAGTCAATGTCGTTTGACAGCAGGGCGTTGTAGGAAGCAATCTGTCCCTTATCATCTTGAAGCACTGAAGTAGGTAAATAGAGGATTCCGAGTAATAGGACAACCACCAATACAGCAGCGATAGAAATGGCTTTATAAATTGTCTGCTGAGAAGCATACATAGAAACCAAATCAGCATTTAGGGAATTATTTATGTTTTCCCAAATGCCACCTGGAGTCTTTATTGTTTGTCCTTCAAACTTCCTCCGGACCTTATCCTCAAACTTCCCGCGATCCATATCTTATAGTATCTCTCATCCTAATCTTTTCAGCCAGCAGTACTTTAGCTCTAGAATATTGCGATTTTGACGTGCCTTCACTGATATTAAGCTTTTTTGCTATTTCGTGATGTTTATACCCTTCCACAGCAAAGAGGTTAAATATAACCTGGCATCCTGTAGGTAACTCTTGAATCAAAGTCAATAGTTCCTCGTATCCCAACCCCGCAATTATGCTTTCCTTTTCACTCCAATCATCCAAATCAGTTACATCCACCATTGGGTAGAGGTAAAGTTTGCTTCGTTGATGATTAAGCGCCGTATTAACCACAATACGCTTTATCCAATATGCCAGTGAAGAGTCTTTTCTGAACTTATCGATATTCTTAAAAACCTTTATAAAAGCTTCCTGAATGATATCCTCAGCTTCTTGTTGCATCTTGGAGTATCTAAGTGCTACCAGATACATACCGTCACAATACTTATCGTAAAGTGCTTGCTGAAACTCTTTCTTGCCTTTTTGGCAACCTTTGATCAATTTTTCTTCAGAAACCGACATTCACGTTGGCATTTAATTAGACCCAGGGGTGATAATTATAGTTGTAATCTCTAATTTGGACTTTTGTCCTCCTAAAGTTATGAAGAACCTAGCTATAATAACAATTACTTTTTTATTAGTACAATGCGAACCTGTTGTACCCCAACAATCTACATCAAATAAAAAAATAGTTTTTGACAACTTCGATTATGAAGGTTTCATTGGAAATGTGAAGATCGTACCTGTCGAAGGTGGTCAAATCAAGGAGCTGGAAAATCAAATTGTGAGTCTCAATGAAAGTGATCAGCTTTTTCTATCCTTTGATTTGTTAACTGATCAATTCGAAAACCTCAGTGCTAAAATTTACCACTGCAATAAAGACTGGAATAAATCTGTGTTGAGGGATATGGAATTTCTAACACAGATAAACAACTTTCGTATCACAGACTTTGATTATTCTGTAAATACGGTAGTGCCGTATATCAATTACAGGTTCGATATTCCCAAACCATACCTTTCCGGCAATTATATCATTGCTGTTTTTAGGCGAGCCAATCCTGATGACCTTATTCTAACGAGAAAGTTCATGGTGGTAGATAATAAAGCCAGCATCGACCATACTGTGCGTGTAAGCACAACTATTAATATGCGGGAAGAAAATCATCAAATAGAGTTCGGGGTAAGTTATGGTAATCTCCAGGTAAATGCGCCGGCACAAGACATCAGTCCCGTCATACTTCAAAATCATAATTGGAATACAGCTATAAGAAATATCAGACCAACACTTATACGTACAAATGAGGGATTTGTAGAATATCGCCATCTCGACTTAACTACTAACTTTTCAGGTTGGAACGAATTTAGGTTTGCTGACTTGCGGACGCTGAATGTGGCAGGAAGAAATGTGGGTAGAATCACCAATACCGGATCAAAAATCAACGCGCCTTTAAAGTTAGACGGCTCAAGGGGTGGATTGACCTACACCCAAAATTTTCAGGATATAAACGGTAATTATATCATCCAAAATACGGATCCGGGAGAATCCAACTTAAATGCTGACTATGCCCAAGTAACCTTTTCGCTTAAATCAGAACCAATAAATGGAGACGTGTTTGTGATTGGGCGATTTAACAATTGGCGATTAAACGACGATAACCGTATGAAATACAGTGACAATAATGGGCTTGGTCGCTATGAAACAACTTTAGAGTTGAAACAAGGATATTACGAATACCTTTATTTAGTAAAAAGCGATGATCACCCACCCTATTACTATGAGGGTAGCCATTTTCAGGCTGAAAATGAGTATGAAATTCTTGTGTACTATCGCAAGCCAGGAAATGTGAATGATGAATTAATCGGATATAAGCGATTCAGGTCGATCGAGCGCTAACTACACATTGAATCGAAAATGCATCACATCTCCATCTTTTACTACATATTCTTTCCCTTCGATAGCTAGTTTCCCGGCTTCCCTACATCCTGCCTCCGTTTTATATTGCTGATAGTCTGGGATTTTGATCACCTCGGCTTTGATAAACCCTTTTTCAAAATCAGTGTGAATGACACCAGCAGCTTGTGGTGCTTTCCAGCCTTTCTTTATAGTCCATGCTCGAACTTCTGTTTCGCCTGCTGTGAAGTATGTGATGAGATCCAATAATGAATAGGAAGTCTTAATCAGACGGTTAAGTCCAGATTCTTTCAACCCGTACTCTTCCAAAAACATTTGCTTCTCTTCCGGATCATCGAATTCCGCAATTTGCTCCTCCAAACCAGCTGAGACCAAAATCAGCTGTGCGTCTTCGTTTTTGATATTTTCCTCTAACTTCTTGCTCCACTCATTGCCGGTATTGATTGACTCTTCATCCACATTTGCTACATAAATGATGGGCTTATCGGTCAGTAGCTGCAATCCTTTGATCCATTTTCGCAACTCTTTTTCCATCTCCAATGAACGAGCATTTTGCCCACTTTCAAGGTGAGTTTTGAATTTGACCAAAACCTCATATTCAGCTTTTGCATCCTTATCGCCGGACTTTGCAATCTTTTCCACTCGTTGGATTCGCTTGTCCACTGAGTCTAAATCCCTTAGTTGAAGTTCTGTGTCAATAACTTCTTTATCTTCGATCGGGTCTACTTTTCCGGATACATGGACAATGTTATCGTTATCAAAGCATCTAACCACATGAATAATCGCATCTACTTCCCGAATATTCGCCAGAAATTGATTTCCTAACCCCTCTCCTTTACTTGCTCCTTTCACCAGGCCCGCAATGTCCACAAATTCCATCACAGTCGGCAAAACTTTCTTTGGGTTTACCAAATCCGAAAGTATCTGAAGCCGCTCATCCGGAACGGTGATCACACCGACATTTGGTTCTATTGTACAGAATGGAAAATTAGCCGCCTCCGCTTTAGCGTTGGAAAGCGCATTGAAAAGAGTGGATTTACCAACGTTAGGTAACCCAACAATACCGCATTGTAGTCCCATATAATTTAATCTTGCTGTTGAAAGAGTAAAACTCTTTCGGGGCGCAAAACTAGTTTATTTATAAAATAAAAAAGCCTCCCGAAATTAATCAGGAAGCCTCTCTCTTCATACTTAAAAAAAAGTTACTTAGATCAATCCCACTTTAGTTCTGAATCAGATTCTGACACGTCTGCATTTGCGATTTCATGCTCGTCATTATCTCTGTCAAACTGTGTAAAATCAACTTCCGGCATCAATTCATCCTTTACGTGATTTACAGTAGAATTCAGGGCGTTTACAAATTTATTGAAATCTTCTTTGTACAAGAAAATTTTATGTTTCTCATAGAAAAAGCCATCATCCTTAGGCTTTCTTTTACTTTCCGTAATGGTTAAGTAGTAATCATTCGACCGTGTCGCTTTCACATCAAAAAAGTAAGTACGCTTTCCCGCCTTTACTCTCTCAGAATAGATCTCGTCTCTTCCTTTTTCGTTATTATCTTCCACTTGCTTAAAATTTGTGTTAGGTGTTAGTTTTAACTAAAATCGGGGCTAAATATAGTGCTTTATATTTTTTATCTACAAACATGAAGCTGTTTCTCCGTTGAATATCAGAATATGACCACAAACATTTCAGAAATTAATCAGTACGACAACCTTGGTTTAATAGCAAAACAGCTAGTTGATGGATTTATAACCGGGCTGCATAAATCGCCTTATCATGGGTTTTCGGTTGAATTTGCAGAGCACAAGCTTTACAATTATGGAGAAAGTACCCGACACATAGATTGGAAGGTTTTTTCACGTACAGATAGATTATACACTAAACAATACGAAGAGGAGACCAATTTGAGGTGTCGAATATTGGTTGATAATTCTGCATCTATGCACTATCCAGCTCCGGGTAAAGACAAGCTAAAGTTCTCTGTTTTTGCGGCTTCTGCATTAGCTTATCTATTAACCAAGCAAAGAGATGTTGTAGGTCTTTCTGTATTTTCTGATACAATAGAGCAGGAAACAGATTTAAGAAGCACAAAAGCTCATCTCAACACTATTCTGACAAAATTGTCAGAATTGGAAAAATCCAAACCCTCGAAAAAAACAAACATTTCCTCGGTATTACATGAAATGGCTGACAAAATCCACAAAAGATCCTTGGTGGTTATTTTTTCAGACATGTTTCAAAACACCAGAGAAGACGACCTACTAAATGCGATGCAACATCTCAAGCATAACAAACATGAAGTAATTCTATTTCATGTATCAGATTACTCCAGTGAGCTTCACTTTGAATTTGAAGATCGTCCCTATCGTTTTATAGATATGGAGACAGATGAATCCATTAAGGTAAACCCACATGATGTAAAGGATCTTTACCGAAAAGAAATGGCAAAATTTTACCAGAACCTGAAGATAAAATGCGGGATGATGAAAGTAGATTTCGTCCCTGTAAATACGAACGATTCCTTTGATAAAATTTTAGGCGCCTATCTAATCAAGCGAAAGAAGATGAGGTAATTACAGGTGTAACCACTCCTTCTTAGCTGTAAGTTCTTCTTCAGACTCTACATAATCGGGATCAGGAACACAACAATCTACAGGGCAAACAGCCGCACATTGTGGCTCCTCGTGAAATCCGGTACACTCGGTGCACTTCCCGGGCACGATATAATAGAACTCATCTGAAACGGGCTCCTGTACTTCTTTGGCATCTACCTTCGAACCATCTTCCATTTCAATATCCTGAAGATCGGTACCATCTGCCCACTTCCATTCTACTCCACCTTCATATATTGCCGTATTTGGGCATTCTGGTTCGCAGGCACCACAGTTGATGCATTCATCGGTGATCATTATAGCCATAAGAAAAAAACGCTTTTTGTCGTGTTCTAAATGAGGGAACAAAATTAATCGCAATAAGTTTGCAGCCCAACCGGTTATACCGGACAATTTTAATTTTTTATGAATATTCAGGAGAAAATAGCCGCATTTACCCAACTTCAGAAGAAAATAAGCCTCCTTACTGAGGATGAACTCCAAAATCTGGCTGCACAAGCAAAACAAAAAAATGGTTGGTTTTCCTATGACAGTGTGAAGAATGCCCTTGAAGGAATTGCATTCATGTTAGAAAAGGAGAAACTTAAAAAATGGGTGTCGTCTTATGAATTACAAGAAGTATCACCTAAGATTATTGGAATTGTCATGGCCGGCAACATTCCTCTGGTTGGATTTCATGATCTTTTATCTGTCCTTATTTCAGGTCATTTTGCTGCAATAAAACCAAGCTCAGATGATGATTTTCTAACAAGAACGATGGTTAACTGGATCATTCAGGTAGAACCAAGATTCAGGAAGAATATTGAAATTCGAGAGAAATTGACCAATATCGATGCAGTGATTGCCACCGGTAGTGACAATACAGCCAGATATTTTGAATATTATTTCAAAGACATTCCCAGTATTATTCGAAAAAACAGAACCTCAGTAGCAATTTTAAACGGTAAGGAGAGTGAAGTAGAGTTAAAAGCCCTGGGTGAAGATATATTCTCTTATTTCGGACTGGGTTGTAGAAATGTATCCAAAGTGTTCACACCCAAAGGATATGATTTCCGTGATGCATTCCCTCATTTTGAGCCATTTAGTGATGTTGCTAATCATAATAAGTATCGCAACAACTATGACTATTATAAGTCCATCTACCTGGTTAACAAGACGCCTCATTTAGATACCGGTTTTTTATTGATTAACTCCACAGATGATTTAGTATCACCTATTGGCGTACTTTTTCACCAGGTGTATGATTCAATCAAAAAACTGGAATCCATCCTTACTGACCAGAAAGAAAAAATCCAATGCATAGTGGGCAAGGATTATATCCCATTTGGAAAAGCTCAACGACCCGAGTTGTGGGACTATGCAGATGATGTGGATACGCTCGCATTCCTATCTGGACTTAAATAGCGGGTATTGAAAACACACACATTACTGCTTGCCCTTCTGTTGACTTTCAGTTGTAAAGTCAGCAACAATCCCAGAACTTCTAAAACAGAAATATTTTTAGAGGATGGTGTTGCCAGCTGGTATGGGCCCGGCTTTCATGGAAAGCAAACAGCCAATGGAGAAACCTTCAATACTAACCATCTGACAGCCGCTCACCGAACGCTACCTTTCGGAACGAGAGTAAAAGTGGTCAATATTCAAAACCAGATTTCTGTTATCGTACGAATAAATGATCGTGGGCCTTATGCAAATGATCGAATCATTGACCTATCCAAGGCAGCTGCTAAAAGACTTGATATTATTGAGCAAGGTACAGGGCAGGTTAAGCTCTATTTACTGGATCAAAATCCTGAGGATATAGCAATTGATAATATCAAAAAACCAACATACACGATTCAATTGAGCTCATTTTCTGATGAATATTCAGCAAAGAAAGAGGCCAATAAATACAATGATGGATGGATTAAACCATCGAAAGTTGGAGGAAAATTGGTTTATCGTGTTTTTATCGGAAAGTTCTATACGGTTGAATCAGCAAGAAAGCGAAAAAAGGACTTAGGAGATACAATCGGATTCATCAAACAAATAGAGAATTAATTTTCTACACCCATTCCTGTCACTTTTCCATTTTGAATAATCATCAATACGGTCAATGGACCTCTTCCAGATTCGTAAAAAACACTCACCTCATCCAAAGCCGACCCTGCTTCTTTAAAAACAGCATTCTCCAAATCATTTCTCATTCTACCAAGAATTTTTCTGTGCTCAGACATTGGTGCCATGTCTATCATTCCTTTTTCAAAAAATTCATTAACAAAATCATCGATTGTCTGATCATCCGATCCTTCGAGCATCTTCTTAAATCCGTTTACAACCTCCTCCTGCTGAGCCGATAAGGGTCTTAATTCCAAATCATCGGCTGTCGCCTGATATTCCGCATCAAAAATCATTCGAGCTACTTCCCAGGCCACATCTCTATTTTGTGGGCTCACAGAATTGGTCGTATAGTAAATAACAACCTCCTCTTCTGGGTATCTGAGAAAATCAGCTAGAAAAATGCCATTACCTCCATTATGTGTTATCAGATTCGTTCCTCTCGGTGTTGGGAAAATGGCCCAACCATAACCATAATAACTCTGAGCTTCAGGGCCTTCAGCAACGTGCTTGGTATAGTATTTCTTTTTTGCTTCTTCAGACAAAATTTTATTACCCATTAAAGCCTGATGCCATCGATACATATCGGAAGGGGTTGATAAGATTCCCCCATTTCCCTTCAAATGCCAATATGGACCCTCTTCACCCCAATTTTTCTCATTGAGCTTACCCCACTTTTTATCCTTTCTGTACCCAACCGCCATTTTTTTTCCTGTCCACAGCGGTAAAACATACCCGGTATTCCACATTTCAGCGGGTTCAAATAATTCCTTATTGAGAAACTGCTCATACGTCTCCCCGGAAAGTTTTTCAACCAGTATAGCGAGGATCGTATACCCAACATTGCTATACTCATATTGACTCCCCACCTCAAATAGCAAAGGAGTTTTCATGGCCAAGTTCATAAATTCATTGCTTGTGATGGATTCATAATCATCCCCAATAGCCCCGGGGAATCCGGCAGAATGAGTCAGTAAGTGATGAAGTGTCATTTCTGACTTGTCTGAAGGAACATTTTCAAAATGATCAGAAACTAAATCATAAACAGATAGTTTTCCCATCATTTCCAGTTTAAGAATGGCTGCACCGGTAAACTGCTTTGTAATAGAACCTATTCCTGAAATGGTCTCAGGCGTAAACTGTTCTTGTCTTTCTCTATCAGCCATACCATATCCCTTGCTCCACACTTTTCCATTCATGGATACTAGCAATTGCCCGGCATTCCCATTTCTGCTTAAACTAGCAACATAGGATTCTATTTTTGGTGTAACGTTTTCAAGGGTAATCTGAGCGCTCACACTGATTGTAAACAACAGATAAATGGCGGTTAAGGCTGTTTTCATTTTAATAAATATTATGATTCAAACCTAGTGATCTAATTTATTAACTACTGTTAATGTCAGTTAAAAGATGTGAACTCAAATTTTCATTTATCAATCCCTAAATCAATTATCTTTGTTGGCTTTTGATAGCAGCATAATGGTGATATAATTATCGACTTTTTTAGTCTGCCTTAAATACTGAAAAGATTTAGAATGAATACATACAAGGATTACATCAAGGAGATCGAAGAACGAAAAGCTCAGGGTCTACAACCAAAGCCAATCGATGGCAGTGAATTGCTTAGTGAAATCATTGAGCAAATCAAAGATGCAGGTAATACGCATAGAGAAGACTCACTGAAATTCTTCATTTACAATACGCTTCCCGGCACTACACCAGCCGCTGTTGTAAAGGCGAAGTTTTTAAAGGAAATCATTCTTGGTGAATCAGTTGTAGAGGAAATCACTCCTTCTTTCGCCTTTGAATTACTCTCCCATATGAAAGGCGGGCCTTCAATCGAAGTACTGCTTGATCTTGCTTTGGGCGACAATAAATCAATTGCCAAACAAGCTTCAGATGTATTAAAAACGCAGGTATTCTTATACGATGCAGATTATGACCGTTTGAAAGTAGCATTTGAAAACGGAAACACAATTGCGAAGGACCTATTAGAAAGCTATGCCAAAGCTGAATTCTTCACGCAACTCCCGGAGGTGGAAGAGGAAATCGAGATCGTCACCTTCATTGCAGGTACTGGCGATATTTCAACAGATTTACTTTCCCCTGGAGCCGATGCACACTCCAGATCAGATCGGGAGCTTCACGGACAATGCATTTTTGAGCATAACAAAGAAATGCAAGCTGAGCTTTCGGCCCTAAAAGAAAAGCATCCTGATAAGCGTGTGATGTTGATCGCTGAAAAAGGCACCATGGGTGTTGGTTCATCCAGAATGTCAGGGGTAAACAATGTGGCATTGTGGACAGGTATCGAATCCAGCCCATATGTTCCTTTCGTCAACATTGCACCAATCATTGCAGGTACTAACGGCATCTCCCCTATTTTCCTAACTACCGTTGGTGTAACCGGAGGTATTGGAATTGACCTGAAAAACTGGGTGAAGAAGACAGATGCAGATGGTAATGTAATCGTAAATGAAGATGGCGAACCCGTACTTGAAGAAGCTTATTCTGTGAAAACAGGAACGGTTCTTACCATCAACACCAGGAAGAAAAAATTGTACAATGGAGATCAGGAGCTAATAGACATCTCCTCTTCACTAACACCTCAAAAGGTAGAATTCATCAAAGCTGGTGGATCATATGCGGTAGTCTTTGGCAAAAAGCTTCAGACGTTTGCAGCGAAAACCTTAGGCATTGAAGCTCCGACAGTATTCGCTCCGTCGAAAGAGATTTCAAACGAAGGACAAGGGCTTACAGCTGTTGAGAAAATTTTCAACAAAAATGCGGTGGGTACTACTCCTGGTAAGACATTACATGCAGGCTCTGATGTGCGTGTAGAAGTAAACATTGTAGGGTCTCAGGATACAACAGGTTTGATGACTGCTCAGGAATTAGAGTCGATGGCAGCTACCATTATTTCGCCAATCGTGGATGCAGGCTATCAGTCAGGCTGTCACACGGCTTCCGTTTGGGATAGCAAAGCTCAGGCAAACATACCGAAACTGATGAAATTCATGAACGACTTTGGGCTGATCACAGGCCGTGATCCTAAAGGCGTTTATCCAGCGATGACGGATGTTATTCATAAGGTATTAAACGATATCACAGTGGATGACTGGGATATCATTATCGGAGGAGATTCCCACACACGAATGTCAAAAGGTGTTGCATTCGGTGCTGATTCCGGAACGGTTGCACTTGCACTTGCTACCGGTGAAGCTTCCATGCCGATCCCGCAATCCGTAAAGGTGACCTTCAAAGGAGAAATGAAGTCTTACATGGACTTCCGGGATGTTGTTCATGCGACACAACAGCAAATGCTGAAGCAATTCGGCGGTGAAAACGTATTCCAGGGTAGAATTATTGAAGTACACTTAGGCACATTGACTGCAGACCAGGCTTTTACCTTCACCGACTGGACCGCTGAGATGAAAGCTAAAGCTTCCATCTGTATTTCAGAAGATGAGACATTGATAGAATCACTGGAAATCGCCAAAGGCAGAATCCAGATCATGATCGAGAAGGGAATGGATAATAAACTGAATGTTCTCCAGGGACTTGTTGATAAAGCTAACAAGCGAATTGCAGAAATCAGATCAGGTGAAAAACCGGCATTAACTCCGGATTCCAACGCAAAATATCACGCTGAAGTAGTTGTGGACCTTGATGTCATTGGTGAGCCAATGATTGCTGACCCGGATGTAAACAACGATGACGTTTCGAAGCGATATACACACGATACCATCAGACCGCTTTCATTCTACGGTGGTACTAAAAAAGTAGATCTTGGTTTTGTTGGGTCATGTATGGTTCACAAGGGTGACATGAAGATATTGGCTCAGATGCTTAAGAACATCGAACAGCAACATGGTAAAGTTGAATTCAAAGCTCCTCTAGTGGTAGCTCCTCCTACGTACAACATCGTAGATGAGTTGAAAGCTGAAGGCGACTGGGAAGTATTGCAGAAGTATTCAGGTTTTGAGTTTGATGACAACAATCCAAAAGCTGCCGCACGAACAAAATACGAAAAGATGTTGTACCTGGAGCGACCTGGTTGTAACCTTTGTATGGGTAATCAGGAGAAAGCTGAGCCGGGTGACACAGTAATGGCTACATCCACACGATTATTTCAGGGAAGAGTCGTGAAAGATTCAGGAGAGAAGAAAGGTGAATCACTTCTTTCATCCACACCGGTAGTGGTGCTATCAACCATCCTTGGTCGCACTCCTACCATGGATGAATACGAAGCGGCAGTTCAGGGAATCGACCTGACCAAGTTTAAGCCTTCCAGCAAAAAACTAGTAGCGGCCTAGTTTAACTGACACTTGAAATCAGAAGCCCGGGTCATTGACTCGGGCTTTTTTATTCAGCAGTATTCCCTTACAAGACTGAGATTCCCATAACTCGGAAGCTATCGCTTTTCCTCCCAAGAGAATAGGGTAGTTATTATACAGATGATTTTGAGTCGAAATCAAGACTTGGTTTATTCCGTATTCCCTTGTGAGAGAGGCACGAACGAGACTTGGGAATCCCAAAAAACTAAGAAGCTGTACATGAGATTCCTGAATTCCGCTGCGCTGCATCAGGAATGACGAACAAAATAAATATGAAGCGTTTTGTCAATTCGAGTCATGGGAATCCCTAACCACCATAAGCGCAAGGAAATTGTCCCAGAAACTAAACAACGCTAATTCCTGTTTATCTTTAGAATCGTAAACCTTTAAACCAAGAAACGTATGCCTCAGGACTTTTTAGGAATCGAAAAACAACTATCCACTCAACTTGGCAACCACAAATACTTCAGCCTGAAGGATCTTGCCAAAAAGGAAGCAGTAGTGAACAAGCTACCGTATTCCATTCGCATCCTTCTCGAAAATGTCATCAGAAACTACGATGCATTCGCGGTTACAGAAGATCACATTAAAACTGTATTAAACTGGAAGGAAACAGCAGGTAAAAAAGACATTCCTTATAGCCCTGCCAGGGTTCTAATGCAGGATTTCACAGGAGTTCCAGCAGTGGTGGATATTGCTTCCATTCGTGCTGAGGTAGGTAGAAAAGGAAAAGATACAGGTAAAACAAATCCGGTCGTGCCTGCGGATATGGTCATTGACCATTCAGTAGTGGTGGATCACTTTGGTACGGCAGATGCGTACCAGAAAAATGTAGATCTTGAATATGAACGAAACGATGAGCGATATAAGCTTCTAAAATGGGGTCAACAAGCATTCACAAACTTCTCTGTTGTTCCTCCGGGCATGGGTATTTGCCACCAGGTAAACCTGGAGTATCTGGCAAAAGGAGTTATCGAAAGAGATGGATATCTATTTCCTGACACCCTCGTAGGTACAGATTCCCACACACCGATGGTCAATGGCATTGGTGTACTTGGCTGGGGTGTTGGAGGAATTGAAGCAGAAGCGGCCATGCTTGGACAGCCGATATATATGATTCTTCCACAGGTAATTGGTCTGAAGATCACCGGTAAGATGAAAGAAGGAACAACTTCCACTGACCTTGTTTTAACCATTACGAAGTTGCTACGAGACTATGGAGTGGTAGGTAAAATCGTAGAAGTATTCGGGCCTGGCCTTGAAAATCTTGCCGTTACAGACCGAGCAACTATCTCAAATATGTCCCCGGAATTTGGATGTACCGATACCCATTGGCCGATTGACCAACGCACACTTGATTATATGAGAAATACCAGCCGTACCGAGGAGCACATCGATATGGTGGAAGCGTATGCGAAAACTAATATGCTTTGGAGAGATGATAATGCCGAAATTGAATATACTGATGTTGTAGAGTTGGATTTAGGAACAGTAGAACCCACAATCTCCGGACCTAAGCGACCACAGGACAAAATCCTTTTGAGAGACGCTAAGAGCAAAATGGTTGAGCTCCTAAAACAACAGGGAAGAGAATACATCGCCATAAATGAACGAGTGGCTGACTGGGCCAATGAAGGTGGTCAGCCTGCACCTACGGTCAGTAATAAAAATGGAATAAGAAGTGTAGATGTTGAAATTGATGGTCAAACACACTGTATATCAGATGCATCTGTTGTGGTTGCTGCAATCACCTCATGCACCAATACCTCCAACCCTAGTGTGATGATCGGCGCAGGATTGGTTGCTAAAAAAGCCTCCGAATTAGGACTGAAAGTAAAACCATGGGTAAAGACATCTCTGGCACCCGGATCGCGTGTAGTTACCGAATATCTGGAGAAATCTAAACTGCTTCCTTACCTGGAGGACCTTAAATTTTATACCGTTGGATACGGTTGCACAACATGCATTGGTAATTCAGGAGATATGATTCCAACGGTTCAAAAGGCGGTTATAGAAAATGATTTGATTGTAAGTTCTGTGCTTTCCGGCAACAGAAACTTCGAAGCGCGTATTCACCCGAATATTAAGATGAACTTCCTCGCGTCACCTATGCTGGTTGTGGCCTATGCACTTGCCGGGCACACCGACTTTGACATGAACAATGAGCCACTAGGGAAAGATAAGGATGGAAATGAAGTTTATCTAAGGGATCTTTGGCCTACCTCACAGGAAATAGATGAAGTGATGACTTCTGTACTTAGTCCGGAAGACTATAAGAAAAATTACGAAACGATTTTTGCAGGTGATGATACCTGGAAAAATCTGGCCGCTCCAACAGGACAAACCTACGAGTGGGACAGCAAGTCCACCTACATCCAGGAGGCGCCCTTCTTCCAGAATATTTCTGAAGATGTGCCTAATCCTGATGATATCAAAGGCGCTAAAGTGCTGTTACAATTGGGCGACATGGTTACAACCGATCACATCTCCCCTGCTGGTAAATTTTTACCTGAACACCCAGCAGGACAATACCTTGTTGATCACAATGTTGACAAGAAAGACTTCAACTCGTACGGTTCCAGAAGAGGAAACCACGAAGTAATGATGCGTGGAACATTCGCAAACGTACGAATCAAGAACAAGCTGGCTTCCAGAGAAGGAGGCTGGACAACCTATCAGCCAACCGGTGAAGAAATGACAGTTTTCGATGCTTCCATGAAATATCAGAAAGAAGGGACTCCTTTGGTTGTGATTGGTGGAAAAGAATACGGTTCCGGTTCGTCCAGAGATTGGGCAGCTAAAGGAACAACACTTCTGGGCGTGAAAGCGGTGATAACGGAAAGCTATGAACGTATTCACCGTTCCAACCTTGTAGGAATGGGTGTATTGCCTCTACAGTTTCAGGAAGGTGAAACGCAGGATACGTTAGGCCTGACAGGTGAAGAAACTTACGACATCTCAGGCATCTCAGATAACCTAACACCCGGAAAACTGGTGGATGTGACTGCAACGAAGAAAGACGGCTCCAAAGTAGACTTCAAAGCGATGGTGAGACTAGATTCCGGTGTAGATGTAGAATATTACAAGCACGGAGGAATCCTGAACTATGTGCTTAGGAATTTCCTGAAGGATAATTAGGCCATATTTAACAATCTCAAAAAAAACCGGATCAAAAGCCCGGTTTTTTTTGTTGTAGCCCACAGACAGTAACTTTAAACAAACTGAAACAACCTGAATATGAAAATGAACAAGCTTGGATTATTAGCATTTTTTATGATTGCCCTCATCGGGTTTTCATGCACAAACACTAAAAAATCAGAAGAGAGTAGTGATGCCTCTGAGGGAGTAATGGAAGCGAAAGCAGCCGTTACCTTAACGAAGGCTCCTCCATCACCGGAATATCCAGATGCCCGACTGCTTAAAATGGCATCTACTTCCACACCTACGGATAGTGGAAATGTGGTCAATTACACATTTGATGTTCAAAACTATGAATTAGGAGTGCCTACTTCTGATTATGAAACCCGTGGAATCGCGAACTCAGGCAAAGGACAACACATACACTACATCGTAAATAATGGCCCATATGCAGCTCATTACATGCCGGGGGTGAATGACATCCTGGATGATGGTAACTATGTGGTACTGGCATTTCTTTCACGTTCGTATCATGAAAGTGTAAAAAGTGATGAGGCCTATTATGTTGAGAACCTCACCGTAGGAGATGTTGAAGTAAGTGAAGCGGATCTTACAGCTCCGCACCTATTCTACAGCAGGCCAAAAGGAACTTATACCGGAGCAGATGCTAAGAAAGTAATGTTGGATTTCTACCTGCTAAATACGGAGCTTTCTGTTGATGGAAACAAAGTGAGAGCCACCATCAATGGAAATGAATTCATGATCGACGAGTGGGCACCTTACTACATCGAAGGATTGCCAATGGGTAGAAATGAAATCAAACTTGAGCTGTTAAACGCTGAAGGTAACCTCGTTCCCGGACCATTCAATTCAGTAGAGCGAACGGTTACTCTGGAAGAGTAAGATTAGGAGATTATATAAAGTCCCGATCTACAGAAGATCGGGACTTTTTTTATGCTTTTTTGTCATTCCGAGTCACGAGGAATCTTTACGCTCATGGGGATAGATTTCTCCTAGCGTCGAAATGACATATTAAAAAATAATTCCTTAATCCACCCACTCAGCTACAAAGAGATTCGTATCTCTATTGCCGCCATTGTATCTGTTTGAAGCCCAAACCAAATACTTGCCATCTGGACTGAACATTGGGAAAGAATCGAAGGTGTCGTCGAAAGTGACTTGCTCCAATTCGGTTCCATCCAGATTGATCATGAAAAGATTGAAAGGGAATCCTCGCTTGGAAGAATGGTTGGAAGAGAATAAAATCTTCTTTCCATCAGGGGTGAAGAAAGGTGCCCAATTAGCGTTTCCTAAGCTGGTAATCTTCTTCTTATCCGTGCCGTCAGCATTCGCTACATACAGTTCCATTTTGGTTGGCTGAACTAAACCCTGTTCCAATAATCCTTTGTATTCTGCTATTTCATCATCCGTCTGTGGTCGTGAAGCTCTCCATACAATTTTGCTTCCATCCGGTGAAAAGAAAGCTCCCCCATCATAGCCTAGCTCATCAGTCAATTGCACTACATCCGAACCATCCAGATTCATAGTGTACAACTCAAGGTCACCGGAACGGGTTGAAGTAAATATAATTCGATCACCATTAGGTGAGACGGTAGCTTCTGCATCATACCCTTCTTCTGAAGTCAATTGATCCACGATATTTCCTTCAAGATCCGCAACGAAAATGTCGTATCCTTCATAGATTGGCCATACATATTTACCACTGGTTCGCTCAGGAGTAGCTGGACAAAGACTATCTGCTAAATGGGTAGACCCATATACAATTAATGAATCTCCGGGCAGGAAATAAGCGCAGGTAGTTCTCCCAAGGCCAGTACTCACCATGCTCGGTCGCTCACCTTTTTGAGGATCATTGACATCTAAAGTGAAGATTTGATCGCATTCCACACCCCATTCTGAGTAGTCTGATTGGAATACCAGACTTTTTCCGTCAAAACTCCAATACGCCTCTGCATTGTTACCACCCCAGGTTAGCTGACGCACATTTTTAAGATGTACCTCCTGCTCATATCTTAGAGAATCGGTAATCGTTGTTTCTTGTTCAGAATTGGAGGATTGCTGACATGAAATGATGGCCAGCGATAGAAATAAAATCGTAAAGTTCTTCATTCATTGGTATTTTCGAGATGCGAAAGTAATTCCTAAATTGAATTGACATAAATAGAATCAACAAAAACTTAACACGTCACTCAGAGCCTTTCCTAGAAAAGGGAAGAGGTGCAGGAAAAGGCGTGGAGCCTTTTCTATCAAGGAGATTCTTTCAGCTTACACACACAAACCTACCCAATGAAGCTTCAGAATGACGTTTTTGTTGGAAGAATAAA
This sequence comes from Ekhidna sp., assembly GCF_040220215.1. Taxonomy (GTDB): domain Bacteria; phylum Bacteroidota; class Bacteroidia; order Cytophagales; family Cyclobacteriaceae; genus Ekhidna. Next base: position 84,832 of record NZ_JAVJTR010000011.1, read on the forward strand.
CTTAAGATTTCAACCTATGAAAAAGCATTTATCACCTCTTCTACTGACTTTCCTTATTTGTTCTTGTTCACAAACCGAACAATACAATCCAATATCAGCTATTGAAACAGACATTTCCATTCTGGCAAGCGACTCACTTGCTGGTCGGGAAGTAGGAACCGAAGGGGAGAAAATGGCGGCAGATTACATTGCAGCTGAGCTCAAAGCAACTGGTGTCCAGCCCAAAGGAACGGATGGCTTTTACCAGTCCTTTTTTGTGAAAGATGCGGATAACCCGCATGCTCAACCATCTGAAGAGACTGGTGAGGATGGGATCACTGGATATAATGTGGTGGGAATGATCGACAATCCGGGTGATGAGTTGGTTGTTATAGGCGCCCATTATGATCACCTGGGAATGGGCGATTTTTCGTCGCTTCACAGAGGTGAAAAAGCAGTACATAATGGTGCAGATGACAATGCTAGTGGCATTGCCGCAATGCTTCATTTGGCGAGAGTGTTATCAGATCAGGAGTTAAATCGAGATATCCTTTTCATCGGATTTTCCGGTGAGGAAAAAGGGCTTTGGGGTTCGAATTACTACACAAAAAATCCAACGGTTGACTTGACTAAAGTCAATTTCATGATCAATATGGATATGGTGGGGCGATTGGATGAATCCAAAGGGCTGGCTGTAAATGGAACCGGCACCTCTCCTATCTGGAATTGGCTATTGGATGAAGTGAATGCGGATAGCTTGAAACTCATCAAAAGTGAATCGGGTGTCGGTCCATCTGATCATACTTCCTTCTATCTTCAGGATATTCCGGTATTGCATTTCTTCACTGGTCAGCATGAGGACTACCACAAGCCAGGTGACGATCCTGAGAAAATCAATGAAGAAGGCATCCTTAAAGTCGCTTCGATTATAGAACGGATGATCGTGTTGATGGATTACGATGAGAAAATCGCTTTCACGAAAACCAAAGACGAATCTGATAACCCGAGGTTCACGGTGACTCTAGGTGTGGTTCCTGATTACATGTTTGATGGTGAAGGCATGCGCATTGATGGGGTGAGTGAAGATAAGCCGGCCATTAAAGCCGGAATTGAAAAAGGTGATATAGTTGTGCAGCTCGGTGATAGCACAGTCACTGATATGATGAGTTACATGCGTGCGCTCTCCACTTTTGAGAAGGGGGACAAAACAACAGTAGTTGTTGATCGTGGTGGTGAGCAGTTAGAATTTGAGATTGAGTTTTAATCAATACAAATCCCCTCCTCGGAGGGGCTGGGGTGGGTAAACATTCCCAATCCTTATCCCCCTGCCTACCGCAGGCAGGCTTGCGAACGACGCAGGAGTGAGACTTGGGAATCTCAAGAACCTGCATTCACGCTCAAGTGATTCCCTTGACTTGGATTAGGTTCTTAAAATCTTAAGATCGCTTCACTGCGTTCGCGATGATGCTTATTGTTTAGTTACAGACTCACCCACCGCCTCAAACAACGGCAACCACAATGTAAAGGTGGTGCCCTTTCCTTCTTCACTGGTTACTTCGATTTTGCCATTGTTCATCTCCATGAACTCGTGAACGAGTTGAAGGCCAAGACCCAGCCCTTTCTCTCCAGAGGTTCCATAGGTGCTCTTCTTATCCTGTAATTGAAATAGCTTCTTGAGTTTATCCTGTGGCATCCCTACACCGGTATCATAGATCTCGATTTTTGCCATTTCCCCATCTTCATCAGCACGAATTCCTACTTTCCCTCCTTCCGGTGTAAACTTCAGCGCATTGCTGACCAGGTTTCTTAGGATGGTCATCGTGGTGTTCTTATCGCACCATAATTCCAAATTTTCAGGAACATCTGCATCCAACTCAATCGACTTTCCTTGTGCCATGGTAGACAAGGTTTTTACCAGATCTTCAGACATTTCTTTCAGACTGAGTTTCTCCGGCACATTAGGCACATGGCCCTGCTGTTGCATGGCCCAGTTTAGCAGGTTGTCCAGCAACTTTGAAAGCTGATCTACCGAAGAATCAATATGTTCAGTCATTTCCAGAAGCTGATCTGTTTGCTTGGTTTGCACCATCATTTTGATCATCTGGCTGATCCCATTAAAGCCCGCAACCGGACTTCTTAAATCATGAGAAATAATGGAAAAGAATTTGTCTTTTGTACTGTTCAGCCGCTCCAGTTCTGCTTTTTGCTCACCCAGGATACGATTGATTTTCGCCTTGGAGCGGTAGTATTTATAAATGATAGCTGCCAGTACAATGAGAATAAATGCAAAAGCCCCTATAGCAATGGTGATGATGCGTTGCGTTCGCTTTTCAGCAGTTAGGAGATCAACCTCAGCTTGTTTCTGACCAACTTCAAATTCGGTGCGGAGATCAGCCATTTCCTGAACAGTTTCAATATCAGTCAGACTGTCCTTATAAATTAAATAATTCTCATGAAAGCGAAGAGCTTCATTTGAGTTACCTACCTTCTTATAAAGCTCATATAGCTTTAAATTAGCATCACGAATTTGTTGTTTAAGCTTATACTCCTTTGCCATATCAAGGCTTTCGTGAGCATACCTAAGAGCTCTATCATATTGTTTTTTTTCAAAATAGATATCTGCCATGTAGGTGTAAAAAATAGAGATGGCGTAATAATCCTGATAATCGATAAGAATCGTAACAGCCTTTTCTATCGAATTCTCAGCTTTTTCATATTTTCCCAAACCTGCCAAAGCCAAACCGATATTTCCATGAGTATATCCAATAGCCATTTCATTAGAAATAGATTCCCAAATTGCCATGGCTTTTTCAAAGTATTTTAGGGCTGTATCTTGCCTATTTGTTATTAGGTATCCATCACCAGAATTAGTATAGGCAAGTGCAAGTGCCCATTTTTCGCCAGAGTAAAGGCTATCCTTTTCGCCAAATATTTCAATTGCTTTGTCATATTGTTTAAATGCATTTCTATAATCATTGTTCTGCTTGTAAACATCTCCTATAGCTGTATGGATTTCACTTTGGGTCTGAAGGTCATCGGCAAAATCAAGAGCCTCATAAAAAGTTGAGATAGCTTCAGAAAGGTTTCCTAAATGTTTCTCAGCAATTGCTTTATAATAAAGTGCATTATAGAAGAAAATCGGTTGATTAGTTGTTTTTGCAAAAGTGTGAAGTTCTTCTGCATACTTCTTCTGTTCTACTGGATTACTTTCATAGTAGGCCAGTCTACTCAAAACGATACCTTTTAGAGAGTCACTTAATGATTCAGAATCTAATAAATGGAGCAGACTATCCACCTTTTCATTCGATTGTGAAAAGGTGGATCCTGCCAATAATAGCGTTATGATGAAAACGGCCTCCCGCATTGATTTAAGGATTACCTCCTCCTTTAAAATCTGGATCCGCTATGATCGGTTGACCTCCACCATCAGGCATTACCTTTATGCTATAAGCATCTACATCAGATGTGCTGGTAGTATCTATAATTGTCACAATTACAGTATTTGAATCCTCTCCACTTTTTGATTTGATCAATTTTTTACCTGTACCTTTTTCATCAATTTTCTGAATTTTCTTAATTCCAGAGCCTCCATGGAAAGTGACAGTATCAGTTCCATTAACTGTGGTGGAAGGGCTATTAGGTCCTACTGCTGTATAAGATCCTCCATCGGTAGAAGACCATTCTAATGTTGTTCCATTAAGTCTTAAATAAATATCATGATTCATCTTTCATATAGGTTATTGGTGAAAAAATGTTTAAGGCCTCAATATATCAAATGATAATGTGATTATTCCAAATAGCTAATCAAAATCGGCTATCAGATTTCACACATCCGAATATTTCAGCATTTTTACAGACGGTTAATGGTTTCGTTTTAATGTACTGTTGTGGGTTTGTAATCAAGACGACTATGCGAAAGACAATTTATTTACTATTTACACTCACAACTTTTAGCTGCTCGGCTCAAAGTCTCAGTGAAATCTACCAGGAAGGACTAAAGGCGTATGAGGAAAAAAACTATGAAGGCTTCAAAGAAAAGATGTTTACCATTGATACCATGCGACCCAACTACCCTGCCGTAGTTTATAACCTTGCCGGAGGATATGCCCTAACTGGAGAGTTAGCTAAGGCTATTGAAACGTTGGAAAAGTATATTTTGATGGATGCCACCCAAGACTTTTCAGAGGACGCTGACTTTGCTTCCCTTCTTGATTTAGAAAATTTTAAAACCATCAAAAAGAAACAAAATTCGTTAAGTGAAACGATAGAAATTGAACAAACCTATTCCATTCTATTACAGGAGTCACATCCTGAATCAATGGCTTATTCAAAAAAGCAAAAGACCTTCTTCATCGGAGGAGTACGAGATGGAACCATTTGGGAAGTGAAGGAAGGTCGTGAACCAAAACTGTGGGCAGGGTCAGCTAAAAACTCCTGGAGCATAATGGGTTTACAGGTTTCATCTGACGAAAAAACACTTTGGGCCTGCACTTCTTCCATGAACAATTTTCAGGAGTACAATCAAAGTGAAGAGGGATTCGCTAGTGTTCTTAAATATGATATTAAAAACGGGAAGCTATTAGAAACATATGCTCTTCCTGGGGGCCATAATTTCGGCGACCTGATAACAGATAAAGCAGGCAACATCTTCATCTCTGATGGCACAGCCAATAAGCTCTATTGGATCAGCAATAAAAAAGGTGAGCTGGTAGAATTTGCAGATCTTTCACGTGAGGTTTTTAACCTACAGGGCTTGACGTTTGATGATTCAGAAGAATACCTTTATTTAAGTGATTACATTGACGGTATCTATAAGATCGACATCAAAACGAAAAATCTGGAAAAACTAAAAATTGAAGCTGAAGATGTACTTATAAAAGGAATTGACGGATTGTATTTCACGGATAATTCACTCATTGCGCTACACAATGGAACGAACCCCAATCGTGTGGTAAAGTATACACTTTCCGTTGATCAGCGTGCAATCATTGGTAAAGAAGTCCTGGCTCAGGGTGGAGTTTTGGGTGAACCAACTCAGGGTGTTTGGCTGGAGGGTCAGCTTCATTTTATCATGAATAGTCCTTGGGGTGCTTATGACCGAGATGGAAATTTCAATCCTGAGGGTGAATCAGTAATTATTGGGGTAATTGAATAGTCCATTTTAACTATACACATTCGTTAATAATACATGTCAGAATATCTAATCGTAATAGCAGCAGAAAGCAAACGGGGACTCTCAGCATCAGAAGAACAACATTGCATCACCGAATATGGTAAGTGGGCGGAGGCCCTTATTGAGAAACATATTGTTGCAAGACGTCTTTCGCTGGAAAGTGGCGAACTGATTCCAAGCAAAAATGCGGTAACCACCGATGGGCCGTTTGTTGAAGCCAAGGAGCTCATAGCTGGATTCGTTTTGATCGAAGCTGAGAGTCAAACTGAAGCTGCTAAAATTGCCTCATCCTGTCCATTGAATGAATATTTCCATTTGTTTGTGAAAGCGGTTAATTGATTATACCCTCCCTATCCCCTGCCTACCGCAGGCAGGGTACGGTAGAAGAATGAAGTGTCCCTATTCCCTTGCAAGCGAAGAATGAGCGCGACTTGGGAATCTAACATCCTTAATCAAGAGATTCCCATGACTCGAATGACTATCATCATTCTCCCAAGGGAATACGGGCAATCGAGATAGAATTCCTATCAAAAAACAACATTCTGTTTAAGTCTCCGTATGTACTATGCATTAACAAGTACCAATCAATGCAAATAAAAGAAACCTTTGATGCAACCTTTTGTCTTTAGTTGACATCAAATGCCTAAAGAAAACCTAAACTCAAACTACTATGACAGGACTAACTAATTATTTAAAGCCAATGATAGCGGCTTTCACACTCATGATTTTTGTGACAGCCTCTGCCCAGGATGAAGGATTCATCTATGGAAAAGTTACAACCGAAGATGGGGAGGTGTATGAAGGACCACTGCGGTGGGGTAAAGAAGAAGTGTATTGGACAGATATGTTCAATGCATCCAAGCGGGAAAACAAAAATCTGGACTATCTCTCAAGTCGGGAATTGGATCGATTAGAAGATCGATACGATAATAATAGTGATCTAATCTCCCGTTTCATAAACATTTCATGGGACGATGATGACAATCGTTTTGTGCATGAATTTTCAACGGAATTCGGAAACATTGCCGCATTAAGAATGCGATCTGGCAGTCGTGTAGAAGTAAAGCTGAAAAACGGTGATTATGTAGAAGTTGATGGTTCCGGCTATAATGATATCGGAGCTAAAATTACGGTGCTTGATCGTGAACTAGGCAGCATCCGTTTATCATGGAACAATCTGGATGAAATTGAATTTCTTCCTACCCCCTCTTCCCTAAATGAAAAATTCGGCGAACCGCTTTATGGCACAGTAATCTGTGATTTGGGAGAGTTCACAGGTTTCATTCAGTGGGATCATGATGAGCGTGTGGGTACTGATGTCCTGGATGGTGAAGAAGACGGTGATGACTATGAAATCGCGTTTGATAAGATCGAATCGATTGAGCGGGATGGTTACAGCAGCAGCATTGTACGCCTTAAATCAGGAAGGGAACTGGACCTGAGAGGCACCAATGATGTAGACGATGATAACAAGGGAATCATTGTAACTGTGAAAGGACTTGGTAGAGTGGATATCGAATGGGAAGATTTTGATAAGGTCACATTCACTCAGGCACCAAACAGCGGACCATCCTATAGTTCTTTTTCTACACCAAAAAAGATCAGTGGGACTGTTTTGGTTGACAATGGTGATCGTCATTCCGGTGAGATAATCTACGATCTCGATGAGGAATATACGTTTGAGCTTCTTAATGGCGAAAAGGACGACACAAAGTTCATTATCCCTTTTAGCAATATCAGAGCAATAGAACCACTTCGATCTGATGAAGCACGAATCACTTTGATTAGTGATGATGAGCTGACGCTAGAGGATGGTCAGGATGTAAGCGACAAGAATTTAGGTGTTCTTATCAAAACGAATGCAGATCGCGTTTACGTGCCATGGGATCGAATAAAGAAGATCACACTGGACTAAACGTGATCAGGACGAACAAGGACTAACTCAAAGGACAAAAACTCAAAATCATGATAAAGAACTATCTAAATGTTGCACTGCGCAACCTGTTTAAGCATAAGTTTTACTCGCTAATAAACATTTTAGGTCTGTCAATCGGGCTCACCTGCTTTTTGATGATCTCGCTTTATGTAGTGGACGAGCTTAGCTATGATAATTTCCACTCAGATGCCGATCGCATCTATCGAATGGATTTTACCGGAAACATCAATGGATCCGAATTTATAACTGCTCTTGCCAGCGCGCCAGCAGGCCCAACTATGCCGCTTGAATTTCCCGAAGTGGAAGCTGCTACCAGGCTGAGAAGTACTGGTAACTGGATCATCAAGGAGAAAAATACGGAAGATGCTTACAATGAAGATGCTGTAGTTTATGCCGATCATAACTTCTTCCAATTCTGGGATTTCAATTTGACGTCTGGTAATCCGGAAACCTGCCTCGAACGCCCGAATACACTCGTGATAAGTGAATCATTAGCCTCCAAGGTATTTGGTGATGAGAATCCGGTAGGAAAAATGGTCGTTTTGGATAATGATGACGATTGGGAGGTTACAGGAGTCTATGAAGACATGCCTACCAATTCTCATTTCAACTTCGAAATGATGCTCTCCATGGAAAGCAGAGAAGAATCCAAATCTAAAATGTGGATGAGCTTTAATTTCAACACTTACTTGAAATTGCAAGAGGGCTATGATCCAAATGATCTGGAAGTCAAATTTCCGGGATTGATTGAAAAGTACATAGGTCCTGAGATTCAAAACTTTATGGGTGCTTCTCTTGAAGAATTCTATGAAGCAGGAAATGATGCCGGATTCTACCTCTTCCCTCTTTTAGACATTCACCTTAAATCAGATAAGCTCGGTGAACTGACCGTGAATGGTGATATGAAATACGTGCTGATATTTACTGCAATCGCTATGTTCATACTGATACTGGCATGTATCAATTTTATGAATCTATCGACTGCACGCTCAGCAGGACGGGCCAAAGAAGTAGGCGTAAGAAAAGTGATGGGTGCATACAAGAGCCAGTTAAGAAAGCAATTTCTCACAGAGGCTTTCTTAATTACTTTCATCTCAATTTTGATAGCATACGGGCTCTCCTTTTTATTGCTTAATCAATTTAATACACTTGCTGACAAAGCAATGGTATTCAATAGCCTGCTCTCTCCCGCTTTCCTTTTGATCATGCTTGGTGTTTTGATCGTGGTGGGATTTCTCGCAGGAAGCTACCCGGCTTTCTTCCTATCCAAATTTCGTCCGGTTGAAGTCCTTAAAGGCAAGCTAAATCTTGGACTCAGAGGTGGCGGATTGAGAAGTACATTGGTAGTCCTTCAATTCTGCGTGAGTATCATTATGATCATTGGAACGGCGATTGTATATCAACAGCTTTCCTACATTCAGAATAAGAAGTTAGGATATAGTAAGGATCACATTTTGATGATCCATGACCCCTGGTTAATGGACGATAAGGCTGATTCTTATAAAAATGAAGCGTTGCAACATTCGAACATATTGTCCGGAACAATGTCCAGCTTCTTACCCGTGAATACAGCAGATAACAATAATGCCTGGTTTCCGGGATCTAACTCTACTAAAAGTGAGACATATATCTTTCATGAATACCGAGTGGATCATGACTACATGGAAACACTTGGCATTGAATTGAAAAGTGGAAGAAGCTTCTCGAAAGATTTCCCAAGTGATAGCCTCGCAGTAGTGCTCAATGAAGCTGCTATGCACAAAATAGGATGGACACTGGAGGAAACCATTGGAAAAACAATATCCACTTTCGATGGCTTTCAGGATAGCATTTATACTGTCTCATATAAAGTGATAGGTATTGTGAAAGACTTCCATTTCACCTCACTAAGAGATCAAATCGAGCCACTAATTTTCAAACTTGGAAGAAGCAGAGGATTTGTTTCCTTCAAGATCACAAGTGAGAATATTCCTGCTACTATTGGATTTTTAGAAGATAAATGGAATGAGTTTGCACCTAGCCAGCCATTCGCGTATAGCTTCCTTGATGAACGATTTAATGAGATGTATGAGAATGAGCAGAAGCTAGGGAAAATATTTGGAGTTTTTGCCTTCCTGGCCATTTTCATTGCATGTCTTGGTCTTTACGGACTAGCCGCTTTCACAGCAGAGCAGCGTAGAAAAGAAATTGGTGTCAGGAAAGTATTGGGAGCCTCAATAGCAAGCATTATCACATTGCTATCTAAAGAGTTTTTGAAGCTGGTTGGTATTGCTTTTTTAATTGCTGCACCCATCTCCTACTACTTTATGAGTGAGTGGCTTCAGGATTTCGAAAACAGAACAAATATTAACCTTATGGTTTTCTTATTGGCTGGAATTATAGCTCTGGTGATTGCATGGGTCACCATGGGCTTCCAGTCATGGAATGCGGCACGGATCAACCCTGCCAGATCCTTGAAAGATGAATAATTTCACCTACTCTACTATGGAAGCCCTGTCCGCCAATCGGTGGATGGGCTTTTTTACATCAGGCAACCATCAGATAAAATAAGCATCATTACTATAACTAACTCCTACTATCATGCTTAAAAACTATCTCAACGTTGCGCTCCGTAATCTGCTAAAACACAAGTTCTATTCTTTCCTCAACATTTTCGGATTAGCCATCGGGTTAGCCTGTTTCATGCTCATTTCTTTGTTTATCAAAGATGAGATGAGTTATGACACGCATTTATCAGATGCTGATCAGATCTATCGGGTTGATTTTGCAGCAACGCTAAATGGTTCTGATCATATATCCGCAACTGTTGGTGCTCCCACAGGGCAAGCACTCAAAAATGACTATCCGGAGGTAATAGACGCCATGAAGGTGCGCGAATCAGGGAATTGGTTCATCAAAAGAAAAGGACAAACCGAGACCTTCAAAGAGGAGCATGTGCTCATGGCAGACTCTAATTTCTTTTCTTTTTTCGGAATTCCACTGGTGTATGGTAACCCGAAAAATACGTTGGAAAGACCAAACACGCTCGCGTTGGATTTGAGTACATCAAAGAAAATCTTTGGTGACATCAACCCGGTTGGAGAGGTAGTTATATTGGATAACCAGACTGACTATGAAGTGGTGGCTGTGTACAATGATCTACCAGCAAACACTCACTTTCGCCACAATATGTTGTTATCCATGACCTCTTTTGGATGGGCAAACAATCAAAACTGGCTTAGTACGAATTTCAACACCTACATTAAACTAAAGGAAGGGTCTACCAAAGAGGAACTGGAAGCCAAATTTCCTGAAATGATCGAAACGTACTGCGGTCCGCTCATTGAGCAGTTTTTGAATATGAATCTGGAGGAGTTCAGGAACAGCGGCAATTCCCTTGCGTTCCCCTTATTTCCTTTGACTGATATACATCTTCATTCAAATAAGACAGATGAGTTGGGATCCAACGGAGATATAAAATACATCTATATATTTTCAGCTGTAGCGCTTTTCATTCTCATTTTGGCCTGTATCAACTTTATGAATCTGGCGACCGCCAGGTCTGCCAACCGTGCAAAGGAAGTTGGTGTAAGAAAAGCTATGGGAGCGTTTAAAAAGCAGCTTATTAACCAGTTCATTTCGGAAGCCATGGTGATCTGCTTTATTGCTTTTCTGTTCGCATATGTCATCTCTCTATTAGCCATTCCCGGATTCAATGCGCTGGCTGGCAAAGAACTTTCATTTTACAGCCTCCTGGATGAGGGATACATTCTGTTTATGATGGGAATAATGGTACTTGTTGGGCTATTGGCCGGAAGCTATCCTGCATTTTACATGACCATGTTCAAACCGGTGGAAGTGTTGAAAGGAACCATTCGTCAGGGACTAAAGAGTGGCCCCATACGGAGCACGCTGGTGGTCTTTCAATTTTCCATATCCATCATTATGATTATCGGAACAGCAATCGTTTTTGATCAGCTTTCCTTCATTCAAAATAAAAAATTGGGTTACGAAAAAGATCAGGTACTGATGGTCAATGATGCCTGGATTTTACGTGATCAGGCCGAAGCATTCAAAAATGAAGCATCCAGAAACTCCAGTGTGATCAGCAGCTCACTTACAAGCTTCATCCCTGCCGGAAATTACAACAACTCAAATCTCTACTTTAAAAACGCTACTGCAGCTTCAGATGAAAGTCTGGTTATTGGTACCGCTACCGTAGATCATGATTACATGAGCACCATGGGTATTTCCATGAAAGAGGGACGATTCTTTTCCAAAGAATATACGAGCGATTCAATGGCGGTGATCATTAATGAAACAGCAGTTCAGAAATTTGGCTATGAAAATCCGCTCGAATCAAAGCTTTATACTCACGATGGACCCGATGATAGCCCGGATGTTGTTGGCTATCGGATCATTGGCGTTGTGAAAGACTTCCATTATCAATCACTGAGAAGCAATATTGAACCACTGGTGCTTCATCTGGGACAAAACGCCGGATACGCTCTCTTCAAAATTCACATGGAAAATGTAGATGAGACCATAGCAGATCTGGAATCAACCTGGGATAAGTTCGTTCCCGGGCAGCCTTTCGGATACCAGTTCATGGATCAACGATTTGATCTCACATATAATGCAGAACAAAAGGTAGGGCAAATATTTACCGTGTTTGCTGTTCTGACGATACTTATTGCGTGTCTTGGTTTATTTGGGCTTGCCGCATTTACAGCAGAGCAAAAAAGAAAAGAGATTGGCATTCGAAAAACGCTAGGTGCCTCAGTCACAAGTATTGTAAATCTCTTGTCGAGAAACTTCATTAAGCTGGTGGCGATATCATTCATCATCGCAATTCCGGTTGCTTCAATTGCTATGAACTACTGGCTGGATGATTTTGCATACAGAACAGAGCTCAAACCTTCAACATATATTGTATCCGGGATTGCAGCTATAACCATTGCATGGATTACAATCAGCTTTCAATCCTGGAAAGCTGCACGGATTAATCCGGCTCAATCGCTGAAGGATGAGTAAGATTCGAATGAATCTTTAGTTTCTTAAAACATAAAAAAGGCTGGCATCACATCAATTTTTTGTTAGCATTATAAATTCAAAGTCACTCCCGAAGGGAGTCTATAAATTGCTATGGGAAACTTCTTTGTCTACATAACCACCAACCCACGAAAGAGTGTATTGTATACCGGCATGACAAACTCGCTCGAACAACGTTTAGTGGAGCATTTCCTGAACAGAGGGAATCAAAAGACTTTTGCTGGCAAGTATTATTGTTACTTTCTTATTCATTACGAACGTCTTCCTACACCATCTAAAGCTATTGAGCGAGAAAAAGAAATTAAAGCGATGAGTAGAGCACAAAAAATAAAACTTATTGAAACTGAAAATCCAAAATGGCATTTTCTTAATAAAAGTATCATGGACTGGCCTCCTGATCCGGAAATTACTTCAAGGTAGTCGTCCAAGAGATAGATTCCCTTCGGGAATGACTGGATTGGCTGAATATATCCACAAGTTATCCACAGCTCTGATTCTTCGGGGCTTTTTTTATTTTCATAGGCTGTGTTTGTGTTATTTTGAATAGCAATTTAAACCACCCCTATGTACCTCATTTTTGATACGGAAACAACCGGACTTCCACATAACAAAACAGCTCCTGTTGAAGAGTTGGACAATTGGCCCAGATTGGTTCAGATTGCCTGGCAATTGCATGATCATTCAGGTAAGCTGCTGTCTACTGGCAATCATATCATTAAGCCGGAAGGTTTCACTATCCCTTTTAACGCCGAAAAAATTCACGGTATTTCTACCAAACGAGCATTGGAAGTTGGTGAAGATTTAGCAGAGGTACTTGATAAGTTTTCAACAGATGTCAAAAAAGCTGAGGTGCTGGTCGGTCATAACATCGAGTTTGACAATAAGATCATTGGTGCGGAATACCTGCGGACTGAAAAAGAGAACCTCCTCGCTGATGCGAAAAACATAGATACGGCAGAAGACACAAAAGAATTCTGCCAGCTCCAAGGTGGTCCAGGTGGACGCCTCAAGTCTCCAAGACTGATTGAACTTTATGAAAAATTATTTGGTGAACCATTTGCAGACGCCCATGATGCTGCCTATGATGTAGATGCCACCGCTAAGGCATTCTTCGAGTGCTTAAAACGCTCCATTATCCCAACCATCGATGATACCAATCCGGGTGATATCACCTATGAAAGTCCGGATCTGGATGATGCCAACTTTGCTTCAAAGCGTGAAAAGTCTTCCGGTAAAATTGGAACAGAGGAGGTAAAAGCGGAAGATATCAAAGGAGCGTTTTGTCATCTTCATGGTCACTCACAGTTCTCTGTTCTTCAAGCCACACCTGACGTAGGAGCAATTATAGCTAAGGCCAAAGCATACGACATGCCTGCAGTCGCAATGACGGACCTGGGTAACATGTTTGGTGCTTTTAAATTCGTAAAGGCTGCTAAAGGTGCCGGCATCAAACCCATTATCGGTTGTGAATTTTTTGTGGCTGAAGAAAGATTAAAACTTCAGTTCACAAAGGACAACCCCGACAAAAGATTCAAACAAATCTTGCTTGCTAAATCAAAGAAGGGGTATGAAAACCTGATCAAGCTTAGTTCCATCGCTTACAAGGAAGGGAACTACGGATTGTATCCCCGAATAGATAAAGCTCTTATAGAGAAGTACAAAGAAGATGTTATAGCGCTTAGCGGTAGTCTGGGCGGAGAAATTCCACATCTGGTTCTAAACGTAGGTGAAACCCAGGCTGAAGAGGCGGTGCTTTACTGGAAAAACTTATTTGGAGATGATTTCTACCTGGAGATCAACAGGCATGGACTTGAAGAAGAGAACAGGTTAAATGAAATTCTTGTTGGCTTTGCTAATAAACACGACATAAAACTCATAGCAGCAAATGAGTATTTCTACCTTGACAAAGAAGATGCGAAAGCACATGATGTTCTGATTTGCATCAAGGAAAACGAAAAGCAAAGTACCCCTATTGGAAGGGGGCGTGGATTCCGTCCCGGCCTCCCCAACGATAACTACTACTTCAAAACACAGCAGGAAATGAAGGAGTCTTTTGGAGATATTCCTGAGGCCATCGAAAACATTTCCGAGCTTGTCGACAAGGTCGAGACCTATAGCCTTGAACGGGAGGTACTCCTCCCTGCTTTTGACATCCCGGAAGAATTCATTGATCCAGAGGACGGAAAAGATGGAGGCAAACGAGGAGAAAATGCTTATCTGCGTCACCTGACCTATCAGGGTGCTGAAAAAAGGTACGAGGAAATCACAGATGAAATCCGTGAACGAATTGATTTTGAACTGGAGACCATTGCCAATACCGGATATCCCGGATACTTCCTGATTGTTCAGGATTTCACTGCTAAAGCCCGGGAAATGAACGTTGCGGTAGGTCCGGGTCGGGGGTCTGCGGCCGGCTCGGTGGTCGCTTACTGCATTGGAATCACCAATGTGGATCCGATTGCATACGATCTCCTTTTTGAGCGTTTCCTGAATCCGGATCGGGTATCCCTTCCCGATATTGATATTGACTTTGACAATGAAGGCCGTGAAAAGGTTATCAAGTATGTAATAGACAAATACGGATTTGATCAGGTGGCTCAAATCATTACGTATGGTACCATGGCTCCTAAATCAGCAATTCGTGATGCTGGTAGAGTGATGGAACTCTCACTCCCTGAGACAGACGCTATTGCCAAGCTTGTTCCCGAAAGACCAGGTACCAAGTTCACAAAGGTTTTTGAGGAAGTAAAGGAGCTGGAAGATCTGAGAAAAGGCAAAGACCTTCCCTCTCAGGTATTGAATCAGGCGATAGTTTTGGAAGGCTCTCTTCGTAACACTGGCATTCATGCATGTGGAGTGATCATTACTCCTGCAGACATGAGCAACTATGTGCCGCTCGCCAAATCGAAAGATTCCGATCTGTTGGTTACGCAATTCGACAACAGTGTGGTTGAATCAGCAGGAATGCTGAAGATGGACTTCCTGGGATTGAAAACCCTTTCCATCATTAAAACGGCCGTGGAGAATGTGGAGAAACGGCATGGAATCAAAATCGATATCGATAAGATTCCACTCGATGACCAGAAGACCTATGAACTGTATCAGCGTGGTGAAACCAACGGTACATTTCAGTTTGAGTCGCCGGGTATGCAAAAACATCTTCGAGCGCTAAAGCCAGATAAGTTTGAAGATTTGATTGCCATGAACGCCCTGTATCGTCCGGGCCCGATGGAATACATTCCTAACTTCATTGCCAGAAAACACGGAAAGGAAGCGATCTCCTATGACATTCCGGAGATGGAGGAATACCTGGCAGAAACATACGGCATTACAGTCTACCAGGAGCAGGTAATGCTTCTTTCCCAGTCCCTTGCTGGATTTACCAAAGGTGAGGCGGATGTATTGCGTAAAGCAATGGGTAAGAAAAAGCGGGATGTGCTGGACGAGATGAAGCCCAAGTTTATCGAGCAAGCCAAAGAGAAAGGCCACCCGGAAGACAAACTTGAAAAGGTCTGGACCGACTGGGAAGCTTTTGCAGCTTATGCATTTAACAAATCACACAGTACTTGCTACTCGGTGGTGGCCTATCATACCGGCTACTTGAAAGCAAATTATCCTGCTGAATACATGGCCTCTGTCCTTACACACAATCAGAATAGCATTGACAAGGTGAGCTTCTTCATGGAGGAATGTAAAAACAGAAGCATTAATGTGCTGGGCCCACACGTGAATGAGTCTGATAAGGACTTTGCGGTAAATGCCGAAGGAGAAATTCGATTCGGGATGGGTGCAATTAAAGGAACCGGTGAATCTGCGGTGATGGCGATTATCGAAGAGCGCGATGCAAAAGGCCCTTTCAAAGACATATTTGATTTTGCTAAGCGGGTTAACCTGAGAACCGTAAATAAAAAATCATTTGAAAGTCTGGCTAAGGCTGGTGGATTTGATTGCTTTGAAGAATTCCACAGACGTCAATATGTGGAGCCCGATGAAGAAGGTAACTCTTTGATTGAAAAATCCATCCGGTATGCAAACCGAATGCAGGAGGAAGAGGCGAGTAATCAATCGTCCTTATTCGGAGGTGCATCCGGCACAGACATAGCCAAACCAAAGGTTGGAAGAATAGAACCTTACGGTGATATTGAGAAGTTGAATATCGAGAAAGAGATGGTTGGGCTATACATATCCGGCCATCCGCTCAATCAATTCAAGTTTGAAATGGATCACCTCACCAATGCGGGCATCCATCAGCTTTCTGAACCTGAGAAAATGCAGGGAAGGGAAATTCGAATCGGTGGGGTGGTGAGTGATGTTCAACATCGTACCTCCAAAAAAGGAAATCCGTTCGGACAGTTCACTTTGGAGGATTTTAATGATAACTACACTTTCTATTTGTTCGGACAGGATTACCTGAAGTTTAAGCCTATGCTTGAGAAAGGCTGGTTTCTGTACTTATCAGGAAATATTCAGAACCGCTGGAACAGTGAAGAGCTTGAATTCAAAATTCAAAACATTGAACACCTCAGTGAAATTCGAGATAAGATGACGAAGGGATTGGAGCTCAAAATGAGGCTTGAGGACGTCAATGCAGTAATTGTGGAGGAGATCGAACGTATTGCAGAGCAGCATCCCGGAAAGTCCTTGTTGAAAATGTCTCTGGTAGGGGTGTATGAAAACAGGGCTATCAATCTGGAAATGCTGAGCAGAAAGTTCACCATTGATCCGACAGATGAGTTGATCAAAGAGCTTCAGGGAATTGAGGAGTTGCATTATCGGGTGCTTCTACAAAAAGGGTAATGGAAGTTTAACCACAGAGAGCCCGGAGTTTTACGCAGAGTAAACGGAGGCATTGATGGACTTTCTCTGGTTTCTCCGCGATTAATCTCAGATATCTCAGCGGTTAAGGGCCAAGCTAATTGTCAATCACACAACAAATACCTCTTTTATCAAAAGAGAATAAACTATTCAAATTACTTTTGTGTTCGAAACACAAGCAATCAAAAACATTCAATAATAATACAATGGCAAAAGCAGTAGAAATTACGGATAGCAACTTTGAAGAAATTATCAATTCAGATCAGCCTGTGTTGGTTGATTTCTGGGCAGAGTGGTGCGGTCCATGTAAAATGATCGGTCCTGTAGTGGAGGAGTTAGCAGGCGATTTTGAAGGAAAAGCAGTAGTTGGTAAAGTAGATGTTGACGCAAATCCGGAGGTTTCTGCTAAGTTCGGTATTCGTTCCATCCCTACCCTTCTTGTTTTCAAAAACGGAGAGATCGTAGATAAGCAAATCGGAGCTGTGCCGAAAAATGTATTGAGCGACAAGCTTACTGCACAGATGAACTAAGAATTTAAAGACATATTTTTTAAGCCCTATTCATGGTGTTGAGTAGGGCTTTTTTATGATCTTTAGTTTATGAAACTCTTTTCACACTCCTCAATCATACTGCCTGTTAATGATATTGCACTAACTGCCAACTATTATCGCGATAAACTTGGTTTCGATATTTCTTTTCTTTGGGAAGACCCTCCCTCCTATGCCGTACTAAACAGGGATGATGCGGTTGGTATTCATCTTGTGAAATCTGATGAAGCACTAGATACATCGTACCCACGGCTATACATATTCGTACGTGACCCTGACTCGGTTTACAAAGAATACTTGAAAGCAGGTGTCAAAATAGTAGAGCCAATTAACGATACAGACTACAAAATGCGAGAGTTTGTAATCGAAGACATAAACAGGTATAAATTGGTCATCGGAAAAGGAATTTAATTTATGATCATCAATCTGATTTCCGGTCCAAGGAATATTTCCACAGCGCTGATGTATTCATTTGCCCAGCATTCCAAAATCAAAGTGGTGGACGAGCCGTTTTATGCACATTACCTCATCCATACCGGATTAGATCATCCGGGACGTGAAGAAACCATTGCCAGCATGTCGGCAGATGCCGCTGAAGTGCTGAAAGAAATTCATGCACTCGAAAAAGCGCATGAAATCGTTTTTCTTAAAAACATGGCGCACCATCATGAGGGCCTGGAATGGAGTTACCTAAACAATATGCGCAATGTTTTTTTGATTCGGGATCCGAAACAATTGATTGCATCCTTTGCTCAAGTGATTCCCAATCCAACCATCCAGGATATTGGACTTAAACATGAAGTTGAATTGTTAGATTATTTAATAGAAAATGGCACTAATCCCCCTGTTGTAATAGACTCTAATGATATCTTAAAAGATCCCTCTGATGGCCTTTCTTCACTTTGCGGACAACTTGGCATTAGTTTCGAAAAACAAATGCTGTCATGGAAAAACGGGGCTATTCCGGAGGATGGAGTATGGGCAAAGTACTGGTACAAAAACGTGCATAATTCTACGGGTTTCGCAAAACAAAAAACCAGTGAGCGGCCATTACCAACACATTGTGAAGGTTTGTATGAGGAATCTTTGCCGTTTTATGAAAAGTTGAGAAAATTAACCAACCCCCTATAGTCCCCCTTTCAAGGGGGACAGCTGAAAGCAGGGGATACTAAATTTACATTTTACATATGCTACAGAAATACAATCCGAAAAATGAAAACATACAGGTTTGGGTAGGTGATAAACTTTATCATCGAAAAGACGCTAAAGTCTCAGTCTTCGATAGTACTGTACAGGGAGGTGATGCTGTTTGGGAAGGTCTAAGATTGTATAAAGAGGGAGTTTTGCATTTAGACAAGCACCTCGACCGACTGTTTGCCTCAGCAAAAGCACTGGCATTTGAGCATGTACCCACCCGAGCATTTATAAAAGATGCGATCAAACAAACATTGGAAGCCAACCAAATGACAGAGGACACCTTGATGCGTTTGACACTAAGCCGCGGAGAGAAGATCACTTCCGGAATGGATCCACGTCTAAATCAAAAAGGGAGTTGTCTGATTGTACTGGCAGAATGGAAACCTTTAGTCTATGACAATGATTCCGGCATTCGGGTGATTACCTCGACCCAGCGTAGAAACGGACCACAATTTCTTGATAGTAAAATTCATCATAACAATCTGCTCAATAATATCCTGGCAAAGATTCAGGCCAACTTCGCGGGTGTGGATGCAGGAATCATGCTGGACGAGCGAGGTTTCGTGGCTGAACTCAATGATACCAACTTGTTTATGGTAAAAGATGGACGGCTATACACACCATTTGCCAATGCCTGCCTGCATGGAATTACCCGTGGATTTGTACTTGAGTTAGCAGCCGCCAACAGCATTCCGGTGCAGGAACGAAACCTGAGTTTAGTAGAGTTTTATGATGCGGACGAGGTATTTGCTACCGGTACCATGGGTGAGCTAACCCCGGTGAAAGAAATTGATGGAAGGGCAATAGAAAACAAGTCTGGCTCAACTATAAGAAAGCAACTCAACCAACTCATGCATGATAGCCTGACAGAGCGATGTGAAAAGCTTTAGGATAACGATAAAAAAAAGCGAATCTTTCAGATTCGCTTTTTAAAATACTGCTAGTTGCTATTAATAATCATCATTATCAAATCGATTGTTTAATAAATATCTAATTTCTAAATCACCAGTGGATGAGTTAGATATAGTTTGTAGCAATTGCATCTTACTATAGGATTGATAAATAATGGTGAAATCAAAAACAGTACCATCAGCAGCACTTAGCGTAAGTTGGCTAGTGGATGCTGTCCAGTTACCTGCAAAGAAAATTCCATTTTCATCTTCCAATACAAATGAGCCATCTCTTTCCAGAATAAACCGTGTGAACAAGTCAACACCGGCCTGCGTCTGACCATTTACAAAGACTTCAACAACTTCCCACTCTCCTGGCGCCATCTGAGTTGGCGTAGGAGCAGAAGTCTCAGCGCAAGAGTATGATAGTAGCACTACTCCCGCTAACATTAAAATATTATATAATCTTTTCATTTTATTGATGTTTTAAGGGAAGCAGTAGGGATTAAGTCCCCTACTGCTTTACTCTATTATTTTTTAACAATTCTAAAGGTTTGAACGGTGTTTCCTTTACTTATAATCAAGGTGTAAATTCCTTTTTCAAGCGATCGAATATCTACCGTCATTGCATCATCTTCTTCCGTTTTTTCAAACTCTTCGGAAAGCACTACCTGCCCAGAAAGACTGGCAACACTTACGTTGTATGAACCAAGATCTCCTCCTTTCATATCCACATTAATGAAATCAGAACTTGGGTTCGGATAAGTAGAAGCCTCCAGTGATCCAAAGAACGTTTGAATTCGTGCACCTTCTATGGCTACTGAGTTTGAACTAATTGTACATCCAGCATCATATTCAACTTCTACGGTATAATCAGCTGCATCTGTAACAACAATGGATGATGCCCCACTTCTGTTTTGCAAGCGCACACCATTTCTAAACCATTCAATTGTATTGTAATTACCAGATATTTCGGCTTCAATAGTGTTTCCTTCAAGAACTAGGTTAACATTATTCACGGCACCAAACTCAGAATCTGAAGATGTGAAAGGACATCCTTCCCCATCAGCGTACATTACCATTAAGTTGAAACGAGTACTCTCCTCAACTGGGTCAGAAGTAAGGAAGATATCATTTGTGGAGCCTTGTGTTCCACGAACTGCGACCCCACTAGGTAGCCCAGTATCCTCATTAATCAGCTGATACATGTTTTGATCATCTGTCCAACTTCCAAACACTCTGAAAGTAATGGTTCCAGCGCCACAAGTTACTCCTTCTTGTTGAAGGGCACTTGTCGCATCAGTCGTAAGACCCTGTCTTATATTAACTGTTATTGTATTTGACTCATCACTGAAACAATCTTCTGTATCTACAAGATTGGATACCTGAACAGTATAATCTCCCTCATCAGCAACAGTGATTTCATCATTGGTTGAATCAAACCCATCACTATTTGAACTAATCTCAGATCCGTTTCTGAACCATCTATATTGAGCAAATCCAGCTGGTGCGGTTATCGTTACCGAACCTTCTCCCTCACAGAAAGATAAGTCGTCAGATGTCGTGATAACTACCGGATCAGGTACATCCACCAGATTAAGCGTAAATGACACTGAAGCCTCGACACATGAAGTTCCTATTGGCAAATCGTCATTGATCCAATTAAAGCTATAAACACCAGAACCTAGTGAACCAAGATCATAATTATTTGCAGTAGTAAAACCTTCACTTACTCCATCTTTTATGATCTCAATAGTTCCACCATTTGCCGTCTGCGTATCGTTAAATCCATCATAGAAGTATACAATGAAACTATCGCTACATCCATCAAATACTTCTCCTTCTACAATTATTGAAGCATCTGATTGTAGATTACCCGTTGTGCCAATCAAGAAATCAGACAGGTTATGTCTTTCAACATACATTGGATCTGAAGTACTGCTAGCACAACCTGAATTAGTACCACTAAATGGTTGATTAGAGACACTAACGGAATAACTTCCCTGATCCTCAGCTTCAATCACACGTGTGGTCAATGTACCACCAGGTGTGTTCCATTGATAGAAAGCGAACCCAGTCGGTGCTTCCATGATAACAGGGTCTGCCCCTTCACAATCAGATAAGCTACCTCCTGTTGGGTCAATAGTAATCAAAGGCTTATCAGGAGACGCAATAATTGTAACTGATATTGCTTCTGTCAGATATTGACATTCACCATCGGTAATTCTTGCGAAATAATCGCCCGATTTATTATTGATATCGTCCTCATCGATTGAGTTACCGGTAGCAATCGGCGTGTTGATATCATCACGGAACCATTCTACCAATGTTGCAGTAAATCCACCAGCGTCAGCTTCCTCAGCATCTCTAGCCACTTCCAAATCAATTGATGAATCTTCGCATAAATCAACTGTTTGTCCAGTTGAAACTAACTCGTATAGATCCAGATTATCATTATAAAGGAATGAAAGTCCATTCTCAACCAATTCAACTTCGAGTTCAAAAGTAGAAGTAAGTGTTCTACATGCTGAACCAGAAGAAGTATTCGAAGTGATTTGTAAGCCAAGAACTACATCTGATGTAATTGGACCTAAGTCAACTTCAGTATCTCCTACTTCAGGATCGTAAGTCAATGTCCCAAGCACACTGTCATCTGATGTATCAATAATCTCATAGGTGAAGTAATTCTGAACATTGTCTACATTCACAATTAAGCTCTCACCTTCACATGCCTTGTCACCTGAAGAAACAGATATTTCCGCATTAAGGTTGATTTTAGCTACTACCTCAACGCTGTTTTCACTCAACGGCTGGCCGGAATTATCGTAATCCTCACCGATATCCATGAAAGTGTCATCATCATAATTCAACCTAAACCTGAAGTTCTTGTTATTGTCATTTGTTCCAAAAACAGTACTTGGTAGTGTAAATCCATCAAGTGTCCCTGTTCCAGAAACAATACCATCAAATTCTTGAGTTAATGTGCCATCAGACGATCCATTGATCTGATCATAAGAAACAGTTACAATATTGTCTGCTCCAAATGAACCTCTTACTTCATATCCTAGGACAATCTCATCAACCAGGCAAGATTCCTCAGCACTAATAGAAGTAACTAATAATGCTTGATTAGCGACCATTCTTGAATCGGATTGATAATCAAATGGTAGAACCTCTGTTGGTAAGAATGAGAAATTATCAACAAACACATCAATTGCATTTCTTTCTTCCTGTCTGAATCTGAAGATGACATTATCATTATCTACATCCATAATATCAGACAATGTGTAGATGAAAAGTTCATCGTCTAAAGTATTCTCATCCTCATCGACATCCGGATAAGATTCTATTTCAGTGTAATTAGTTCCACCATCAATAGAGAACTCAAACACTAAAAACTGATTAGAAGTAATTTCCTCAGCAAGCTTTCCAAATGTCAAATTGAATTCTAATCTGGCTGAAGATGACAATTCACCCGCTTCAAACATGCGAGAAGTAATTATGCCTCTGCCAAAATCATTTTCAAACTTCATTTCACCTTCAATGTCTAATTCAGAATCAGCAACAGTGACATCTCTAAAGTAAACATTTGAGACTTCTACAAAAGCACCACTCTGAGTAGCTGCATCAACAATCCATCTGATTTGAATGTTATCATTTCCTGACAAATCTTGTAAATCTCCGGAAACAAAATAACCTGTAGAAAATGAACTACTTCCTCCAAAACTGGTAATATTGGACCAGCCTCCACCATTTACATTCTGCTGAAGTCTAATTACTCCGTCTTTTGCATCATAGTTTAAGGTAAAGAATACAGCCTCATTAGAATTATACCCCAGTTCAGATTCTGTATAAACAGGTGTTGTAATTATCTGAGGGTTTAAACCATTACTGATAAAGTTTCCATCTTCATCTTCTAGGTTTAACAACTCTTCACTTCCAACAATGTCACCTGGCTCGCCAAGTGCAGCATTTTCTGTCAACTCTACTTTGAAGGTAAACGACTGGCCTCTCAAATAAGGAGGAAGGTCAACTGTCATGTCTGCAATGCCTTGCTGATTAGCAAGGACTAAATCTCCATCAGCACTGTAGTTTTCAACAACAAGTGTTGCAAACAGGTCTGCAGTGTTATCCGAAGCAGCATTTTCTAAATCGATGGCAAATGTTGCCTGACTACCAGCATAGAGCACATCGTTTTCATCGAAAGTCAATGTTGTCCTAAGAACTCTTAGGAAAACTTCAATTGTTCCAAGATCCTCTGCAGTTGTCTCACTGCCGAAGTAATAATAAGGCTCTTCAGCTCCATCTTTCTCCGAAACAAGTGAAACAGTATAAGTTCCATTTTCGACAAAGAATGGAATGGTTGCAGTAAAGTCACCCGTAGAAGTAGCTGTTCCAAGAACAATGGCATCACCTGACGATGGATCAACCACAAAATCACCCATATCATCTTTCAGATAGTAGGTAAACGTTGCGCTCGCAGGGAACTCATCACTTGTTTCAAATACCGGGGCAAATGATAACTGAACATCTTCTCCATTGAATACAGCAGCACTTGGATCAACTGGCCCGAACGAATACTGACCACCTGAAATATTTGGATGACTTACAGAAATCGCTTGATCATCGTTTACAATTTTGTAATCTGACTCAATTTCGTTTCCGTTTACTAGTTCAACCGAAATTCCATTGATTGTCCATGTATCCGTTCCAGCTCCTAAGTTCAATGTTTGAACCCATCTGAAATGTGTTGCAGAAGTAACTGCAGCAGATGGCAATTCAACTGCATATGTATTCGAACCTACGAGGTAGCCTCCTTCTAATCCACTTTCTTCGACTTCAATGTTTACGAAAGTAGCACCATCATCGATTGAATACTGAAGCTGAGGAATAGTTGATAATTGATCATCTTCATCAATAGTTGAACTATAAGTAAAATTCAAAATTACTGATTGAGTACCTGTTAAGTCAAATGCTTCTGTCAATAATCTTCTATTTCCTGCTAGATCAAATGTATAGTTTCCATCTTCCTCATCTGTGCCAGTAATAACTAAAAACTGGTCATCTTCATCTATATTGACTTTTTCGTTTGGAAGAAAATCCGCTCCACCAGTCGCATCATATGCGACTACCGACATTTTAGAATATAGCGTGAATGTCGCATCTGTGCCATCAAACTCGAAGGCCATATCTGGAACATTAAATGTGAATGATCCTGAACCCTCATCAGTACTGGTAGCTAAAACAGTAAAGAAGTCCTCACCAGAATTAGCATCACCTGTAGTTCCCGGATCACCATCACCATCCAGATTACCTTCAAAAAGAAGTGCAAATCCTGTGTTAGCAGGGAATGAACCTTCAGTGGTGTACTCTACGGTTACTTCCTCACCTACTACAAAACTGGTTTCACTCAACACCTCAAGAGAGATTGTATAACGTCTCAGTTGACCGCTAATATCAAATTCATCTGAATTGGCAGAAACAGCCTCATTTATCAAAACTTCAATAGAAGTAATCTCTAATTCATTTTCGAATTCAGCCGCAGCACCATCTTCGTTGTAAACAACTTTGAAGATTACTGCATCACCCCAAAGCGCTTCCGGAATAGCATCAGTGGATACTGTAACCCCTGCTCCCTCGTTCATTTGCACATCTAGCTCAGTGAAGTTTGCACCTTCATCATTGGAAGCCAACAACTGAACGTCCTGATCAAAATCATGAGAGACATTACTTAAAGTAATGGTAGCATTTCCACCAAATGGCATTTCAAATGCGATAGTGGTAGCCGATCTTTCACCAGAACCAATTAGATTATTGATGTCTGTTGGATTGTTTCCTTCTATTGATTCTTCATCAAATACATCAAAAATATATCCATCATCATTTGTGTTATTTCCATTTTCAGGAGTATTAACAATTGAATAGGATCCATCAATAGGCTCTCCGTCTAAATCTTCAGCAGCAACACTTGACATGTTTGCCAACAGACCATTTCCAATTCTCAGTCTAATCTTTGCATTAGAAGGGTCATCATAGTTAATACCAGTAGGTAGCGTTCCCGTGATGGTACCATCGATATCAGCACCAGTCGCAGAACTCAATACAACCCACTCATCGTCTTCTGTTGTTGAATTGTCACCCTGATCCCAAACTTCAAAGAAAAGCTCAGCACCTGTACCAACAGAACCTGTGATTTCATAAGTAGCTGTAATGTTATCACCAGGGTAGAAGATATCAGTAGCTCCATCAAAAACTCCATTGTCAGAAGACACTTCAGTGATTTCTACCTCTGTATTAAATACAGGTATTGTAATGGAATTTGATTCAGGGTTAGTTGTCAATTTCAATGAATAATCTCCACCAATAATAGGAGGAATTGTTACTGTGATAGTATGATCCTGATCGTCTCCAGGGGTAATAAGTGCAGACGTACCAACCATATAATCAAACACACCACCTTCCAAGATTGCCTCGAATTCTGTCCCGGAAGGAAACTCACCCTGAGTAATATTATAGGTAAGATCTACTTCATCGCCCGGATAAATGAAATCATCTGGCACATCGACAGGATCTAGAACTATAACAGGAGGGTTAATTGTAATTCCTGAAACTGATCCATAGGATATGGTACTGTTATTCTCAAGAAGTGATCCTTCGGTTGATAAACTGAATTGGCCTATGCCCCAAGTATCCAGATTCAAGCCACTATTGCTAAGTTGACGTACTCTGAACTGTGTAGTAGTTGAAATTAATCCGGTTTCAGAAGAAAGGTCATACGTGAATGGATCAAACCCACCATCTATCGTGTCATTTAAGCTAATTGCAGCTTCAGTTCTTCCTTCAGCAACTAATTGGGTAAAATCTGTACCATTCGTAGTATATTCTAATACTACTTCGGTACCGCTCGGGTAGAGCTGACTTAAATTTTTATTCAAATCAAGTGTAATAGAAGCACCTGAAACTGTTTGAATATCTGATTCATCAGTTAAATAGAAACGATCTTCGTCGGCATTAAAATTAGTTGCGTTTGTTCCTCCAACTACAGTACCTGAAGACAATAAATTTTCAGAATTTCCAACAGTTGCAGTAGCTCCAGTAAACGCTTCAACTGAAACATCCCAATCATCATAGGAAGTATTATCAGAATAATCTATGTTAGTTGGGATAACACCATCTATTTCGAAATCATATACAAATTCACTTGGATTGTTTTCTGTTTCACCAAATGTCATATCAGTATTAACAACAGAAAAGGATTGTCCAGTTGTTGTATTTCTAAAAATAGCTACATAGCTAAAGTTTGATACTTGATCTTCGAACCCTGTGAAGGTTGCATCAATCTCAAATCCACCACCACCATAGTAGTTTTGATTTCCAGTAGTATCGGTTAGTACAATTCCAGTAAAAGGTCTATTTATTGAATAGTTCACAGCAAACTTATCAACAGAAACTGCTTGATTTCCAACGACAACCTGGAAGTTGTCCGGATTTATATACCATGCTGCCTCTCCTTGGGTATAATCACTGCGCTGAGTTGTAGAGGAAGTAGGTCCTTGTACAAATCTGAAGCGTGTATTTGGATCCTTGGCTTGATTAGGTAATTCGTATGAAACATTAATTATTCTATTAGAAGTTTCTCCGAGATCATCATAACCATTATTTAATGAATCGATTAATGTAATCCAAGTTGATCCGTCTAGCGAGTATTCTAAAACCACAGAATCATCAGAATTTTCCGGAATATCTGTTAGATAAAAATCAAAATTTATACTTGCTGTAACAGAGTTATCTACATCCAACTCCGGAATAACACCGGTTCGTAATCCCCTGAACCCTACATTATCGAAAGAGTAATAGTCATTCGTTGCAAATGGAAAAGTAATACTTCCGTATGTAGCTCCATTGGTTCGTGTTACTGCATCATTAGAAGGTACCCCTGTAATGGTAACATCTGTAATGTCTGTTGATTGATTAGAGCCAAAACCAGTAATTGCTGCCACACGATAGTTAGCACCAGTTAAACCTGACTCATCCCAAACATATGTTAGCGTTGTGTCTCCATTTGAGGTACTTGTGTCAAGTATATCATCTCCATCTGTGTAGCTTCCGCTGATGTCATTATCCCTATAGAGGTAATATCTTGTGCCTGTGGAGAAGAAGGTGGCTGAGGTATCGATCAAAACGGTATCCCTTTCACCCAAGTAGGAGGAGTTAAACGTTTGTACAACGTTGAAATCCTGTGCATTCGCACTAAAAGCAAAAATTCCGGCCATTAAGGCCAGCATAAATGCCCTTAGATATAAAATATTA
The DNA here is from genome assembly GCF_040220215.1 of Ekhidna sp. GTDB lineage: Bacteria > Bacteroidota > Bacteroidia > Cytophagales > Cyclobacteriaceae > Ekhidna. The sequence goes on from NZ_JAVJTR010000011.1 coordinate 112,711, forward strand.
TAATATAATTTTTTCATTATTCTAGACGTTAGTTATAGTAGTTTGAATCCTATTCTGAAAGAATTGCTGGTTTTGACACCAGACTCGAAAAATTTGATTCCTTCTTGATAAAGTGTTCCATCGATTTCTACATCCGAACTTTTACCAGTCACGAAGTAGAATCCAATTTCTGCCCCCATGTAAAATCTGGAAGTAAAATGAAAGTCAGCTCCAACCGCACCCATAGCACCAATACCAAAAAAACCACGATTTTCGAATGAAAATGATTGGTTAGGCTGTGTTGGGGTAAACCCAGATCCAGGCAATGCACCTGAAATATCTGAATCCGTTTCACTTAATTGTTTTACAGATCTCCCTGTTATGATTACATCTAATGCTGCATAAGAAGTAAACCCATTTTCATTTATAAAATGGTATTCCATGCCTGGTGTAAACATGTATTGAGAGATTGTCACTGTAGCATCAGGGGTTGTCATCCCATCTTTATTGTCGTCGATGGAAAACCAAATCCCTAAGCGCGGCACAAGGGCCTCATTCAGAAAATATCTCGCTCTGAATTGGCCGAAATTTAGCAGAGTCGTATTGGAGGAATATATATTTCCATCTCGGCTAAATGGTGATGTGGTGATCTCAATTAATAGTTCCCCTGACTCAGGACTCGTCCCACCGGAATCGTCCTGAGCATACGTGATGCTAGTCAAGAAAACCATTAGAGAAACCATAAGAAGTTTCTTCATAATGATTGTTTTGTGATTAGTAAACTATTTAAGGCTAGGCCAAACTAAGGATACTTTGAATATTATACAAAACACTCCTAGGGGTATATTACCAATAATTTCCTGTTTTTTGAAGCTTAACTACCCAATAATACTTGTAAAACGAATGCTATGCGATCACAGAACTAAATTAAATCTTTTCATAAAAGTCGATGAACATACTGTTTGACTAGATTAAAGAAATCTACAGCTAAAATTGACGAAACAATGGAAACTACTGCTTATCGGCCTAATTGGAATTAAAACAATTTCCCCGATTGTCTGATAGATGCTGAAACTTGATTATTTGTGTTTGCAATTTCAGATTAGGGCCGTCATTGCTGTGACATTCATCTACATAAGGATTCAATCATTAAAAGTTTCCAACATTAATCCTTCGGAGGCTTTGCGGTGGAGTAAGGCAACAAAAAAAAATTATCATCCAGAATGAAAGTGAATTAAATCAGTTATCACACAATTTCGTTAGATTAGTATTTGTTCAGATAATTCGATCTTTGTTATTTGATCGATTGCCAAAACACAACAAATTATGAAAAGAAAAAATCTAGTATCCACTCTCTTTACTATTCTGGGCCTTTCACTTTGTATAGATGGATTTTCACAGATCGAAATTCAAAAAGTACCATTGAATTTGCTAACAGGAGAACAACCCAAGCTTTTAAGTGCTATTGCAAACTCACCTTCTGCTAGGGAATCACTAGAAGGAAACAGCTTGAGCTTAACAGCAATAGCTGGAGGTTGGCATGCACAGGCAATCAGTCAATATAAGGACTATGTATATGTGGCATTCAGTGATGGGACAAAAGGAAAAGGAGATTTAGCTGTCGGAGATAAAGACCCGGCAGGAAAGCTTTGGATATATAATACAAAAACTAAACAAAGTCAGGTAAAAGACCTTGAAAAAGGCTATGCGCATCCATGCTCCATTCAAATTACAGGCAACTACTTAACCATAACCACTGAAGCAGAATATGGCATAAGCCAGGCAGGACTTGGAACAAAACGAGATGCAAGATCGCTGATCCAAATTTTTGATTTGGCGAAAGATCCAAATTGTTCTATTGAAGTAGGTAGAATTGCTCAGGATAATACCAACAGCGGAGGAGCGGGATTAACATATAGTCCAATCAATAAGTGCTGGTATATGTTGGTTGATCAAGACAATCAGGATAATAAAGTAGTTATTTACAAAACAGCAGATGACAGGTTGGATTCATGGCAAAAAGAACCAGTAGCGAGGTACCGACGATTTGGTTCAGGGGCTGGGTTGAACCTCATTACAGCATCGGATAATTCAATTTGGGGTTTGTTTTTTGACAATGATGAACTTCATGCACCAGGTCTTTCAAATTATGATATTGTAAATGACCATGTGAGGCTTTTCAAGCTTCTGGATGAAAACGGAAAATTGGTTGAGAAACGTGATGTGTACAAACAAACCGTAAATATCAGTTCACCAAGGGTTAAAGGAGCAGGCGAGTTGTTAGCAGATCGGCCAAGTATGAGGTTTGGAGCAAGCCTGCGCAATGAAAATGGCAACCTTGAGGTTATTATCTGCCAGCGTAACATGAATAAGGCTTTCAACATTGACCGGATTCCATTAAAGACCGGAGATCGAACACAGGTTATGTTTGCCAATCTTGCAAAAGCGAAAGGAGAGATCAATTGTTCATCCGTCTCAAATCCATCTCAAACTTTCAACCTCAAGAAAAATCAATCAGAATCAGAAAGTGTAATCTTACAATCACCAGTGAAAGGGGACATGAATTACTTTTCCGAGAAAAATGTCACTTCTTCCGGTTTTAGTGGCTTGAGTAGTATCAAAAAAGTAGCTGAATGGACGGACGCACTTGAAGCTCAATCAAATGCTCCTCTTGTTTTCTTTTATCTTGAAGGTTTGACGGACATTACTGGTAAGATGATGGAATTTAAAGCTGAGAAAACTACTGACAACAAAAGCAACTGAAATATACTAATAGGAATATGAACTTCAATTTAAAAGAAGTTCATATCCTGTTATCTTTTCTTCCTGCTTCATACGCAAATCACGTAATCTTTCTAAATACCAAAATCACGCTACCATAGATTTTTATTAGCCTGCATCTTTGATTTATAATTAAAAAACTAAAAGTCATGGAAGCAATCTACTTTAACCAACTAATGGAAATGTCAATCGAGTATAATGTGAATGGAACATTGCTCAGAAGAAATGTAGTAGCAGGTAAAAAAGATGAATATGGGACTATGTGGGTCCTTGTGGAAACAACCGGTGATAGTCATTCAGCAAATAAGCAATGGGTGGAGCTGAGTTTCTTTAAAATGTGGTTAGATCAAATGGGAGCAGCTGCTTAATCACTCCATATACCAGTTCCTCAATCTCACCTCAATAGATAAATCAACGGATTCAATCTGCTGCTTGAATCCTTCCACATCACTCAAGCCATCCTTACCACGGTAGTGATATGGGTAAACAATAGAAGGTTGGAATTCAATAACTGCGCTAGCGGCCTGATTTACATCCATTGTATATGGCAGATTCATACACACAAAAGCCACATCAATGTTTTGGAGATTTCTCATCTCGGGAATATCTTCGGTATCACCGGAAATATAGAAGCGCTTTCCTCCTATGGTTAGTACATAGCCGTTTCCCCTACCCTTTGGATGACGAGAGTCCTCGGTTTCAGGTAAGTTGTACATTGGGATAGCTAATATTTCAATTCCTTCGAAAACAATCGTTTGGCCGTTTTCAATTGGAGCAGTTCTTCTCGCCATCTCCTCCGGAAGCTTTTCTTTTACTGCCTGAGGTGCAATAAACTGTGCTCTATCTGTTTCTAAAGTGTCTAGCGTCTTTTGATTTAAATGATCCCCATGAATATCTGTAATCAATATTAGCCTAGGATCTTTTAATCCATCAAACATTTCAATGCCACCATACGGATCTATATAAACGGTCTGATTGTTCCATGACAGAACAAGCGTGCCATGTAGGATGGGTTGAATGATCACCTCTCCATCATTAGTGGCAATTGTATCAGCTTCCGCTCTTTGCTGAGCTAACACAAAAGTGATAGAACAATAAAATATAACTACGGTGAGTATTTTCTTCATGACTTAAACTTTTTGATGCATTGAAGTTAACATTGAATAAACGGAAACAAAAAAGGCTTACACCTCTGCAAGCCATTCCATCTGTTAAAAAGGAAATTATTCTGAAACAACAACTTTCTCCATCACATCATCTTCTTTGATCTGATCGATCACATCCAGTCCTTCTACTACTTTACCGAATACCGTATGATTTCGGTCGAGGTGAGCAACATTATCTCTGTTGTGGCAAATGAAGAATTGAGATCCTCCCGTGTTTCTTCCTGCGTGCGCCATGGATAAAACCCCTTTATCATGGTATTGATTCTCGCCATCCAGTTCGCAATCGATCTGGTAGCCGGGTCCGCCGGTTCCATCTCCCTTCGGGCATCCGCCCTGAATGACGAAATTGGGAATTACACGATGGAAGGTGAGTCCATCATAGTATCCATCGTTGGCCAGGTCAATAAAATTCTTTACTGTGTTTGGGGCATCTTTCTCGAAAAACTCAATTTTCATTACTCCCCTCTTTGTGTGTATTTCTGCTGTTTTCATATCTGATGGCAAAGGTAATCCATCTGTTAAAAATTCTTAATTCTTATATACTGCTGAAACTATTGGTATTGAGCCGGGTATCTTACGTACGTCACAAAACTCAAACCCATGTTAAAGAACTATTTCTTGGTGGCCATCCGTCACCTCAAACGCCAGCCCGGCTATGCACTGCTTAATATTCTAGGATTAACTATAGGTATCGCTTCAGCCTTGCTGATTGTTTTATACCTCAATCAGGAAACCAGCTTTGATAAACATCATCCGAATGCTGAGAATATTTATCGCATCTCTGCAGACATTACTGAGCCTGATAATGCCTTCCGGTGGGCAGTAAGCCAGCCGCCTTTGGGAAAAACTGTCAATGAAGAATTTCAGGAAATCAAACAGTTTACTCGGTTTGCCGGTGGAGGAAATGTACGTTTCCGATATGATGATCGAAATTATGAAGCTGAAAACTGGTATCTGGTAGACTCAACTGTATTTGAAGTTTTTGCTGTGAACTTCTTACAAGGCGATCCGGTAACTGCACTCGATGCTCCCAATAGTGTCGCAATAAGTAAAACTCTCGCGGAGAAAATCTTTAAAGGAGAAAACCCTATGGGAAAACTGCTGGAAACTGAGCAGTTCTCGTACAAAGTTACGGGTGTCTATGAAGATATCCCGGTTACGTCTCACATCCGCCCGGATGCGATGGCGTCATTCAGTACAAACGAGCGATATGCAAATTCCCAAAGTTGGGGTGGCTTTGGCTTATACACCTATGTGGTATTAAACGATGGCGTGGATCCAACATACGTTGAAAAACGACTCAATGCTGAAATCATACCGAAGTATGTTGCTACCATTTTTGATCAGTTTGACATCAAGATCAAATATGAAATGATCAATATTCAGGACATTCACCTCTATTCAGATTTTCAGAATGAGCCATCTGCCCTTGGAAATATTGACTACATCTACATCTTTCTGGCAGTAGCTATTTTTCTGGTTCTGATCGCGTGCATCAACTACATGAATCTTGCTACAGCTCGATCGATGAGGCGCTCGTTAGAGGTAGGGATCAGGAAAGTAATGGGTGCGGTGCGCACTTCGCTTATTCGTCAGTTCATCATGGAGTCTGTGCTTATTGCATTAGTTTCAATGGCTATTAGTATTTTATTGTTGCTGGTAGTTGTACCATTGATCAATGATCAGCTAGGCACTTCACTGATGCTAAGTGATCTCGCTTCCAAAGAAATTATTCTGACTTTAATTGGAATTTTAGTTTTTACAGGTCTGGTGAGCGGTTCATACCCTGCATTCTATCTCTCAGGATTCAGTCCCATTAAAGCAATAAAAGGTGGAGCCGGAACTAAAAGAACGGGGAATGTTTGGTTACGAAGAGTACTGGTGGGTATCCAGTTTGCCGTTTCCATATTTATGTTGATTGGCACTCTCGTGATCTATCAGCAAATGCAATATGTAAGGAACGCAGACCTTGGTTTCAACAAGGATCAGGTAGTAAATTTCAGCCTAAATCGCACTACCAGTGAGCGGTGGGAAACATTAAGGACCAAGCTTTTAGCTAACCCTAATATTGAAAATGCCTCAACTTCCACCACAGTTCCGGGGAATGGATTTGGGAAGAACGTAATACAGGTTGAAACCAAAGAAGGTGTAATGGAAGAATATGGAGTTGATTGGTTTGGTGTTGACTATGACTACCTGGATGTGTTGGATCTGGAAGTTGTAAAAGGACGAGGGTTTTCAAGGGAATTTGTGAGTGATACCGCCTCTGCTGTTATTGTTAATGAGTCTATGGTAGAACGTTTTGGATGGGATGATCCCATTGGAAAACGATTTCAGTTTGATCAGGATAGTACCGTATTTCATAAAGTGATTGGGGTAATCAAAGATTTTCATCACCAGTCTATGTATAACCCTATCGAGTCGTTTATGATTTATCCGAGCCTTAACAACAGACAAGCGATGGTAAAAATCTCCGGCGACCTGGAAGAGGGAATTGATCACCTTCAAGCCTCCTGGGAAGAGCTTTTTTCAAACGCTCCGCTGGAATATCAATTTTTGGATCAAAACTTCATGCGTGACTATGAGAGCGATCAATTGAGGGGTCAGCTTTTCCTTGGGTTTGCTTTGATGATGATTATCATCTCCGGCCTTGGACTCTTAGGGCTGGCTTCCTTCACTGCTGAGCAACGAACCAAAGAGATCAGTGTTAGAAAAGTACTGGGTGCAGATGTGAAAGGTCTGATCCTTCTTTTAGTAAAAGATTTTATTTGGTTGGTTTTGGTAGGAGCTCTGCCTGCTTTTATTATAGGTTATAAAATCATGAACAACTGGTTAGGGGATTTTGAATATCACACAGAAATTAATCTCGCGATTTTCGTAGTAGTGCTATTGATTGTGACTGCTTTCGTGATGCTTACAACAGGGTTTCAAGCTTATAAAGCTGCGACTGTTAACCCTGCTGATAATTTAAAATATGAGTAAAGTAAAAAGCCCCTGTCGTTTCCGGCAGGGGCTTAATTACAACTTTATCTATTACCTTAAAAACAATAACTCTCTGTATTTTGGCAAAGGCCAATCCTCATCGTCCACCAATAGTTCCAGCTTATCTACTGCGTATCTTAAGGGTCCAAAGTATTTCCCCTTTACATTGTCGCAGTATTCGATAGCCATCTCCCGGATGTCTTCAATTTTATTGATCCGCTTACGCTCTTCAGTCATTTCATGAGACAATCTCCGTACATTGTTTATATGTGTTGAAACTTCCTCGATCGTCTTTTTGATTTCCGTCGCATCAATTCCCAATTCTTTTAAACCTCTAGCATTTTCAATCAGTTTCGTTTGGTATTTTGTCGCTGTAGGAATAATCATATTACTTGCTATATCTGCCATCATCCTGGATTCTATCTGCACTTTCATGATGTAGTTTTCCAGCCTGATTTCATGACGAGCATGAACCTCTGTTTTGTTCATCACTTTATGTTTTTCATAAAGTTTTATCGCCTTTTCTGTAATAGAGAAATCTAATGCGCGAGGTGTTTCTCTCTCATTGGAAAGCTTCCTTTTATTAGCCTCCTTCACCCAGTCATCAGAATATCCATCTCCTTCAAATCTGATTGGTTTTGACTCTTTGATATACCCTCTCAGTACATCAATGATGGCCAATCTCTTTTCGCGTCCTCCATCCGTCAGCTTATTCACCTTCTTATAAAAATCTGAAAGCTGCTCTGCCATGATAGTGTTTAGTACCATCATAGGATCAGAAACATTCGCATCCGATCCAACTGCTCTGAATTCAAACTTATTTCCGGTAAATGCAAACGGGGAAGTTCTATTTCGATCAGTATTATCCAATATTATTGGAGGAATCTGGTCGATTCCTAACTTCATGTAAAGGTTTTCACCTTTTTCTACCATTACATCACCAGACTTTTCCAACTTATCCAACACTTTGGTAAGCGTAGATCCAATAAAAACTGAGATAATTGCCGGAGGTGCTTCGTTAGCACCCAAACGCCAATCATTTCCAGCAGAAGCAATGCTAGACCTTAGCAAATCTGCATACTCATGAACTGCTTTTATGGTTGTGATGAAGAATGTAAGGAAAAGCAAATTGTCCTTGGCACTGGAGCTAGGTTGATAAAGGTTAACTCCCGTATCTGTTACCAGTGACCAGTTATTGTGTTTGCCACTTCCATTGAGTTCAGCAAAAGGCTTCTCGTGAAACAAAACCCTTAGATTGTGTTTATTAGCCACCTTCTCCATTACATCCTTTAGCAACTGATTTTGATCAGTCGCTTCATTCACATGGCCGTACATTGGAGCAGCTTCATATTGTGCAGGGGCTACTTCATTGTGACGGGTCATCAAAGGAATGCCCAATTTGTGAGCTTCGATTTCATAATCTTTCATGAAATCATAAATACGGGTAGGAATGGATCCAAAATAATGATCATCCAACTGCTGTCCACGTGCCGGATTGTGACCGTAAAGCGTTCTTCCACCCATCACTAAATCAGGGCGCGCATTATAAAGTGCTTTGTCTACAACAAAATACTCCTGCTCCCAACCCAATGAAGCGTTCACTTTGCTCACATTTCGATCGAATAACCTACAAACTTTAACAGCTGCTTTATCTACGGCTTCTAATGCTTTCAGCAACGGAGCTTTATGATCCAATGCCTCCCCTGTGTAGGCTACAAAGATTGTTGGAATACAAAGGGTCTTTCCATATATGAAAATCGGTGATGACGGATCCCACGCCGTGTAGCCCCTCGCCTCAAACGTACTTCTTATTCCTCCATTTGGAAATGAAGACGCATCGGGTTCCTGTTGTACCAGGGCTTCTGCACGAAAATTTTCAATCCCCTTACTTGGATCGAAGAAAGAGTCATGTTTCTCTGCCGTAGCACCCGTTAGTGGTTGAAACCAGTGCGTGTAGTGTGTTACACCTCGCTCTAAAGCCCAGTTTTTCACAGCAGCTGCTACTGCATCTGCTGTCTCAATGTCAACTTTTTTACGATTCCTGATACTGTCTGTAACCCGTTTAAATACTTCAGGCGATAAAGTCGACTGCATTTGAGCCTTGGTGAAGGCCATTTCTCCGAAATACTCGGAGATACGCTTAGAAGGAGCCTGTACGTCTACCTTCTCTCTAGTTTGAACTAAATTAAGAGCTTGGTGTCTTAGTTGTGCCATGGTTTATAGTTTTCGGAATAATTTTACCGTACAAAACTAACGACTTTTTGTAAATCTATATTTTTATGGTTCAGTTTTAATCCAAAAAATATATCATTTGCATAAAATGCACTTAATTGAGGTGATATTTTTAAATAAATGACCATTTTTTACGCAAAAAAGCTTAATAACGGAGTTAATTCCCTTTCTGAAGAAGAATCTAAACACTGTGCCTTGGTGTTGCGCCATAAAAACGGTGATCAAATAGAGGTGTTTGATGGGATTGGGGGAAAGCACCTGGCTGTTTTAACCCTTGTTAATAAAAAATCTTGTGAATTTGAAATTATCAAGTCCGAAATCAGCCCAAAGAAGTCCTTTAGTATTCATTTAGCTATCGCTCCAACTAAGAACATGGATCGAATGGAGTGGCTTATTGAAAAATTATCGGAAATTGGTGTAGACAAAGTGACGTTCATTCAAACCAAACACAGCGAGCGAAAGAAGCTGCGAATAGATAGATTGGAGAAAAAAGCTGTTTCTGCAATGAAGCAATCCGGCAACCCTTTTCTTCTGGAATTAAGCGACCTCACTCCTTATAATAAGTTCATCGATTCTGTAAACAGCGAATTGAAACTAATCGCACACGTGGATGACAGCTATAAGTATATTCGAGAGGCACTTGATCCAAACAAGTCAACAACCATTCTTATTGGTCCTGAAGGAGATTTCAGCCTGGATGAAGTTGAACAAGCGAAGAAAGCAGGATTCCATGCCACATCACTTGGGCAAAATACCTTGCGAACAGAAACAGCAGGCTTTGTTGCCTGCTGCGCTGTAAATTTTATAAACAATTTTTGATCTATTTATTTAATATAGACCTTATGCTTTTGCACATTTTGTCCCTGCTCTACTAACAAAAAGTAAATACCTGATCTCATGGCTGACAAGCCTTCAATTTTCTCATCGATAACAAACGTACCATCATATCTTTTTTGGAAATACGGCCTGCCGGCCAAATCAATAAGCTTGACTGAAATTGGAGAATGATTATCGCCTGATAATATCCTCAAACTAATATTGTCAGAAAAGGCAGGATTTGGATAGGTCGATATCTTAATCCCTTTTTGTTTGAAATTATTTTCAACCAGAATAACAGGAAGAAGCTCCTCCGCTCCATCAAAATCAACCTGACGTAATCGATAATAGCCAAGTCCTAAAAACGGCTTCTTATCAATAAAGGAGTACTCAATTTCTTCATTACTATTCCCATTTCCAGATACCACCCCAATAGGCTCAAAGGAAACCCCATCCGGAGAACGCTGCACTTCAAAGAAATCATTGTTAATCTCGGATGCTGTAACCCAATTCAATATTACCCTATTATCCCGTGCCACTCCGGTAAAGGAAATTAATTCTACAGGTAATTGCGAGGTTAATGATTCAGAACCATATGTAAAGTAATTCTCACTAAAAGATGTCCCAAGTGTTGATACAATTGATGCATTGGAAGGAGTTCCCGAGGCGACTCCACCTAGATCATCCCATTCGGTTCCGGCATCATCCCATACTAATACTCTTAATTCCTGATCATCAATTTCATCTTGAGTCATGGTATTAATACTTCCATCCAATCTGAATGTTGCACCGTTGGCCGGACTCGCTGTATTCACCCGCCAATACTCGTCCGCTACAATATGTTGAACGTTACTACTCGCTTCTACTGTAAAATTATCCACTGCCGCCTCGTTAGTAACCGGGGATAGTTCATAGAACTCAACCTCCCAAACCTGAACACCTCCCTGACCACTAGTTGTATTTACTCTAAAAGGCTTATAATTGGTAATTTTCCCAACCGGAAAAGTGAATGATTTACCGTTTCCAAGTTCAACTAACAATGGTCCGTTCACAAAGCCATTCGTTCTGGTATAGTTTCCAGACCCTGTGCCCACATCGCACAATAGAAGAGCTGCATTTGTTGAATCTGTTGTATTGAACCTTCCTTCTGTAAGTGTAAGCGTATTTGCAACCGCAATGGTATCCACGTTTCCAATATAGACCTGCCCTGAAGTTTTGTTGATTTCAACATTAAACATCTTATTTGATTTGAAATTGCCATTGACGATCTGGTTACTCGTTCCGGAAAAAATTACATTTCCGCTACCGTTGTTGTATGCTCCCGAAGTAAAGTCTAAATCTCCATTTAATGTTATGTCTCCTATCCCTGCATTAAAGGATCCGCCAGTTATACTAAGATCTCCGGATACTGTGAGGTCGGCTCCATTTCCATTATAAGCACCAGAAATCAATGAAAAATCATTCGCTAAAACCACAGTTGTAGCATCTCCGGCATTTAATGTACCATTAGTGATAGTAATCGGACCATCGCTGGAAAAACCAATTCTTCCAGTGTTGGAAAGTGTAGCGCCATCTTCTATAAAAATCCCATAGTTTCCAACAGTGTGAATAATTGCCGGAATCTTCTTAATGCCACCATCACTAATAACTAAACCTCTAATGTCAGTAAAATCTGCTGAGAAGGTATAATCATTACTTCCACCAAAATCTATTATTCCTCCTGTTGTATTAAAGAAGGCATCTAAATTCCCACCTGGAAGCGTTCCAGTCTCCAACTTTAAGGTACCTGATCCACTTATTTCGCCAAAATTATGACCATCAGAATCTCCAACATTTAAGAATCCCTCTATATCTACGCTGAATATATTTTGATTGTTATCAGTTGCAGATGACATGGTAATTGACGCATCACTAAGAATGTCTACAACAGCTCCAGCACGGGGAACCTCACCAGCAGGTGAATAGCTTACCCCACCATTAGTTGAAACTTCCCAAAGGGCCGTATTTGACCAATTTCCATTAGCACTAGAGACTGTTCGGTAAAGTAGGAGGTCATCAGGTATTTCATCCGGGTCTCCAATCGTAAATTCTCCTGTAAAATTGTTGTTGCCCAGATCGGTATCATCCCAGGTTATGGTATTATTTGCAGAATTAATTCCATTACCAGAGATCGGAGGTTGGATTTTAGTCCATGTAGGTGTTTCTAACCTGGCGTTTGCATAATTATTGATGTTTCCATTTATATCACTTCCTATATAGTGAAAAGTGATTGAACTTCCGGAAAATCCTGATATATCGCTATCGGAAGTGGTGACAACCCAATAATAATCTAACACATCTGTGCCTGTAGCAGAAGGGTGCGGAGCATTTATTGTTTTAAATAAAATAGTAGCTGTTTCACTGCTATTAACCACCACATCAATAGGAGTATATTTACCAGGCACACCCATTGGAATAGTAAATGATGTATTCCCATTTATTTCCTTTTCTACTCCGTCACTTTTCTTAACTCCATTAACAGAGATCATCGTATTTTCATCAAAACCTCCTGAAGTTGTTATTGTAGCATCCCCATCAATAAACAGGCGATTATCTGAAAGAGTAAATACACCATCATCAATAGCCAATTCATCGTCAATGGTGAGGGTCACCACTTGACCACCTCCGGTTTGGGCAAGTGTTACACCATTTGGATTATCAATAACCAATTTACTCACTGTACCGTCTCTGTCTGTTGAGGTTATTTCCTGATGGATGGAAGTGTTATTCATTGTAAGCCCACCCAATCCTGAATAGGTCGTTAAGATATCTGCGTCACCTTCTAGATTAGTAGGGATACCCTGATCATCAAAAATTCCTGTGTTAATGAGTAAATCATTAGTCAATGTAATTCCTGATCCAGGAACGGTTAAGTTATCAATTGAGACGGTACCGGATGAATTAATCGTCACGTCATAAAAGGTGCTTGCAGTAGTTCCGCTAATAGACTGGTTTGAGCCTTCGAATACGACGAGATTATTGTTTGCCGTGTAGGTTCCGTCATTGATGAAATCGCCTGAAATATTTAGTTGAAGGCCATTGGCATCAAACGTTCCATTATTATTGATCTCAAGGTCATTGGTTAATGTTAGTTCATTAATGACCATCTGTACAGTTGGGCTATTTGCATTGCTGCTATCAACTCTAATATTCGAAAGTGGTTGATAGGAATTCAATTCAAAAGTTGTTGAAGCCGGGGTGGTATAGGTTCCATCATCATATCCAAAATCGATATAGACGTCAGAAGCCATATTTACCGTCGGAGTTGTACTTGAGGTACCCACCACAAAACTTCCTATGGTTGGATTAGTCTGAGCATCCACTAATGCCAAAATAGAGGCGTTATCATCATTATTGAAAGTGAAAGTACCATTCGCTATTTCGAATATCCCTCTGGTATTTACGAATGTTGCTGTTGTATTTGCCCCAAACAATGCTGTCCCGCCTGTCTGAGTATAGGTTATAGTTCCATTCGATGAGAGGGTAGACCTCCGTAGATGAGATCCAACTATAAGTGAACCCGCAGATAATTCAATTTCAGAAGAACCTCCGGAACCATATTCAATGTAATTGTCTCCGCTGACTCCATCAGCAAAAATTGCATTACCGCCATTAATAGTTAATTTACCATCTAACTGAATTCCATTTCCAGAACCTGAGCCAGTAGCACTAACCCGAACAATTCCATCCGTTACAACCAATCCTGTAGTTGAAGGAATATCAAAATCTCCTCCTCCTGTATTCAGCTCAATATCAAGTCCGCTATTGTTTATCTGTAACGTTCCATTCTGCAGCTCCACTGCTTTTGTGATACCACTAGCGGTTCCATTTAAATTGAAATCCGTCTGAATATCTATGGTATCTGAGGCGCTGGTTCCTTTATTGACTACAATACGATAAAGTTCTGGTGTAATACCTGCTGCATTTGTGAAGCTGTTGTTTTGGGCACCTCCAAATTCCAGGTTGACACTCGTTGCTCCCGAATTATACAGATTCATAGAACTCATTAACTGCAACACCAGGTCTCCATTAACAACCAAATTGTGCTCATCTAAGCCTGCATTTTCAACAGTTATTGCACTTGATGCATGATTAAAAATGAGTGAATCAGAACTGAAAGTAACATTGGTTCCAACATCTTCAAAGTTTAATGTGCCTAACCCATTTTGACCAAACTTAGCAACACCATTAATAGTCATGTTGTTTGCTACATATAGATTTGAGTTATTATCACCAACAAATAGCTTTGCCGTTATTGGATTGCTGAATTCAACATCTCCTGTTCCGAATAAACGAAGACCTGGGAACTCGCTTCTATCGATAACTATTCGATTCGTATTTGCTCCTACAATCCAGTAAAAAAATCCGCTACTATCCTGCTCAATAAAATCACCCAAATCACCTGTAATCAAGCCTTCTGATTGAGTGCCTGTATTACTAATTCGCGGAACCAATTCACCTTTTCCCGAAACCTGGTCCAATGTAGCTGTATATGTTCGGTCAACCCTTAGCCTGGAAAGACTAGTGACATCCAAAGGATATGCATCCGCCTGAGAATCAAAGATGAGTTGAGCTACACTGATGTCAGCATTTGTAAATATTTGGTGCCTTCCTGTTCCTCCACCCTCATATACACTACCAATAACGGCAATATCGCCGGCTTGAGGATAGGTTCCTGTATTCGTAGTACTTGTATGACCTACCGTCGACCATGTGCTTGCCAGATTCCAATTAATCCATGATCCATCCGGAACACTACTATAATATACTTCAGGAAGCCCGTTCCATGCATTACTTCCCGCTGCACTGAAGTTAGCATTGATTAATTCGAATCGATTACCCGGAAAAGCTCCATTATTACTTGTACCATTAAAAATTAATTCGTTTGTATTTCTGTCGTCATCATTGGCATCCTCCTCCACGCGAGTAAATGGTGCTTCATCCAACACATATCCTCCATTGTATTGATTCTCATTACCAACAATATCCTCATCATCATAGAAAAACTGAAAAGAGATGTCCGGTAGTGTTCCTGCATTAAATTCAGAATGGTTTACCCTCCAGAAATAGCTTAGTTTGGCCGTCTCTGTAGGGTCAATTGTTGGAAGAAACTGATCAGCAACACTAATCTTCACATAGCCACTATCAATTCCATTAGCTCCTAAAATAGAAAGAGTAGCTGGGGTATATTTATCAGTACCTGACTCCTTATCCGTACCAATAGGAAAGAGGTAATCATCACGATCATTAGCAATGAACATCGAAATACCCTCATCTGAAGCATTTCCAGCAGTTCTAATGTATTTGGTTGTGCTATAACCTGTTCCGGAAATTCCTGATGAGTCCGTAGCTAGAATAAGTCCATAGATATCAATATCCAGGATACCTGTTGTCATTGTAAGCGTATCATAGATATACATATCTTCCTGAAAAATGGCCCCATTTGCATCATCCAGTTCAAGGTTGCTGAAAGTACCAGTTCCATCTCCATCTACAATGTGGGTAGCTGTACCTCCGGTTAATTCTATTTTCCCCACACCAGTATGAGTACCAGCATTATAAATATCTCCATTTACTGCTATATTGAATCCATTATCATCGAATGTTACCCCTGATCCGATAACCAAACTATCACCAATTTCAAAAGGATCAAGTGTTCCTTCAATACGTTTGGTTCCTCCTCCACTTAAAACCATCTGATACATCCCATTCATGTCTGACAGTGGCCCGTAAACTAGCTCTCCCTCTACCGAAATCCGCTGGACTGCAGATGTCCCGTTAAAGGTGATTGTATTTGTGATGGTTTCAATGTAGGTATTGGGTTCAATATAAAATCCATTTCCAATTGTCATGTCCCCTCCGTTAGCGTCAAAACGAACCCGGTTAAAGCCAGTACCACCATTATCCAGCATTCTGAAATCATTCAGTACCACTAAATCTTGCAGCGAGGCAGCTGGAGTAAACGCCGACGCATCCACAGCGCCATTGTAAAACTGGCGGGTGTTACCATCTTCTTTATTCAGTGTTAAATCCCAGAATGGTGCTGTTGAGTTTATGATCCCATCATCTTCATCAAAAGTTCCTGTAAAATTTCTTATTTCAACATTTATTGTTCCACCGGAAACACTGTAATTACCCTCATCCACTCCAATCTGAATTAATACGTCATCTCCTCCTGTCTCCTTGGGTTGATCATCATCATTATCATCTTCCATGATGATATTTAAAATGGTGGGATTGGAAGGATCTTCCTCCATTACTGTGAAATTCATTTCCGGATAAGGTAAACTAAACAAGGCGTGTGATCCATTTGCTCCATCCCCTATATCGTCAACTGGATATTGAGCTGAATTATTGTATGGGTTCACTGTTACCGTTCCCCCCGTTTGGATATAAGCCCCTCTAGGATCAATTGGGCCTCCCACGGTTCTTATCTGACTAACCGAAGTAGTTCCCCCTTCTACCAACATAATTGCCGAATCATCAAAAAGAATCTGACATGTTCCTGTTCCTTTGGAAAGGGTAGCATTGTCGCTGATTTGAAGTTTACCCATCACCTGAATACCTCTCTGTTGTTCAGATGTTAATGAAGAAGTACCGGATAGCCACAATCTTGCGTCCGGGAAAATGGCGAAATCAGTATTACATGTTCCGGAGCATACCCTGGCCACATTGCCATTCAAGTCACCTGTGGTAACCTCAGGTATCACAATATTATCCGACAGTTTCAAAGTACCCTTTTCAAGGCCCAATGCTTTTGGATTTACATATTCAGAATCATTTGAACCTACATGCTGGGCAAATGCTACCCGACCTAATAATTCAAAATTTGCCGAGCTATTAGCCATGATTTCACATATATAAGTGTCATCCGATCCTTTATCTATTTCAATTCGATAAAAAGTGGTAGGACCATTACAGGTAACAAGCTGATCTTGAGATGCTGAAGTGAATAATACCTCTACTACTCCATACTGAGTTGCACCTCCCGCAAATCCATCAGGATCGATAGCCATTGGGTATTGATCCAAATTTGCTGCTGGAAGGTTAGTGAATGAAACGGTTCCTTCGTTAGTGAAATCACCTTTGATTTCAAATTGATGAAACTGATATACCTCAACTACATTACCTCCCGGCCATAAGGTTTGCGCGTCTCCGGTTCCTGTGGAAATGGTACCTGATGAATTAACCGTTACATCTCCATTGACCAATAAGGATAAGGTAGTTGTTGCTGTGTTGTCATTGATTCTAAATGTTCCATCTGAGACCAATAAGTCTCCTAAGAGAACAATATCATCCAATAAGGTCAGTGTGCCATCTAATGTTTCAGCATCATTGGTCATATGAACTGTCAAGTCATTGAAAGTCTCTGCTGTGGAAATACTATAATCAGTAGATCCATCATAATAAAACTCATAAGTACCACCTGATGTAGTAATAAATGAATTAGTGGTATTTACTGTGGGAAGACTGAAGCTATGCAAACGAATGAACCCTTTACCACTAAGGTTTTCAAACGTATGTCCGGACGTTCCTTCTAAATCTAGAATCCCTCCCAGTCTAATGGTAACATCACCAACAGTATAAGAGCCACCATTGGAGGTTACTGCATCAGCATCCAGATCAATTTCATCACCATTAAGAATAAAAACATTATCTGTTGCCTGGTTGGGATATCGATTATCTGAATTGATGCGCAAAGAGCCTGAAGGATCAGTTGTCCAGTTAAGTGGATCATCCCAATCTCCTGATTTGTATGAATAAAAATTCACAGTCTCGGTAACCCCTAGGGTGTAGTAACCATCAGCTAAATCTGCATCCGGAATCGTGAATGTGACCTTTTTATTTCCATCGGTGAATGAAGCCGTAGGCCCCCCTGATACTTCCGTAAAATCTATTGAGGTCGGATCAGTTGTATAAAGCACCTTAAAATCTGCTGTTGTTCCAATATCATCAGCATCTCCAAAACCCGCTTCATCTGTATCAAAAGAAAGCGTAACATCGACTGCTCCGGTTTTTTCCATGTACCAAATACGATCCCAACGACTAAAGCCAATAAGTGACGCATCAACATCATTTTTTGTTGTACCATGACCTACTCCATTGTGACCAACAAATAACCATTCGTCATCCGCATCCAAAGAAGATCCACTTTCATCTAAATACAGTGCCCCTCCAGATCCTGTTACAGAAGTTGAAATGTTCCCAGCTGTCTGCCGCCCAATACCCACGAGTTCCATTTCGTAACCTGATTGAGCATACTCATCATCGGCGGAGAGAGTGATACCATATTTTTCCCCCAAATAATTATTGATAACTGTAATCTCGCCATCATTAAGCGTGACATTATAATAAATTGCCTCCGTGATTAACCCGGTAAAACCTGAGGAGCCACTTGTAATAGTAGAGCCGCCACTTATCCGATTGCCATCACCACTTTCACCAAATGTAATATCTCCAGCATTTCCTGGAACAGAGCTTAGTGCAGAGGTATTTGTCCCGATAGAACTATTGTCAATAAATGCCTCAATGCTTGTAGATCCACCATCGAAAGTGAACGCTAAAATGTAATTTGTGCTTACCGTTAAAACAGAAGAAGTAATGAAATATTCATTACCAGAATCGTAAATACCTGCATTTAATTGGCCTGACGCATCCAAATGAATAATAAGACCATCCGTGGCATTTCCCTGTTCATAAATCACCTCCGTGCCACTAAAAGAGCTGGGTGTTTGAAAAACTAAAAAGATGGTTCGATTACTAAAAGTGGAAGTATTTATACTTCCGGAGTTTCCAATACTCAATTCCTTTCCCGATGAAAAGGTCACCCCTTCAATTCCATTAATGGCAGGGTCTGTAAATGCAGGTTCTTGAGACACTGGTGGCGTTGCATCATTCGTAGCAGCTTGGTCTTCCCAAATACTTACCAAACCTCCTGATTCGAATAAGCCAACATCCCCTCTTAACCAAAAAATGTTTGATGAATTGTCTCTTACACCAGCAGGTCCACTTTGGGAAAACAGGGTGATAGGAAAGCAAACAATTGCTAAAATTAGAAATTGACGATAGAAAGCTTTCATAGTTTGTGGTATTACACTAAGGTATTAATGGAAAAATACCAAAACAATATCATCATTTGATACTTTTTTCGTTTAAGGAAGCTCTTCTATTGATGGAATGGTCGAAAATAAGTCAAAATGCGCCTTTTCTTAGACTAGTTGTAAGCGTTGTAGCTTAAAAAACTACCATCTACCTCTATCTGTAATTGTTCAGAGGTAACGTTATGTACGATCCAGAAGTCACCAGAACCAAAAATTAAACTATCTGAAAACAGGTTTCTTTCAGCGAACCTAGAAGCATTTGCCCTTCCTATGTAAGTCGTGTCAAAGATCTCACAATTGTCTGCTCTGACCAGGCTTGAAATATCAATTGAATCAGCGGACGCATTGGGAATCAACTCAATGTGTAGTATAGCTGAGTCAGCACAATTTTGTGAATTTACCAATTGATGCCAATCCTTTGTTCCCGACTGACCGCTCAATAGTCTTTCAATCTGATAATGATAAAGTCCAGGTGGTAGGCTCTCTTCTGAACACCCTAGTAGTAGTAAAATGAAAAAGAAAACGCTGAAAATCCTACCTTGCATTTCCTGTACGGTCGATCACCACATACCCAAGCTCATCAGAATCAAGCGGAAGTTGCTCCTCAGGATAAAGCAGAATAGTCAACTCCTGGGTTAAATCATCAAATTTGAAATCAACTGGTTTTTTAGAAACGGATACGACTGTTCCCCAATTTAATTGGCCACTTGGCGTATAGCTCACAACTACAAAATTGTCGGTTTGAGCTGCTGTATTGTAAATGTAAAAGCTCTCAGAGCCCGCAATTGTTGGTAATGAATCGCTTTCATATTGCACAGCCTCTGATCCTGGTAAATCAAATGCTAGTTTCCATTTTGAAATCCGATCTGGACCGAATGATGCCACATATCCTTTTTTGTCACCAAGGTTAGCACCATAAGCTACTATTTCATCCGGAGTTTTAACAGGCACACCCATAGTCATAAACCCTCCTTCAGGGGCATCCTGTACAAACAAAGGATATCTTATATCAGCATTTTCTGCGTCCACCCCCCACCTGTTCTTTTCACTCCAAAATTCTACAGCATCACCCAGCCAGCTTACCTGTCTTCTAGACCAGGCCTGCATGTCTGTCACATACTTGGATGCAGTGACATACTTCTGGAAAAAGCTTTCGATATAGTCTTTGTATTTCTTCTTGGCAAGTTCTAAATCATCAGAAGAAATAGATTCAATCAGCATGTTCATTTCCTTGGCATCAGCAAGTGCACTTTCAAAAATGGCTAGCTGTGATCCAATCAACAAAGAATCCATTAACGCTGGATTTAACTGTAGATCTATTTGCTTGATGATCCGCGCCTCATACATTTCCGTCTTTAGTAACTTTTCTACTGTAGATTTTGGATCATATTTTTCAAACTGAGCAGCCAGATTTTCAGGAAAAAATCCAATATCGGCATCCTGGCTATTTTTTACTTTGGCTTTTTTATCTCTTATTTCATCTGCATAGTTCTTTACCATTGTCTTGAAGAGTGCCACGCCTCCCAATATTTCGGATTGTGCCTCTCTTGCCCATTCCTCAAAATTCCATATCTCAATTGTGCCAGAGCGCATATTCGATGCATTCATCCCATCTACTCCAAATTGCTCTATGGTTTTCAAGGTCAATTCCTGATATTTATCAGACCCAAGCTTCTCGGCCAACTCCTGAACATTTCTCGCATTGTCTACACCAACCCGCCCATTCTCTTCAATAATTGCAAGCTTCGCTTTCGTATCCTCATCAGCCCCGATCAACATACTATTATAAAGATTAAACTGCGAGGTGAGGGATCGGTATGCTTCCATCGCCACTTTCTGATTGTTTTCTACCTTCATTACGCTTCTGTGCATTTCTTTCACATTGGCAATGCGTTTCTCAATAGCCTCCATCTTTTTCTCAATATCCAAGTGTACATCTGATACTTTAATACCAAATTCACCTGTACGTAAATCCCTTCTGAAAAAGGCTTGATAGTATTCATCCCTCTTTTTGAGCTCCTTTTCATCGATCAATGATTTTGCTTTCTCGAGATAAAAAATGGCAGAATCGCCCACTTCATAAACACGTGATGAATCATCAACAACATCATATTTCAAAAATCGATCTTCTAACCACAAGCCCATCTGCAAGTTAGGATTTGCTTCATCCTGATTCTTTTCATCAGAAAGGTATTGGATGAGTTGAGGTCCGCCATCAGTGTAGTTCTTAGCAGCCAGGATTGGATAGAGATCTTTGTACTTGACCTTTTGAGCTTCCGCTGTGAATAATATTAATAGACTAAGCAGGAAGATAGCTGTTGGCTTAATTTTCATGGGTTTGGTGAGATTTTTTTTGCAACTGCTAATTTATAAAAATACTAAGTGGATTTATAAGAATATTTAGATTGTCTTAGGGGAATCATTTTTCGCGTTTGATTGTAATAGCACCGGAAACAATGGCGATGAAGAAAAAAATAAAGAAAGAGCTGATAGAATGGGTGATACTTATTTCAATAATTGGTGTGATCTATTTTACAGGATGGCACACAGAGCTTATAGGAAGGGTACAGCAGGCTGTTTTAGCTACCGGAATTATTCAGCCCAGCATTATTGAAGAAGAAAAAACAGCTTCTTATGATTTTTGGCTCGAGGATCTTGAAGGGGATAGGATTTCTTTTGATTCCTTTAAGAACGAGATAGTATTTATAAATTTTTGGGCTACCTGGTGCCCTCCTTGTATTGCAGAAATGCCAGATATTCATGAATTATATAAATCTGAGAATGATCAAGTCAGATTTGTAATGATTTCACTCGATAAGGATGAAAATAAAGCTCGTGAATTTATTAAAGATAAGAAATTCGATTTTCCCGTTTACTTCCTTAGATCCTCACTGCCTGATAGCTATGATACTCACTCAATTCCTACCACCTATGTTCTGGATAAAATAGGAACAATAAAAGTAGAGAATCATGGAATGGCGAAATACAATACAGAAAAGTTCAAAGACCTGTTATCGGAGCTTGCAAGCATGCAATAGTTTCCGAAAAATTGCTACTCCTTTCTTTGCCTGATGGCCGCAATCCTTTTTTCAATATCCAAATGAACGTCAGACACTTTAATGGCAAACTTTCCACTTCTTAAATCCCTTCTCACAAATTCTTGATAGTAATCCTTTTGCTTCTTTACCTCTTTATCGTCAATTAAGCTCTTCGCTTTTGTTAGAAAAACAATGGCTGAATCTCCTACCTGCACTAGCATCGCCGAATTTGACCCATCCAAATTATTAAACCTTTCGTGCAGCCAAATGCCCATCTGATAATTCGGATTGGCCTCACTTTGGTTTTCAATATCTGTCAGGTATGCTTTAAGCTTTGGGATTCCTTGCTTATAATTTTTTGCTTCCAGGTATGGGTAGATATCCTTATATTTTAGTTTTTGTGCCAAACATACTGTTGATATAAACGTCAGTGCTATTAAAATTATCGACTTAAACTTCATTTTATCTTTATTGAGTTAGGCTAATTTAATGATAAACCACCTGATTTATTCTTATTTAAATTCCAACAATTTGTGAGAGACACCCGTCAAAGTAGCAATTCTGAAAAGGATACGTGCTGCCACATTTGCATCCCAGGAATTGTTTCCTGTTTCGCAAACGTCAAATCCTATAATCTTGCGTCCTGATCTAACTACCTTCTCCATCAAATACACCGCCTCATTAAATTTCAGTCCTCCCGCAACTGGGGTGCCCGTGTTTGGACAAAGTGATGGATCCAGCCCATCCATATCAAAGCTGATGTATACATTCTGTGGCAATGTCTCTACTATTTCATCCACCTGCTGACTCCATGAAATACCATTAATTTGATTCCGGAAGATTTGCTCGTCATAGAAAACATGAACAGGCTTTGAAGAGACTTTAATATAGCTTTCCTCTTCTTCACAAAAATCACGAATGCCGACTTGAGTAACAGAGGTGACCCCTTCTTCCTTCAGGGCATTATACATAATGCTGGCATGGCTGTATTCAAATCGCTCATACGCTTGTCGCAAGTCCATGTGAGCATCAACCTGCAAAATCCCGAAATCACCCCTTTTCGCAAGTGTCCTGATCAATCCTAATGGTGAACTATGATCACCTCCAACAACACCAACTAGCTTGCCTAGATTTATAAATGAGTCTGCTGTTTCTTCAATTTTAGCATGCGTATTTTCACAATACTCATTTACAAATCCCAACTGGTCCGCCTCCGGCTCTTTGCCTGCCTCTAATGCTTTTATGACGTTAACAGCTCTTCCACGGTGAATCTCATTTTGACTAGCTACAATTGTGCGATCAAACATAGCCATCTTCAATTCCCAGGGATTTTTGACACTTAAAAGAGAAAAATCGAGTTGTGAAGACTCATCCAGAATCAATTCTGGGCCTTTGGAAGTCCCTTGTCCATAGGATACAGTTACATCCAGATGAACAGGAATAAGTATTAAATCTGATTCTTCAAGACTGTAAGGCAAACCGAAAATGCTGCCCTTTTTTCCAACATCGCTAGGGTTGTACATTAGTGATTGGGATGGTAATAGGCTTCAAAAATACCCGTGCCTTGTGAAATTTCAGACCACTTTAGCTTTTCAATTCTTATTGTCACAATTCCTGCCGGATCCATATTTCCAATGATTGAACCAGAAAGGTACTCTCCAAAAAAAGTAATAGTCGGGTTATGACCAATGATAGTCACCTCGTTATGATCTTCGGGCAGTCCGTTCAAAACACTAAGCAGTTCCCGTACGGAGGCATTATAAATAACATCCTGATAATCGATTACCTGTTCACTCATCTCCAACTCCTCCACCAAATTCAAAGCCGTTTCCCTGGTTCTTTCAGCTGTGCTACAAAGTATGATATCAGGATTGAAGTTTTGATTGATCAGATGTCGTCCTAAAGCCCGAACGGTGCTTTGTCCCTCATGTGTCAGTCTCCGATTAATATCTTTTTTTTCATTGGGATTTTCGGCATACGAATGTCGGATCAGATGAAGTTTTTTGCTCATCGGTTTTAGTTGGTTAGGCTTAAATATAATCCAATCAAATGGCTCTTGACAAATGGATGAATTTTAGTTTTTTCAATTTTGTTTTGAACAGGATTTAAATAGTCGTGTTATGTTTACGCGCTAATTGAGTCAAGCTCGATTCATTTTTGATAGAAAAAATTCATTCATGGGAAAAAATCTTGTAATAGTTGAGTCGCCTGCCAAGGCAAAAACAATTGAAGGGTATTTGGGGAAAGATTTTGAAGTAAAATCATCGTACGGTCATGTCCGGGATTTACCAAAGGATGATACCGCTATCGATATAAAAAATGGTTTTAAGCCTACTTATGAGATATCAAAAGACAAGAAAGAGGTAGTAAAGGAGCTCAAGAAATTAGCGAAGGCAGCTGAGACAATCTACCTCGCATCTGATGATGACCGTGAAGGAGAAGCTATCTCATGGCATCTGTCGGAAGCATTGGACCTGGACAATGCCAAAACCAGAAGAATCGTATTTAGAGAGATTACAAAAAACGCGATTCAAAATGCAATCCAAAATCCAAGAGGTATAGACATAGACCTGGTGAATGCCCAACAGGCCAGAAGAATCCTTGACAGATTAGTGGGATTTGAGTTGTCTCCTATCCTGTGGAAAAAAATCAAAGGAGGACTTTCAGCAGGAAGAGTACAGTCAGTAGCTGTACGCTTAGTGGTGGAGAGAGAGAGAGAGATCGCCAGTTTTACACCTGAGTCCTCTTTCCGAATTACTGCTGAGTTTAATCTGGAAGGTGGTAAAACTCTCAAATCAGAATTACCAAAAAAATTCAAGTCCGAAGATGACGCAATGAGCTTCCTTCAAAAATGCATAGGGGCCGAATTTGTGATTGAGAATCTGGAGACAAAGCCTGCTAAAAAATCGCCGGCACCTCCGTTTACGACTTCCACATTACAGCAAGAAGCGAGTAGAAAACTTGGTTTTTCCGTGGCACGAACTATGTCGGTGGCACAGAAACTTTATGAGGCAGGTAAAATCTCATACATGAGAACTGACTCATTAAACCTCTCAGAAGAAGCACTCACTGGAGCTGCCTCGGCAATCAAGTCAAACTACGGAGACAAGTATGCGAAACGGAGAGTTTTTAAAACTAAAAACGCCGGTGCTCAGGAAGCTCACGAAGCAATAAGACCTACCAATTTCGGAGCGCAGAGTGCAGGAAAAGATGACGCTGAAAAAAGACTTTATGATTTGATCTGGAAGCGAGCGATTGCTTCGCAGATGTCGGAAGCTCAGCTCGAAAAGACAACCGCAACGATAGGAATTTCCAAAACTGATGAGAAGTTAGTAGCTAAAGGTGAGGTAGTAAAGTTTGATGGCTTCCTGAAGGTGTACATCGAATCCACTGATGATGAAAATGGCGAGGAAGAAAACACTAACATGCTTCCGCCACTGAGTGTCGGGCAGGTGCTTGATTTAAAAGAAATCTTAGGCAAGCAAGGGTTTACAAGGCATCCGCCGAGATACACAGAAGCCAGCCTTGTGAAGAAACTGGAAGAGATGGGCATTGGACGTCCGTCCACTTACGCTCCTACCATTTCGACAGTGCAGAAACGAAACTATGTAGAGAAAGATTCACGAGAGGGACATGAAAGAACCTCAATTGAGTGTAGACTGAAAGATGGTGAGATTAAGCGTGCCGAGGTTACGGAAATAACAGGCGCAGAAAAAAATAAACTCTTCCCCACTAACACCGCGATGGTGGTGAATGACTTCCTTGTAGATAATTTTCCAAATGTGATCGACTACAGCTTTACCGCAGATGTGGAGCAACAGTTTGATGATATCGCTCAAGGGAAGACCGTTTGGAATCAAATGATCGACAAGTTCTACGGTGGATTCCACTCTACGGTAGAAAAATCGGCTGATCTTGATAGGGCCTCTGTTAATCAGGTGAGGGAGATTGGTGAGGATCCAAAGTCGGGAGAAAAAATCTATGCACGGCATGGAAAATATGGGGCGTACGTTCAGAAGGGAGAGCTTGTAGAAGGTGAAGAAAAACCACAATATGCCAGCCTGAAGCATGGCCAGTTTATGGACACCATCAATTTGGAAGAAGCGCTTGAGCTTTTTAAGCTACCAAGAGAAGTTGGGACTTTTGAAGACAAGCCAATGGTTGCAGCTGTGGGACGGTTTGGCCCCTACATTCGTCATGACGGGAAATTTGTTTCAATCAAGAAAGAGCAGGATCCCCTGACAATAACGGAGGAAGAGGCAGTTCAATTGATTCTGGATAAAAGAGAATCGGACGCTAATAAATACATCAAGACTTTTGATGAAGATGAGAATGTAGCGGTGCTAAACGGACGTTGGGGTCCTTACATCAAATTTGGTAAGAAGAATGTGAAAATTCCTAAGGATGTAGTGCCTGAAGAGCTAACCTTCGAGCAGTGTAAAGAGCTTGCAGATAAAGCACCTGAAAAGAAAGGCCGGGGCGGTAAGAAGGCTGCTGCAAAGAAACCGGCAGCCAAAAAGAAAAAGTAATTTAAAGGCCCGAGCAATCGGGTCTTTTTCATTTTTCACTAATGCAGATTAAAACTGAGCGACTTTACATCAGAGAAGCCACTTTGGGAGATGCTTCATTCTTCTTTGAGTTAATGAATTCTCCCGGCTGGATCAAGTATATTGGTGATCGTGGCATCAAATCACTGGATGACGCTAAGACATACATAGAAAGCTTAAATAAAGGATATACCAAAAATGGATTCGGACTTTACCTGATTTCGGATACTAGCAATTCAATAGGTGTCTGTGGGCTGCTGAAAAGAGATTATTTGGATTATCCTGATCTAGGTTTTGCGCTACTACCAAAATACACGGGTCTGGGATACATTCAGGAGGCTAGCGCTGCTGTGTTAAAAAAAGCTTTTAAAAAGCTTCTACTGCCAAAGGTGCTGGCTATCACTTCAAAAGAGAATTTTGCTTCACAGTCAACTTTGGAAAAGCTTGGATTTGAAAAAATGAAGCTTATTAAAAACCCTGAAGGAGAAGAAGTCCTCTTGTATGAGAAATTAAAAGCCGTCTGACGAATTTCTAAATGAAAGCTCGAGATATGAATGGCTCTGCCTATTGTAATAATTGATTCGTCTGACGGCTATCAGTTAAACCGTTGATCGTTTCTAACAACATTATTTGTCGTTACACGTGTAATAAAGTAAATTTACACGTATGTCAACGAAGCTTACACTGACAATAGAGGAAGAGGTAATCGAAAAGACGAAGAAGTATGCAGCTTCTACAGGTAGTAGTCTATCAAAAATGGTTGAAGATTACTTTCGCTCCATCCTCGCAGAAACCGAGACTAAGAAACCATCCTCAAAGCGAATTAGGAAGCTAAAAGGAATCATTGCTTACGACTCGGATTCCGATTATAAGAAGGTTTTGGAAGAGGGCTTAATTGAGAAATATGATCAATAAAGTATTTCTTGATACAGATGTCATTCTGGACTTCCTCATTGATCGTGAACCGTTCTCATCTCATGCTACAGCGATCTTCAATTTAGCCGAAGAGAATAAGATTTCACTTTTCACCTCCTCATTGTGTATTCATAATGTGCACTACTTTGTAAGAAAAAAACTTGGAAACAAAAAAGCACTTGAAGTCATTTCTGAGTTAATCCAGATGATAACCATTCAATGTACATGCTTAGATCATATATCCGAGGCTATAAACAGTGGCTTTTCAGACTTTGAAGATGCCATCCAAAATGCCGTGTCAAAAGAAAATGGAATAAATCTGATACTAACCAGAAACATCAAAGATTTTAAGAAATCTAACCTACTTATTCAATCTCCGCTGGAGTTTATTGTTGCCCAAAAACAAAAAAAGTGACGCCTCTCAGCATCACTTTAAATCTTAAAATTCCTTTCGATTAAACCTGATTATTCAGCATTACAGGCATTACCAACATCAAAATATCTTCCTCCTCATCTTTATCGTTTGGCGTAATGATGCCTGCTTTGTTTGGTGCGCTTAATCTGAGCGTAATGTCATCAGAATCGATATTGGCCAGCATTTCAACCAGGAACTTGGCGTTGAATCCGATTTCCAAATCTTCACCATCATGTTCGCATGATAATCGTTCGTTTGCCTCATTGGAGAAATCCAGATCTTCTGCAGAAATCATCAACTCACTTCCGGTGATTTTTAGCCTTACCTGATGCGTGGTTTTGTTGGCGTAAATAGCAATTCTTTTCAATGAACTAAGCAGCTCATTTTTCTTAACTACCACGGTGTTGTTATTATCCAATGGAATAACATTCTCATAATCCGGAAATCTTTCGTCAATTAATCGGCAAATCATTTTCACCTGATTGAAGCTGAAGAATGCATTGGATGCATTGAACTCCACATTCACATTGGTAAGCTCTGATGGAAGCGTTGCTTTCAAGAGCGTAAGTGCTTTTCGAGGGATGATCATGCTGTGGCTCATATCTGCAGCTACATCTACCCTTCTATATCTTATCAGTCTGTGACTGTCAGTCGCCACAAAAGTGGTGTTCGTCTCATCTAATTTCACAAACACTCCCGTCATTGCCGGTCTCAACTCATCGTTTGATGTAGCAAAAATGGTGTTGTTAATTGCCCTTCCTAATACTTCGGATGACATGTTCACTGCATAACCGTCCGATACAGTTGGGATTTTCGGAAAATCTGTCGCATTCTCTCCGGCAAGTTTATACCTACCATTATCAGAGTTGATCTCGATGCTATAGGTATTGCTGTCAATTGAAAAGGTTACTGGTTGCTCCGGAAGGTTTCTAAGTGTCTCCAAAAGAATCTTAGCAGGAATGGCAATGCTTCCATCCTCTTTCGCTTCAACCTGCAACTCAGTGATCATGCTTGTTTGAAGGTCAGAAGCTGTAACGGTCAGGTTTCCATCATTAATTTCGAAAAGGAAATTCTCCAAAATCGGAACAACGGGGTTGGTTGTAATCACGCCATTGATAGCCGATAGTTGCTTTAAAAGGTAGGATGATGAGACAATGAATTTCATATGTTATAAAGCTTTGTGATTTAGGCAATCGCCTCTTTTTTTCGGGTGGCTAATTTAAGCACAAATTATGAGATAAGCAGTTGAAATATGATCAGTTAAGACCATCAGGATTAGATAGAATCTGTTGCACCCTTCTGCCATCAATTACCATTTGCTGACCTGTGTGATCAATGACTAAATGATAGCCACGTTTTTCATCATCAGGATAGATTTGCAATAGCGTTGGATTTTCATCCTTCAGGTCATCAATAAGAACCCTGGCCAATGGCTCTGAATCCGAAAGGCTATCCAAATCAGGGAATCTTCTCTTTGAAATCATTTCATTCGCCTGGAATTGCTGAAACTGATTAAGGTAATCTACAACTGCAGAGCTATCATACGGGGCATCTCCATTAACCGTGAAAAAATTATCATTGAAAGCGATTTCAAAGCTTTCACCGTTCTGTTTTTCAACTTTTATTTTCTGAATGGTCCTCCAGCTTCCATCTACAATCGTTCGATCTCTCCATTGATCCGGATGTAATGTGAAAATATCTATGACATTATCTCGATAGCCCGGAACAGCTACTTCCTTAGCTATATCATTTGTAATAAAGTAAGATTTCGTTTTGGTTGGATTCGTGGCGATTTGAAACCGGTAGCGGGTGTTAAAATCAAACTCTACTTCAACATTTCCAAGTACCTCTCTATTCCAATCATCAATGGTCCTGCCCACTTCAACCTTCTCTAAAATAGAAATAAGGGTATTGATAAATCCTTCATCAGCTTTGTATTGATCATTGAGTATCCATCCTTGCTCTGAACGTTCAATAACTACGCTATCCTTTTCTATAGCAAAAGTGAACCTGCTAACACCTTCTAAATCCTCACTCAAAAAATACTTTTCAGCTTTGGGCGCATCATTTGATGAATCATTCAAAAAAAGCGCAAGATTCAATCCCAGAAGAATTGCGACAGCTATGGCATATTTGATTGTCTTGCTCATTGCTTTGCAAATTTATTTTTCCTGATATACCATTTAATGCCACCAATTAACAACACAAGTAAAACCGGGGCAACTAAGTTGACCAATTGCCATTTGGTTCGCTCTTGCTGAACTTTCACCCTATCCAGTGGACGAATTTTTACCTCACGAGACCTGGTCTCAATCAACCCGGAATCGTCAACCATATAGTCCAGAATGTTTAGGATAAATTCTTCATTTGCATAGGTAGTCTTCGTAAAAGGCTCCACCCCTAAACTCAAAGGTTCATCTGTCTCGGGATCAAAGTCATTTCGGATGATGTCTCCATCTCCAATGACAATTACCTTTCCAGGATCACCTTTTTCAATAAAATCAGTCTTGTCAAAACCTTTTGGCACAAGTCTGTTAGCATAAAGTGACATGAACTTTCCTTCCAAAAGATAACCAACTGTTTTCGGTCCATCGGTAAATCTTTCAGGCCTAAGCTTATCTCTCAAATCATTGAATGCCACCCTGACCGGCGGCCCCAGGAGTTTGGTATACTGGCTGGTGTTTATCAAGGGTGTCTTAACTATTCCTTCAGCTTTCACCGTATCGATTTCTGAAACAAATCGACCAAGGATTGCATCAAGATTTCTTACGGATGGATGCTTGCCGAAATTGGTGAGTACTGGGAAAAATGGCCATGGGATCATCTGAATTTGAGGCTGGCCGCCCACATTTCCTGCCACAACAGGAAATTGCCCACTGTTTACATCAAGAACATAATTCTGATTTATTCGAACACCGTACTTAAACAATTGATCCGCAAGATTGGTCTTGTAAGAAATAGCTACTGTTCCCTCTCCTGAGGCACTATCCATGTTCACTCGCAATGCATCAATGAAGTAAATCAGATTTCCACCTCGCATCAGGTACTGATCCACCAAATATTTTTCCCTTTCTGTAAAAGGCTGTGTGGGCTTGCCTATTACAACAGCATCGTATCCGCTTAGCTCGTTTCTATTACTTAGTGAAACATTAAAAAGATCAAATCTTGATAAAACCGCACTCCTGAAGCCGGCAACCTCCAAACTGTCGGGAGAACCATGGCCAGTGATGTAAGCTACCTTTCTGGTGCCTCCACCCACAAGTTGAGCGATAGCTGAGGCGAGCTCATATTCCAGACCTTCAATACTTTGGTTTAATAAAATATCTATTTCAGCAGCGCTATTCCCTTTTACGAGGTTTGCAGCTACTTCATTCATTCCTTTTGAAACAATTGCTCCGGGGAAAAGAAGTTTCTCCATTCGGTCACCATCTGCATTCTTGTAGTTTAGATTCGAAGGCTCGATCCCTTTATCAATCAAAGACTGATAAAACTGATTTCTAGCTTGTTGATTTGTTGCTTGTGCCGGGTCAGTGAATTTGTATTGGATGAGGTTGTCACTCTCCATAGCAAACTGCTCCAGCATTTCACCAATGGATTTTTGAAAACGTTCAAAATTGGATGGTAATTCACCCGCTAAATACACTTCAAAAAATACCTGCTCGTCAAGTGATCGCAAAAGCTCTTTTGTTGCCTCAGAAATAGTGTAGCGTTTCTCCTCTGTCAAATCAAACTGCACCCGAAACCTATCCGCCAGCTGATTTACCAGCCAGACACTGAGTAGTAAAGTCAGCGTTTGAAGTATGATTATTTTCCTTCCTTCACTCATCCCTTTTGCACATTTAAAATGATTCGGGTAACATACAAAAACAGTGCGATCATGCTCAAAAAGTAAACCACATCGCTCATATCAATCAACCCTTTGCTCAATGTCTCATAATGAGCCAAAATGCCGATTTGCTCAATGATGAAGGAAGTCTCAGACCATATATTGATGGATGCGATGGAATCAAACCCGGCATAAAAAGAAAAGCATAAGAATGCTGCCAGAATGAACGAGACAATTTGATTACCTGTAAGTGCTGAAGCAAGTATTCCGATGGAAGTAAAAATACCTCCAAGTAAAATCAGCCCAATATAGGAACCTATGATGCCCGCAGTGTCAATATTGCCAACCGGGTTTCCAAGGTATGATAGCGTGAAATAGTATACTAACGTTGGGATGATTGAGAAAACAACCAAAAGAAACCCCGCCAAAAACTTTCCGATCACAATTTCAATGTCTCTGAAGGGCAGTGTATAAAGTAATTCAATTGTCCCATTCCGCTTCTCCTCTGCAAAAGCCTTCATG
The DNA here is from genome assembly GCF_040220215.1 of Ekhidna sp. Lineage (GTDB taxonomy): Bacteria > Bacteroidota > Bacteroidia > Cytophagales > Cyclobacteriaceae > Ekhidna. The sequence continues at coordinate 145,070 of NZ_JAVJTR010000011.1, forward strand.
GTGATGGCTGGAATCAAAAACATAAAAACATAAGGAGCTACGGAAAACAAGGTTTCCATGCTGGCATATCCATAGTCGAGCACATTCGTCTCAGGAAAAACCCACATCAGCAGTCCTATCCCAATCAGAAAAATCCCGATCACTACATACCCTATGAGTGAATCAAGGAATTCGTTTATTTCTTTTTTTAGGATTGCGATCATTTCTCTTTGGTCAGTTCCTGAAAAACATTCTCAAGGGATTGTTCTTCTTTTAAGATGTTGATTAATGGTAAAGCATGCTCTCCGGCTACTTTCATGATGATCTTTCTCGGATCTTCTTTGGCAGAAATACGATAGCTATTCTCTCCTACTTGAGAAACGTCAAGATCTTCATTTTCGAAAAGAGCTTGATCAACAGGATCCTCAAACTCCACCCAGTAACTGATCACGTCAGACTTCATTGACTTCAGATTTTTAACTTCGTCATCCGCCACAATCTGACCTTTATTGATAATCACCACCTTATCACAAAGCGCTTCTACCTCCTGCATAATATGAGTGGAAAGAATAACCGTTTTGTCCTTACTAGCCTCTTTGATCACCTTTCGAATCTCAACTAATTGATTGGGATCAAGACCTCCTGTAGGTTCATCCAAAATAAGAACCTTGGGATCATGGATCAATGCCTGAGCCAATCCAACCCTTTGCCTGTATCCTTTGGAAAGCGCTCCAATTTTCTTGTGTTGCTCTCTTTCCAGCCCACACGTTTCGATCATCTCGTCAATTCTTGCTCTTTGATTTCCAATTCGATAAGCTGACGCAATAAAACCGAGATACTCTTTTACGTACATATCCAGATACAGCGGATTATGTTCCGGTAAGTAGCCTGTAAGTTCTTTTACCTTCAAAGGTTCCTTGGTAACATCAATGCCCTCCACTGAAATTGCACCCGAGGTTAATCCAATGTAGCCCGTCGCTATCTTCATCGTTGTAGATTTTCCAGCACCATTAGGGCCAAGGAAACCGGTTATTTTTCCTTTGGTCGCTTCAAATGAGATTTCATTCAATGCTTTTTGAGTGCCGTAAACTTTAGTAAGTTGCTCTACCTTGATGGACATTTGAACTAAAAGTGGTTCTTGAGGTTTACAGGTTTGTGTTTCTTTGTGGTCTTTGACAGACCTGAAAACGCAATTATCGGGCAAATATTCTTATATGCGCCCATAACTACAATATTGATTTAGAAAATCCTGTATGATCACAATCATAAGCGGCACTAATCGTAAAAATTCCATCTCAAAACAGGTGGCATTACTGTATCAAGAAATACTGAAAGAACATGATGTAGAAAGCACCATTGTGGATCTGGAAAAGCTACCTGCAGATTTCATTGCTTCTGCCTTATATGAAAACCAGGGCACGAATGTAGACTTCAACCCTGTAAGAGAGCACATGAAGGAAGCTCAAAAATTTGTATTCATCGTTCCTGAATACAATGGTTCCTTTCCAGGAATACTTAAAACCTTCCTGGATGCGCTGGAATTTCCAGGAACATTAAAAGGGAAGAAATGTGCAATTGTTGGACTTTCTTCAGGGATACAAGGTGGAGTGATGGCTATGAGCCATTTAACAGACATTTTCAATTACCTTGGTATGCATGTGCTGGCACTCAAGCCCAAATTGATTCGTATCAACGGCAAAATGGAAGGTGGTAAAATCACTGATGAGACATATGTAAAGAGGCTTAAGGATCAAGCAAAAGCAATTATTGAATTCTAGAAATGACAGAAAATCTCATTAAACTATTGGCATATTATAAGTCGCTAGGTGAGCGAACTTTCAATGCATTATCTGATGATGAGCTCCATCTAATTCCGAATGACGGATCCAATAGTATCCCAATGTTGGTAAAACATATGAGTGGAAATATGCTTTCCAGATGGACCAACTTCCTGACCGAAGATGGCGAAAAAGACTGGCGAGACAGAGAGGGCGAATTCGAATCTACTATCAAGACAAGAAAAGAGATGATCGAAAAGTGGGAAGAAGGCTGGACCTGCTTCTTCAATGCGATTAAAGATTTGAAAACTGATGACCTGAACAGAACTGTGTATATCAGAAACGAAGGGCATACTGTAATTGACGCCATCCACCGACAGCTTGCCCATTACAGTTATCACATTGGTCAGATGGTCTATCTGGCAAAGATTATAAAAGGTGAAGACTGGGAGTCACTTTCTATTCCGAAAGGTGGCACTGCAGCCTATAATCAAACGAAGTTTTCGGCTGAAAAATCAGAAAAACACTTTACTGACAAGGTATAGTGGTAGAACTGATTATTGTTTAATTATCCTTACCAACTTGTCTGATTCTACATTGACTAACTTGAGGAAATAAACACCATCCGGATAGGCATATAGCGAAAGAGTTCCCTCAAATGATCCTCCATATCTACTCAGCTTTCTATACTGAATAACACGTCCGTTTAGGTCTAAAACCTCAATTTTCAGAAAGCCATTTATATAAGTATGATCACTCAATGAAATCTTAAAAACTCCGTTTGTTGGATTTGGGAATATTTTTAATCCTTCTATTAGGTTTTCCTGTGCTCCAAGGATGTAAAAAATATCAACTGTTTCCTCATACACACACTGACCATCATCAGAATTAATAACCACCTGATACGTGCCTTCTTCCAAATCAGAAAACATTGGATCTGTTACAAAGGTCTGTCCACCATCAATGCTATATTCGTAACCAAAACCACCGCTAGCAGAGATATTTATTGCTCCACCTTCAGTGCTGCTGGCATCTACTTTGGTAATTGCTGCGGTCAGATTACATACATATTTAAAACAAAACTCTGTGCTCTCGACTGATCCAAATTGACCATCATCTTCAAAAATTACCTCTCCATCTTCACCGTCCATATAATAAGATCCTTCGCCATAATCACAACAAATACCATCGCCTTCTGAATCTGTTATTTCGAAGGTGTAGCACTTATCCGTTTCTAAACAAACTACATGACTGTAAGTTGTGAGGTTACTTGTATATGGACCGCCCGATTCTACAACATTATTTTCTTCATCCAGAATCTCCCACGTTGTTTCTTCGGGGTAATTATCCGTAGTTAGGTAGAGGGTTATTTGCTCGGATTCTAATGAATGATTTACTGATTTAACTAATTCATTATCAGCTGGTAATTGATCCTCTTCGCTATTCGGATTTTCAATTGTAACCTTCAAATCATTATTTCCTTCATCAAGACTTTCAAAAGCAATCTCTACTAAATCAATTTCGTTTGTTTCCAAAGATCCGATCCATTCAATAGTTTCCTGAAGATCATCATTTACGAAAAGGTTAATATCTAATGAAGTCATAGTCGTGGCGCCATTATTTATGATACTCAAATTTCCAGACAGAACATCCGTACACGACTCATCCGGCAAATCCATATCAACTCCTGCATCAAAAGTTGGAATATTTTTAACAACTACAGAGTAGCTGTCATTTTCTTCAGCCTCATCAGCATCGTAAATTATTTTAAATTGGATACCATATTCACCTAAAGCACCTAAGTCTACAGGTGAAGAAAAGGTGTACTCAATATCCTCTTGAGGATCTAATGAACCTGTATAGGTATCTGTAACAATATCAACACCATCTACTATTAATTGAATATCAAAATTGGAAGCTACCATTTCTCCCGTATTGCTGATTTCTACCGTGATAGATTCTGATGATGATAAGCTTGCGAAAGGTTCAGGTGAAATGACCTTCACTGCAGCAAGATCATTATCTCTTCTTTCCAGTTGAAAAGAAAAAATCCGGGTGGTGGCATCATCCGTACCGTTTCCAGCGTATTCGGAAGTGTACCAAAATGTCAAATCATCCGAAGGGTCAACATTCATTTGAGCATAATCACCAAAGCGAGTTCCGGAAATAATCGGATTTAATCCCGCCACAACTTCATATTCTTGAACAGTCATAATCCCGAGTGGATCATTGGCAAATCTTCCGGTGAAACGAATACCAACATATTCATCATCTCCACTTACATTGTACGCTAATCCAATATTGCCATTTCCATCCATGGCTATTGACCCCATGTAGCGATGCAAACCATCATCAGGAGCGAATGTTCCTTCTTGATAAAGCTCCCAATCTCCACCTGATCTTCTTAGCTCCATCCATCTAATACCTGAAATATTTTCACCATCGGTTGCGTCTGTTATGAAATTCAGCACTATAGATTCGTGTGTGTCAAAATTCCTATAATGAGGTACATTCATAATAACCTCTGGTATTGCATCTAGTCCATCTCCATCTTTCTGTGGGACACAAGCAAAACCCGCACCTGCAGCAGCACATGGATACCCATCAAAAGGTGTAGTAATTATAGATGTTAGTGTAGTTGTCGTATTATCAGGATCATCAAAATCAACTTCGAAAGTGTATATTTCCAGCACATCTTCCTCCACATCGCCCCATGAGGAATCATTGATTTTTACAACCATAGGCTTGTTATCCACCGGAGCGGTATCTCCATTCCAGTCAACAGGAGTGGTTACATAAAATCCTGCCTCTGTATTTGTATTACCTCCAATTTCCACTCTTTGGATGGTAACATCCTCATTACCGGCTATCAATGCATCTCTATCGATAAAATATTGATGTAAGGCATTAGTACCTGATTCATTTGTTGTAACAGTATATGAGTCACTCCAAATAGCATATTTAGGATAGTCTGGAAAGTCAGGAGTTGAAAATGAGTATACATAGTATGATCCTTGAGGATCGTTTGTCTCACTCATGGCAATTAGCAAGTTTGCAGGGTCAGCAAACTCAGTTATTAACCATCGATCTGCGGCTTGATCAAAAAGAATAATAGGATCTCCTAAAGATGATTCCCCTAGTGGTGACCAAAGTGTATTTGCAGAAAATTCCTGCTCCAATGTTCCATCTTTTTGAAAAATCCCGATTGAAGTTGCATTTATAGCTTGTAAGTAATAGTTAGACCCTATAGCCCCAGTCGGATCCTGGGGGTCAGATCCATTGGTGATTCCTTCAATATTTACTATTGGCTCAATAATCACTCGAGTTCGGTCAGGTGTCTGGATTTGTCGAATCGGATCGGGTCCCTGATGCTCGACTTCTGCAATCTTTACTTTGCTTGTTCCTCTACCGAAAAAGTTAGGTTGGGCTTTTTTTGCTTTATTCTTATCCCGTTTGGTAGAGCTAGTTGTGGGTACTCCAACCAGCTTATCTATCCTTTCTGTTTTTCCAAGAAAAACTGCGTTTGTATTACTGGAATTGATGTCTTTAATCGACTCAGTCTTAGTCTGACCAAAACTGAAAATAGCCATGAAGATGCTAATGGCTAATAAGTATTTTCTTCTCATAATTAATTCTTTATTGGTCCTGACTTTCCAGACTTGGAATTTATGGGTGTATGTAGAGCTTCATCAGATACCCTTGAAACTTCAATTACCCCCTCATCTTTACCTAGTTTCTCTATTGTCTCATTTACCACATATTCATTCGCTATTTTCACCATCCACTTATTCTGCGAACGGCTTATTCGTTTCATGCTTTCAACCTTCACGGATTTGATGGCCTCCAAATCTGATGGAGTCAAATCATCTTGTAATAGTAAAAGGATAGGAATAGCTTCTTGATTTTCCTCTAAAGACTGTGTTTGATTAGCAGATTTGCATTGAACAAGTAACAGTGTTGTAATAGCAAATAATAGGGATATACTATTTTTCATGAAGGTGATTATTTAATCAAAAATAACATCAATTATCTCAGAAAACTGTTAGCTAAAAAAAATATAATTAATGGTACATTTTCAGCACACCATCCATACATCTCTCCCCATCCATGGCTGCAGATACAATACCTCCTGCATATCCAGCTCCTTCCGCGCATGGAAATAATCGCTTGACTTCAATATGCTCGCAGGTTTCACGATCACGTGGAATTCTAACTGGCGATGATGTTCTGCTTTCTACACCAATGATCTGCGCCTCATTTGTGAGGTAACCCTTCATTTTCTGACCAAAATACTGGAAGCCTTGCCGTAATCGTTTCCCAATAAAATGAGGCAAAACCTCCATCATATCTGCAGATTGGACTCCCGGTTGATAAGAGGTTTCCAGCAAATCACTGGATACTTTGCCATTTACAAAATCAATCATTTTCTGAGCTGGAGCCATTTGAGTTTCTCCTCCAAGCTTCCAGGCCTGCTTTTCCACATCTGCTTGAAACTCCATTGCAGCCAGTTCACCAAATTTTCGGTACTCAGGTATATCATCCAATTCTACTGCCACCACCATACCGGAGTTTGCATATTTGCTATCCCGCCTGGATGGACTCATTCCATTCACTACCAATTCACCCGGAGAGGTGGCAGCAGGAACAATGAAGCCTCCCGGGCACATACAGAATGAGAAAACCCCACGCTCCTTCCCTTTCAAGGTAGTTTGAGAAACCAGGGAATATGCAGAAGCAGGCAAGTATTCACCTCTGTTATCACATTTGTACTGAATTTGATCGATGAGTTGCTGTGGATGCTCAATTCGTGCACCCAAAGCAAAAGGCTTAGCTTCAGTTTTTACTTTATGCTTTTGACATAATCTAAAAATATCACGAGCTGAATGTCCGGTAGCGAGTACCACAGCAACTCCTTTGAAATTACTCTGCTCAGCAACTACTCCTTTAATCTCTCCATCTTCAATAATGAAATCAGTAACCTTGGTGTTGAAATGAACTTCCCCTCCTGCCGCTTCTATTGTTTCCCTCAGAGCTGTTACCAGCTTAGGAAGCTTATTTGTTCCAATATGCGGATGTGCTTCAAACAAGATGTCAGGTGTAGCTCCATGTGCTACCAGTATTTCAAAAACTCTACGGATACTCCCTCTCTTTTTAGAACGGGTATAGAGCTTTCCATCAGAATAAGTTCCGGCACCTCCCTCTCCAAAGCAATAGTTGCTTTCCGGGTTTACTTTGTGTTCCTTATTGATTGCTGCCAGGTCCCTTCTCCTGGCCTGAACATCCTTTCCTCGTTCCAGCAGGATAGGTTTTAAGCCACCCTCAATTGCTTTGATGGCAGCAAAAAGACCGGCCGGGCCCGCTCCCACGATTATGACTGGCTCGGCATTGCTGACATTATGATTCTTTTTGAAATACTCTACATACTCCACCTCCGGTGGCGTATCACGTACGTCTACCTTTAGATTGACTTTTATTGTTTTTTGACGCGCATCAATTGACCGACGGAGGATATCAACATACTGACCGTCCTTTAACTGACCGGAAGATTTCAAATGATTCTCAAGTGCTTCAGTATCGAAACCAATTTCAGGAGTTACTACCAGGTCGTGGATGGGCATGGTGCAAAAGTAGTTTCCTATGAGATGCTGAAACAAGTTCAGCATGACAGAATATAAAATTTAAGTCACCCTGATTATTTCAGGGTCTAAATAGGCTCTAGCTATCTTTAAGCCATGAACATCCAAGAACATTTATCCAAAGTCACAGAATACTTCTCCCCAAAAGTCATTGGTGAAGTGAATGATGTATATGTGAAAGTGGCGAAAATCAAAGGAGAAGATATCCCTTGGCACAATCACGCCCATGAAGATGAAGCATTTTTCATTCTAAATGGAGAGCTGCTTTTTGAAGAAGAAAATAAAAAGCCTTTTATAATGAAGCAGGGAGATTTCTATGTGGTGAAACAAGGCGTAAATCACCGAGTTTCATCAGAAGAAGAATGTCAGATCATGCTGATTGAAAACAAATCCACCGCTCATACCGGCGAAGTGAAGAGTACCGTAACAAAGAGTATTGAAGAGCAACTTAAGTAACGCTCACTTCAAACTATTTCATGGTCCATTTATGAGACGATTGAGAAAACTTTTCCTTTTGTGTAAGAAATCTAATGGCCCGGGTACTAATGAGGTATCGATTCGAAAATGAAAGAAAGCGAACAGCGTAAAATTTTCAATGAATGGCTGGATGGTCATAGGGCATTACTTTTCAAGGTGATACGATCGTATGCATTTTCAACCGAGGATCAGAATGATCTATTTCAGGAGGTGTGCATACAGATGTTCAGATCCATTCCCAATTTCAAAGGCTCATCAGCTGTTTCTACCTGGCTATATCGTATTGCATTGAATACTGCAATCAAATGGAGCACGAAGGAAAAGAAGCATATAGATGGGCATCAGGAAGTAGACAAAATGGGCAATGTGCTGGTAGCGAAGGATGAAGCTGAGGATGAGCGAGTTTCATGGCTATATGAAGTCATCAAGAAGTTCAATGAGATTGATCGCTCGCTTACGCTTCTCCTGCTGGATGGATACAGCTACAAAGAGATGTCTGATCTTATGGGCATTTCTGAAAGCAACATTGGGGTGAAGCTTCATCGGATCAAAAAACAATTGACTGAAACCTCTAAAAGCTACGAGTATGATGGAGTTTGAGGAAATGCAAAAAATCTGGAACGAACAAAAAGGAGAAACTATGTATGCAATAGATCAACAAGCACTGCACAACAGTGTAGGACGTAAAAAAGATGCGGCCAGCAGGCGTATCAATAAAGTAGAAATAAGTCTGATGATAATTAATAGTATAGTTACAATCGTATTACTGACAGATGCGATTATTGACAAAGAAGGACTTTGGGACTATGCCGGTGCGGGTGTGATGGGCCTTACAGTGTTATTTCTCTTATTCTTTCGAAGAAAGAGAAGGAAGAAAGAGAACAGCTTTGACAGATCGTTGATGGGAGAACTGGAACATGCCATATCCAACAGTGACTCAATGATCCGGATTGCCACCATTATGATCTACTACTACCTGATTCCTATTGGAATTTTCACCCTTGCCAAAATGATCTATTTCGGTGCTTCCATTGAAAAGTGGTTATTGATTATCGGCATGTACGGGCTTGCATTCTTTTTAGTTCGATGGGAACGGAAAGCATATCACATCCCACGCAAACGAAACCTGATGACGCTGAAGAAAAAACTGATGGAAGAGTAAATTCATCTAATTAAGCAAATAAGGTATATTCGAAATAGGCCTTATGATTATAGAGGTGCTGTTCATATCCCAGCCTTTGCCGGCAGACAGGCGATTAGCAAGCGCTTTTGTTTTTGTAAATCAATGCGTTAGATGAAAGGAGTGGCAAAAAATATAAGGTAGCTAAACGCCACTAGTGGCGTTTACATTAATGTTGTGCTTCATTTGAAAAAAAAACGGAGAATGAAATACGTTTTATTACTTCTAACAATATTGACTGCAAATGCTGCCTTTGGACAGGATGAAAGACGAATGAACTTTTTTGGTATTAACCCAAGTGTTACTGTAGAGCCATATTACAACTCAGGCGAACTTGACATTAATGTCTTGCCGATAGTTTATCAGAGAAGTTTTACTAATCGTATTGATTTTAGATTAATAAGTATTTTGAACTACGGCATTAGAAACGGAAATGATAAGTTAAGTCATATTGGTGCAGAAATCGGGACACCAATTTTTTTAAAGAAAAAAAAAGATAAGGTAGAAATATCAAAGGGATTTTTCATTTCGCCAATACTAAGTTTGACAAGAAATAATGAAGCTAATCATACGAACATTGGAAGCTGGATTGAATCAGGATACAACATTCTATTTGAAAATAAATTCTCTTTGTCGTTGGGACTTCAAATAGGTAAAACCTATTTCATTAATGACAATTCAGCCGACACTTGGGGAAATCACTTTGGAGTCAAAGTAGTATTCGGAAAATGGATTTAAAAAAAGCACGAAAGTTTAACAAAAGCTACGTAATGCAGGTTTTAGTGCTAAATTGAATGTAAATCGGTGGCGGACAGTATAGTGCATTCTAATCCCACATTACACATAGCCAAACCGTTACCTCCACAACCACAAACCAATTTTTACTATCTTCATCGCTCTAAAACCTTTGACCAATGAAGTACCTAACCTACCTATCCATTGCTTTGATGTTATTTGCCTGCACCACTAACCACCAGGAAACAGAAGAACCTTCACTAACTAAAGTTAAGCTGACCACCAACAAAGGTGATATCATAATACAGCTATATAACGAAACACCGCTACATCGGGACAACTTCATCAAAATCGTAAATGCAGGTGTACTGGATAGTGTTCTCTTTCATCGGGTCATCGAAAACTTCATGATCCAGGGAGGTGATACGGATAGTAAAAACGCTCAGCCCGGCGATACACTTGGTAGTGGTGGCCTGCCCTACACAGTACCGGCAGAGTTTGACCTAAACTTGTTTCACAAGAAAGGTGTACTGGCTGCTGCAAGGGGAAACCATCCTGATCGTGTTTCCAGCAGCACGCAGTTTTACATTGTACAAGGCAAGGTGTTCAATGACAGCTTGCTCAATCAGGCGGAGACCCGCATCAATGGATGGCTGGCAGAATATTATGTGAAACATGATTCAGCTTATAGTGAGGACCTGGACTCGCTAATGGTTGCCATGGAAGCAGAAGACTGGCCTACTGCAGTTCGCATCAATAATCGGTTTAGAGAGTTGGCCAAAAACTATAAAGATTTTGAACCTTATCGCATACCAGACGAACATTGGGAGGTCTACAAAACAATCGGAGGCACTCCTCATCTGGATCAGAACTATACCGTATATGGAGAAGTGGTTTCCGGATTGGAGGTGGTGGATTCCATTGCATCAGTATCCACCAATGAGCTGGATCGTCCGCTCGAGGATGTGCGTATTTTGAAAGCTGAGGTTTTAGAAGAGTAACTTATTTCACCGGATCATAACCACTCCCACCCCAAGGGTGGCACCTGCTAATGCGTTTCAGTCCCATCCACAGTCCTTTCAGTCCATACTTCTGAATGGCCTCCTTGGTATACTGAGAACAGGTGGGTGTATATCTGCAGGAATTAGGGAATAGCGGAGAGATCGAATACTGGTAGATCAGCACAGGTAAAATGAGGATTTTCTTAAGTATCCGATTCACTTCGTAAAAGTATGAATCAAAATTTGCACACCCACTAAAAAATCATTCTGTTTGTCAATTACTCCATATTTAGAAGCAGCTAGATCTTTCACTTTGATACAATCTCTTTTAAAAATATGCGCAATGACCTTTGCGTTTCTCCTTTCGGCTGCAAGCCATGCCCAGGCAGATTCCAGCGAGGTGCTTACTATACGCAATATTGAGATCGTAGGTAATTTCAAAACCAAGGCGAGAATTATTACTCGAGAGCTCAGTTTCCAAAAAGACAGTACCTATCAGCGTTATCAACTGGACAGCATGTTTGTTTGGGATCGAAATCGCATCTACAATACCAATTTGTTCAATGAAGTCTCGATAGATCTGATGGATGTTACGGATGGAAATGCGGATGTCCTGATTACGGTGGATGAAAGATGGTACCTCTACCCATTCCCCATATTTCGGCTGGTAGACAGAAATTTTAACGACTGGTGGGTTAACCGTGATCGTGATCTCAGTAGGGTGAATTATGGGCTTAAGGTCACCCAGTTCAATTTTCGAGGTAAAAATGAGATACTGCGCTTATGGCTACAAACGGGATTTGAAACGGTACTTAATCTCTATTACGACATCCCCTACATTGACAAAGCTCAAAAAAATGGTTTATCATTTAGCTCCAGCTATTTTGAGGCGAAGAATGTTCCGGTTGTTACTGTTGAAAATATCAGAAGATTTACCTCATCGCAAGAACATGTGCTCAGAAGGGCCTATACGAACTCCATTTCGCATTCTTATCGCAGTTCATTTTATTCATTTCACAACACCAGCATTGGCCACCTTAGGGTTGATGTAGCTGATACCGTGGCTAGGCTTAATGAAAATTACCTGGGAAATGGAAGGACTCAGCAGCAATACCTTTCATTTGGATATACCTACGTATGGGATAAACGAAACAATCGAAACTATCCGACCAAAGGTTCATACTACCGTGCCGGGCTTTCCAAAGTAGGCTTAGGAATCTATGATGATGGTGTAGATTATTGGCGGGCACGAGCGAATTTGACAAAATACACTGAGTTTAAAGACAATTTCTTTCTCGTCAACAACCTGTCGGTGCTAAGTACTTTTCCGGCAAAAAACAGAGCCTATTTCAATTATAGCTCCATTGGTTTCCTGAAAGAAGTAATTAGAGGGTATGATCTTCGCATCATTGAGGCCAGCTCCTATGTATTACAGCGAAATGAATTTAAGCATCAGCTATTCGGTAGAAAATATGACATTAGCAAAGCAATGCCCCTTCGACAATTTCAAACTTTTCCAATCACTATATATGGAAAAGTCTTCTTCGATCAGGGATATGCCGTTGGTTTTCCAAATTATGAAGGAAGCAACCTTTTGACCGATAAATACCTATACAGTTTTGGAACAGGGATCGACCTGGTGCTGGTCAATGACATCACCTTTAGATTTGAATTTTCGAGAACCGGTGAAGATGAAACACACTTTTTCATCAACCTGCTATCCCTGTTTTAGTCAAAATTTTTCCATTCCTTCTTCCTGCCTTTTCTAAAAGTGTACCACTGTCCTACTTTCTCCCCCTGCTCCCATTTGCCTTCATAAAGTTGGTTTCCATCTTCATCAAAATAGATCCAAAGCCCATCCTCTAACCCATCAACCAGTCGACCTTTCTGATTCAGTTGACCATTTTCAAAGTAAAACTCCCATTCACCATTGGGGCTTCCATCCTTATATGCTCCAATTCTCTTCAGATTCCCATTCTCGTGATAGAAAGTCCATCTTCCTTCATATAGGCCATTTTCATAAATTCCATGCTTTTCCAACTGACCGTTGGGGTAATAATATGTTGCTGAATCTTCCATCAGACCATCCACATAAAATTCTCTCCCAATCAATTTTCCATCAAATGAATAATACATTTGAAATCCATCCAGTTCATCTTTTTTGTAAGTGAGTAGCGCATTCAATTCACCGCCAGGATAAAAGTGTCTCCACACTCCTGATTTACCTTTTTCACCTGTTTCTCCAATACTTTCAATGGTTCCATCTCCAAATCGGGCGGTATCTGTTTTCTGCCCAAACAATTGGTGAAATTTAATAACCATCAGAAGAAGAGTTGTTAATTTCATTTACCTATAATTTAACAGGAGTTCGAAACATGAATAAAGAAAACAGCTTCAAGTCCCCTCCTTGGAGGGGTAAGGGGTGGGTTAGAAAACTGTTTTCTTGATCAATTTTATTCCAAAATGAATTTTTTTGCATCAACCCACCTACCTCCTCCCAAGAGAAGATTAGTTAGCTTCATTTTGCAATAAAATTTTACACACATAAACGAACTCATCTTAATTTACAATTATTGACATAAATCTTCCAAATGCATATTTTGCAATTATGAAGCTGCTGACCTTCCTATTCGCCTTACTCCTATGCTTTACAGTAAACGCACAAACAGGCACGTTTAATCTAGGGGCAAGAAATGCAGCCATGGCCGGAGCGTCGCTTACATTCGGGGATGAATACAGCCTCTTTAACAATATAGGCAGTTTAGGTAGGGTTGAAAATCATGCTGCCTTTGCTTCTTACCAAAACAGGTATGGCGTATCACAATTTCAGGTGGTGGGTGCCGGAGCTATCTATGCGGCACCTTTTGGCAGTTCAGGTATAGGCTTTTATAAGTTTGGTGATGACCTCTACAGTGAGCAGCGGGTTCACCTTGCTTTCGGGAATAAATTTCAGATGGTCAGCCTGGGTGTAGGTGTGGATCTCCTGCAATACAATATTTCAACTATTGGTACCAATCGGGCTCTTGCAATCCAGTTTGGAGGAGTGGCCGAAATCAATACTCAGCTTCGCTTTGGGGCACATATTTTCAACCTAAATCAAGCTGAAATCAATAGTGAGACCGGAGAAAAAGCACCTACCGTAATGAAGGCCGGCATTTCATTTCTTCCATCAGAAGAGCTGATTCTGAATGCGGAAGTAGAGAAAGATTTGGACTTTGATGAAGTGTTCAAGGCAGGTATTGAATATCGGATCGTTGATAATGTTTATGTCCGTACGGGAATTAGCACAGAACCATTTTTGGGAGCCTTTGGTGTAGGATTCCATCCAAAAAATTTAAAGTTTGATTATGCTTTTTCGAATGATTCCAGGCTTGGAAGTATCCACGAAATTTCAGTAGCCTATTCATTTAAAAAATGAGGAAAGCACTGATCATATCGCTCATTCTAATGAGCTATTTATCCACTGCTCAAAACGAAGAAATTGATCTCGAATCATTTGCAGAGCGATTATTTCAGGTTCAGGATGAGGATGTTGCTTACGAGGACATTTACGAATCCCTCCTACTGTATTATAGCAGCAAGCTGAATCTCAACAAGGTAGAACCTGAGGAGCTGGGGTCTCTCTACATCCTTAACCCCGCTCAACTCTCTAACTTTTTCATTTATCGTGACCAATTTGGAGATTTCCTTTCCATCAATGAGCTGCAGGCCATTCCTGAAATGGATCTGGAAACTATCAGATTGTTGCTTCCCTTTGTTACAGTGGAAGAGTCATTGGCGGATACCCGGCCGTTGCTGAAACGGATTTGGAATGAAGAAAACAACTACTTTTTATTGAGGTATTCACAAAGGTTAGAAGAACAAATAGGGTACACTGAAGCACTTCCACTTGACACCACATTTATTAGGGACGAAAATGATATGATCACAGACACAGTCACAACTCCACCTTCCCGATATGTTGGCTCTCCTAATAAAATTTACGGACGATTCCGGACCAGCCACCGTGGAATTTTTAGTTTAGGTTTTACGTTTGAAAAAGATAACGGCGAGCAATTCAGCTTCGATGATGGTCAAAAAGGGTTCGACTTTTATTCCTACCATCTAATGCTGGGAAACAAGTGGGGCTTTGAGAAAATCATGCTGGGTGACTTTCAGCTTCAAGTAGGTCAGGGAGTTGTGTTTGGAGCCGGATTTAATGCCGGTAAGGGAGCTGAAACCGTAAATACCACCAAACGAAACAGCCTGGGAATCCGGCCTTATACATCTGTGCTAGAGTCAGGGTTTTTTAGAGGTGCAGGGCTCACTCGTTCAACAGGTGATTTTGAGATCACCGTATTCTATTCTTATTTGAATCAGGATGGCAATATCCAAACGGATACCACTTTTTCCGATTTTGAAGAGTTTATCAACTCTATTCAGGGAACAGGTTTCCATCGTACTCCTTCGGAAATTGCATCAAAAGATCGTATCACGGAAGAATCAATCGGAGCGGTGGTTGAGTACAGTCCCCATAGAAGGTTGACAATAGGAATCTCAGGGTTAAACAGTCAATACAGCACACCACTTCAGCGAAGGCCAAATAATTACAACCAGTTTGAATTTAAAGGGGATCATAATTACATCACCTCGGCGTATGCTAATTACACCTGGCAAAATTTTTCCTTTTTTGGTGAAGGCGCCCGATCAAAGAGCGGCGGGATTGGGGCTGTTGGCGGTTTGGTTGCCAGCCTTTCCAGAACAGTAGACATGGCCATGGTTTTTCGAAATTACGATCGTGACTTCCATTCCTTCTATGGAAATGCCTTCTCTGAAAACTCCCGGAACATCAATGAAAGAGGAACTTATTGGGGGCTATCCGTTAAACCAAACCGGAGACATAAGCTGAACCTTTATTATGATCGTTTCAAATTTCCATGGTTGAAATATCAAACGGAAGCACCATCTGTTGGCTATGAGTGGCTGGCACGATATTCACATTTTCCATCCAGGCAAGTCACGCTCTATGCACAGGCCAGACAACAAACCCGACAAGTCACAGTGGCTAATGAAAACCTGAATGAGCTGGTTGATCAGGTGAAACGAAATTATATTTTCAATGTGGACTATGAACTTAAACCATGGTTGAAGTTGAAGACCAAAGTGCAAAGCAGTACTCAAAATGAAGCTGAGGAATTCACAAAAGGCTTTGCTATTATCCAGGATGTTAATTTTGAGTGGTGGCGATTGAAGTTCAATACCCGGATGGCCCTTTTTGAAACAGACAATTTTGATAATGCCCAATACGTGTATGAAAACGATGTACTCTACGCTTTTTCAATACCTGCCTACAATGGTAAAGGAGTTCGGACATACGCTATGGTGCGATACGATCCAATGAGAAATGTATCTCTCTGGTTGAGATATGCCCGGTTTAATTTCAGAGATAGAGAGGAAGTTGGCTCTGGGCTCAATGAATCACTTGGCAATACCTCATCAGAGGTGAAAGCAATGCTTCGAATTAAATTCTGATTGAAGTGAAATTTCAAATCTGATCTTTCTGAACTAGGTTTACTTATTTATAAGAAATTATTAAATGGAATCATTAAGAGGTGTTTGGGAAAGTCTGATTGAATTTCTGACAAAAGTTGGTGAATTGTTTACAACCAATCTTTTTGATCTCGGGAATAGTAAAATCACTCTTGGTACTATTATCTATTTCCTGGTCAGTTTCATCATCCTGACTTTTGTCGCAAAGCGCTTTCGAAACTTATTGGTGAATAAAATATTGGTGAAAGCCAATATGGAAAAAGGAGCCAGAAACTCCATTGGCCTGATCACACGCGTGATGATCATGTTTATCGGCTCAATCTTCATCATCCAAAGTGCAGGAATAGATATGAGCTCACTTAGCCTTTTGGCTGGGGCTTTGGGCGTGGGCATTGGGTTTGGCCTTCAGAACATTACAGACAATTTCATCTCAGGAATCATCATCCTTTTTGAAAAGCCAATAAAAGTCGGTGATCGAATAGTGGTAGGTGACACTGAAGGTGATGTGATCAATATTTCCGTTCGGGCTACTACGATCCTGACCAATGAAAATGTTTCCATCATCGTTCCTAACTCTGAATTTATTTCCTCACGAGTAATCAATTGGAGTCATAATGACCGAAACATTCGATTTGATATTCCTGTAGGTGTTAGCTATAAGGAAGATCCGGAGGAGGTGAAGGACGTTTTGCTGAAAGTAGCGGATGAAAATGAACATGCTCTCAAGCACCCGGCACCACATGTCTTTTTTGATGAATTTGGAGATAGTTCTCTCAACTTCACACTCGCCATTTGGACATCTACTCACACAGATAAACCAAGAAGACTTAAGACCGAGCTTTACTTTGCAATCTTCGAGAAGTTCAAAGAAAAGGGAATTGAAATTCCGTTCCCGCAACGTGATGTGTATATCAAGTCGCATGTAGCCTCTACGCCGCAGCACTAGCTGGTTCTTCCTCCTTTGGAGATTCCCCGGCTTGTATTTGCTTTGCTGTCAATGTACTGTTATCCGGACTCCATCCCGGAGGGCCAAAGATGTACATGAACTTTTCTTTAAAGCTTTTCGACCTTTTTACATCTCTGAAAATATCTTCAAACTCGTGTGTATTTAGTTTGATCGGATTGTAAGTCTTAGGATCTTTCAGGATTCCATATTTAGGCTTCACCCCGGGAATGATGTTTTGCCATGTCCCAAACACATGATCCCATAAAAGGAAAATCCCACCATGATTTTTGTCCAAATATTCCACATTGCTGGAATGGTGAACGGCATGGACGTGTGGATTATTAAAGATTTTACCTAAGAACCCGAGTGACCCTAATAGCTTGGTATGTAAAAAATACTGGTAAGTAGAATTGATAATCAATGCCGTTCCTATCATGATTGGCTCAAAGCCAACACAAGCCATCCATAACCAAAACACGGGCTTATATAACGTAATAAACCATCCATTTCTAATGCTTACAGCAAAATTAAAATTCTTAGAAGAGTGATGAGGTACATGTGCTGCCCAAAGCAATCTTACAGTGTGACTGAAACGGTGATGCCAATAAAAGTTAAAATCATCTGCTAAAACAGCTAAAACCCATGCCCACCAGGCAAACCCAATAGATGCATACCCAAGGTATTGCGCTCGAAATGGTGCCAGAACATCAAAAAACCATTGGAATACGACTAATACCGTAAATACTTTTGTAAAGGCTGCCACGACGGAAGCACCCAAAGCAATACCAAAGCCCGCCAAAGAGTCTTTTAATTCATAATTCTTCTTTGCTACCAAATACTCTAATATCATAAACCCAACCAAAATTGGGTAGATGTATTTCATCCCTTCTACCGCACTAAATTCTTGCATATATTTTTTACTCTGTTTTAAATTATTGAACTAGAGTGATGGTGATATAGGTACCGATAATCTGGATCAGTTTCCAATTATCAGTTTTCATGATTAGGTATTATTTGAATCTTAAGCTGCTTCAGAACTGGTGCTTGAAGTCTCTCCCTGAGGGGTTGCTCCAGATTGTATTTGTTTTACAGTTAATGTGCTGTTATCCGGACTCCATCCCGGAGGACCAAAAATGTACATCAATGCTTCCTTAAAGCTTTTTGCCTTTTTTACATCTTTGAAAATAGCCTCAAATTCATGTGTGTTTAATTTGATTGGATTGTAGGTCTCAGGGTCTTTCAAAATTCCATATTTCGGCTCAACACCCGGAATAATATTTTGCCATGTCCCAAATACATGATCCCAGAAAAGAAAAATGCCTCCGTGATTCTTATCTAAATACTCCACGTTGCTTGAATGATGTGCCGCATGCACATATGGATTATTAAATATCTTTCCTATAAACCCTAGAGAACCGAGCAACTTGGTATGGAGAAAATACTGGTAGGTAGCATTTATAATTAAAGCAGTACCTATCATGATTGGCTCAAAACCAATACAGGCCATCCAAAGCCAAAACACAGGCTTATATAGCGTAATAAACCATCCATTTCGAATGCTAACAGCAAAGTTAAAATTCTTTGATGAGTGGTGAGGAACGTGGGCTGCCCACAAAACTCTGACTGTATGACTCAATCTGTGATGCCAGTAGAAATTGAAATCATCTGCTAGCACAGCCAAAACCCAGGCCCACCAGGCCCAGCCAATTGAAGTATAGCCCAGGTATTGTTCACGCAATGGTGCAAGTGTGTCAAAAAACCACTGAAAGATTACGACTACAGTAAATACTTTAGTGAAGGAAGCAACGATGGAGGCTCCTAGTGCAATTCCAAATCCTGCAAGTGAGTCTTTTAATTCATAGTTCTCTTTGGCGACAAGGTATTCAACAACCATAAATCCGATCAGGATCGGATAAATGTATTTCATACCTTCCACAGCACTAAATTCTGGCATCTCTCTTCTTTTAATTAAATTTTATTGCTTGATCGGCAAGGATACATCAAAATCATTTTTGATCTCCTCCACATCAAGGTTTTATTGCTTTTTCTGTTTTCCAAACTTATAAGTAAGCCCTACTCCAAGCACATTTTTAAACTGAACCCGATCTTTCAATTCCCCATCAGATTCACTGATTTCACCATCTCCATTATCATCGGCACCTATTTTAATATCCTTATCATATATTAATTGCGTAAAAACATTCGCTGAAAGTACTTTGGTTAGTTGCATCACCAATGCGTTTTGCCAATTCACATCTATGGTCCCGAAATCCTCCAGGTAGCTTGTGAAAAGCTCCAGTTTACTTTCAAAAATATCGTTTTTGTACTTTGCTCTAAAAAAAGAACCGAATTCAGCTCGTGACTGCTTGCCCGGCGTAATGATAGCTGTTGTATCTGCATTAAACACCGCAGGATCCACACCATAAGCGCCTTGATTAGCTAACTCCTGATTATTTACAAAAGTAAATTTGCCGGTAATCGGTTTGTAGGAAAAACTTAATTGATCACTTGGATCATAGGAGACTCCAAGACCAATAGTCAGGTATCCTGGTGCCATGAAATCGGAAATAAATACTCCCTCTTCATCAAACCCTTCATAAAACTGCGTCCTAAAGTCTAATAGCGAACTGTAAAACCATTTACCATTATCCTTATTTACCTTATAGCTATACTTGGTTGCAAAGTTGATTAAATCATCAGATTTATTAAATCCAGCAGTCCCTTGTTTAATTAATCCATAAGCCAAATCCATTGAGTTTTCCCACTTACCACGTCCTTTTACGCGGTTAGCGAAAATGCTGAAATTTGAATTGATAGCAACCGAGTTTTGTCCACCGGCAGACCAATTTGTCAATGACACCTGTGAAAAAGTGAGGGAACTTGTACCGCCGATTCGCCAGTAGGTAGTATCAGTATTGGTTGTATTTTGGGCAAATAATAAAGTTGAAAAAAAAGTGATTATAACAGTAAAAGTTAATCTCATTGTTAATCGTAAGTGTTTGTTTTTAAATCATTTTCTTTCAGTATTCGTCTCAAAATTTTCCCTACATTCGATTTTGGCAATTCATCTATGAAAGCAATGTATTTAGGCCGTTTATAGCCTGTTAGGTTTTCCTTGCAATGCTCCCTTATCTCATCTTCAGTCAGACTTTCATCAGCTTTTACAATGTAAACCTTTACAGCTTCAGTAGATTTCTTGTCCGGCACCCCTATAGCTCCTACTTCCAAAACCTTGTCATGCAGTGCTATGCAGTCCTCTATCTCATTCGGATACACATTGAATCCGGATACTAAAATCATTTCCTTCTTACGGTCAACAATTTTAAAGAAGCCTTGTTCATTTATTACGGCAATATCTCCGGTTTTAAACCAATCTTCATGAAAACAGTTTTTAGTTTCTTCTGGTCTGTTCCAATATCCCTCGAATACCTGAGGGCCTCTTGCACACAACTCACCTCGCTCACCGGTTTTCATTTCTTTTCCATCATCATCCAGTATGACTATTTCGGTACTTGGTACCGGCATACCAATAAAACCCGTCTTGGCATCTTTTCTCAGCGGGTTTGCCGTCAAAACAGGAGATGTTTCCGTGAGCCCATACCCTTCTGAAACTGGCGTGCCTGTGACCTCAAACCACTTATCAGCAACATATTTTTGGAGCGCCATCCCTCCAGCAAAAGAAAATTTGACTTTTGAAAAATCAAGATTTTTGAAATTAGGTTGGTTTAGCAACCCATTAAATAATGTGTTTACACCTGTAAGTATGGTCCATTGATGTCTACCCAGATCCTTTAAGAATGCCTTCATGTCCCTTGGGTTGGTTACCAATACATTCCTTGCACCAATTCTTACCGTCATCAATGCATTACAAGTCAATGCAAAAATGTGATACATCGGTAGTGCGGTTATAAAAATCTCCTTTCGCTCGACCAGCCCACCATGGAGCATCCATTCGCAAACCTGTTCGATATTTGCGATTACGTTTCTGTGAGTTAGCATAGCGCCTTTAGATACGCCTGTTGTTCCACCTGTATATTGAAGAAAAGCGATTTCAGAGCTTTCAATAGCCACTTTGGACGGATCTTTTTCAGAACCAAGCTTCAGCGCATCCTTAAAACTGACTGCTTCAGGTAAATTGTAAGACGGCACCATTTTTTTGATGTTCTTAACTACGAAGTTGACAATTCCACCTTTCAGGCCTCCGATCATATCTCCAATCTTAGTAAGAATCACTGTTTCAATTTGTGTCTCTTTCAAAACCTCTTCCAGATTAGAGGCGAAATTTTCCACGATAACAATTGCTCTTGCTCCGGAATCATTAAACTGATGGAGCATTTCACTCGGTGTATAAAGCGGATTGGTGTTTACAACCACCATTCCAGCTTTTAAAATACCATAAAGTACTACAGGATACTGGAGCAAATTAGGCATCTGAATGGCTACACGATCACCTTGTTTTAGATTGGTATGATTCTGAAGATAAGAAGCAAATTGATCAATGGCCTGACCCAACTCAGAGAAAGTCATTTCCTTTCCCATATTTTCAAAAGCTACCAGATCGCTATATTCTTTGATTCGTTCATCTACCATTTCCGGTAATGAACTGTAACTATCTGGGTTTATTTCCAAACTTACACCATCCGGGTAGCTGGCGTGCCAAGGTTGTTTCTTCATATTTGGGTGTGTTGATTTTAAGAGCTCCTAAAGATAAGGTATGCGGTTTACTGAAAAAGTATTGGCCACAAAAAAAGGTCTTGGCACCCCTACCAAGACCTCAAAATAAACAACATTAACCCAAAGCTGTAGAGGGAGGATTCGAACCTCCAAGGAGCAGTTAGTCCCGAGCGTTCTCTCTTGATGTTTTCATGAGAGAACATACCGGGATTTATCCCTTATCTCCACCCCCGAGAGAGGAGGGCATGTCTGCCAATTTCACCACTCTACAGTGTGTTTGATGATTCAAATTTAATAGAAAGACTACTTTATTAAAATTTATTCAATAATTTGCATTAAAATTTACATTATAAATAAATTAATTATTGATTTGTTAACAATTTAATAATATAAAGAATAGTAAATGAGTAAAAATTATGAGATTGATAACGTGGATCTTAAGATTCTGAATATTTTATCAGAAGATGCCAAGATGCCATACACTGAGGTAGCTAAAAAAGTGTTCGTTTCCGGAGGAACGGTTCATGTAAGAATGCGGAAATTAGAGGAAATGGGCATTGTTCGCGGCACTACTTTAAAGATCGATTACAGTAAACTAGGTTATGACATCACTTGCTTTTTGGGTATTTACCTTGAAAAAAGCTCGCTTTACGATCGGGTAGTGAGCGAATTGAGGAAAATTCCGGAGATTGTGACGATTCGATATACCACAGGCAATTACAACATCTTTTGTAAAATCTACTGCAGGGACACACAGCATTTAAGAAACGTACTCCACGATAAAATCCAAAGTGTAGATGGAATTGAAAGCACTGAGACATTTATTTCACTAGAAGAAAGTGTGAATAAGCATTTGGGATTTGATAAGCTTATTGACGTATAAGAATAACTTATCATATCGCTGAACCATCTTATAACTTCGTTGTTCTTATTTAGAATTACTATAAATAAGGTGTACCTTTGCACTTTGAAACGAAGCGTAATTAATGAGCACTGACGAACAAATATTAGAAGAATTTACCTCCAGGGAATACGAGCACGGTTGGTCTGTAGATTTTGAGGCAGATGAGGCTCCTTTGGGGATCAATGAAGATATCATTCGTTTCATTTCGGCTAAAAAAGAAGAACCGGAATGGCTGCTGGACTGGAGGCTGAAAGCTTTCCGTCAATGGGAGAAAATGACTGAGCCCAATTGGGCTAACGTCAAATACCCTAAAGTAGACTATCAGGGTATCCGGTACTATTCTGCCCCAAAACAAGATAAAAAGCCAAAAAATCTGGATGAGGTAGATCCGGAATTGCTAAAGACATTTGAAAGACTGGGTATTTCATTGCAGGAGCAAAAGCGATTGACAGGAGTAGCTGTTGATGCGGTAATTGACTCTGTGTCCGTTGCTACTACTTTCAAGGAAAAGCTTTCTGAGCTAGGTGTGATTTTCTGTTCATTCAGTGAGGCGGTTCAGGAACATCCTGAATTAGTTAAAAAATATTTAGGTTCTGTTGTACCTATGAACGACAACTATTTCGCAGCGCTAAACTCAGCGGTATTTACAGATGGATCATTTTGCTACATCCCAAAAGGAGTAAGATGCCCGATGGAACTTTCTACCTACTTCAGAATCAATGCGGCGAACACAGGACAGTTTGAAAGAACTTTAATTGTAGCTGAAGATGAAAGTTATGTTTCATATCTCGAAGGTTGCACGGCTCCACAGAGAGATGAAAATCAGCTACACGCTGCAGTAGTAGAAATCTATGCCGCTAAAAAAGCAGAGGTAAAATATTCAACCGTACAAAACTGGTACCCGGGGGATAAGAATGGCAAAGGAGGTATTTACAACTTCGTAACCAAGCGTGGAATCTGCGCTGGTGACCATGCTAAAATCTCGTGGACACAAGTAGAAACAGGATCTGCCGTGACATGGAAGTATCCGTCTTGTATACTGAAGGGTGATCATTCAGTTGGTGAGTTTTACTCAGTGGCCGTTACTAACAATCACCAGCAAGCAGATACAGGTACGAAGATGATTCACATCGGGAAAAACACCCGATCAAGAATCGTATCAAAAGGAATATCAGCCGGTAAATCTCAAAATAGCTACAGAGGACAGGTGGAGATCATGAAGCGAGCAGAGAATTCGCGAAACTTCTCACAATGTGATTCTCTACTCATGGGAGACAAATGCGGCGCGCATACTTTCCCGTACATAGATATCAAGAATAAATCAGCACAAATAGAGCATGAGGCTACTACCTCGAAAATTGGTGAAGATCAGATTTTCTATTGCCAGCAAAGAGGCATAGATGAAGAAACTGCTGTAGCTCTTATTGTGAATGGATTTGCAAAAGAAGTAATGAATAAGCTCCCAATGGAGTTTGCAGTAGAAGCTCAAAAATTATTGGCGCTGACCCTTGAAGGTAGCGTAGGATAAGTCAATTCAACATACGTATGATAAGCATTAAAAATTTACATGCCTCGATTGAGGACAAGGAGATATTGAAGGGAATAGACCTGGAAGTAAAAGCAGGTGAGGTTCATGCCATTATGGGACCAAATGGTTCCGGCAAAAGCACCCTCGCTTCAGTATTGGCAGGAAGAGAAGATTATGATATCACTAAAGGTTCAGTTACTTACGAAAACGAAGATTTACTTGAGCTGAGCCCTGAGGAAAGAGCGCAAAAAGGTATTTTCCTTGCATTCCAATATCCGGTTGAAATACCTGGCGTTTCCACGACTAACTTTCTGAAGACCGCAATCAATCAGGTGAGAGAAGCTAGAGGTGAGAAAGCCCTTGATGCGGTACATTTCTTAAAGTTGATGAAAGAGAAAATGAAGCTTGTCGATATGGATCAGGCTTTATTAAGCAGATCATTGAATGAAGGCTTCTCTGGTGGAGAGAAAAAGCGAAATGAAATATTTCAAATGGCAATGCTTGAGCCTAAACTTTCCATTCTGGATGAAACAGATTCCGGATTAGATATTGACGCGTTGAAGATTGTAGCTAATGGCGTAAATAAATTGAAAAGTGATACTTCTGCAACGATTGTAGTGACACACTACCAGCGCCTACTGGACTATATCATTCCTGATTATGTGCATGTGCTTTATCAAGGAAGGATTGTCAAATCAGGAGATAAAAGTCTGGCGCATGAGCTGGAAGAAAAAGGATACGATTGGATCAAAGAAGAAGTAGCAGCAGTATGATCATGGATGCACCTGCCATATTAGAACATTTAGCGAGTAAGTTTCAAGGTAACGAGTCACAAAAACATGCGCTTGAAATGCTGAACGAAGTGGGGCTACCTCACCGAAAGTCAGAGGCCTACAAGTTCACGCCCATTACTTCTTTATTGGAAAAGAACATTGACTTTGAAGCTAAAGGAAGTGAAATCTTCAACGCAGATAAGTTATATAAAGAAAACGGTAGCCATTTGGTTTTCATCAATGGATCACTTTCAGTGAAGAAATCGACTATTTCAGAAGATTTAACCTATGAAGTAGCAGAGGTTTCGGAAGGAAAACATGACCCGTTTAGCTTGCTGAATGCTGCTTACGCTACAGAAGAACTGAGAATTACCTCAGGACATAAGGAGCCGGTTTTCATCTATCATTTTAATTCGAATGGATTCTCAAATCCTCGAATTAAAGTCAATGTCAAGGACGGTCAAACCTTTAGAATTGTAGAGAAACTTATCACTCCGGAAGGCACTAAGACATTCACAAACTCGTACATAGGTTTCACAGTAGGTAAAAATGCATTTGGATACCATACCAAAGTGCAGAATTACAACACTGATACTTACAGTCATGAAACGGTTGTGGCCAGTGTTTCCCGAGACTCCCATTTCTACAACAACACGTTCTCCTTTGAAGGTGCGATGGTTAGAAATAACCTAACCATCAATCTGGATGATGAAAACTGTGAAGGTCATATGTATGGCTTATTCCTTTTGGATAAGAAATCACATGTTGATAACAATACCTCTGTAGACCATCTAAAGCCAAATTCATTTAGCAATGAGCTTTATAAAGGTATTTTGGATGAGAAATCTACCGGTGTGTTTAACGGGAAAATTTACGTTCGTCAGGATGCACAGAAGACCAATGCCTTCCAGTCGAACAACAATATCCTTCTTTCGGAAGATGCAACACTACACACCAAACCTCAATTGGAGATTTGGGCGGATGATGTGAAATGCTCACACGGTTGTACTTCAGGCCAATTGGATGAAGATGCAATATTTTATTTAAGAGCCCGGGGTATCAATGAGAAAAATGCCAAAGCAATGATCTTGAATGCATTTGCACTGGAAACCATGGGACAAGTGAAAATTGAATCTGTGCGGGAAGAGATTCAAGGTTTGATTGATCAAAAACTAAGCTAATGAGTGTGGCATCCGCATCGTTGGATATTCAAAAAATCAGAGAACAATTTCCGATCCTAAATCAGGAAGTGAATGGTAAGCCTTTGATTTACCTTGACAATGCTGCTTCATCACAAACTGCAAAACGAGTTATTGATTCTCTAATTCAGTTTTACGAAAAGGATCACGCTAATATCCATCGAGGCATTCATACGCTTGCAGAAAGATCCACTAAGGCTTTTGAAGAAACACGCGAGCGAGTACATGAGTTTATCAATTCTGCGGAGGCAGATGAGATTATTTTCACAAAAGGCACCACAGAAAGCATAAACCTTGTGGCGCAAGCCTGGGGTTCTAAATACCTGAAAGAAGGAGACGAAATCCTAATCTCCCAACTGGAACATCATTCCAATATTGTTCCGTGGCAACTGGCTGCAGAGCGAACAGGGGCCATCATAAAAGTGATTCCAATCAATCAGAAAGGAGAAATCCTGTTGGAGGAATATAAGAAATTGCTAAGTGAAAGGACGAAGCTTGTTGCTGTGAATTATGTTTCGAATTCACTCGGTACCATCAATCCGGTAAAAGAAATAGTTTCTGCAGCATTGGATGTTGGAGCCACAACCCTGATAGACGCTGCACAAGCCGCTCCTCATATCAAAATTGACGTTCAGGAGCTTAACTGTGATTTCCTTGCACTGTCCAGTCATAAGATGTATGGTCCAACCGGAGTTGGTGTACTCTATGGGCGAAGAGAAATACTGGAAGATATGCCTCCGTATCAAGGCGGTGGTGAAATGATCAAAGATGTTTCCTTCAACGGAACCACCTATAATGATATTCCTTACAAGTTTGAAGCAGGAACTCCTAATATTGGAGAAGTGATTGCCTTCAAGTACGCAATGGATTTCATTGATGAAATGGGTCATGAAAACATCCAGGCTTACGAGCATGAGTTGCTGGAATATGCCAACAAAAAGTTAAGATCAATCAAAGGTTTCACGCCTATAGGCACTTCCGATGAAAAAGCCAGCGTCATTTCATTTCTGATTGAAAATGTTCATCAGTATGATCTAGGGCAACTGCTGGATGTGAGAGGTATAGCTGTCCGAACTGGACATCACTGTACTCAACCCTTAATGGATTTCCTGGAAATAGATGGAACTGTGCGTGCATCATTTGCAGTTTACAACACCAAAGGAGAGATTGATGTTTTTTGTGATGCGCTGGAGAGCATTGTAAAGAAATTTAGCTGATGGACCTAATCAAACAACGTCAGGAGGAGATTATAGAGGAGTTTTCCATGCTGGATGGAGATATGGAAATGACGCTGGACTACATCATGGAACTAGGTGCTGAGTTAGGACAATTTCCAGAAGAATCACGCATTGAGGACAATATTGTAAAAGGGTGTCAATCGAAAGTATGGATGCTGGCCGGTCTGGATAATGATCGGGTTCAGTTTAAAGCCGACTCCAACACAGCGATTACGAAAGGACTTGTGAGTCTTTTGGTTCGAGTATTGAATCAATCACCTCCACAGGATGTTATGAATGCAGAGATTTATTTTCCAAAACAGATTGGAATGGATCGATTCATTGGAACTCAGCGATCCAATGGGTTTGCTGCTATGATCAAACAGATGAAAATGTATGCGCTGGCATTAACAGCAAAACAAGAATCATGAGTGAAACGAAATCAAATAACGATACCCTGGCACTAAAAGAAGATATTATTCGTGCAATCAAAGGCGTTTATGACCCTGAGATTCCGGTTGATGTTTATGAGCTGGGATTGATTTATGAAATCAATATTCTGCCTGTGAATAACGTGGAGATCATCATGACATTAACTTCTCCATCGTGTCCTGCGGCAGAGAGTATCCCGAGTGAGATTGAGGCCAATGTTCGGGCGGTTAAGGGTATTAATGACGTGAATATTGAATTGACTTTTGATCCACCTTACGCAACAGACATGATGTCTGAAGAGGCAAAGTTGGAACTTGGTTTTATGTAATGAATTATGAAAATTTTCAATTGAGGAGATATTTAGAAGGCTCAATATGACACGACAAGCTCAATATTACAGAAGGCATTAAGCTTACCAGCTTCAATTGAAAATGACCGAATAAAAAAAAGAATTAACTAATTAATTAAACAATAAGAATATGTATCCAGCGGAATTAGTAGCTCCGATGAAAGCTCAGCTTACCCAAAATGGTTTCGAAGAATTAACTTCTGCAGAAGCTGTTGAAAAGCATTTAACAGATCATAAAGGAACATCTCTTTTAGTGATCAACTCTGTATGTGGATGTGCGGCAGGTACGTGCAGACCAGGCGTTTTGCTTTCGCTAGAAAAGTCAAGCAAAAAGCCGGACAATCTAACTACTGTATTTGCAGGTTTTGATACCGAAGCAACACAGAAAGCTCGTGAATTCACGTTACCTTTTCCTCCTTCCTCTCCTGCCATCGCCCTTTTCAAAGATGGTGAGTTGGTGCATATGGTAGAGCGCCACCACATTGAAGGACGATCAGCGGAAATGATTGCTGGGCACCTGGAGCAGGTATACGAAGAGTTCTGCTAGTCAGCTATTAGCTAAAATGGCAGAAAAAAAAAGAGGGGTGTCTTTTGAGACATCCCTCTTTTAAGTTACATATCAAATAACTTCTATTTTCAGTAGAAGGAGTTGGAACCTAGCTTATTCTGGTATCTCCAGATAAGGATTTTTCCTAAGAAAAAAGATATCACGCCCCAATTCGATTAGAAAGTATTTGATCCTGCTGATCAGAAAAATAAACTTCAGATGGTTACTTCTCCAAAAGATGATGATGCATTTTGATAGATCAGGAAGCCTGGTATCCTCTAGCTAATCTGAAATCCGACGCATCTTTGAATTATATAAAGTGCATCATGATGGTAATGATGCTTATATTTTGTCATCGAAGGAAAATTGAAATTGATAATAATAAACTAAATCAAAGAGATGCTTTTGTAATTTCTGATACTGTCTAGATGAGTGTGAGACCAGATGGTGATTCGAATTGACATTCACAGAAGCCCCAATGAATCAAAATATGGAAACATATAAAATACCTACTGCAACGTCTATTGGACATGTTCACTTGAAGGTATCAAATATCCAAAGATCCCTTGAGTTTTACTGTGATCTACTGGGGTTTGAGCTGATCACTACATATGGAGAAGATGCGGCATTTATTTCTGCAGGTGGCTATCATCATCACATTGGCTTAAATACCTGGATGAGTAAGGATGGGAATCCACCTCCAAGAGATTCAACCGGGCTATTTCATGTGGCTATTCTCTTGCCAACCAGAAAAGATTTAGCTACTCTTCTCAACCGTTTAAGAGAAGCAAAATATCCTATATCAGGAGCATCCGATCATGGTGTGTCAGAAGCTATCTACCTAAATGATCCTGATCAAAATGGGATTGAACTTTATTGGGACAAACCAAAAGAAGTGTGGCCAATAAATGCAGATGGATCATTGAACATGTATACCAGACCGCTGGATTTGGCTAATCTGCTAGAAGAATCAGCATAAAAAAACCCGCTCAAATGAGCGGGTTTTATTTATAAAGTGTAATCCTTTTAGCTTCCTATTTCTGTTAACGGAAGTGGAAACTCTGTAAAGACTTCCTGATCTGCTGGTATTACATTACCATCCGCATCAGTAGTCGTGATATTATCAAAAGTAATGTAAGACTCATTTAGATTTCCTGTTCTTCTCAAATCAACCATTCGATGACCTTCACACCAAAAAGAATATCTCCTTTCGTCCAAAATATCTTCAACTGTCACAGTATATGTTCCAGGATAGGTAGCAAGACCAGCTTCTGTTCTTATTCTATTGATAGCAGCAAGTGCTTCATTGTTATCAATTCCAATATTGGCTTCCGCATATATCAGAATTAGTTCCTCATTACGAATAATATCAATGGAGCTAATTGATGAAGCATATAGCTCTGTCTCATAATTAACGGTAATTCCAGAAGCCGTAAAAGCCTGATCTCTTTGAACGACTTTATTCAGTCGCAAATCACTGGGATCCATTGCTTCATTTACCCAGGTATCGGAAGCAAAAATCTGATTACCGTTTTGATCGGACGTTTTGAATAAATCATTTAACAAATCACCTGGACTTGTACTGAAAGGCATCTTAGGACCCGTTGTGAGGTCACCATTGATGTCATAAAATGAATCTCCCAAATGTGTAATTGCATCTGCCATGTCCCCAGCATATAGTGCTGCTCTAGCTGCTAATGCACGATTAAACTGAGAAAATGTAGCAGGTGTATCAAATCCTTGGAATCCACTAGAAAGTGCAAATGCAAATGATGCTCCAGAAAGATCATTTGCTCCGTCATCAAGCATGTCTCTGATAGCTTGAAGAACAGCATCAGGGTCTGTAATTACTGGTCCTGGATTATCAGGATCAGAAACTTCCAAACGAACACCACTATTGTGGTATGCGCCCCAAAGTACAAGAAGTTGATGCGCCATAATGGTCTTTGCAAAACCTCTATAACCTTGCTTTTCAGCTTCAGTTACATCTGCCTCTGCAACTGCAAGTGCATCTAACAAGATATTACAGTTCTTTATTACCCTGTACCTACCCGTCCAATTTGCTGTGGTATAGAAAGAGTTATTGTCTAAGGAACCCTCAGTGCCAATAAGATCAGTTCTATTACGTGGATCTGCGTCAAAAAGATATAACTCTCTTGTGATCGTTCCTGTTGCTGTAACATAAATAGAATGTCCATTTCTCATTCCGGCAATAGCACCAGCGGTTAGGTTATTTAATTCCGACTTGGAAGCGCTCTCCAGAATGTCATCTAAAGCAGGTGCATTGATATTGATCTGTTCATCTATCTCACAACCAAATGCAACTACTACTGCAATTATTACTATTAATATTTTTTTCATTTCAGTATAATTAAAAGTTAACATTGAGATGGAAGAAAATTTGTCTGTTGTTAGGGTATGGCCCTACATCAAGACCTGTTCCTAATGCGTTTGTTCCATTTGTAGATACCTCCGGATCATATCCTAAGTAATCTGTCTTTGTCCATAAATTCCTTCCCGAAGCTCCAAGCTTTACACCCTCAATTGTTCCATTAAAAATATTTAACGCTGATTTTGGTATCGAATAATACAATGCGACCTCCCTCAATCTTAAATAGCCTGCTGGCTGAATCCATGATCCAGCATACTGAGACCCACGTGCATCAATGGCAGGGTTTGTACCCCCATCATCAAACAATAAGTCAGACAGGTTCAGGTTTTCACTTCCTTGTTTCCAATGAAGCAAGAATGAAAAATCGAAGTTATCTAAGAAGTTAATCGTATTATAAAAAGACATCTGAAAATCAGGCTGCACATTGCCCACCTCAGTAGGTGTTCCATCTACGTTTTGATAGATTCCTGTCACAGAACCTCCATTTTCAATATAGAAGGTACCAAGTCCCAGACCGAAACCATTGCCTGGTGCAGTGAATGGAGGTACACCTAAACGAGTATAAGTTGCCTCATTCTTCCACCAGTTGATCGTAGAATTCCATGTGATACTTTCCGTACTTACAGGCCTGGCATTTAATGCAATTTCGATTCCTTTATTTTCTAAATCCGCATCGTTTAGCACTTGAGTTTGAAACCCAACAGATGATGGCAAACCACGGTCAAAAAGTAAATCTTTTACCTGACGATTGTAGGCAGTAAACTCAAGTCCCACAATCCCGTCAAACAATCCAACATCGAATCCGAACTCTAACTCTTGTGAAGTTTCAGGCTCTAGTCCTGGAGTGCCTCGCTGCTGATCGATGATACTACCACCAATACCCCCAGAACTATTACGATCAAATGTTGTGTATAAAGACCCATATGTAGCACTTGAACCCGTCTCTCCATAGGCTACACGTACTTTTAATTGACTTATCTGATCTACACTCCAAAAATCAAAGTTATGGATATTAGCAGCAAGTGAACCTTTGAAGAATGAATAGTATTTATTTGGATCACCATTCAAGCTTGACTTATCCAAACGAATGCCGACAGTACCAATGATTTGATCATTATAATTTGCTTGCTCTTGAAAAACCATTCCAAATTCTTCTTCATTCTCAAACGTATGTATAATATCATAAGCAGTTGCCTGAGTCTGGACAGTCTGCCCTTGAATCAATTGAGTTGCCTCATTATAAACGAATTCCCTTTTGAAATTAAGGTATGAAATACCTGCACTTGTACTTAATGATAAGTTTCCAAGAAAAAGATCATGTACCAAGAATGCTGTATAATTTAAGTTAGTAAACTTATTTTTACCTACACCGATGTAACCATTTTGATTACCTTGTTGTGCTTGGTGGTATTCTGGCACATAAACATAGGTTTCATTGGTGAAATGATCCAATCCGCCTTGCCACTTGAACTTTAAAACCTGATCATCAGACTTAATCAAGTCTGCTTCAAAGCTCAAAGCTTGCAGCGTTCTGTTCACTTTATCATCATTTCTTGCTTGATCTCTAACTAGCAACATGTTTCCTGAGGCTGATGGATTACTTGGATAATTCCCATTTGCGTCTGGAAATAAGTTGTACCAAGGTCTCGTATAAGCAAGATTGTAGATCACTGCTAAACCACCCTCATTTTCATTTCCAGTAAAGCCTCTTGCCGTTTCAGAACGGATGAATGATGAAGAACTGGAAATCTTAACACGATCACTGATACGATGATCAACGTTTGTTCGAATATTATATCGCTTAAATCCTGTATTTTTCATAATTCCTTCTTCATCACGAACCGATCCTCCAATGAAAAATGAAGTCTTATCACTTCCTCCTCTTGCTGAGAAATTTGTATTCGTAATCATACCGGTTTCTCCGAACAATTCTTTTTCATAATCAACAACATTTCCCGAATTAAATGCAGCAACTTCTCCGTCACCGAAAGTTGATGCCACATTTGTAGCATTCCAATCTCTAAGTCCTTTCAGACGTACAACCTTGCTAAACCCTACATCTTGTGATAAGCTAAATGATGTTTTCCCCTGACTTCCCCTCTTCGTTGTGATAATCACCACTCCAGCGTTTGCACGAGTACCGTAAATAGCAGCAGCTGATGCTCCTTTTAGTACTTCGATGTTTTGAATATCATTCGGATCTAAGTCAGCTAATCTATTAGATGATTGTTCCTCATTTGGTCTATTAGCTCCTGAAGCAAAACGTAACCCAGAAGGAATTTCCGCATTGCTCATATATATTCCATCAATAATTATCAAAGGCTGGTTATTGCCTTTAATCGATGAAATACCTCTTAGTCGCATTGCAATTCCTCCGCCTGGGGCACCTGAAATAGAAGTCAAATTTACTCCAGTCAGCTTTCCGTAAAGAGCTCCATCGACTGTTCCTTGATTTGTCATACCTGTCAGTTGCTCCGAAGATACTGTACTCACAGAGTTAGCCAGGTTTGACCGCTTCACCGAAGTAGCAAGACCTGTCACGACCACTTCATCCAAATTGGTTACATCCGTACTCATGGCTACATCTCCAGCACTAGAAGCCGCTACTTCCTGACTTGAATATCCGATTGAAGAGAATACAAGAGTAGAACCTGAAGGTACAGCTAGTTCATATTCTCCATTTATTCCTGTAATGGTACCATTTGTAGTCCCCTTTACCAATACAGTAACACCCGGTAACGGCTCACCATTAGAGGCATCCGTAACCGTTCCGCTGACCCTTACATCCTGGGCCATCAAAAAACTAATGGGCACCATAAAGGCTAATACCATCAGTTTTCTTTTTAAGTAGTTTTTCATCATAGTAGAGTTTTTAACTTAAAAATTGATTTAACATTCTGATAAAAATCACGAAATATCGGATGAATACCAAAAAATCATCGAGGAATAAAATTGTTAAAACAACAACTAACGGTGAAGAATTACGTTTTCAGAATATCATTCTGAAGTTTTAAAAATTTAGATATTTGTTAAAAGAATCTTCCCTTTAACTTTTCGATTCTCAATTTTTTCTAACGCATTTTGGGCTTGCTCTAGTGGGAATTCCGAGTCTATGACTGGGTTAATCTGTTGTTCTAAAATCATCTTTAATAGCTCTTGAATATTGGCTTTATTTTCATCCGGATAGTTGCGGAAAAAGTTACCCCAGAACACGCCTGTAAGGGAGGCGCTCTTTAAAAGAGGCAGATTCAGTGGAATTGATGGAACTGAGCCTGACGCAAAGCCAACAACCAAATACCTTCCCATAGGCGCGATGGCTCGAAAAGCTTGTTCAGTGTAATTACCTCCAATGGCATCAAAGATTACGTCAGCTCCTTTTCCTCCTGTTAAATCCTTCAAAGCAGACTTAATATTATCAGGAGAATATTTATGAAGAATATCTGCCCCAATACTTTTACAGAAGTCTAGTTTTTCATCGGTTGAAGCACATGCAATTACATTTGCCCCTACTAATTTTCCGAGCTGAATGGCGGCCGTCCCAACTCCCCCCGAAGCTCCCAAAATAGCAAGGGTTTCTCCTTGTTGAAGTTTAGCGCGATCCTTTAAAGCATGAATGACGGTACCGTGGGTCATTAAAACAGCCGCAGCATCGCGAAAACTGACATCATCAGGTAAATGATGGGTGTTAAAAGCAAACCCCTGCACCTCTTCAGCAAAGCCACCCCATGACGTGCCTGAAACAACCCTATCACCTACTTTAAATTCTGTAACATCAGGTCCAACATCTTTAATCACTCCAGCAACTTCACCACCGGGAGAGAAAGGAAGTTCGGGCTGGAATTGGTATTTTCCTCTGATAATCAGCGTATCGGGAAAATTAACCCCAGCATATTTGACAGATATGGTGACCCTCCCCGGCTCTGGTGGCCCAATCTCATGATCCCTGTAAACTAGCTTCTCCGGCCCTCCTAATTCTTCGACTAATATGGCCTTCATAAAATTTTAAGCACATTTTCTGGCGGACGACCTAATACAGCTTTATCTCCCTCAATGACAATTGGACGTTCGATCAATTTCGGATAGGCAATCATAGCATCAACCCATTCATCATCTGTCAGCTTCTTCCCCTTAAAATTTTCCTTAAACTCTGGTTCTCCTTTTCTTATCAGTTGTTCTGGTTTGATCCCCAACAAATCTATGACTTTCTTCAACTCCTCCTTGGTAGGTGGATTTTTCAAATACTCTTTTACAATAAAGTCCCGTCCATTTTCTTCAAGCAAACCAAGCGTTTGTCGGCTTTTGCTACATCGGGGGTTATGGTATATGGTTATCATTTGGATAAAACTTCTTTGTTTATTGACATGGTCACCAGCATATGAGGAACATCTACCACCTCAGCAATTTTTAAGTCTCCAGCTAAAGAGCAAAGCATATAAGCATCATTTCGGCTAAGTCCATGATTTTTTATAAGATAATCAATCATATAACGAGTTGCCTTTTTGGCAGCTTCATCAATGGTCGTTGCAAAGGCGGTAACAGCATATACCTCTTCATTTTCATATTGAGGCTCTTCGATCGACGATCCCTTCAGCAACTCAATTTCAACCAAAAACTTCATGGGTGCCTCTATGGCTGTACCACACACTTCACCTAGTCCTTGTGCTGCGTGAGCATCACCTATGGAAAATAATGCTCCATCTACAAAAACAGGTAAATAGACTGTCGTGCCTTCCACAATGTTTGGATCATCCATATTTCCACCATTAGCACGGGGTGGTATTGTTGAAAGCAAAGAGTCTGTATCTGGTGCTACTCCAAGTACTCCGGGGAATGGTTTTAAAGGAATGTTGATACCATCGGCAAACCGAACATTATTCTTTCCGGCCAACTCGAATGTTTTCAAATGTGGTTCAGTAAACTCATCAGCTAAAAAACCAAATCCGGGTAGAATGGCTGTCCAACCCCACTCACCGATTTCAATCTTATGTAGGGTGACAGCAATGACATCTCCTGGCTGAGCGTCATTGATGTAAATAGGACCCGTAAGTGGATGTATTGGGTCAAAACTCAACTTCATTAAATCGGATGTATCAGAGTCGATTGTCAACTGGCCATCTGTTGCCTCCTCCGTACTGATTTCAACCACCTCCCCGGAGTTGATTGTTAATACAGGGGCGATCGCCCTGCTCCACTTATTATGTGTTTGATCTGAAGTTAACGTGTGATCTGCTTTTGGCATCACAACATCCGCAAGTGCCTTACTATTTTTTTCCGTAGAGGGTAAGCAGCTACTCATCAAGAGTACCGCTAAAATCCAGATATGCTTCTTCATATATCTTAAGGTTGGTTTCAGAGGATTAAAAGTTTTATACTTACTAACTTATTAAAAAATCTAACCTGATGAAATGAGTATTATTAATAAAGTACTGCAAAGAATGAATATTAATTGTGCGAATTCCCTGTCTGCAGACAAGTCAGGCATGTCTCCTATAAAAAAGCAAAACACATCCACATGAAAACCATTTATCTACTTCTCTTTCTGAGTATGTCGATTATTCTGCCTGCTCAGCGAAAGAAAAAATCTAACGACATACCTCCGGCCACTCCTGCAAGTGAACGCTGGGAAGGTTACCAGCAGCGGTTAAAACTGGAAAATAATTCGCTGGTAAAAAATGTCCGATTTAGAAATGTAGGGCCAACTGTAATGAGCGGTCGGGTTGTTGACCTGGCAGTCGATCCAGCAGACCCGTCACACTTCTATGTGGCTTACGCTTCCGGCTCTCTTTGGGAGACAAAAAACAATGGAACCTCATTTGAACCTCTTTTTGACAATCAGATTGTGATGACCATCGGAGACATTGCTGTGAATTGGACCAATAACATTATCTATGTTGGCTCTGGTGAAAATAATTCCAGTCGATCTTCCTACTCTGGATACGGCATGTTCAAATCAAGTGATAATGGTGCCACTTGGGAAAATATAGGCCTAACAGAAACCCATCATATCAGTCGTATCCTGATTCATCCATCTGATCCAAATACAATCTGGGTAGCAGCACTAGGTCATCTATATTCAGAAAATGCTGAACGTGGCGTTTACAAATCTACTGACGGTGGCAAGACCTGGAATAAAACTCTTTTTGTGAATAATAGAACCGGAATTGTGGATCTGATCATG
Source organism: Ekhidna sp. (assembly GCF_040220215.1). Taxonomy (GTDB): domain Bacteria; phylum Bacteroidota; class Bacteroidia; order Cytophagales; family Cyclobacteriaceae; genus Ekhidna. The sequence goes on from NZ_JAVJTR010000011.1 coordinate 182,524, forward strand.
CATCCGGATAACCCAAACACTTTAGTGGCTGCTGCCTGGGAGAAAGATCGAAAAGCTTGGAATTTTGAAGAAGCAGGTCCGGGAACTGCACTATATCGCTCAGAGGATGGTGGAACCAACTGGTCTGAAATTGCTGATGATTCAGGCTTTCCGGACACGGATGGAACCGGACGCATCGGATTATCCTTCGCGCCATCCGACCCAAATATCGTGTATGCTATTCTTGACAATCAAGATCGAAGACCGAAAGAAGATGATGAAGATGATGGCCTGACTAAGGATGAATTAAGGACCATGAGCAATCAACAATTCCTTGCCCTTGAGAATAAAGACATCAATAAGTTTTTGGATAACAATGGTTTTCCAAATGAATATAATGCTGTTGACATCAAAAAAGATATTGAAAGTGGGAAAGTGAAACCACTTGATTTGGTGATTTATACCGAGGATGCCAATTCACTTCTTTTCGATACACCTGTAAAAGGTGGTGAAATGTATCGTTCTGATGATGCTGGAAAAACATGGGCCAAGACCCACGAAGATTACATCGAAAGTATGATTTTTTCTTATGGTTACTACTTTGGTCAGGTACGTGTAGATGCTCAAAACCCTGATGTGATTTATACAATGGGTGTACCAATTGTCCGATCAGAAGATGGTGGTAAAACATTCAAAAGTATCAATGAAGACAATGTCCATGTAGATCATCACGCACTATGGATTAATCCTGAGGACCCAAGGCATCTCATACTTGGAAATGATGGTGGAGTGTACGTAAGTTACGATACCGGAGCTACGTGGATCAATTGCAATTCTCCTTCTGTTGGGCAGTTTTATTCAATTGCTGTTGATATGGCAGAGCCCTATAATGTATATGGTGGTCTGCAAGACAATGGCGTTTGGAAAGGCCCGAGTACCTATGAATATTCCAGGGGGTGGTACCAGGAAGGTAAATATGCTTATGAGCGACTCATGGGTGGAGATGGTATGCAGGTTGCCGTGGATACAAGAGACAACACCACTGTATATACCGGCTACCAATTTGGTAATTACTTTAGGTTAAATACCGAATCAGGTGATAGAAAATACATCACTCCAAGGCATAAACTCGGTGATGCTCCTTACAGATGGAACTGGGAAGCACCTATTACTTTGTCCAGTCACAATCAGGACATTGTTTATTTCGGCAGCAATCGCTTTCACAGATCCATGGACAAGGGTGAAAATTTTGAAACGCTGAGTGACGACCTAACTCAGGGAGGAAAAAAAGGTGATGTGAGCTATGGCACACTTACCACTATTTCCGAATCTCCAACCAAGTTTGGATTGATCTATGTGGGGAGTGATGATGGGCTAATTCATAGGTCTAATGATGTTGGAGCTAGTTGGACCAAAATCACAGATGGTCTTCCAGCTGATTTCTGGGTTAGCACAGTTCAGGCTTCAGCACATAAAGAAGGGCGTGTGTATGCTTCACTTAATGGCTACAGGTGGGATAACTTTCAGCCGATGGTTTACATGAGTGAGAATTATGGTCAAACCTGGAAAAACATTTCTGCAAACCTACCCCAAGAGCCAGTGAATGTGGTGAAAGAGGATCCTGTAAATGAAAGCATAATTTATGTGGGGACAGATCATGGGGTATATATTTCACTTGATGGAGGAAAAAATTATCAGGCATTTGCAAAAGGACTTCCAAATACACCGGTACATGACCTAATTGTTCACCCTAGAGAAAATGACCTGGTTTTAGGTACACATGGACGAGGAATTTATATCGGGGATGTTTCTTTAGTGCAGCAAATGAACGATGAAATACTTGCCAAAACTCTTCATGCCTTTTCAATTGACCCGGTCACGTATAGCTCAAGATGGGGAAGTAAAACCTGGGCTTGGGGTGAACTGATCGAAGCGAAGACTGATATTTCCTTTTATTCAAATAGTGCTGGCAATGGCAAAATAGAAGTGGTGTTTAAAGATCAGGTTGTTTCATCGATAAACATTTCTGCTGACAAAGGGCTGAATATTATAGAGTTGCCATTAGAAACAGATGAGTCTTTCAAAAACCTACTGGAAGATGAACAAAAAGAAGACTATAAAGCTGCAGAAAATGGTGACTACCATTTAATAGCGGGCGAATACACTGTAAGAATAACTGTAGGTGACACCAATGTAGAAACTCCGTTGACAATCAATCCACCACGGGAGAGACCCGGAAGAAAAGAATAATTTACTAAATAAAAAAACACACTCATGAAAACAATGACATGCAAACAACTTGGAGGAGCATGTGATCTGGAATTTCACGCGGATACTTTTGAAGAAATGGCGGAACAAAGTAAACAGCACGGAATGGAGATGTACCAAAAAGGTGATGAAGCTCACAAGAAAGCAATGGGGGAAATGCAAAAATTGATGCAATCACTTGAAAAAATGCAAGAATGGTTTGAAGGAAAGCGCAAGGAATTTGAAGCGCTACCTTGAGAATTAATTTCTATCGATCTTCATTAAATCAGCCTTCTCTATGAAGGCTTTTTTATTTACATAAAACAATAAGTGAGCTTTTGCAGTAAATTAGAGAACACCGTTTATGTAATGCGCCATGACTATCGAAGAAATATCAAAAGACAATGTTTCGGATTTGGCTCAACTTGTTCTATTCCTGTGGCCGGAATGTAACTATAAAGAAGAGTTTCAAAATGGATTGAAAATTTTAAACTCTCCAACAGAAACCGCTTTTATAGCCAAAAATCACGGTATCTATTTAGGATTTATACAACTTTCACTCAGATACGAATTTGTGGAAGGCACCACCACAAAACCCGTCCTTTATATGGAGGGTATTTACGTAGATCCAAGTCACAGAAAAGAAGGAATCGCAAAAAGGCTTGTTGAAATGGCTGAAAGCTGGGGTAAGAAAAGAGGCTGTTCTGAAATGGCTTCCGATACTGAGATCACAAATAAATTAAGTATTGACTTTCATCAATCGGTAGGTTTTGATGAGGTAAATCGATTGGTGACTTTTCGGAAAGATTTATAGAATTACCCGTTTCTCCAATCCCCAAAAATCCAGTTTCCGGGTGAGTTTGTATCTGCTGATAGAAAAAAGTCTTCAAAAGCTTTGACCAGCTCACCCCCACTGATTCGGCCATCTCCATTTATATCCAAAAGATCAAAGGCTTTTTTAGCTACAGACATATAAAGTCCGTATGCTTTGAACATATCCAGGTATTCCCGCTCATCAATATGACCATCCATATCCTGATCAAATAAAGAAAAAAGGTAAGTGGCTGACTGGTTGATATAATCGTTTGGTTTGGATAGCACAACTTCATCAAAAAACTGAATCCATTCATCCAATGTAAGTTCCGCTTCATTTTTTTGGATGTCTTTGAGAATCTGTACGAAAAGTCTGTGGGCACGTAGTTTCAGTTCTAGACGTATAACAGAATTATCTTCCAGCCCTATAATATCACTCATGGTTTCACCCACCAGCTCAAAGTCATCTTTTTCCAGGATACCATTTCCGTTGTTGTCCAGCACATTGAAAAAGTGAGTGATTTTCTGTTTTTGTACGTCTGTCATGAGTGGCTATTTGAAAGGAAAGATAAGAATATAGATGAATAAAACATCCCCCTCCTATCACACAATCTACGCACTCCCCTTCAAAGGAGGATTCATTTGAAGCTCTTCAATCGCTACAGCATACCCCTCCAGACCCAATCCATTAATAGAGCCTATGCACACGTCTTTCACATAGCTTGTCTGACGAAAATCTTCACGTTCTGCCAGATTAGAAATATGTACTTCAAATACCGGTGTTTCTATTCCTGATATTGCATCCCTAAGTGCAATGCTGGTATGGGTATATGCCCCAGGGTTAAATACGATCCCATCGAAGCTAAACCCTACTTCATGGAGCTTGTCGATCAATGCACCTTCATGATTCGATTGAAAATACTCAAGACTATGGTCTGGAAATCTGGATACCAGTTTTTTGAAATAATCCTCAAAAGATTCACTCCCATAGATTTCGGGTTCGCGTTTACCTAGTAGGTTTAAGTTGGGTCCATTTAGAATGAGTATTCGCATATGATTTCCGGTCGCACTAAATTAGGGACTTAAAATTAGCACCGTCATCGCGAACGCAGTGAAGCGATCTCAATATTAAGATTTCTTCGTCATTCTTCCCTGCCTGCGGCAGGCAGGCTCATGATGACAATCATTAAAACCAATCACGTGTCCTGGCCAACTTATACTAAACAATTCAAAAGCTACCTAAAGCTGGAACGATCACTGGCTCAAAACTCGGTTGATGCATATCTCGCTGATATTGCTAAGCTTCAGCAATTTCTTGAGATCAAGGAACGAGATGTCCCTCCTACTAAAATTGTTCAGCAAGATTTGATAGATTTTCTGGAATTTATCAATGAGCTGGGGATGTCTGCATATACGCAAGCCAGAATGGTTTCAGGATTAAAGGCCTTCTTCCGATTCCTCGTTTATGAAGAAGTGATCACGAAAGACCCTTCCGAATTATTGGAAGCGCCCAAATTGGGGCGAAAGCTCCCTGATACGCTGGACCTGCCTGAGATAGAACAAATATTTGAGGCTATTGATATGTCCACTCCAGAAGGGACAAGAAATCGTGCCATGCTGGAAACTCTTTATAGTTCCGGATTGCGCGTCTCAGAGCTGATCAATCTAAAGATCAGCAACATTCATGATGATATAGGTTTCCTTAGAATCATAGGAAAAGGAAGCAAGGAACGACTGGTTCCGATCGGGCGCTCTGCACTTAAGCACATAAAAATTTTCAGAGATGAGGTTCGTGTGCATATTGACGTAAAATCTGGCTTTGAAGATCACCTTTTTGTGACCAAGAGAGGTAAAGCTATTAGTCGGGTCATGGTATTCATGGTTATCAAAGACCTGACTGCCAAAATTGGTTTGAAGAAAAACATCAGTCCCCACACATTTCGTCATAGTTTTGCAACACACCTGATCGAAGGAGGCGCAGATTTACGGGCGGTGCAAGAGATGCTTGGGCACGAATCCATCACTACCACAGAAATCTACACACATCTTGATCGGGACTATTTAAAACAGGTCATTACCCAATTCCATCCAAGAAGCTGATGTACAAACTCCTAAAGCCCATACTTTTTTTATTCCAGCCGGAGAAAGCTCATAAAATCACGACCGGATTATTGAGATTCATGTTAAAAATTCCATTAGGAAAATCTATTATTCGAGGCATGTTCTATTTTGAAGATCAACGACTGGAGCGTGAAGTATTTGGACTAAAATTCAAAAATCCGGTAGGTCTTGCTGCGGGGTTTGATAAAAATGCAGAGCTGATTGATGACTTTTCAAACCTTGGTTTTGGATTTATTGAGATCGGTACGATAACTCCAAAGGGTCAGCCCGGCAATCCTCAACCTCGACTCTTTAGATTACCACAGGATGAAGCACTAATCAATCGAATGGGATTCAATAATGAAGGTGTGGAAGAAGCAGTGGGGCGATTAAAAAATCGGAAATCAAACATTATTGTAGGTGGTAATATTGGCAAAAACAAGGTTACGTCCAATGAAAATGCACTTGATGACTATCTGATTTGCTTCGAAAAGCTTTATGATTATGTTGATTATTTCGTGGTTAATGTGAGTTCACCAAATACACCAGAATTACGAGAACTTCAGGAAAAGGAACCACTTATGAAGCTCTTAAAAGGTCTGCAAGATGTGAATAATAAAAGAAAATTGCCTAAACCAATACTCCTAAAGATTGCTCCGGACCTTATAGAATCCCAATTGGATGACATTATTGACATTACTAAACAACTCAGCTTAGATGGATTGATCGTTTCCAATACCACTATAGATCGATCTGGGTTAACTACAAATGCTGAAAATATCGAAGCAATTGGGGCTGGAGGGCTTAGCGGTAAACCAGTATTCAATAAATCAAATGAGGTATTGAAGTATATAAGAAGACATAATCCAACCGTTCATATTGTTGCAGTGGGAGGAGTGCATTCAGGACAGGATGCAGTAGAGAAAATTCGATGTGGGGCTAACCTTGTACAGATTTATACCGGTCTTGTTTATGAAGGACCAAGTTTGGTCAAACGAATCAACAAGGAACTACTTAAGCATGTTTGATCCCCGCTGAAAACTCCATTATTTTTGGGAGATAATCTATGGCACAAAATACCTATAAGAAGAAGGGCGAGAAGAAAGAGAAGGCGAGCCTTAAATTCAACTTCATCACCGACCGAAAATTCCATTTATTCATTGGATTTACCTTGTTGTTGATTTCCATTTTCCTCGGCGTTTCCTTCATTTCATATCTCAGCACAGGTCAGGCCGATCAGAGTGTGGTGGAAGCATATACCAATACCAACGTGAAAGAGTCAGGCGCAGAGGTTCAGAACGCTTTTGGACTTATCGGAGCGATAGCTGCACACTATTTTATTTTTCTTTGGTTTGGCATTGCAGCCATTCTCATTCCTCCATTTGTTTTCATCGTCGCTTACAAAATCATTTGGTATCGTGCACTCCTGCCAATCACGAAAACATTCAACTTTGTAGTATTTTATCTGATCTGGATTAGCATGGTGATGGGGTATTTTCTTCTTTCACAGGAAGAAATATCCATGCTTGGATTTCTGAGTGGCGGTATCGGTTATGAGCTGGCATTGATCGCTCAAAGCCTGATGGGCTGGGGTGCTGTCTTGTTTCTTATCTTTCTTTTCATGGTGTTTAATATGTTTTTCTTCGACATTACACGGATACCGGCATTCAGCGGAATCGTCCCTTCGATGGAGAATATGATCAACCAAATCAAAGCGCTTATACCTGAGAAGAAACCAAAAGCGAAAACAGCAGACATATCCTCGGTTTTAGATCAGATCAAAAAAGAGGTGGAAAACGAAGATTCAAATAGAGATGAATCCGAAACCTGGGTGGTGAAAAAGATTCCACCAAAACCTGTAAATAAGGAAAGGTCGAATCCTGAGTTTACCATTGATCTTCCTGAGTTTAAGAAGGAAGAGGAGCCGCTCCCAAAAGAAGTTGAGGAAAAAGTATTCGCCCCCAAGATGGAGAAACCAACACCTCCATCAACAGAATCTGAAAAGCCTTCTTCTAAAAATGAAGAACATGAAGATTTGTCTTTTGAGGTAGAACAAAAAGAATTCGAAGAGGCGGTTACAGATGAAGCAATAAACTATGACCCAACGCTCGATCTCCCGAGATACAAGTTTCCGACTGCTGCCCTGCTGATTGATTATCCTGAAAAAGATGTTAAGGTTTCAAAAGATGAGCTGGAACAGAATAAGGATCGAATCATTGAGACACTGGTCAATTTCAAAATTGGAATTTCAAGTATCAAGGCCACTATCGGACCAACAGTGACACTCTATGAGATCGTACCTGAAGCTGGTGTGAAAATTTCCAAGATTAAGAATCTGGAAGATGATATTGCTCTTAGTCTTGCGGCATTAGGAATCAGGATCATTGCTCCAATTCCAGGTAAAGGGACCATCGGTATCGAGGTACCTAATAAAAATCGTGAAATGGTAGACGCCCGTTCGGTCATTACCACCAGCAAGTTCATGGAAAGCAAAATGGATTTGCCTGTGGTACTAGGAAAAACGATTTCAAATGAAGTATTTGTAACCGATCTGGCCAAAATGCCTCACTTGTTGATGGCTGGTGCCACTGGTCAGGGTAAGTCGGTCGGATTGAATATTATTTTGACTTCACTCCTTTACAAAAAGCATCCGTCTCAATTGAAGCTTGTTTTAGTCGATCCAAAAAAGGTGGAATTGACATTATTCAATAAAGTGGAGAAGCACTTCCTGGCCAAGCTTCCTGACAGTGACGAACCGATTATTACAGATACTTCAAAAGTTGTGAACACCCTTAATTCACTCTGTATCGAAATGGATAATCGATACGATTTACTAAAGAATGCAGGATGCAGAAATCTAAAAGAGTACAACAAGAAATTCACTGAGCGAAAGCTTAATCCGAACAAAGGACACAGATTTTTACCTTACATCGTGCTGGTAATAGATGAGTTGGCTGACTTAATGATGACGGCCGGCAAAGAGGTGGAAACACCGATCGCAAGACTTGCACAGCTAGCGAGAGCAATTGGTATTCATTTGATTGTGGCTACACAGCGACCATCTGTCAATGTCATCACGGGTATCATCAAAGCAAACTTCCCTGCAAGACTTTCATTCCGTGTAACCTCAAAAATCGATTCAAGAACAATTTTGGATGCAGGGGGTGCAGATCAATTAATCGGTATGGGGGATATGCTTCTTTCAATGGGCTCAGACATGACACGTCTGCAATGTGCATTCGTGGATACCCCTGAAGTGGAAAGAATTTGTGAGTTTATTGGTGAACAAAGAGGCTATGATGATGCTTATCTACTACCGGAGTATGTTGGAGAAGGTGAAAGCGGGATAGGTGAAGTAGATTTATCAGATCGGGATGCACTCTTTGCGGATGCTGCTCGTTTGATTGTTATGCATCAGCAGGGATCAACCTCGCTAATCCAACGTAAAATGAAGTTGGGCTACAACAGGGCTGGCCGATTAATCGATCAACTAGAGGCAGCAGGAATCGTTGGTCCTTTTGAGGGTAGTAAAGCGCGAGAAGTATTAATACCTGACGATCATAGTTTGGAACAGTTATTGTCTGAAATAGAAATCAAATATTAGAAACCAAGAACATGAAAAAGATATATATCACATTCTTATCACTCATCGTGCTTATGCAGGCACATGCACAGTATGATCCGGCAGCACTGGCTGTCTTGGATGCAATGAGCAGTAAGTATAAGAAGGTAGAGGCATTTAAGGCTTCATTTTCTCAAAAACTCACCAACGAAAGCGCAGGACTGGATGAGACTATTTCAGGAGACATAGCTGTAAAAGGAGATATGTATGTTTTGGATGTTGCTGGTCAGAAAATTTTCAATGATGGCACAGACATATACACCTTCAACGCGGAAGCAAACGAAGTAACCATTAGCTCTTACGACCCTGAAGAGTCGGAAATTACGCTTAGCAATGTTTATGATTTATATAAAGATGGATTTAAGTATGCTTTAGCAGAAAAAACATCCAATGGAGATCGAATCATTGAATTAGACCCTGAAAGTAGAGAGAAAACCTATTTCAAGATCAGAATGAACATTAACGCTAAAGATGAGCTAAAGTCTTTCACAGTTTTTGAGCGCACCGGCAATAAATACGTGTATTCAATCAATTCTTTTACACCTACCAGCCTGAGTGACAGCTATTTCAAGTTTGACACCTCAAAATACCCAAATGTTGAGGTGATTGATTTCAGATAATTTATAATCTCAAGAAAAAGCATACCTTTGCTACGTTCAGAACAAGTCTGGACGCATTTTAATTTTTTATCTTTTTTAATGAACATTTTTGTAGCTAAGCTTAACTATGCAACTTCAGAAGACGCATTGAGACAAGCATTCGAAGAATTCGGAACAGTAGATTCCGCTAAAGTTATCATGGACAGAGACACTCAGAGATCGAAAGGTTTCGGTTTTGTTGAAATGCCAAACGATGACGAAGGTAACCAGGCTATCGCAAGCCTAAACGAAACAGAATTAGATGGTAGAACCATCGTTGTAAAAAAAGCAAACCCTAGAGGGTAAGCGCTAGAAACAGATTCTAAGTTTTTGATTTTATATAATTGCTCGTGTGGAAACTTTTCCGCACGAGCATTGTTTTATATACTTACGCACACATAAAATTTTATTGATTTGGCTAGACCTGCAACTACTCCAGTAAAACTTAAAGACGGATATTACATAGAACTCCGACACAAGGGTGAAAGAAAAGGAATTAAGCTTAGAAGTGATACTATTCCTGAATTACACCAGTCGATCAAAAAATACGAGAAACTATACGATGTACACTTCTACGGTGAAGTGAAAAAAGGTAAGGTCGTAAACGATAAGCTTCCGGAGCTTAAATAATCGCTGATTTTTATGGCGTTTTCAAACCTTCCTATTTTGAGGAACAGGATAAGTACGTCCACACTTTTTATCTTAGCCAAAAATCACCTGATCTGATCCTATGACGCGACAGCAGCTATTCGAGCAAATCAAAGAGAAAGAGTCTTTCTTGTGCGTGGGGTTAGATACGGATATAAAAAAAGTTCCTCATCATCTTCTCTCTGAAACAGATCCTATTTTTGAATTCAATAAGCAGATTATTGATGCTACTCATCAATATGCTGTTGCATATAAGCCCAATACAGCCTTTTATGAAGCTCAGGGAGCAAAGGGTTGGGAGTCACTCCAGAAAACGCTCGAGTACATCCCAAAAGACATTTTCACAATTGCTGATGCCAAGCGTGCTGACATAGGTAATACCTCCTCGATGTATGCCAGAGCATTTTTCGAAAACATGAATTTCGACTCTGTTACAGTAGCACCCTACATGGGATCTGATTCTGTAAAGCCATTCTTAGAATTTAATAGAAAGTGGGTGATCATACTCGCCGCTACCAGCAATCCGGGCGGACTTGACTTTCAAGATATAATTATAAGTGATGATGGAGAAAAACTGTACGAGCGAGTAATTCGAAAAAGTGCTGAATGGGGCAATGCTAACAATATCATGTATGTGGTTGGCGCAACAAGGCCGGAGGCACTAATCGGCATACGAAGAATAGTTCCCGAGCATTTTTTGCTGATACCGGGAGTTGGTGCACAAGGTGGTGACCTGAATGCTGTCTGCAAATATGGAATGAACAAACAGTGTGGGTTACTGGTGAATTCATCCAGAGGTGTTATTTATTCCGACGATTCTGAGAACTTCGCCAAAGCCGCTGGGAAAGCAGCTCACAAAATTCAGTTAGAAATGGCTGAAATCCTTCAGGGATTATAGCACACGTCGTATCTTAGAAGGCTAATCGCTATGGACGAGCAGTTTCTACACTACATCTGGAAACATCAAAAATTTGAACCTGGAAAGCTAAAGCTTGCCTGTGGCAAGCAAATGCTTGTTTTCAATCCAGGTAGTCATAATCAGGATTCCGGACCTGACTTTGAAGAAGCCAGAATAAAAATTGATAATATTGAGTGGGCCGGGCAGGTGGAGCTTCATATCAATTCCTCTGACTGGTTTCATCACAGGCACCAAAACGATACTGCTTACGACAATGTAATCCTTCATGTAGTGTGGAATCACGATAAGGAGGTGAAAGTGAATGATGAACCTTTGCCTACATTAGAACTCAAGGAGATCATCAATCCACTACTCGTTAAAAAATACAAATCTTACCTTCATGCTCCAGATGAGATTCTTTGCAGAAATCAACTCAAGGATGTCTCTTCAATTTCCATAAACAACATGCTGGATCGGGTACTGGTAGAACGGCTGGAAGAAAAGGCTGAAAGAATTTTATTGAGCTTGGAAAACAACTATAATAACTGGGAGGAAACAACTTACCATGTAATTGCTGGCAATTTCGGCTTTTCAACGAACAAAGATGCTTTTGAGCGATTGGCTAAACTCCTTCCATTTTCCAGCTTAAAAAAGGTTTTGCAGAGTCCATCACAAACTGAAGCCCTGCTTTTTGGGCAAGCCGGGTTTTTAGAAAAAGAAACAGATGACTATCAGAGAAGCTTAAAATCTGAATTCACCTATCTCATAAAGAAGTTTCAATTGTCCGAAAGTATGATGAAAGCTCAATGGAAATTCGGGAAACTAAGACCTGCAAACTTTCCGACTGTACGATTGGGACAGTTAGCTTCAATACTTTCCCATCAGCCACAACTTTTCTCACTCCTTACAGAAACCGAAAGTATTAAAGAGTTGAAAAGGAAATTGCAAACGCCGCTGAGTGAATACTGGCAGGAACATTATGATTTCGGGAAAGCAAGAAGCAGTAAATCAAAAGCAATTGGGGAAAAATCCTTTGAGAACATTTTAATAAATACCGTCGCTCCCCTTTTAGCCGCATACTCCAAGTACGTTGGTGATTCAAAATATATGGATCGAGCTATTGAGCTCCTGGAGTCGATTCCGAAGGAAAATAATCGAATTACTAAAAAATGGGATGATCCAGGCTTATCGCCAAAAACAGCTTTTGATTCCCAGGCGTTAATTCAGCTATTTAAAAGCTATTGTCAAAAGCGAAAATGCCTCCAATGTAACATTGGTGTAGAGATACTCAACAAATGATCAACTGGATGCTCCATAGTGGCCTCATTGCATTCCTTGCTTTTCTGGGATTTCGTTTCGTCAAAACCGAGTTGCCTGGTTGGGTCTACTGGCTTGGGTTGCTATTAAAGCTATCTGCCGGGATTGTTTTGGGATTAATATTTTATGAGTATTACGAATCTGGTGATACGATAGCTTTTTTTGAAGCAGCTAAAAATCTTACAGAAGTTGAGAATCAACCAAGGACGCAGTTTTTCCTGAAAATCCTCAGACCAGTTGTAGTTTTTACAGATGGCTCATATTGGATTACATCCCTGTACTTTTCATTTATCAGTTTTATCAGTTTTTGGTACGGTTTAAAAGTCTTATCTAACCTTTATCCAGACATCAGGTGGCTAATTACCATTTGCTTTTTAATTATTCCATCAATTGTATTCTGGTCTTCGGGAATCATCAAAGACAGCATGGCAAGCGCTGCGTTGATCGTTTTTGTTGTATCAATGATCCAGACTTACAAACTGAAACGACTACTAATCCCTGACTTAATCCTAATTCTTATTGGAGGATTTATTCTGCTTTATGTAAAGCACTATCTATTTATCACTGCAATCATCTTCAGTGCAGTCCTTTTTTCATTGAGTTTGTATAGGCAGTTGCAGCCTAAATGGCGTTTTGCATCTATTCTGGTTATTTTCATTGCATTAGTGGGTACTCAGTTTGTGCACCCATATTTGGCCATCAATCGAATCCCATGGACGCTGCAACAAAACAATCAGGCGATTCTTGAAAAATCTGATTCGGAGGACCGATTAAACATAGTCCTTGAAGAAGATAGCTGGACTGAAGTGATATCCAATGTTCCGAAAGCACTTCATGCTGGGTTATTTCGGCCATCACTATTCGATCAAACACCAGTCTGGGGGTGGATCCATCGAGTAGAAAATTTTCTGCTAATCATCCTGATGATGATGTCAATCATACTTTTTTTCAAGAAAAAGCACAAAATCGATTGGGCGCTTTTTGTAGGCTCACTTTGTGGTATTCTATTACTCGCAATTATGCTCCCCCTCTCGACACCAAATTTCGGCACACTGGTGCGCTACAAAAACTCATACATGCCCTATCTCTTTCTAATCTGCTCCGTTCTCCCCTATCACTACTTTACTTCTCAAGCGCACAAATAATCACTAATTTTGCGCCTCCAAAAACAAAAAAGGACATGGAAAAACCGGTAATCATTTTAGGCTCAACTGGATTGGCAAAAGCCGCACTTGAAATTTTCAACTCCAATAGCATAGTAGTATATGGATTTCTGGACGATGATGAAAAACTTCACAACACTGAGGTCAACACTGTTACCGTTTTAGGCGCAACCGATGATCACGGTTTCACGAAACTAATCGGACAAAAGTGTGAAGCTTTTGTAGCCACAGATGACAACAAACTGAGAAAGAAGTATGTGGAGTACTTGAACGAAACCCGAAAGATTATGCCGATGAACGCTGTTCATCAATCAGCATCCATTTCAAGTTCTTTCAGTATTGGACATGGCAATTTTGTGAATGCAGGAGCTATCCTGTCCAACGATTCCAAAATGGGCAATCACAATGTGATCAATTCTAAAGCCATCATCGAGCAGGATGTAGAAATAGGTGACTTTGTACAAATCGGTGCTGGTTCTATCATCAATACAAAGGTGAAAATTGAGAATGAAGTGTTTATAGGTTCAGGTGTAACAGTAGTAGCAGGTGTGAAAATAGAAAAAGGGGCAAGAATTGGTGCGGGATCTGTTGTGGTTGGCGATGTGAAGAAAGGACAAACAGTCTTTGGCAATCCGGCAGTTGAGATAAGTAAGTAGAAAGTTAGCAGTAGAAAGAATGAATAATTTCAGAGAATTGAAAGTATGGCAAAGAGCTATAGATTTAGCCACCTTAATCTATTCGCTGACCAAGTCATTTCCAGAATCAGAAAAGTATGGCCTTACTTCACAACTTCAGAGAGCCGCAATCTCAGTTAGCTCAAACATTGCTGAAGGTAGCGGGAGGCAAACAAAACCAGACTTTAAGCATTTCTTATCTATTGCCTTAGGATCACTATATGAAATAGAAAGTCAGCTTGTAGTGTCTCAAAAGCTTAATTATATATCTGAAGAAGCAGTGAATACTGCTATTTCTGAGGTCACGGAAATTCAGAAAATGATCTATTCATTACGATCAAAACTTTAAATTTTCTACTCAAAAACTTAAGTCTTTCTACTTTTGCACTTTAACACCCTGCTGAAACAGGGCTTGGTTCATTATGGAAAAACATTACGTCTTACTCTATTACTGCTATAGTAAAATTGAAAACCCTGAAGAATACAGGGAGCAGCACCACAAACTTTGCTTAGACCTTAATCTTAGAGGTCGTATTATTGTTGCCTCAGAAGGCCTGAACGGTACTGTATCGGGAACGCAGGAAGCATGTGAGCAATACATGGATGCTGTAACGAGTGATCCAAGATTTGCCCACACCGAATTTAAGGTAGACACCAATGATCAGCCTGCTTTTGAAAAACTGCATGTTCGGGTAAAACCTGAAATCGTCCATAGCTCGTTGCGACATGTTGACCCATCTAAAAAAACTGGCGGATATGTTGAGCCTGAGGAGTTCAGGAAGATATTGAAGGATCAACCCGAGGATACGATTATCCTGGATGTACGATCAAACTATGAGCATATGATCGGAAAATTCAAGAATGCTGTCACCCTGGATATTGACAATTTCCGTGATTTTCCCGAGAAGATAGAAGAGCTGAAGCAATACAAAGACAAAAAAATTGTCACCTATTGCACAGGTGGGATTAAATGCGAAAAAGCAAGTGCTTACTTACTCGAGCAGGGGTTTGAAAATGTGCACCAGTTGCACGGAGGCATCATAAAATACGGGCTTGAGGCCAAAGGAGAAGATTTTGAAGGGAAATGCTATGTGTTTGATAACCGAATCGTTAAGGAAGTAAATCAGGTGAACCCTACCATCGTTTCCAGGTGCTATGTTACGGATGAGCCCTGCGATCGAATGGTGAATTGTGCAAACCCACATTGCAATATGCACATCCCTATGAGTGAGAAAGGCGCTGAGATATACAAAGGATGTTGCTCGGAAGAATGCATGAATAATCCTGATACCCGTGAGTACGATGGTACGGGATTCTATCAGAAAAAAATGAATGGGTATAACCCATATAAAGGTTTGAAACGAAAGACAACACCACAGGATTAAGATTAAGTTTTCGTAAATTGAGCTGCTCAAAGAAGTTTCCTGATTAGTTTTAGGATGCTTTAGAAATTTTGACCTAGCTATGCCTCACACCTTTTCAGAGACTGATCTGATACTCAACCCTGATGGGAGCGTGTACCACTTAAGCCTTCGCCCAAAGGACGTCTCTGATAAAATCATTGTGGTCGGTGACCCTGGTCGTGTACATCGGGTATCACGGCATTTCGATTCCATAGAATTTGAAATGAATAAACGGGAGTTTATCACTCACACAGGTGACTATAAAGGCAAGCGACTTACCGTGATTAGCTCTGGCATGGGCACTGACAATGTGGAAATCCTGATGCAGGAATTGGATGCGTTGTTTAACATCGATTTAGTGCATCGGGAGCCAAAACCCAGAAAGAAAAAACTTCAAATAATCAGAATTGGCACTTCCGGAACCATCAGGGATGAAATAAAAGTAGGTAGCCATCTGGCCACAGAGTACGCTATAGGAATGGACCCCCTAATTCATTTTTATGATTTTAAGCATAAGGGTAAGGAGCGTCGAATAGTGGAAAAATTTCAGGAGGAAATTGGCATCCCCTACCTCCCATACTGTTTTAAGGGGTCAACTTCACTTTTTGAAAAATTCAAAGATTGCACAATAGCGGGTAATACCGTGACTTGTCCGGGCTTTTATGCCCCACAAGGGCGTGAACTTCGTGTGCCCATCCGGTTCAAGGAAATCATTGAGAAGATGCAGTACTTCCATGAAGAAGATGTGTGGCTTACTAATTTGGAAATGGAAACAGCAGGCTACTATGCCTTTGGCAAACTAATGGGTCACGAAATGCTTAGTCTGAATGCAATCATGGCCAATCGGGTAAAGTCTCATTTTGCCAAAGATCCAAACAAGGTTATCGACAGCCTGATTTTGAAAGTGCTGGAAAGAATCTAAGATTTGAAGAAAACGCCCAACGCTTTGTTGATAGCAGCGGCAGCATCATTCATATGCTCACGAGCTTCCACCCATTTCTTTCCTGATTTAGTAGTTCGATCATTGATTTGATTTTCCAGCTTCTCTTTTTGGGCTTTTAGCTTGGCTATCTGTTCTTCCATATCTTCCGAAACTTTACTTCCAGCTTGCTTCGTCTCCTCTACCAAATGATCAATCTTTTTGCCTAGCTCCGCCAGGATATCTTCTACTTTGCGCTTCTCACTCATAGGTCAATGGGTTGAAGTGGAAATTTAAGTAATTCGGCTCATTAAAAAAGCTCCTAATACGAAAAGACTCCCCTCCCTGGAGGGGCTGGGGTGGGTTAATCCTAACTCATTCAAAAGAAATCTCTTTAACCCACCTCCAACTCCTCCCAAGAGGAGATTAATGGCATCTTTCGAATGAGTTACTTGGTTTGTTTCCCGTACCACCGTGCAATCACCTTTTCAGCAGGTTTGTTTTGAGGTGTCCATTCTGTACCTCTCCATTTGCCATAACGAGAAGTAAAGTGCCATTTCCAGAAAAAGCCCCCTGCCCACCATTTTTCGTTTTCAAAAGCCTGAAAAGTAGCCTCATAGGCATCTGCCTGTAGTTGGTGATTCGCATTCTCTTCTGATTCATCCACTTCCCAGTGGTTTCCTGCCGCACCATTCGCACTCTGAAAGCCATACTCGGTGAAAAGAATAGGTTTATTCCATTTTTCGGAAAACGCTGAAAGGTTTTTCTTTATCGGGTCCCAGCCTTTTTTGATTTCCTCTATGTTTGGATGAGCTCCACTCGCTAGTGGAAAATATGCATCAATTCCAATATAATCGACGGCATCCCACCAGGTAATATTTTCATAATTATCCCAGTTAGCTGCATAGGTAATTTTACCCTTATAAACCTCCCTTACCTGTCGAATCAATGAGCGCCAGAATTCCGGACGCTCCTTTGAGGGGATTCGGTATTCGGTACCAATGCAAAACAGTTCTACATTCATGGAATCTGCTTTTACCGCATGATTCAGAATGTATTTGGTGTAATCCGACTCCCAGATTTTCCAATTTTCCTCCGAGTCTAAATCAAAATCCCCAACCCAGCCGGCTCCCCTTGCCCATACATGCGGCTTCACCATCACTTTGAGCCCGTTGTTTTTAGCATACTGTATGAGCGTGCAGTTCCCATCTGTATGCTCTCCCCACCACTGACGAGAATGATCAAAAGACACCTGTGGCTCCCCATCGCGTGAAAACGCATAAGGAATAAGTGCCACCCATTTCGCATTGATCCGTTTCACCTCTCCCATCTTGTCGACGGTTATCTCCCTGGGAGGATTTACCAGACTAGCGCCATGAATCCGGACTTCTTTATTTGCCGGTAACAGCACCATGGCTACCCCACCAAAGACAAGAAAAAGTAAAAGGACAAATAGACGCATGATGGAAAGATACGGGAAGATTCTGATGGAAGTTTGATCTAATCTTCTTTATTCCGCTCAAACTTTTTCTCAGCTTTATCAGATTTGTGTACGCCGACACTACTCACTGCACCACTTAAAAGTGCCTTACCCCAATAGTTAAATATGGCTCTGGAGGTGTCACGCTCTTGAAAAATAGTGCCTCTCCTTAGGAAGACAAGGTAGCTTGGGTTTTTGCTCTTCACCACGAACGTGTTGGCAAAAAAGGTCTTGATACCCTGTCCTAAACCATGTGTGTCATGGGTTTTGGTATTTAAAATCTGAACTTTTAAATCATCATAACGGAATCGCATATTCCCCCGAGCGAGCGTATCATTTGCTTTGAAGTTAAAATACAGCTCCGTCGCATAGCCACTCTTAATGTTCACATTCGCTACCGGTCCCAGCATTTGATTCATAGAATCTAAAGGGAACTCTTTTATGCTCCCACTTAATGAGAATTCTTCATCTGCCGCATTCATATTAAACACGCCTTTTACCTCAAAATTCCCAACTTCCATAAGCTTTCCACTTGCGCTGAGTATCATGTGTTCGTTTTCAGCAATATTGGCGTTACCTACGTTTATCAGGCTTGCATCCAGCTCATCAAAGGAAATTTCACCATGAGTGAAATAATCGTCAGGCTTTTCCTGATATCGAATGGTACCCTTTACATTAATCGTGTCAATTAGGAAGGCATGGGATATGTTTCTAATTGTTTGTTGTGGCAAATTTCGAACCTGATCTTCCGGGAAAGGAACTCCTTTATCCCGGTAAATCAAGGCATCCACTCCATTGATGAACATTTTATTTGCCATGTATTTCTGTTTCGTAATCAATTCAGACAGATCGATTCCTTCGACGGTGACATCATCAATTTTCACATTGAACCAGTCATTTTGCTTTTCGATGACATTAGAATACTCCATTGGCGTATATGAGGGGATTAATTGTATATCGTCCAGTCTCAAGGCAGTATTTGGGTAACTGAAACTATAGTTATCAACCAGCAATCGATAATCATCAGACAATGACATTTCAAATGGGCCTGCCTCAAACGATAGGTTTCCAATCTTTTCTGTCAGGGTGCTTAGTGTTAAAGTATCCAGGGATTCGAATTTCTCAACTCTAAGGAAGCCATTGTTCAGGTTTAGATCCTGTTCATTTTTCTTATCACGGTAGCTCCACGAAATATTATTTACAGCAATATGATTAGCTACAATCGGGGTAACGAATGGCTGCTTTTGACCGGCAGCTTCGCCTGGCAGGTTTATCCCGATAGGACGCTCAATGATCAATGAATCCAACCGGAATTGACCATCCTGATAGAGGGATTGAATATCAAGTCCAATGATATCAATCGTTGGAACATCAAAAAACATTCGTTTATCAGCCGATACAAAATGAATGGATTGAAGCTGAATATTGCTTGAAACACTTTGGTATTTAGTATTTTGAATATTTAGAATATCCCCGGATGTTAGATATGGATTTATGCCTTCGATAGACAAATCAATGGAGTCTGAAAACATGATTGCTCCATCTTCAAACGGATCAGCCTTTGGGAAATCAATACCATAAAGTGTGCTATTAATTCCTTTTAGCTCAAGAGAATGAAGTTTATCATCCCCATCTCTTTGCATTGAAACACTTCCTGAATCCAGTCGAAATTGTTGAATGGCCATGGTGAATTGATTTACAGAAGTGGTCGTATCGGAACTCAGCTTAGATTTCGGGATTTTGATTTGAACATCGGGTCTAATCATTTGTACCAGGCTGGCGAACAGGTGATTTTCATCAAAGAATTTGGCCTGTTCAAAATCAACTAAACGTAAGACTGGAATATTTGCATTCAATCGAATTTTGGAAGTGTCATGAATATCGATTGGGGAAATGACAATCCCATTAAAATTCATTTGACCATCCAGGGTATCATACTGCCACTTTTTTAGCTCCACAGAATGATTGTACTTAGGAGCTATCAATTCAATGTTTTCAACCCCCAACCTTCTAAATGCTGTGGAGTCTCCCACAAACACATCGGCATCAAGCCCATCCATGCTCATCTGAAGGGAATCCAACTCACCCCTCAGTCTTCCTCCCGAAATGATGACCTCTTTTTCAATACCAACATTCAACTGTTGTTTACCGTCCTCTTGTGAACGAACATTCAACTCAAAATCAGGATTTATTAATTTAGCTTTGGTGAAAGTGGTGTAATCACCTCGTACTAAACTATCAATCATCAAACCACTCACCAGAAGCGTATCGAATTTTCCGTTGATGTTTTGATTGGCTTTTTCGACCTTCAGGTTCCAGTCTACAAACTGAAAAGCAGTCATATTAGCTTTGGTCGTAAGCTTTGCGCCTTGTATTTGAACACTATCCTGATTGAGGGAAAAACCGTCAGCGCGAAGGGTGGCATATCCATAAAGATCCTTGAATCTCCTGGTTGCCGAGCTCATGTGCAGACTGTTTATACTCAGGTTCACCCGATTAAGGTTTATTCCATTCGGTAGATCTAAACCCCAATTGGTAAACTGCATTTTATCTATTGATATTTCTCTGAAAAACGGAAGTATGGCTTTATAGATAGCTCTGACAGTTGGCGGGGTTTTCTTTGATGTACTTCCTGCATGCCTTACCGCTAAAGAAAGGTTGGGGATTTCCAATGTTCCCATATTCAAAATCTTATCGGCTATTGCTCGCTGAAAATCAATGTATTTCAATTTCAAACTTGGCGCCAGGACGTCTACTAACACTTTCGAATCGTCACCTCCTCTTTCATGACTGACGGTTACATTTTCAAATAAAACTTCTGAAGAAAATGTGTTGACTCTTAACAAGTCAAAATGAGCGGTATGGACACTATCCGGTAATAGGTAGGTGTAATTGTGAATGTCTAATTCTATGTCTTCAAAATACTTGAATCGGTGATCGAATCGGTAATTGCTTGTGTCTAAATGGATGTTGTAAAACACGATGTTGGACTCTTCAACCTTAAATCGCTGATACTTTTCTGCTCCTTCAATTTTTAAATCCACATGCGCATTATTGATGCGGAGCTTGCCAACATCCAGTGCGCCGAAAATGTTAAATATCAGTGAAAGCAATGAATTATCAACATCTTTATTTGCAGTGGCAGCATGAGACTCATCATCCACAAAAACAGTGGGTTCATCCAGGATTAGCTCTTCAATTTTTAAATGATTATCCTGATATGCCGCGATGTAATCAACGCCTTTAAAACTTAGCTTAGGGACATGAATTTCATAGACATTGATGTCATTCTGACCTTTGAAAGTCACTCCCGATGAAGCCATCGGGTTGACTCTGAGGTTTTCAAATGAAAGAATCGAATCTGCGGTGGATAAAACAAATCTGTCGAAGGTCACCTCATGAATACTGTCAGGCAGATGGAATTTCTGATTCCTGATCTCCAATTCAATGGATTCGGAATAGAACACTTTATTTTCATTGGACGTAGAATCCATCACCAGGTTCTTTACTAGGAAATTGATGCTGCCGAGTGAAAACTCGTTTCCGCCATATTTCAATTCACCATCCTGAATCCGGAAATAATCGATCTTTAAAACCTTCAGGTAATCTGAGATGGCGCGGTACATATTTCCGGCCTCAAAGCTGAAGTCTCTTTTTTGACCATTATTCAGACTTACCATGTCAATATCCGGATCCACCACCCGCACGCTTTTAATCACCAATTCCTTTTCCAGGTAAATAGCCCAAATCGATTCCAGATCAATGATGAGTTCATCCAGACTGATTTCATAGATATTATTGATCCCAAGACTGCTCATGTCTTTGGTAGAATCTACACGCAGGGCAAGCTTGTGGACGTTTATACGCTTATCCAGTAGTTTAAAATCAATGGATTCAAAATCAAGCTGATAAAAACCGTTAGTCTCCCGTTTGATCACTTCATTTAGGATGGTGGCGGCATAGTTTTTCCCTACAAAGAATATTGCAGCGCCCAGCCCAAGAATAAACAGTATTATCCCCATGCTCCAGAGGAGAGACCTCTTTGAAATCAGCTTAGGTGGGTTAGGCATATTTTAGTGCCGATTTGGCGGCAATCTAAAATACGAAAAGAAACGGAGAACCTGCTAGCTTCAGCTTAATAAGGTAGCAAATACATATTATCAACTGGTCATGCTAAGTTCATAGTATTATTAACCGTTTAAAAAATGCTTAATTAAACCACATAGCACATACATCTACTATATTTAAAAGGTAAATAAACGCCATGCGGTGTTTACGTTAATGTTGTGCGTCATAATGCAAAATGAAAATTCTCTCTCGATACTTACTAATTGCCCTCATACTTTCAAGCTGCGATATGTTCTTTAAAAAAACCAAAGCGCAAGATTTTGATCCTTTTGATGGATACGAATCAGAAAACCAATTGCGACCTGAGATTGCAAAAGCAGACTTTTATAGAACAACAGGCTTTGACTTTGGCTGGTTACTATTAGAACCAATCGCTATAGTTGACTCCCGAAGTGATGAACCCGAACTCTCAAAGAGATTCTCAAGGGGCCAAAAGGCTCTTTACTTCTGGTGGTACCTAGATGCTCAAGTTACGAACGGTGGATTCGTTCAATTCTACTATAACGATTATGAAATCTATGTGCCAGCAATAATTAAAGGGCTCGAGAGTATTGGAGATCAAGAAATGGCTGATCTGGTAAGGTCTGCTAATGAGATTTATCTATCCAACAAAAAGATCATGGATAAGGCCAAGAAAAAGGATTTATTCGATAGTGACCTTTATGAGCGGTTGGATCAACTTGGCGAACTAGATGAAGAGTACTATGATCTTCATGAGAACACAATGGCCATTCTCGAAAAATACGCAAGGCAACATCCAAATGAATTTTGTGTAGATGAATTCGGACAGCCATTTGATACTAGTTTTTCCGGGACTTTATCTACCAAATATTCGAATGGAAAACTTAAGGAAGAATTTCAATTGTCTAATGGCGTCATAAATGGATTTCTAAAAACCTATTTCGAAAATGGTCAGATAAAATCATGGAATGAATTTTCCAATGGAGAGCAGTTGGGAGAACAAAAGGAGTGGTACGAAAACGGAAACCAGAAGAAGATTGTCACAATTGACATTAAAACTTCTACTGTAAGGGAACGGCTTTACTACGATAACGGGCAACTTGAGGAAGAATATACCTCTGATAAAAATTCACAGAGAATTGGGAAATGGCTCAAATTCTGGAAGGACGGCAGCAAGAAATCAGAGGCTGAATTCAAAGAAGGCATGGCCTATTTCCAGAACTATTGGAACGAAGAAGGTGATCAACTTCTAATAGATGGAAACGGACTTTATATCAATGAGTATTCAATATTCGAAGGTCAGCTACAACGAGACGAACAAGAGTATAAGAACTATAAAAGAGACGGAAAGCAATGGTCATACACTAACGACGTATTAACCCTTTACCAAGAAATGAAAGATGGTAAGGAACATGGAATCACACGGGTTTACGATGATGACGGAAATTTGAAAGAAGAAACCCGCTATGAAAATGGACGACCAATCAATCAGTAAAACGAACGCACAACAAACACTATCATCCATAAGCTAACTGAGCTATTTGCAAAGGCTGGTGCGATGGGATACTTTTATAGAAATTTGGAAAGTCCAGCTTACGGATGATAGTTGGACGTTGGTAGTCATAAACTGCATCTATGAAAAATTTCCTTTACTCCTTAAGCATCTTACTTCTTGTCTCCTGCACAACTGGCCCAACTAAAGAACAAGCTGCTGAACAAGAAAAATCTGAAGAGGTTGCTATCGAACAAACTCCTAACAAGGATAGTAACGAATCCAAAATAACTGAAGAAACTGTTGAACTGGAATACACAACATACTTTTATGAGGACACAATTGATATGAGTAGCCAAACTCTGGATATTTATTGGATTTCTGAAGACTCAATTAACTACAGGCTTTACCATGAGAGTCAACTTTGCACCTACGAACAAGAAGGGTTAGCGATTAACAAATATCCAGGCATGGATGGTGAATCTGATGAGGGTGAAAATGGAACGATGTACTTCTCAACTGAGTATGAGGTAACTGAGGAAGGACAGCTGTTTAGCATACGAATTGAATCACCTGAGCCTAACAGAGTTAAGATCAACTACATCTACGAACAACCAAGAGACGAGTGTAGCCCTGAAAACAAATTCATCATGAAGAAAACGACTACCAACAAGCGGTAAAAACCATTACTTCACACGAAATGTTTACAGATTTTGAAATTAAAGGACAGTGGTTTCTTCCTAACGACTCGGAAAATGCAGTTATAGGAACCCTCAAATTTCAAGTCGGAAAAGACATAAGTCTCGAGACAATTGGCAGTCTATCAGGCCATGATGAAGACCCAGAAATAATATTAGGAATATCTACTGATGGGCATCTTTACACTCTTGTAGATAGCTTAACTGTCAGAAGTCGAGACAGTAGTCGAGGGATATCTACCAGAGCATATTCGGTTCACGAAATGATCAAAAATGGACACTTTACCAGTTTAGATGCACTCCAATTTGATCACGTCCACTTTCAATATAATCTATTCGAAGAATGGCTTGGGAAAAGTGTGTTTGATATTAACGAGAGTTTTGAAAACAGAACTTTTGAGGTCAAAGTAAATGAACCAGATTCAATAGAGTTTTCAATCGACGATATAACAAAAGGTCAAATTCATTTCTACAGAACGAATTTGTTGAGACAAAGACTTCAAAAAAAAATTGAAATAGAGCAAGAAAACGTACTAGCGTTGGAATTTACTCAATTAATTAGTCTCAAATCGTTACTTGAATATCAGCACAAATTTCAGAACTTTCTGACACTGGCCACAGCTGAAAATGTATTTCCTAAAAGGATAGATGCTTGGAATACTTACGACGAAAATCAGGACCAAAGTTTAGAAATCTACTTTATCCCATATGCCAAAGGAAAGACTTCAACTGAATCTAAAATAGATAGATTTATGTTATTTACCTATAGTGACATAGAAAATCGGTTCGAGTCAATTTTAAAAAACTGGTTTTTAAAATGCGATGAATTACAGCCTGTAATATTTCTCCTTTTTAACAATCTCTATAATAAATCAAAATTTAGCTCATTCTCATTTCTAGGAATTATTCAGTCATTAGAAACCTTTCATCGATATCTTATTCCAATTCCTAATAGCAACATTCAAAAACATGAAGAACGTGTTAAGAGAATTTCTGACTCGCTAACAGGCAAAGACAAAAGGTGGGTAAAGTTCAAATTGAAATATGCTTTTGAGCCTTCACTACAAGACAGATTGAACTATATTTTGGATAATTATCCGACGGAAATAGTTCTAAAACTGATTGGAAATCGAGATGAATTTATTAGATCAGTGGTCAATGATCGGAACTTTTACACTCACTATGACAAAAGACTAGAAAAAACCAAGATGGACATGCCTGAACTCATGCGAATAACCGGAATCTTACAATTACTTTTGATTTCAAGCATCCTAGTTGAAATTGGTTTCGACCAAAACCAAGTAAGTCAAATTCATAAAAACGGCCGACATGTAAACCATCTAGTTAAACAGATTTCTAAAAAAGGCTAAACGAGCTAGACTATATGGAATTAAAGAATTTGCTTATAGTACCAATTTTTGGTAACTTTGAAGGTAAAGCAAATTACTATGAGCAAGAATACTTCTATATCACTAGGAAACTACTTTGAGAGTTTTGTTCAACATAGCGTTTCTGAAGGTAGATTTAAAAACGCTAGTGAAGTGATTCGGGCTGGCCTCAGACTCCTCGAAGAAGAAGAAAATAAAGCCATTGCACTTAAAAAGGCTATAAATGATGGTATTAATAGTGGTATAGCCCAAGACTTTAACCCATCAACTCATTTAGAAAAGTTAAAGTCTGCCAGATCTAATGGCTAATTATCAACTCACTAACCTAGCTGTACAAGATTTAACTGACATCTGGAATTACACTTTTGATAATTGGTCTGAACAACAAGCAGATGTTTACTACCAACAACTTGTTACGGGCTTTGAGAATATAACTGCAAACCAAGATATAGGCCGTAATTATGATGGAATAACGAAAGATCTATACGGATTCAAAGTGAATCGACATATCATCTTTTATCGAGTCATAACAAATGAGCTTGTAGAGGTAACTAGGATTTTGCATGAACGGATGGAATTAAAAAGCAAACTAGGATAAATCCACACAACATGCGATATAAGCATGGCCTTACTCAGCTTTTTAATCAGAATTTAAAAAGCTCAGGTCACAGCTTTCTACTTGGACGTTAAAACCCACTCTCACTTGCCTCTTCCTTGATCCGATCAGCCTCCTCTTTTCCGAGGTATCGGTCAATCAAAAAGTGGCCCAGATAGATCACTGGAGTGAGTGCAATCGCAACGATAAACTTATAGATATAATTGAGCGATCCAACAGACATAACCTGTGAGAAGTCCCACCGGCTCTCCGCGGGTACAAGGAGGTAGAACGCAATTGCCAGCACTACAAAGCTGTCAATGAGCTGAGAGATGAGCGTAGAGCCCGTAGCTCTCAACCAGATCATCTTCTCTCCGGTAATTTTTCTCAAACGCTGAAAGATGATCACATCCAGTATCTGCCCAACCAAAAAAGCGATAATGGAGCCTACGATGATACCCAGCCCCTGTGTGTATATCTTATTGAAAGCAAAGTTCATATTGAAGTAATTGCCATCCGGGTCTGTACTGTTCACATCCATCCAGAATCCGGCCGGACTCAGCTGGGTCACCACCCAGATCATCAGAAAAGCATAGGAAATACAGCCCACGGCAAGGAAACTAATTTTCCGTACCCCGGCCTTCCCAAAGTATTCATTGATAATATCGGTAGTGATGAACACCACCGGCCATATCATTACCCCAGCGGTGAGGTTGAAATCCAGCGTATACCCAAATATGTCAAGGTTTGCTGGTTCCCACCCAAGAGATTGTTCCAGTGAAAAGATCTTCACTCCTATGAGCTCCGCGAGGATCGCATTGGTCAGGAAGATGGCTCCCAGAATGATAAACAGGTTTTGCTTCTTATTTCCCATCTACCACAAATTTGGTTCCTTCAATCGCAAGCTCCGTATTCTTAAAAACAGCTTTTGCTTCATCAATGATCGGGTCCAGCTCTTTATACCGGGCAGAAAAATGTCCAAGTATGAGTTTGCCTACCCCTGCTTCTTTTGCATACTGCGCAGCTTGCTCTGCAGTGGTGTGATAGGTCTGTATCGCCCTGTCTTTCATATCATTCGCGAAAGTGGCTTCATGATACAGCATATCCACCCCTTCGATCATGGATTTTAGCTCTGGCCTTAATCGTGTATCTGAGAAAAAGGCATAGCTATAGCTGGGATTCGGATCCAGGGTCAGTAGTTTATTTTCATATTTCACTGATCCGTCTGTATTCAGTACATCTTCCCCATCCTTCAATCGTAAAATATCCAGATTGGAAAGCTGCACTTCAGGCAGCTTATTGCGATTTATTCGACGCTTTTTTGGCTTTTCTTTAAACAAATAGCCGGAACATGGTACCCGGTGATCCATCGGCATGGTGGTCACTGTAAATTTAGGGTGATCCAAAACCATTTCAGATTCATTCGGAGTAAACTCCACAAACTGAATATGAAAATTGAGTGAAGTCTCCGAATAACGTAGTTGCAGTTGCAATATCTCTTTCAGCCCCGGAGGACCTACCAGCAGCAATTCCTTTTTCCTTCCAAACAAATGCATGGTGGATAACAGGCCAATCAGGCCGAAGTAATGGTCCCCATGCAAATGCGAAATGAAAATATGATCAATTCGTGAAAGCTTCACTTTGTGCCGTTTCATCAGCAGCTGTGTGCCTTCCCCACAATCAATTAAAAAATGCTGATCCTGAAGTTTGAATAACTGCGCAGTATGATGC
Source organism: Ekhidna sp. (assembly GCF_040220215.1). GTDB lineage: Bacteria > Bacteroidota > Bacteroidia > Cytophagales > Cyclobacteriaceae > Ekhidna. The sequence goes on from NZ_JAVJTR010000011.1 coordinate 210,418, forward strand.
CGGCGATGTGCAAACGCCGCAGAGTTAGATCCTAATATCAGTAATTCAAGGCTCAAGTTTTATTCTGCTGCGCCTTGCCCCTTGTTTATCTCAGTCAATAAAACTGCATCGGCTGCTTCTTCCTGGCCAGCCACAATGGTCATTACCTTATCCAACTGGCTGATAGAGATCAACTTCATCACGTGATCAGTGACATTGTAAAGTACAAATGCACCTGATTCACCAAATGATCGATTGCCCACCAAAAGCGCGCTCAATCCACTGGAATCTACATATTTCACATCCTCCATATTCACGATCAGGCTTTTCACACCATCCTGTGCCAGGTTCATAAACTCAGTTTTCAGCTCAGGCGCCATCGTAGAATCAACCTTTTCCTGGTTGATTTTGGCCATCGAGTAATTTTCGTATTTGTCTACTGTAAATTCCATAATTCTTTATTCTACAATTTGGGCAATATCCTCTTTAATTCGGGCTAATTTATTTGAGTATTCGTCTTTAACAAACTTTTCACCGGAGATGTTCTCATAAAGCTCAATATAGCGATCAGAGATCATCGTGATTCTTTCTTCTGGCATTTCAGGTATTTGCTGTCCGTCTTTCCCCTGAAAACCTTCAGATATTAGCCATTGTCTTACGAACTCTTTGGAAAGTTGTTTCTGAGGCTCGTCTTTTTCCAACAATGACTGATAGGGTTCTGAATAAAAATAACGTGAAGAGTCGGGCGTATGCACCTCATCGATGAGGTAGATTTCTCCGTTGTACTTTCCGAACTCATACTTGGTATCCACCAAAATCAACCCTCGCTCTGCGGCTATTTCCGTTCCTCTTTCAAAAAGCTTTTGCGTGAAGTTTTCCAACTGCACATAATCTGCTTCCGAAACAATTCCCTGTTTCAAAATTTCTTCCCGTGAGATGTCTTCATCATGTCCCTCATCCGCTTTCGTGGTTGGCGTGATGATAGGAGCATCAAATTTTTGATTTTCCTTCATTCCGTCAGGCATGGGAACCCCACAAAGGATGCGTTTGCCATCCCTATATTCTCGCCAGGCATGACCTGTCAAATATCCACGTATGACCATTTCCACCTTGAAAGGCTCACATCTTTTACCAAAAGTGACATTGGGGTTTGGAGTTGCTTCTACCCAGTTAGGAACAATGTCTTTGGTGGCCTTTAGAAACTTAGCTGCCAATTGGTTCAGCACCTGTCCTTTATAAGGGATAGGTTCAGGCAGGACCACATCAAAAGCAGAGATACGATCCGTGGCAATCATGGCCAGTTTGTCGCCAAACTCATATACTTCGCGAACCTTTCCGGTGTATTTTCCGGTTTGTCCTTTAAATTGAAAATCGGTAGAAATGATGCCTTTTGACATAGATCGCAAATATAGCTTCATGCACACGATTGGACAGACACTCATCCCATGAAAAAAGCGCTTGGTATTCTTCTTCTTCTATCGGCCTGTGAGTTTCGGATGGATGATGAAACAGCACGAAAAAACCTGGAGCCCAGTGTGAAAATTCAGTTTGGTGATTTAGCTGTTGGTGACCGAAACGTTCACTATGCCTTTGTTGATAGACAAAAAGAGCATCTGCTGGTCTTCGTTCACGGTTCACCCGGATCATGGAATGCATTCATTGACTTTTTTAAAGCTGATACCTTATTGCATGAGTTTGACATGATAGCTATTGATCGTCCGGGATTTGGCGGATCAGGTTTTGGTGCTGCTGAACCTTCACTGGAAAAGCAAGCCTATCAAATGAATGAGGTATTGAAGGGTTTTAGCGGGAAGCAGATAATACTGATAGGTCACTCGCTTGGCGGACCAGTCATTGCCAGGATGGCTATGGATTATCCTAATGCTTACAAAGGATTGATTTTAGTTGCTCCTTCTATCGATCCGGAGCTTGAAGAAGAAGGGTGGTACCGTAAGGTTATATCAACTGAGGTCGGCGCATTTTTTACACCAAAAGAATTTGAAGTGAGCAACGCTGAGATTTTAACGCTTAAGAAAGAATTAGAAGAAATGCTTCCACTGTGGAAGCAAATAAAAATACCAACGATCGTCATTCAGGGAACGGAAGATGCGTTGGTATCTAAAGAAAATGCAGCTTTTGCAAAGACAATGATTCCAGATTCGCTATTATATGTGAATTTGTTGGAGGACGCCAACCATTTTATTCCATGGTCTCATCCGGAAGAGATAGTAAAAGCGATCCGCCAGCTGGCGGATCGCAATTAATCTATCTTCCATAGCTAGACGCTTAGCGTCTTTCTCATAAATGTCTCGCACTTTTCTTTGCTGCCAATATATAGGATGCTAAAGCCTTTCTTTACCATCCAGTCACCTGTTTGGGATTTTGTTAACCGAACTTTGTCGTCGTTCCTTTTTGCGAATAATCTAAAAAGATTCATGGTGAGTATATTTTAGTTTTACATAAGCAAAGCATTCTCCAGGTACTTTTCACATTTTCGCTTTGATCCGATGTACAAAATCCGATAGCCTTTCTTCACCATCCATTTATCACCCGTTTCAGTCTTGGTGATCTTGATCCGATTCTGATTTCGCTTACCTGAAAAAAAGTCTAAAATGCTCATTGTAATAAAAGAAGCGTTAAAAATTGCATCATTTATATATTAAACATTAATATACTAATTTTTGTTGTGTTAAAGTGCAATTTTTTATAAAAATCATCATATTTTCGACGAATAAAGCAAAAATAAAAGGGCAGCACCTGGTGAGAAGTGCTGCCCTTTTGGTGAGAATTTTTCTTTAGCTGCTTCTACATGGCGTGACTCATGTAGGTCTCGCATTTGTCTTTTGATCCGATGTATAATACAGTTGATCCCTTCCGAACAACCCATTCCCCAGTCGCCTCTTTTTTAAGCTTTAGTTTGTTCTCATCGGTTGATTGTCCTAGTAGTGCTTTAACAAATTTCATCTGCTTTCTATGATTACGGTTGATTTATACTTTGTTGAGAACAAATTTAACTATTCTAAGTGAATAATTAAAATAATTAAATAAGTTCTTCTTAAAATACAATTTATTAATTCAAAAACCGCTATTCGTCGATGAAATCGTATGATTTGTCCAATTTGAACTTCTGGAAAGGTGATATACTATTACCAGCTGATAAGTGCAGATGCCCAGGTAAATCCACTGCCAAATGCAGCAAGACAGATCAAATCTCCCTCTTTTATCTTGCCCTCCTGAAAAGCTTCACTCATGGCGATGGGAATGGATGCGGCGGTGGTATTGCCATACCGCATGATGTTGTTATAAACCTGATCATCTGAAAGGCCCATCTTCTTTTGAACAAACTGACTGATCCTGAGGTTGGCCTGATGAGGTACTAATAAATCAATATCCTCAGGTTTGCGCTGGTTTGTAGCTAGTGCTTCACTTATTACTTCCATGAAGCGGGTCACCGCATGCTTAAATACAAAATTGCCATTCATATATGGATAGTAGCTAGAATCCTCCGGATCACTCTCTGCTATGATTTCCGGTACCCATCTCCCCGTATTCGGACCAATCAGGGCTAATTCCTCCGCATGTTGACCTTCTGAATGTAAATGCGTTGACAATATTCCTTTCGTGGGGTCTTCACATCTTTGTACCACTGCTGCACCGGCCCCATCTCCAAAAATCACTGTCACTCCACGTCCTCTATCAGTCTTCTCCAGCCCTCCAGAATGATTCTCAGCTCCAATAACAAGGACATTTTTATACATTCCTGTTTTCACAAACTGGTCTGCTACAGAAAGGCCGTACACAAATCCGGAGCATTGGTTTCGAACATCCAGCGCGCCTATTTCTTTGATTCCCAATTGATCCTGCACCATTACTCCGGGACCCGGAAAATAGTAGTCAGGACTGAGTGTAGCGAAAATGATAAAATCGATATCATCGGGAGTAAGTCCTGCATTCGATATTGCCATTCTTGAAGCTTTGGTGCCCATGGTTGATGGACTATCATCTGTCTTTGGATCTATCCACCTACGCTCCTTTATTCCTGTTCGTTCTGTGATCCACTCATCACTCGTGTCCATCATCTTTGACAGATCGTCATTGGTCACGACATTATCGGGTACATAATGTCCAAGACCTGCAATAATTGAGGTATACATGCTGTTTATTTTGACCTAAGATAAGAAATGAACGACTATTATCTTACGATAAACTCGATTCTTCGATTGAGCTCACGTCCTTCTCGTTCATTGTCATTGGTGGCCAATGGCTGGGTTTCACCATAACCTTTCGCTAAGATTCGGTTCTCAGAAATACCATTTTCAACCAACCACTTCTTCACAGCTTCTGCTCTTTTTTGAGACACCCATTGATTCGTTTGCTCATCACCAATGCTATCCGTATGTCCGGCGATCTCAATATTCAATTGTGAATACTCGTTCATACGTTTCAAGATGACTCTTAAAACCGGAAGGCTTTCATCAGTAACTTTTGTATCTCCAAAATCAAAATAGATATTCCGAACGACCGCACGATCGCTGGTATTGTTCATTTTACCAAGATTCTCAATGCTAGATGATTTTTGAGGGGTTGGTGGTTGAGGTCTTGTTTCCGGTGTTTTTTCTGGCTTGCGACGGGTCACTACAGGTTGTAGAGGTACCTCCCCAATGTAGAAATCTTTCAGATATGTTGTGTTGGTTCCCCCTGTCGCATGGATTTCGAAATCTTCCAGCCTAATAATTTCTTTAGTTTCATCCATTTTGATCTCCACCTCATAAACATCATCTGCATTGATGATCATTTCATATTGGCCTTTTTCATCAATTGGAGAGAAGAAATACATGTCTGTATACTCAACCGGTCTAAAGAATATTCTTGCATTAGTTATTGGCTTACCTGTTGGCCCATCGATAATTCTTCCTTTCACTTTCACAGTATGGATTTCCCAGAAAAAGAAAATATCGTAATCACCTAGCGTATGAAGCCTGTTTGAGGTGAAGTAGCCGGACATTTGGTCGTTGTTGAGTTTGAAATGTATTTCATCATCCGGAGAGTTTACAGGAAATCCCATATTCTCGGGCTCTGACCATGTCAGCGTAGCAGTATCAAGTTCAGACTTGAAAATGTCATAGCCACCCATGGTTTCATGTCCATCAGATGCGAAATAAAGCGTTCTCTCATCCGGACTCAGATACGGGCTATCCTCATTGTATTCGCTATTTATAGTGGTTGCAAAAAGAGCCGGCTTGCTCCAATCCCCTGATTCTGGATCTTTGAATGATTGAAATAAATCAAGATTTGGTTCTTTTTTGGTGCCCACATCCTTTGCAAAAATGATGCGATCTTCATGCTCGTTAATGAAAAAATGAGAACTCAAATGAGTAGCTGATATTTTACTGTCGAATTCAACGGGTTCAGACCACCCGGTTTTTGCTCCTGTAGGTTCACTGTAAAAAAGATCTCCACCTTTTTTAGTTCTAAACTGAAACAAGCGTCCATCTTCTGCTACTACTTCAATATTTGAATTGTCACGTGTAAAGGTGCCAACATTGTATATTACCTCCGGCTCAGACCATGACCTACCCCCGATATGTTTTGTATGATAGATTTGATATTGATCTGGCTTTGACTCATCCCTGTTTGAAATGAAAAGAAGTTCCTCATTATCGGTAAAGTAAACCGGACTGAGTTCGGCTTTTGGCGTATTGATTCCTTCTTCTAAAAGATGAATTTCATAATACTTAGGATTGTCCATAAATTTTTTAGCTGCAATAGACCAATTGATCCATCTTCGGGCTTCCGACAAAATCTCTTCGCTTTTCCGTTCTGGAAGCTTAATGAATTTTTGAAGGGACTCGATAGCCTCTTCAAACTCATATTCTTCCAATAAAATGCGTCCTTGCCAGTAATAATAAAACTTATCCCTTTTCGACATATCTGCTTCATAAGCATTGAAAGGACCCATATCTATGTATTGCCGATCTGAAAGTAACTGACATACTTCCATTTTATATTGTATATCCTCATAAAGAGAATCGATCTCCTCAATTTCACGATACAGTGTTAGTGCTTCACCAAATTTTTCTTCATAGAAGGTTTCTTCTGCCTCCTTATACATTTTAAAAATTCGTTGCGCCTGAGTATCCGTAAAAATGATTAGCGTAAAAACAGTGCAAAACACGCGAAACACTCTCATCATATTTCCCAATAGTAATTCTTGTACAAGTTTAATCAAATAAGCCTAAAGCCCTATTAATAAATAAGTTATTGATTAAAGTAACCCATCCGTATTCCTACTCCAAAAAAATGTCATGAAAAATTTTCAGTAGGTACAATGGTCATACCAAAATTTTGCGTTTCTTGATATCCCATCATTCCATTTATTAGTTTAACATGCCTGAATTGTGAAAATTCACCAAAGAATTCAATAACCAATTCTATAATTACGCCCATCCCAAAAAAAGTAACCGCATTCTGATCCAGCGTGCTCTGCTAAAGGTAGATACTACAATTTTAAAAAAAATCGCTCGATAATATAGGTGCCAGTACAATCGCCCGGAAAAGTTTTTTCATATATTTCATTCCAATCGATTAAAATTAACAACCCATGCAACCCATGCCTCCTTTACAAGTCTTTACTACATACTAACCTTAAAATTGGAAGCAAATACGGTAAATATTCACGCCGACCTGATTGCCAGGTGCAGAGAGGATGATCGCAATGCGCAGTTTGAGATTTACAAGCTGTACAATAAAGCGATGTACAATACTGCACTGAGGATCACGGGTGATGAAAATAATGCTGAAGATGTATTGCAGGATGCATTTGTAAGCGCTTTTCAAAACCTGGCCAGCTATCGTGAAGATGCATCATTTGGTGCATGGCTGAAACGAATCGTAATTAACAAGGCTTTGAATCAGGTGCAGAAAGCTAAAAAAGACCTGATGCTGGCAGAGGATATGAAAGCAAAGGCTAGTGAGTTTGAGCCTGAACAGTCAGAACCAAACTACACGGTGGAGCAGGTGAAAAAAGCAATGAATGAATTGCCTTCTGGATTTAGAACCGTGCTATCGCTCTACCTTTTTGAAGGGTATGACCATAAAGAAATAAGCGAGATACTGGGAATAACGGAATCAACTTCCAAGTCTCAGTACAAGCGAGCAAAAGATAAATTGAAAATGATTGTAACACAGGAGGTGAACTATGGGTGACCAATTTGAAAAATTCATCATGGACAACAGGGGTGCATTTGACGATGCAAACCCTTCAGAAAAAGTATGGAATAGAATAGATCAAAATCTTAGCAAAAAGCAAGTGATCTGGCCTGCGATCTGGAAAGTAGCAGCTGTACTCTTCATGGTTTCCACGATCTATCTGATAGTAGACAGGAATACCAGTCAAAATGAAGGGCCGGTATTGAGTGAGGAATTTACCCAGGCGGAAGATTACTATGTCAAACTGATATCGCAGAAAAGACAGGCGATAACAGAACAGTTAACTCCTGAACAACATGAACAATTTTTGGTAGAAATCGACCAACTCGATTCTATGTATGTGGAACTGAAGAAAACCTACCAAACCAATGCTTCCAACGACCGTGTGATGGATGCCATGATCAGCAACCTGCAGCTGAGGCTAGACATCCTGAACAGGCAGTTGGACATCTTACAAAACATCAAAAACCAAAACAATGAAAACGACATATCTATTGAAATATAAGATGCTAGGACTGTGCCTGCTGCTTGCCATAGCAGCGGTGGCCGGTGACCAGGATGAAAAGAAGAAGTACGTTGAGAAAAACTATAAAGTAAGTGCTACAACTAAGCTGAAGATTGAAAACAAGTTTGGAAAAGTAGAGATCAACTCAACCGACAAAAGCGAGTTTGACATAAAAGTCGAAATCATCGGCAAAGGAAGAAATGAAGAGCGTGCTCAACGTATCCTTGATGCAATTACCATCGACATCACTGAAGGCAGCTCAGAGATTGTTTTCGAAACAGAAATTGAAAACAATAAAAACAAAAACGAAGAAGGCTTTGAGATCAACTATACGGTTTATATGCCCAAAAAAAATCCGCTTGAAATCAAGAATAGTTTTGGAGACGTAACTATGGGTGATCGTGACAATGACCTGGATATAAACGTAGCATACGGTTCTATGAAGGTGGGTAATGTTTCAGGTGACGCTAATATCAAAGTTTCTTTTGGAAGCGGAAGCATCGGTACCATCAACGACGGGGAAGCTACCATCAAATACAGCAATTTCGAGATTGATAAAGCAAAAAACCTTGATCTCACTCAGGGGTTCTCAGATATTGAAATTGGAGAAGTGGAGATGTTGGATCTTGAAAGTAAATACGGAAAAGTAGAGATCGAAAAAGCAGGGAAAGTAGATGCTGATGCTCATTTCTCAGGGTTGGATATTGAAGAACTAACAGGCAGTCTGGAACTTGACTGCAGCTATCTGGGTGATTTTAAAATTGACAAAGTAGCTAAGTCTTTTACGCTTATTGATATTGATGGTAAGTTTGGTTCCTATGAAATAGGTCTTGAGGAAGGCTTCAATGCGGATATAAATGCGGAGTTTTCTTTTGCTGATCTCAAAGTGTCATCAGATGTAGATGCTACATTTAACTACCGGGTAAAGGAATCTAACAAAAGCACCTATAAGGGAAAAATTGGAAAGGGGGACCCAAACAAAATGATTCGAATCGACTCCAGCTATGGTAATCTCCGTTTGAAAATGGATTAGATTTCAATAAAAAGTAATATCAAAAATGTACCGAAAGACATGCTCATTTACCGAGTGTGTCTTTTTCATTTCTAGGACATTCGTTTATTTGGTACATTTCCCTTCTAAATTCAAAAATCCTAGAATATGAAGAGTGTCCTCACCATTTTAACGTTAGTGCTTTGTGCCGCTCTCTTTGCACAAGATCGATCCATCCCTGCCAATGAGACCATTGCAACTACACATCAGGTAACCATCAAAGGGAAAGCAGTCCCCTATAAAGCAACCACCGGAACACAACCTGTCTGGAATAAAGAAGGAAAGGCTATTGCTGCGGTTCACTTTACCTACTATGAGCGATCAGACATTAAAGACAGAGCCAGCAGGCCTCTACTGATTTCATTTAATGGAGGGCCGGGATCTGCTTCCGTTTGGATGCACCTGGCTTACACAGGACCTAAAATTTTGAAGGTGGATGACGAAGGTTTTCCCATCCAGCCTTATGGCGTGAAAGACAATCCAAACTCCATTTTAGATGTAGCAGATATTGTATTTGTAAACCCAGTCAACACCGGGTACTCACGGATTCTTGATCCTGAAAATACCGATCGGGAATTTTTCTTTGGGGTGAATGAGGATATCTCCTACCTCGCGGAATGGATCAACACATTTGTGACCCGGATGAATCGTTGGGAGTCTCCCAAGTACCTCATTGGAGAGAGTTATGGAACTACTCGTGTTTCAGGATTAGCTCTTGAACTGCAAAACAGGCAGTGGATGTATCTTAATGGAGTGATACTGGTCTCCCCCACCGAGCTAGGCATCCACAGTGGACAAGGAAGAAGAGACGGGCCTCTGGGAGCTGCTTTGAGAGTTCCCTATTTTACTGCAGCAGCATGGTATCATGAAAAGCTACCCTCAGACTTACAAAGCAAAGATTTACTGGAAGTACTGGACGAGATTGAAACCTATTCCATCCAGGAGTTGATGCCAACCCTGGCGAAGGGTGGTTTTGTAAGCGAGGAAGAAAAGAAGGAAGCAGCCCAGGTGATGGCACGCTACTCCGGCATTTCTGAAAAAGTGATTCTTCAATATAATTTGGATGTCCCTACTTCATTTTTCTGGAAAGAATTATTACGGGAAGAAGGCTTTACTGTCGGGCGCCTTGATTCCAGGTACAAAGGTATTGACCGCACAGAGGGGGGTGACAGCCCGGATTTTAATTCGGAGTTGACCAGCTGGTTGCATGCTTTTACTCCGGCTATAAACTACTACTACAAAAATGTCTTGAACTACCAGACAGACATGAAGTACAATATGTTCGGACCGGTCCATCCATGGAATAGAGATGATAACAACACAGGTGAGAACCTGCGACAAGCCATGGCCCAAAATCCGTATCTGCATACCATGATCCAAAGTGGGTATTATGATGGCGCCACCAAATATTTTGATGCGAAATACACCATGTGGCAGATTGACCCAAGTGGTAAAATGAAGGATCGGCTTTCATTCAAAGGTTATAGAAGTGGTCATATGATGTACCTTCGAAATGAGGATTTGATCAGCAGCAATGATCACATCAGGGAGTTTATCAGGAAAAGTCTGCCGGGAAATAAGCCGGCAAAATATTAATGCAATTTCATAATCTAAGTTTCGTTGCTCTCACCGAATGAACATCAGACTGTTTTTAATCATATCAGTTCTTTGGAGTAGTTATGGTTTTGCTCAAACCTCACCAAATATCCAATCCGTCACCATTGAAAATGATGACAATTTTGATGGATATGATCTCATAGAAATCGACAGCAATCAGGTATTTGTGCTGGCGGAGCATTGGCATAACATTCGATCTGTGCCCAAGACTACTATAAAGCTGCTTCGTTACCTACATAAAAATGGGAATGTCAGAATTTTAGCTATTGAGCAAGGTGCAAGCGTGGCTCACATGATCAATAATTACCTTCAATCAGGAGATACTACCAAGCTTCGGCATGTGATTAGAAACACCATGTTTTGGGGGAAAGAAAACTGGAGATTTTTTGAGGAACTCTATCAGTTCAATCAATCGCTTAACTCTGAGGATCGAGTCTTTGTCAGGAGCATTGATATTGAGTACAAAATGGAGTCGGCCATTTTCGTAATCAATGAACTCATTGGGGATCGCTCCATTCCAGAATCTCTACAAGGCACGCTAGGTGTTTTTAAGAAGATTTTTGAAGAAACAAGAGCGCATCGTGAATCCTATCAGGGCTTGTCTGTCATGTACTATTATGATCGGGAGCTGATTGAGAGTTTGGTGCTAATTACGATTGATGAGCTTGAGAGGAAGAGCGAAGCTTATACAGAATTTTTTGGTGATGATTTTGTTCAGTTTGCGACCATGATTCTGGAAATGGATGATGGACTAACATTTGACTACACTAACCCAAACAATAACTACAAATTCAGGGATCGATTGATTTACCGCAAATTTGAATCGCTATTAAATGAATTTCCGGACACAGGGATTTTATGCGTGATTGGAATGCGACATGCCACCAAAGGATCTTCCATATATAAGCTGGATAAGTTGGGCTTTTCTCCCCTTTATGGGAAGGTTTCTATTATAAAAATATCTGCACTCTTCAATAAACTGATCATATCCAGTGATTTGAAGAAATTCAACTTCAATTATCCTCAGCAGCTTAAAGTCAATCCAGCTACGCTCATTAAACATACCAACGATGATGCTGCTTTGCGCTCAAGTAAGGATTTTGATTACACACTATTTATCAATGGAAATGGTGAGTTGACACCTTTTGAAAAAGTGTATAAACGTGAGTATGGGGAGTAGAATGAAAACAAACACCCCTATAATCCCCTGAAGGAGATAATCTTCAAAGCAAAATTTACAATTTACTAAAATCAGACTGCAGCTCTTCGTAACCGATCGTTGATAGCTTTTCCCAAGCCTTCCTGTGGTAAAAATTCAGACAAAATCACTTCGATGTGAGGCTGGTCCATTTTGCGAAGAGCAGAAAAAATATTCCTGGCTGCTTCTTCCAAATCTCCGGCAGTTGAAAGGACGGCCAAATTCTCATCTGAAACCTCGAAAGATTCGGTGAACGAAATGATGCCAGTTGTTTTTGGATTAAGTTCGGATAGATTTTTCTCAATATCTCCAAGAATCATTTTCCTACCCGGTGAATAGTGTGATTTTAACATACCCGGAGCAGCAGGATTAGAGCTTTCATTCACCTGTATCCTCACCTTCCCTACAACTTCTTCGATCGCCTCAACCTTGGTGCCGCCTAATCGATAAACAATCACTTCTTCTCCTTCAAACCCAACAATCGTAGATTCTAAGCCTACCCGACACATACCACCATCCAAAACATATGGTATTTTCTCCCCCAGCTGATCCTGCACATGCTGAGCAGAAGTAGGTGATACATAGCCAAAGGGATTTGCGCTGGGTGCCGCTAAAGGAAACTCAATCCCTGACAATAGTTCTAATGTGAGCGGATGATCCGGTATCCTCACAGCTACCCGATCCAGTCCGGATGTCAAAAGATCCGGAACGACGGTTTTCTTCTCCAATAAAATAGTCAATGGCCCGGGCCAAAATGCCTGTGCTAATTCATGAGCCTGAGGAGGAATTTCTTTTACCAGCTTCACCAACTTTGCCAGTGAATCAGTGTGAGCTATGAGCGGATCAAACTTTGGCCGGTTTTTTACAGAATAGATTTTAAGAATGGCATCTTCATCCAATGCGTTCCCTGCCAGGCCATAGACCGTTTCAGTAGGAATGCCTACAACATCACCTGCACTTAACAGTGCTTTTACTTTTCTGATATCTATTCCAATTTCTGCCATTAACTCAGATGTTGCAAAGATGAATCAACCAATTCAATTTGCCATGTGGCGGTGAAATACTTATTTTAGTCTAAAACCTATACCATGACGAAAAGCACAAAAAATACTTTACGAATTGCATCATTCATTTTAGCAATTGCTGTTATCCTGATGGATCTTGGGATCATCCCAAACATTGTAAACTACCATTTTTGGGTAATGGTCATCGCGTACTTTTTATTAGTACTCAGCTTGCGCTAACGCCTTAGTATCAGCCTGCCGGATTTCGATTGTCCCGCATATCGAATGCGATAAAAGTAAATACCATTCGAAAGCGTAGTGCCAGATGGTGTTGTACCATCCCATGTTACTGCATTAGTTCCGGCTACCTGATGAGCCCATAGGATAGTATTTATTAATCCTCCGTTCGGATTTAATACATCAATTCGCACTTCACCATCTTCTGGCAATGTATACTGTATTTGCGTCTTGTCTTGAAAAGGATTGGGGTAGGTTGCCAGAACGTTAAATTGCTCACCTATAGGATTCACCGGCTCAATCTGTTTAAAACCTGAGATATTCGTTGCATAAACGCCATTACCATGGGTAGCTATGACTAAACGTCCATCACTTGGCCTGTAATCCATCATCGGGATGATCGAGCTGCCTATCAGGTTTGGTGATTCCTTTATCCAAATAGTAGAACTTCCGTCCGGATTCTCTGTACCATACAATCCGGTGCTTGTGCCAACCAGAATTAAATTCCCAGAATTCTTTGGAATAATCTCGGCCCATCTGATACTTGGTCCACTTCCAGAACCATCCGGATTTTCCTCCAAATTTCCACTTATATCAACAAAGCTCTCTCCGCCATCCTGGCTTTCAAAAATGGATGGAATGTTGTAATTCGAGAAAATGACAATGATATGATCGCTGTTCTCCGGGTTAACACCAATGCTAGAAACATACCCATTTGTCAAAGAATCAAGCACTACAACTTCAAACAAGAGCTGATCATTTGCATTATCCAGTCTGAATAGTCGACCGCTGCTTGTTCCATAGTAAACTTTACTTGCGTCTGCACTCACCTCTACTGCACTTACCTGATCATTATCCAAAGGCTCTTCATTGACTTTTACCCACCCCAGGCTGGTAGGTGTCTGTGATCCGCCTGGAATCTGAGATACGTTTGGGTGATAATAAAGATGATTGCCCCCTGCACAAAACATTCGATTTGGATTAATCGGATCCAAGGCGAATGGATTGATGAACAAATAGACACCTCCGGCTTTGGAGACCAAACCTCCAGGATCAACCCGACCAAAAGAAGTGATATCGTATTTATTGTTCAGCGTCAACCTCAAGGTCTGCCCCCTTTGAAAAGATGAGAACCAAAGAAAATTGTCATTGGTTGTAGCAGCATACCCGCCATCACCACCTAAAATCCCTTCCCAAAAAGTGCTACCGCCCGCAGAAAGATCGGTCCCATTGTCCTGCATTCCACCAATAACCGTAGGATCATTGGAGGTTTTCGATTGTGCAATTGTAAAAAATTGCGAAGTGATGAAACCGCTATTTCTGCTTTGCCACTCCACCGTATCAGCTGTTATGTCCTGACTTAAAATAAGTCCTCCATCACTGGCAGACAGGGCTACATTGGGATTGCTAGGCAGAAACAACAAGTCATGCTGATCAGGATGATGATTGGGATAAATTCCACTACCTCCTTCCGGATTATATCCTCCAATCCAACTGATGTTTTCCTTAGTCTTGAATCCATCGGTAGAGCGAAACAGGTTTGTCCCACCTACAAAAACCATGTTTGGATCTTGTGGATGCACACGAATCATCATATTGTATGACCCTTGGGTATTTAGAATCCCCAGGTCTTCATCAAAGTCAGGCACTGTACGAGGTTGTGGGTCAAAACCATTTATCCTGCTTGGACTATTGATTCCGGCCAGGCTGTGATTCAGAATAAAAACAGGATTGGAGTCCACCATGAAATAGGTAATATCGGGATTGGATGGACTGCTACCTATGACAACCCTGCGGTATTTAGATTCTTCGGTCAGCGGGGTGATGTTGACCCACTCTTGCCCATCTAAAGAATAATAAAAGCCAGCTTCAAGTGATGGATCGTCTGAAGGACTCTCAGTTGATAGTGTTGCGTAAAACACATTATTTTCAGATCGTTCAATTGAGGTATAAAAAGAAGCTTTAGAAACATTCAGGTCTGCTGATTCGTCAAGATTGAACAATTGCTGCCCTATCACCACTTCCCATGTATCACCACCATCAATAGATCGTAGTATTCCTCCGAAAGCCGCAACCAACACTTCGTCTTCTGACAGGTTTGCAGGATTTATTTCAATATCCCAGATGTACTGAAACTGGCTATTGAAAAGGTTGGGCGAAGAATCCTGCGTAGCTGGAATGGGATTCCACGTTTCCCCATTGTCGGTAGATTTATAAATGCCGTTTCCTCGAAATGGAGCTCCGCCTCCACGAGAAGAGTTTCCGACAATTTCACCCGTCCCGTGATACCAGGTATCTTCTCTACCGGGCCGAACATCCTGGACAATACAGGTTACACTGTTTCGGTTTTCTGGATTACTTTTTTTAGACCATGTAATTCCTCCATCTAAACTCTTCCATACACCACCTGACACCCCACCGGCTAAAATGATGTTTTCATTGCGAATATCGAAAGCTACTGCTCGTGTGCGCCCACCAACATTATTGGGGCCAAGCGATTGTATATCCAGCTGTTGTGTCCTAAACCTGGCCGTTTTGATCAAGTGTTCTTCTGAAAAACGTAACTCAGCCTTGGCAATACCTGCTGGAATTTGTCCAGTGTAGGGGTCAGCTGTCAGCAGTCGCAAATATTCGTTTCTGCCCATCACATCCTCCCTGCCACCAATCTCAGATGGCTCTTCATTTATAGAAATTGTATAAGAAGGATCAGGAAGAAATTCAGAATCGCTAAAAAGGAAAAAAAGAAAAAGTGGTAGTATGGATTTTCTCACCTATTCAATCACAGTGTTAACCTTGTTTATTTTACCTTCGGAAAGCTCACCTGTTTTCACCCCTTCCCCATTATTATTTTGATCCTCAAACTTCGCTTCCACAAAGTAGGCCATTGGCTTAACATCTTTAAACGTAACTCTTCCCTTTTTGTCTGTTTTCAAAGTTGCAACAGCGTTTTCACTCGCGAGATAATCTTTTTCCGTCTCATAAATAGAGACAGTCGCACCCTCCACAAAATTTCCTAATCCATCGATTACGGTAATTCTAAGTTTAGTAGGAAGTAATTGTGCCTCTGCTGTTTGAAAAGCAGTAGAGCCAACAAAAAGTAGTGTAATTAATGCTAGTATTCTCATGTCTTTATTTAATTGTTTTTCTTAGTTGAAAATATGTATTCTGCTAAATCTTCGAAGTTATCAGCTTTCTTGTATTTCCTATCGGGATACGAATTTACCAGCAATTTGATGCGAGTCGGCTGATCATTTTCTTCAATATACTCGATTTGAACATTGCCAAATTTTTGATCAATAGGTTCTACCCAGTTACGCTTTGGTTTTAGGTAGTGCATTTCCTTCATCTCCACTACATCGCCTTTTTCTTTCATTGTCTGGCGACTTACTACAAGCCGATAGTCCAATTTTTTAATCTCCTCCGCAAAGTAATCGAACAGGTATCTGAAACTACTCTTTCCATACTTCGCTTCATAATCTATAGCAAAACCATTGCTGTAGGTAGATTCCAAAAGCATGATTTGCGGATCATTGTCCAGACCTTGTTTACGCCACGTATATGATTGCCATAGATCATTTAAGAAGTCCTCGCAAGTATCTGATTTACTCCATGCATTGAATTTATCAAGAAAAGACTGACTTCTTTTTATAATTTCATTTACCAACACTTTGGTTGGTGTGGGGCTCTGGCCAAAAAGTCGATTGTAAATATGATCGAAATAACTCATTACCTTATAAGTGTAACAGAGCCATATTGTTCAATGGTTCCCAGGCTTGACGCCAAAGAGCTTGAAAACTTCATGATATAAGCATAGGTCCCCGGGGGAAGTAATGCTCCTTTGTAGATTCCATTCCATCTAAAATCTTGAGTGTTGGATCTGTAAACCAATTCTCCCCAGCGGGTATAGATCAGAATCTCGAATTCTTCCACATAGTCATTTGGGAAAACAAAAAACTCATCATTTACTCCATTGCCATTCGGTGAAAATGCATTTGGAGCGACGATTACCGGTGTACAATCTTCAACGACCTCCACTAGATCCCTGGTGCAGGTGAACCCGTTATAAAGCGTAACCTCATAGGTACCGGAAGTTGAAACCGTAAGTACTTGATCAGTGGATATAACCGTATTGTCCGGAAGCAAGCGCCACTCATAGGTATTAAAAATACCCGGGTCAAGGTCTACAGTAGGATTGACAGGATCGGCTGTACAAAAAGCAGCCCTTTCCGGTAAGATTAAATCTTCAGGATTGATTGGTACAACTGCAACGTCAAGAGCATCTGTTGCGGTACATGTCCCAGATTCATTGGTAGCGGTTACGGTATATCTTCCAGATTGAGTTACTACTAGTATTGAGTCCGTGTCTGAGAGAACATTTCCTGCAGGGTCCTGCCATTCGTACGTGACTGAAGGATTGTAATAATTGGTTGTTGCAATTGCATAAATTCTTCCATCATTATTACAATCAGGATCCAAGGTCATATCAACGGTGAATCTCGGCTGAATTTCAATATTGGTGTCGCCGGATGTAATCTCACACCCTGTGAACTGATCCGTGACTGTAACACTGTATGTGCCTGATGTAGTAATGGTTCGCTGCATCGCACCTCCTCCGTCGCTCCAATTATAGATATAGCTTCCACTTCCTCCGGTTACATTAGCGATAAGGGTTATCTCACCCTCACATGGATCTCCATCAACAACTACGTCAACTGCTGGATCTCCATTAAAATTGACCTGAATATCTTCTGATCGAGGGCAAAAAGTAGCGGCAGATGCTGTTACCGTATAAGTCCCTGACTGATCCACTTCCACAGATTCTCCATCTGGAGGAGATGTGATAATATTTCCATCTGAGGTTGCCCAGGTATATGTAACACCAGGTGTAGTTCCAGCATCAGTAACTGTTACAAACCCTGTTGCACCACATATCTCCTGAATTGCATCAAAAGTGAATACCGGTTCGTTTCCGGGATTTACTGTAATCTGTGCTGTCTCAACACAACCCGGAGGATTGTTATCTGTTACCTGAACAAAGAACGTTCCTGTATTAAGATTTGAAAATACAGACTGATTTGTACCAGCTTCTATGATTACTCGATTATCATTTTGAATCTCATATGTAAAATCAGCCGGAACTGAACCTAATGTTAATTCCACATCTCCATCACAATTACCCGTGCTGCTGACTGTAAAATTGAAACTACCCGGATCCTCAATCTGAACAACTTCGGAGTAAACACATCCTGAAACCAGATTTGTTGCGGTAAAATTGTAATTGCCCGGAGCTAAATTTCCAATTGTTGGAGGTACTCCTGCAGGAATAGTAACGGTTGTTGGTCCATCCGCATTAAATGGACCAGCATTACTAGGTCCTGAGATTTGATATGAATAACTACCTGGGCTATTAAAATCAATCGAAACAAATCCATCGCCATTGCCACACCCTGTTGTTTGATTGGGTGTGACTGTTACATCAGGAGCTTCCAGAACTGAAATTTGTACCGTATCACGACCAACACAGCCAAAAGAGTTTGTGACTTCCACCGTATATTCAAAAACACCTGCTGTAGTTGTATCGACATCAAAGGTTCTATTCGAGCCCAGAACCACCCCATCAATCGCCCATGAGTATGTCCCCCTGGCCACCTGGGCATCTAATGTTATAGTTGGGTCATTTTGGCAAATGGTGCGATCTGGACCCAGATCTACATCCGGACGGGCATCAGCCATGAAAACACTAAGTGTATCCGAAGTACAGCCTGTCACGGTATTAATAATTGCTACATCGATAATTCCCGGGCTTGAAACCGTAATCTCACGAGTGGTCTCACCAGTACTCCAGTAGTATGCAAAATCAGGGTTATCAGTTGGCCAGGCAGTTAATATAATGGGTTGGTCACATAATGCTGTATCTGTTGGGACGGTTGGGCTTTCCGGAATGTTGTTAATAGTGATTGTTTGTGTAAGGGTGGTATCCATATCACATCGATTGCTTAAAACAAGCTGAACCGTATATGTTCCGGGATTGTCATACGTGTGTGTTGTATCCTGAATAGCGGCTGATGTGCCATCTCCGAAAATCCAGAGATAGTTTTCTATTGAGTTATTGGGGTCTCTGCCTACACCTGAAAAAGTGGATAACTGACCTGCACAACCTGCGGTAACTGTCATGCTTGGCTCCTGGATAGGGTCAGATTGATTTTGAGCAAAATTTGGAAGACCCAGCCTGCTAGTACGTCCTGAAAGATCAAAACCTGCCGCATCGAAACCAGCGCCTGCATCATCTGCGTCTGGGGCACTGATGGTTCCGATGGTAGGTGAATTATCGACCGCCATATAGATAGTACCATCTGGTCCTAACTGAAGAGCTCCATAATTAGGTCCTTGAGGGTAACCGTCAAATTTGGTGGCAGAAATATCCGCAGCAGAATTGGCCGAATTCAAACTATCCAAATCAAACTGAATCAGTTTCGAGGTACCAGATGAAGTTGTAAGGTATAGTTTTAGCCCACCAGGTGAAAATTCCATTCCGTATAGGTCACTGTCACCTGTATCTATCAACCGAGGGTTCGATACTTCCCCTTGATTAAAGTCCAAAATCTCTACCTGATTAGTGCCTGGAATATTTACTGCAATTTGATTAAGTGTCGGAGAGATTTTCATGTATCCTGTCGCACTTAATTCCTGCATAAAATCATGCACTTCACCAGATGGGGAGAAAATCGCCCCGCTTAAACCAGCAGCACTTGTTCTGAAAGATCTAAACGTGTTATTTCCAAATTCATGAGCAGTTATGATATCATTTCCGGTAAAGCCGGATCCTGTAACCCGCTCAGTACTGTTATCCATCAATTTAACGTTCTTAACAATCACTTTTCCTTTTGCAGTATCACCTTTCATGTCTACGATTGAATATCTCAATGCATATTCATTATCACCATAAACACGCTCAGTCGTAAATATGTAAAACATGGTTTGGTCATCCCCATATGGCATGATTAGTGCGTTTTGGGCAGATT
Organism: Ekhidna sp.; assembly: GCF_040220215.1. Lineage (GTDB taxonomy): Bacteria > Bacteroidota > Bacteroidia > Cytophagales > Cyclobacteriaceae > Ekhidna. The sequence goes on from NZ_JAVJTR010000011.1 coordinate 230,240, forward strand.
GTTGATCCCCTCCAATTGTATCCCCATTCATCATCACATCATGGTCTTTATTCCATACCGTATATCCATTGGTGTAGAACAGCAGATCACCATTTACATCTGAGATTGTAGCACATCCTTCCAGGGCATCCTGTTTATTGTCATCCAAAATTGCAATGGGGCCATTGGTAAATTCGATTCCTGCCTGCTCACCAAAGTACCATTGATTGGAAGTTTGGGTTGTGATGCCATATTCAAGTACTTCAATATCATCAAAGCCCGTACAACCTGTTGCATTAGTCACTTCTACCCAATAAGTTCCAGCAGTATCAATATCAATTGTCTGTGTAACCTCCCCGGTACTCCAGACAAATGAACTGCCCGCACCAGCATCAAGTGTCAAGATTTCATCCACACAGATGGTGGTGTCATTACCCAAATCCACCATTAGATCATTCGAAAAGATTTCCACCATCTGACTTATGGTTTGTCGGATTCCATTTACTTCTGCTGTTAAGCTAACCGTGTATCCTCCAGCAGCAGAAAACTGATAATTAGGAATCCACGCATTACTTCCTGCTTCCTGAAAATCCCAGGTGAGATTGTTCGGTACAGGCTCAACCACGGGAAAAAATTTGGTAACATTCGTTTCGCAGCTATCAATCCAGTAGAAATTCAGCGTGTCGAAAGTGAAATTGTACCCGGGTGTAAACTCAGGGAATTGTCTAGCGTTGAAATCATCAGCGAAAACGATTGATTGGTATTGAATAGAATCCAAAATACTATCCGGACGATTGATTCTTCCCAAGTTGAAAGGGGATGCATTGGTTTCCTGATACAAATGATAAATACGATTATCGGGAGCTCTTTTTAATCCATAACTTCTAAAAATAGGTGATGGTAAAATTGGATTTACAGCAAGCGTGGTGTCGTTGAAGTCCAGTTGGTATAGCTGTCCGGTAGTCCCGCTGCTGCCAAATCTTGAGATGTATATTTTAGATCCATCCTGAGACCATTCCAAATCATAGATGGATTCATTTTGATCGTCATTAAAACCTGTTCCTGTTAGCGTGCGATCAAAGGTTGGAACTCCTGTTGCCGGATCAAAATCCATTAACCAGATATTCCTGTTGGCTCTTTTTGGTGCCATGACCAGTTGTGAGGAGTCTGCATTAAAAGCGAAATGAGAGGCCTCAAAGCCGGGTGTAGTTCCATTCGTGAAATCATAATTTGTGGTAGCTCCTATACCTCCACCATCAATCTGGGTAACCTGAATCTGAAAAGTAGCTCGGTTTTGAGAAACCAGCCAAAACAACTCACCATCTCCAGAAGGAATAATAAGCATTCCTTCAGAAGGATTTGTAAGCCCTGTACCGGTATTTGAAGAAACAACATCTCCATAGGGAAACTGTGCTGTCCCGTTTCCCTGCAACGTCGCATCAACAATGGTGTATTGAATCTCATTAGGGCCTGTTGTACCAGAATTGGTAAATAAATAATATTGACCCGGGCTATCAGTAACTGGGCAAGTGACAACAGGAACGTTTATTGCAGAATTGCCATTTAAGCCTGCTCCACCTGGCAAAAGAGTATGTGACACATCATAGATATTAACCCCATCCGAATAAAAAAGCAAATTGCCGGTAAACTGATCCGTAATGGTGGCAGCTCCGGCAGAACCAAACGGAGTAAACTGGTCTGTCTGCAGGTAAACATCCCTCCCGTTTCGATCAAAAACGAGGTTCTCATTAGAGTTACCAAAATACCACCTGGTCTCGGTAACATCTTGTGCGCAAAGTATGAGAGAAAAAAGAGAAAGCAGGACAGGTAAAAGCAATCTGCAAACAACAGACCCATAGGGGATACGAATCATAAAAATGTCCTTATACATACACAACACTTTGTAAAAATACGGTTAACCCGAATAATTCAAGGTTTATTCATTAATAATGTAGAGTCACTTGAAAATGATTTAAAATATTTAACTCTAAATAGTATCAACAACATCAAAATACTAACGGTTATATGGTCGTTACATTACTCATGTAACACACAAAACTTGAGCCGATTTGTATTAATTGTATAATTTGCTCAACGATTTCTAATCTACATTTTTACATGATCAGAAAGGTCATCTTTTTTACATTGATCACAAGTGCCCTTTGTCAAGGAAACACTTTGCACGCGCAAGACCCTCAGTTTTCGCAGTATTACGCTGCACCGTTGTATTTGAATCCCGGACTTGTTGGAATTAATCAAAAAGGCAGAATGGGTATTAACTATCGGACGCAATGGCCAAATCTTGATGCTAACTTTGAGACTTTTTCTGCCTATTTCGATTATCATTTTGAAGATTACTATAGCAGTGCAGGACTTATATTCACCACCGATAAAGCAGGTAGTGCCGGATTAAAATCTACTACTATTGGGCTCCAATATGCTTATCAGTTACAAATCAACTACCAATGGACATTCCGGCCAGGAGTAGAAGCAGCTTACACCTTTCAGGATTTAAATTTTTCAAATCTGATTTTCGGAGACCAACTAAGCGGTTCCGGATTTACAGGAAATCCTACTCAGGAAGTATTTGACAATGGCCTTAACGCACGGTTTTTTGATCTTGCTTTTGGGGGTGTGTTTTACAATCCTTCTATTTGGATAGGAGCGGCCATGCATCACATATTAGAACCTAATCAAAGCATTGACGATGGAGACGCTCCGCTTCCAAGAAAATTTTCCGTGCATGGCGGCTACCGGATTCCTCTAAATCCCGGCTCCACCAGAACCGGAATAGGCGAGCGAAGTATCACACCAAGCTTTAATTACCGCTCGCAAGGAAATTTTGATCAACTTGATCTGGGTGCATACTTTACACTAGATCCTATATTGGTCGGACTCTGGTACCGTGGCATTCCCATTAAAAACCTGGATGGGGTAGTAAACAATGAATCCCTCATTTTTATGATCGGAATGCAAACCAACCGGACCACTTTTGGGTACAGTTATGATTATACACTTTCTGATTTAGGTGTAGGCACAGGTGGAGCGCATGAAATCAGCATTGCCTACTCTTTTAGTCTTGGTGATCCGTTGAAGCCTTCGGCTGATGTAAGAAGGTTGAAGTGTCCAATTCCGTTTATTTTTTGAAAATATAGTCGCTTAATTTTGTCCTATGACTGAACAAACCCTCTTCACCATTCTTCTGGTGATCATCACTTTTGATTTCACACTTGAGCGTATCCTGAATTACCTCAACAGGAAAAGCTCTAAAAAGCCTATCCCGAAAGAACTGGATGGTATTTATGATGAAGAAAAATATGCTAAGTCGCAAGCCTATCAGGCAGAAATTTCCAGATTCAGCACCTTCTCAGCAACCTTCAGTTTTGTTGTTCTCTTGTTGGCTATTTACAATGGTTGGTTTGGAATACTCGATCAGTGGATTCGAACTTTTTCTCCTTTGAGCCTGATTTCGCCACTTATCTTTTTTGGGATTCTTTTCGTAGTGTCCGATCTGATTAACACCCCTTTTTCCATCTATCGAAACTTCGTAATCGAAGCGAAATACGGGTTTAACAAGATGACGGCTAAAACTTATATCCTCGACAAAATCAAGGGGTACATTCTCACCATTATCATTGGTGGGCTGCTGCTTGGAGTGCTAATCTATTTTGTGAATGCCATTGGAAGTGAATTCTGGTATTATTTCTGGGCTGTCATGACTGCTTTTGTCTTGTTTGCAAACCTGTTTTATACCTCATTGATTTTACCGCTATTCAACAAGCTCAAGCCAATGGAAGAAGGTGAGTTAAAGTCTTCAATCCAGGCTTATTGCGATAAGGTGAATTTTCCATTGAAAAACATCTTCATCATGGATGGATCTAAAAGATCGAGCAAAGGAAATGCGTTTTTTAGTGGACTTGGCAAAAAGAAAAAGGTTGTGCTGTTTGATACTCTGGTAGAAAAGCATTCTGTTCAGGAACTGACTGCTGTATTTGCTCATGAAGTAGGACACTTTAAGAAAAAACATATCCTTTTTAGCACGGTTTTCAGCATTATGTTAATGGGATTCATGTTATTCCTTTTCTCACGAATGGCCTATAGTGCTGAAGTGAGTTGGGCAATGGGGGGACAGACCTCTGCCTTGCATTTGAATCTCCTTGCTTTTGGAATTCTTTACTCTCCTATTTCTACTATTTTGGGAATCATAGGCAATGTGATCTCCAGGAAAAATGAATATGAAGCGGATGCTTATGCTAAGGAAACTTATGATGGCACCCCATTAATAACAGGATTGAAAAAAATGAGTGCAGATCATTTATCTAACCTCACACCACATCCTGCATTTGTTTTCGTTCATTATTCTCACCCACCTCTGAAGGAAAGGGTGAAGGCTTTGGAGGGCTGAAACAATTATTGCTATAGCTCAAACACCATAATAGTCTCACTTTCATAAATAGGTTGACTTTTATTGATTATTGAAATAATTCTATTACCGCAATCAAAATTCCTTTCTTTCTGAATCGCAGGTTTATCAACTATTAAATATTTGACTTTGAATCCCATATCCTGGATTAATTCATCACAGGTTGGTTCCTGTATATTGAAATTATTGAGACGAACTAGAAGCTTGTAAGTATGGGTATCATTGATGAAACTAAAAGCTTCAGAATTAGCGCCAAGTGTTAAATAGTTTCCTTTTTGGAAATCATAATTGTTATCCAACTTCTGAAATTCTCTCTTTTGATTTTGAAAGGTACGGTGATTTGAGAAAGCGTCGAAGTAGAATACCAGAACCAGTAAAAAAGTCAAGACTTTAAAATCCATTTTTCTTTGCACAAATGCCCACTCATATAAATACCCAGACCACAATACCAAAATTCCCAGGATCGGAATTAAATCCCGATACCCATATTCTTTGAAAAACAAAAGCACCCAAATCAAAGTGAAAATGAGTAGGTTTTTAGTTTGACTATCAATACGTTTCCTCAGAATTGGAATAAAAAACCCCAAAAACATTGCTAAATAAATGAGAAGATCAGATTGATGAAATTTGAAAGGATTGTAAAGAAACTTAAAAGGTAAGATGGGCATATTAGAAGTACCCAGTTGAATTCTACCAACCAGACTTTGCTGATAAAAATCTCCAATTTGGTCAGTAACAAAAAGATAAACTAATGATGGAAGCGAAGCAACTAGAAACCCCAACAGAACTGGAATAATTCTCTTAAACTCACTCTCCTTAAAAAACATGAATCCAAGAAAAATGAAGTTCACTCCTGCCGGTTGCCATGTCCAAAATCCAAATGCTAAAAATAGACTAGACAGTAAATAGTTGTTTTTAAGAAGAAAGTAAAATCCACCTATCGTGGCTAGGCAAACGAAAAGCTTTGGGTCAAATCCAATAACAGAATTGTTGCCAACAACCTCCAAACCAATTAAAGTAAGCACGATTAGAAAGGCTATTCTTCTTTCGAAATAAATAATTGCAGTTTTAAACAAAAAAAAGATAATTAACCAAAGGTTGATGATCCCAAGTATTCTGTAGAGGATTAAACTGCTTATGAAAGTGTTCCCTAGTTTAAAAACATAACCCGGAATTATGACACTCAATGGTGTGTAACCCAAACTACTGTTCGTATAGATCAGATGACCATCACTCACCATGTTAGAAAAAAAAGCAAAATAAGCTAAGTCACCATACAATTGCGGGTCTGATTTTAAATAAAAAAAAGTTGCAACTAATACAACTACACATGAAATTAGAGTCCAGTTTTCACCATACCGTATCACACTTTTAATGTTAAAATCTATACTTAAGTTCTTACTGGTCATTTTTTTTGTTGCTTTAGCTGGACTGCTCTCAATATACCTTTATTGGTTTAGATCTATTTCATATGCTTCTGAAAAAGTCATTACAGAAAAAGGCGTATTTACCTTAGGAAGGGATTTACCAAAGGCGCGAACTGAAGCTGGAGGTGCAGCCATAGGCACTAAAATGTATGTTCTCGGGGGGATTGATTCGTTTGCTCAAACCTTGAACGATTTTTACGAATACAATTCCACTAACGATGAATGGGTTCAACTTGATGACATCCCCCATTATGTAAATCATCCTGGTGTTGTTACTGATGGGAGGTATTTGTATGTATTGGGTGGATTTAAACCTCTTGGCATCCGCCTGAGAGGATTCATGTTCGCTGAGTGGAATCCCTACGATCTGTTTTTCAGGTATGATCCGGAAGCTAAGAAGTGGGAACCATTCCCTTCAATGCCAGCATCTCGTGGTGGTGGAGGAGTATGCTATGGGCAAGGCAAAATCTGGTATGTTGGTGGAATCGATGAAAATAAGGAAATCACCAATGATCTGTTTGCTTATGACATCCAAGCCGGTGTATGGACAGAATTTGCCCCAATGAAATATGCCAGAGATCACATGAGGATGGAATATCATTCAGGAAACCTATATGCCATTTCGGGCAGAAAAGACGATCTTAGATTCAACCTGGACTATTTAGAAAAATATAATATTGAAACAGGTGAATGGACAACATTGGATCCAATCCCGACACCTCGAGGTGGATTTGCAAGTGTTCTTTACGATAAAAAGATTCTAACTTTTGGTGGCGAAAACGTATGGACTTGTTTTGATGAAATAGAGGCTTTTGATATTGAAAAGGAGAAGTGGATACAATTCGATTATTTACCCGAAGGAAGACATGGAATAATCGGTGGAGTTATTGGAAATAAAATTCATTTAGTATCTGGGGGTAAACATCCGAGAGTTTCAATTAGCGATCTTCATCGTATTTATTCTATCAAATGAATATTTCATTTATCGTTCTTTCGTTCAATGATAGTGGGACGTTAAAGCCACTTATTTATGGGCTTAATGATGTACTTTCTAAAGTATCAGATGATTATGAGATTATAGTAATTGATGATTGCAGTCATGACGGATCCTTTGATTTGCTTAAGTCCATTAAAGAAATTGACAAGCTTATCGTCTTTCAAAATTCGACTAATCTAAACGTTGGTGGGAGTTTTCAAAGAGCTGTGTCGGTAGCAAAATATGAATACATTGGCTATACGGATGGTGACCACCAATATGAACCTGAAGATTTGTTTAGCTATAAAGAATACATTGGAAGCTATGATGTAATCACTGGCTTTAGGGTGTCACGAAAAGATTCATTTAAAAGACGCATATATTCCAAAGTTTTCAACTTTTTAGCCCAACAATTCTTCCGGTTAAATCTACAAGATGTAAACTCTGCGCTCAAAATCTTTAACGGAGCAAAGTTAAAAAGCCTAATCCACTGGGATTCAGGAGCATTTTATGATCTCGAAATCCTCATGAGATTAAAATTTGACTTAAATGCGTCAATAAAAGAAATCCCCATTACACATAGGAAAAGACAATTTGGAACTGCCGGAGGATTTTCAAAAAGGAATTTAATCAACATAATTACAAACATGATTGATCCTAAATTTGACCAATACCGACATAGGTCTCTTCTCACAATTTTTCTGAAGAAAATCTTACGAATAAGCTTTACAATAATTAAATAGTTTGATCTACTTAGCTTCCAAAAAGTCAATTTCCGCACGGAAAGGAAAATTCATAAGATAGCCGTGCGCTTCCTGAATGGTCATTTGATCATGAATGATCTTGTAAAGCGTTTCGGTAATGGGACATCTAACCTTATAGGATTCTGCAAGTTCATTAACGATGTTAATGGTTTTTACACCCTCTGCTACCTCTTCCATTGAATCAATGATTTCCTTCAAAGATTCTCCTTGTGCAAGGCGATATCCCACAGTGAAGTTTCGACTTAAGTTAGAAGTGCAGGTAGCAATCAAATCTCCCACTCCAGCAAGTCCCAGAAAAGCTTGCGCATTACCACCAAGCGCCTTACCTATATAAACCATCTCCACTAACCCCCTACTGATAAAGAGTGATTTGGCATTTTCACCTAAATTCATGCCTGCAATGGTACCAGCCCCCACTGCAATAATATTTTTCAAAATACCACATAGTTCTATCCCAATTAAATCACGACTGCCGTAGATCATAAATCGATCATTCTTTAGCAATCGCTGACCGATTTTAACCACTTCGTCAAAATGGGATGCCACAACAGTTGCCGCTGGTTTTCTTTGGTCTAGTTCACGAGCCAAATTTGGTCCGGCCAGACACCCTACTCTCAACACGGAAGTCTCTTCTTTAATTACTTCAGAAATTGTTTTAACATGCTCGCGTGTAAGTGGATTATTAGCTGTGATTTTTTGCTTCTTAGGCACATAAAGATCAAATCCCTTCGTCCCATGTATAAGTACATGAAATGGGCGAAGATGAGGGGCCAACTTTATTACCATGTCCCTGAAATTAGCCGAGGGAACCATTGGGAAAATGATTTCACATCTTTGTGGAACCTCCTCCAGATTGTTGGTTACTTCAATGTTCTCATGAAGCTTTTGACCGGAACTGACACGTTCTTTGGCAATCTTTTTTGTCTTTTCGGGATCACGAATGAATAAAATTACCTGCGCGTTATTCTCAGCCAAAATATTGGCAATAGCAGTTCCGAAACTGCCTGCTCCAATTACACCTACAACTTCCTTAGATGTACTTTTCAAGCCCATAGCCATTCATTCGGTTGTGGTAATAATACAATGTATTGGTGTCCTGAACGATTATTTTATCGCCTTTCTTGATAAGTGGTCTTTGATCGTGATATAGCCCTACGTTTTGTAAGCCATGCTCGATCGCATCTGTTGCCCGGTGCTTCATATGGTCAGCCATATCCACCCCCCCTTTCTTGTGAATTTTCTCTAGTCTATTTCTCAATTTCTTAAAGTTGGTTTTAAACTCTTCATAATCCAAGATCAAATCCTCGTCAGGTAACCTTAATACATTGTACAAATCGAGTTTTGGGTTTTTCCTTTCCAGCATTTTGAATGCTGTAAAAGCTACCAGGTGACTTGCGAAAACGCGATTGTATTTGTGATATTCCTCCACAATTCGTTTGGACAGTACACGCACATATTCTTTTTCCCGCTGGGCATCAAAGGTGATTTTCTTATCCCTTAGAAAGTAGTCACGGACATTAATGGGGTTCCCGTTTTTGTCAAAGCTATTTCCCTCTGAATCCACGTAATTTCCAAGAATATCAATTCCTTTTCCGACGTTCACAGAAATATCCGATCCTTTGGTGAAGAATTTGAACATGAACGTTCCCAACTTGTAGGAAGTGGAAAATTCATCCGCCTCTACGTAATAGCGTTCACGTCCGGTCCTTTTCAGATAATCCCGAATCAGCGAAGGAGCCTCAAGGGTAAAGTGATAATTAATCACAACAGGAACGATGAACACCTTTCTTACTTCCTCCCCTTCTTTTGCATTCAGGTACAGCTCTCTTTGTGCTTCAATTGCCGTGCCTAAAAGTCCCATTCTGAGCGTTGTTTCAATTTCTCCGGATCGCGACCTGGTTCCACCAGGAAAAAAGAGCGAGTGACACCCTCTTTTAATAGCATTTCTGGAATAGGTTTTTAAGGTTTCCAAATAGATGGGATTCTTTTTTCGTCTATCTACTTTGTACGCACCCAGGCTATTCATAAAATAGGCGAGTATTTTGATGTTGAACAGATTTAACCCGGCTCCATAGATGAATGGAGGTAAACCGAGGTACTGAATCGCCCATCCTATAAGGATCGAATCTAAATTGCTGAAATGCGTAGGAACCATCACCACAGTACCTTTCTTGGCAAGTGACCTAATGTGCTCGGTCTCTCCAATCACGTGCACTTTATCATCCACGTCTAATTGCCTACTAAAAAGAGACAGCAGCCCTTTTACGCGCGTTGCATTAAGCAACCTTGCGAAACCAAAAGTGACAAAGCTTTGAGCAAACCGATAAGCAGATTTCTTGAAGTTTCCGGCAATTTCTTGCGTATATCGCTGAATGATCTCATTTAATAATTCCTTTTCCAGCTTCTTGGCTTGCTCCTTTTCATCAGGATTGATATCCAACAGCCTGGCCTGTATGTTTTTCCAGTAGACTCTTTCATCAGGCGGATCCACCCTCCAGGGATTGGCCTTCATTCTTAGTTTCTCGCGATGAATAGTCATTTCTATCTCCTCACGAAGTGATCCATTCTTTGAGTTAACTAGATGATTGTATGTTTCTGCAGTTACTTCCTCAACAAATTCTTTGCGCTCCCTGGACAGTTTTACGATTGGCCATTCGTTCTTATTCGGAACTATTTCTGAATACCTGACTTTCTTTCTACGCATTTTCCTGATTTAGAAATTGGCGGAAAGATAGCCTTTACCCCAATAATTTGGGGATTGATTATCAAGAAAGGTCAATTATCTATTAACCTGTTGGATATTGTATAGATAGGGTTGCATTTTATATGAATGCAAAGCGCTAACATCTGTATAATTGCACCTGAAATGCCACTTACCTTAAAAGATATCCAGGCCCCTGTAGCAAATGAAATGGAGGAATTTGAAAAGAAATTCCGCCAATCCATGAAAAGCAAAGTGATGTTGCTAGATAAAATTACTGGCTATATCGTTCGCCGCAAAGGCAAACAAATGCGTCCATTGTTTGTGTTTTTAAGCGCAGGAACTGCAGGATCAATCACTGAATCAACCTATAGGGGGGCGTCATTGATTGAGTTACTCCACACAGCTACGCTTGTGCATGATGATGTAGTTGATGATTCGGATATACGTCGTGGCTTCTTCTCCATCAATGCCCTGTGGAAAAACAAGATAGCTGTACTTGTAGGGGATTTTCTTCTTTCAAGAGGCTTAATCCTTTCCATGGAAAATGGGGATATTAACCTTCTACGTATAACTACAGAGGCAGTAAAAGAGATGAGTGAGGGAGAGCTTCTTCAAATGGAGAAAGCCAGGAAGCTTGATATTAGTGAGGACATATACTATGAAGTGATCCGGCAAAAAACGGCCAGCTTGATTACCTCATGTTGTAAAGTTGGAGCTGCATCTGCAGGTGCTGATGAAGAGACTATCCAAAAAATGGGTGAATTTGGGTTGGCTGTAGGAATGGCTTTCCAAATTAAAGATGATCTATTCGATTATGGGACATTTGAAATAGGGAAACCCAGAGGGATAGATATCAAAGAAAAGAAAATGACCCTCCCTTTAATTTATGCCCTTAATCAAGCTTCAAAATTAGAGCGAAGGAGAATTAAGAAACTGGTAAAAAGAGCAGAGAAAAAACCAAAATTAGTTTTTGATGTAATTGATTTTGTGAAGGCTTCCGGAGGCATTGAGTATGCCATTTCAGTCATGGAAGAGTATCACCAAAAAGCAAAGGACATTCTACAAACTCTCCCGGAATCTACCTACAGAAATTCGCTTGAGGATTTGGTACAGTTTACTATTGAGAGAACGAAATAATTACTTAAAAAAAACGCTTCTAGTTCCTTCAATAACTAAAATCACAAGAATCAAAATCATAACTACTGCTGCTGCCCCAGCCACTTCAGGCGTGTCGGCTTGATTTTCTGTTATTCCCCAGGCAGCCCATGCTACTACCCCACCAAAAATTTGATCTCTATATCGAATCACCATAACTGTCGCAATCGCACCAGCCAAAGCTAGTTCAACAAATACCCAGACTGTCTTAGTCATGATCCAGTCATCCATCCCAATAAACGTTTGTTCAACACTAATATTAGCTAATGTGGCAACAGTAATCCATCCAAAATACAAGCTAAATGGTGCTCTTACGAATAAACGATCTTTAAATCCAACGATATTACCTGGCAACACATGTCTGTAAATACCAATCAATGAGCTCAGAATTACAACCATCAAAATCAGCGATAATGTTATCAGTTCATAGTGCCATGCAAATATCCAAAGCGTGCTAGCGGCACAATTGACCACAAAATGACGATTGATTCGATCAAATGTCTTATTATCTCGATTTCGTGGTAAATATTGATAAATGACATAAACAACAAGACATGTAAAAATCACTCCCCAGATTGAAAAGGTGAATCCAGCAGGAGTAAATAGTGTGGGGTAAGCCTTTGAAACCTCCGCTGTAGTTCTGCCACCAATAGGTAAGTAATTAGCCAAAAAGTTGACAATTAAAACAACACTTAGGGCCATTACCGGCATCAGTCTATGCATGGTACAAATTTAGCCCTTCAAACACGGATGGATTCAGATTGTTTAAAGTGAACATAATTAGCATAGGCTTCTTAAGTTTGCGGTCTCAAAAAAACAGACCCAATGAAAACCATCCAGGATTACAACTTTGAAGGAAAGAAGGCATTGATCAGAGTGGACTTTAATGTTCCGCTTAATGACCAGATGGAAGTAACTGATGAAACGCGAATCAATGCTGCCATCCCTACGCTGAAAAAGATTCTTAATGATGGTGGATCATGCATTTTGATGTCTCACCTGGGACGACCGAAAAACGGGCCTGAAGATAAGTTTTCACTTCGTCATATTATTCCCAACCTGGGGCAAAAACTTGATGTTCCGGTTAAGTTCGCGGATGATTGTGTCGGGCAATCAGCAACAGATGAGGCACAAGCACTTCAACCCGGGGAAGTCCTGCTACTGGAAAACGTACGCTTCCATAAAGAAGAAACAGCTGGGGATGAAGCATTTGCGCAAAAGCTGGCAAGTCTTGGTGATATTTATGTGAATGACGCTTTTGGTACTGCTCACAGAGCCCATGCTTCTACTACCGTTGCTGCTAAATCATTCGAAGACAAATGCTGTGGATATGTGATGAAAGCGGAGCTTGAGAATGCTCAAAAAGTATTGGAAAAGGCTGATAAGCCTTTCACCGCTATCATGGGTGGAGCGAAGATCTCAGATAAGATCATGATCATCGAGCAACTACTTGATAAGGTAGATCACCTGATCATTGGTGGTGGGATGAGCTACACCTTCTTCAAGGCAATGGGTGGACAAATTGGAAACTCCCTGGTAGAAGAAGATAAGCTGGATCTTGCGAAAACATTGATCTCCAAAGCAAAAGAGAAAGGTGTTGATCTTCAGCTTCCAAAAGATTCCATCATAGCTGATAACTTCAGCAATGATGCTAACACCCAAACCAGTGATAATTATGCAATTCCTGCAGGGTTTATGGGATTAGACATTGGGCCTGAATCAAGAGAAGTATTCTCCAAAATCATCGAAAACTCCAAGACCGTCCTTTGGAATGGGCCGATGGGCGTATTCGAAATGAGCAACTTCGCTGCTGGGACCAACACCATTGCACAATCCGTTGTAAAAGCAACTGAAAACGGGGGCTTCTCTCTGATCGGTGGTGGGGACTCTGCTGCTGCTGTGAACAACCTTGGATATGGCGATAAGGTCTCTTATGTATCTACTGGAGGTGGAGCATTGCTTGAGTACATGGAAGGGAAAGTACTGCCGGGGGTGGCGGCTTTGGAAGAGTGATTTTTAACCACAGAGAAAGCTGAGAAAATCCCACAGAGAAAGCTGAGTTGCTATTGTAGTTCTTAACCTCTGAGACCTCCGTGTATCTCCCAGTGAACTCTGTGGTTAAACTAAAGAAAACCTCCCCCCACACTCAACCACCTTCTTGTCATTAATCAGAATTCTCAGCGCTTCCATGATCTGATCCTGGGTATAACTGGCCATTAGGGCACGCAACTCTGACATATTGCGTGGAGATTCCAATACCTCCTCTACCCTTTCAATTGGAATTTCGCTGGCTTTTAGCTGCTTTTTCTTTTCCAGATCATTGTCACAAATGCCACAGGTAAGGGAAGTCTCTTCATCAAAGTATCGTTGAAAAATTTGGGTGCGACATTCGGTTGACTTCATATACTCAATCACCGAATTAGCTTTTTCCAATGCCAGCTTCCTTCGCCACTCAATCTGCTTATTGTCAATCGGTAACTTTTCAGGATCAAGTCGAGGAGTCAGAAACGTAATAGTGGCAGAATCCATTGCGGGTTGATAGTCAATTACCTCACTGTCATTCAAAAATTTCAGCCACTTTCTAACCTGCACTTTATCCGTTTTCAATAGCGAACCAACGTCTTTTTCTTTGATTTTGGCATATCCTGCAAACACCTCACCTCCATACAGCCGAAGAAGTGTTTTGATGACCGTGTCCAGCTTTGGATTAGCGATTTGAAACTTGTAGGTCTCACTTTTATCCAGAAGGAAGGTAATCTTAGAATGCTCATAAAATCCCTCCGTCATCTGAATGAGACCCTCATCAGTCAGTTTTTTCAGCGCTGCATAAGTCTCTACGACAGGAAGGTTATACGTATTTATAAACTGCTCATAATTGAATGGGAAGCTGGATAATGCATGACTCCCAATCGCCATCTTAAAGAAATTGGCCAGCGCCTGATAGGTACGTTTGATCTGCTCCAGCGAAACCACCGATCGGTTGGTCCGATCCTTTAATTCATCAATATCCTGATCGTGATAAAGTGCGACAGCATAGGCTTTCCTTTCATCTCTGCCTGCCCTGCCAGCTTCTTGATAATACGTCTCTAACGAATCCGGTAGATCCAGATGTATGACCGTCCGCACATCTGGTTTGTCAATCCCCATCCCAAATGCATTGGTGGCTACCATCACCCTCACTTTATTATTGATCCAGTCGGTTTGCTTTTCTGAACGTTCCAGGCCGGAAAGACCTGCATGATAATGGTCTGCCGAAATATGGTTTCTTCTTAACAAATCAGCAATCTCTTTGGTACGCTTGCGGCTCCTCACATACACTACCGACGTTCCCGGCACATTACCTAAAATCTCAAGAAGTTTTCCTTCCTTGTTTTCCAATCGGAATGCTGAATAGGAAAGATTAGCCCTTGCGAAACTTTTTTGGAAGATCTGCACATCTTTTAACTCTAGCTTCTCAGTAATTTCTTCCTTTACTTCCTTCGTAGCTGTAGCAGTCAAAGCAATCAACCGCTCAACTCCTATCTCTTTTTTGAATTCTGCTATCTGCAGATATGGGGGCCGGAAATCATAGCCCCACTGTGAAATACAATGTGCTTCATCAATTGCCAGCAAGCTGATATTCATTTGCTTTGCCCGCTCCAGAAATATCTCCGTTTTCAGCCGTTCAGGAGATACATACAAGAACTTGAAATCCCCATAGATACAATTATCCAGCGTTATATCTATCTCTCTTCGACTCATCCCGGAGTAAATAGCCGCAGATTTAATTCCTCTTCGCTGCAATTGATCCACCTGATCTTTCATCAGTGAAATCAACGGAGACACTACAATGCAAACCCCTTCAAGTGCTAAAGCCGGAACCTGAAAACAAATGGACTTTCCCCCTCCGGTCGGCAGCAACGCCAGCGTATCCTTTCCATCCAGCACTGACTGGATAATCTCCTCCTGCATAGCTCTGAAAGAGTCATATCCCCAATACTGCTTTAGGATTTCCGAAGGGTTCATTTCGCTAAGTTATGCGCCAATGATTAAGCTCCAATACCTGTTTTGCTAATCTTGTGATATCTCCATGCGCATAAGCCTCCGATTACCGAGAAAGCTGCCAACAACAAGAATACATGCTGATGACCCACCACTCCCGGATTGGCATCCAACAAGTATCCAATAACCACACCTGCAAATACATCCGGTGTAAATCCAATTACTGAAACTAAACCTACCGCTGTGCCGGTTAGGTGAAGAGGAATGTTCCCTTCTTTCATTACGGCAAAGTACAATGCCCGTGCGGCATAAACTCCACCTGATATGGTGAAGATGGACACCAAGAAGATCGCTAAGTAACCATGACCTAATCCACTTGCAAACCACAGCGAGCCCAGCAAAACGATCAAAAAGCTGATAAAGAGCCATAAAGTTGTTCTCGATCTGTCGGCAAGAAAGCCAACCAAAACACCGGATACCGGTCGCATAAACAATAAAAAGGTACCAATTCGAGCAGAATTGATTTCATCGTGCAATAAAACTTCACGTGCATAAAGCGAAACCACATCGGTGGTTTTGTACCCCATATACGCGCATAAAATAATGACCATCAGTAACCAAACGGTGGGAAGCTTAACCACTTCACCAATTTGTTTGATCGATATGTGATCAATCTTCTCATCTCTTCCAGCATCTGATTTCAGAAGAAACCAAATAAGTACACCTATAATGACAATAAGTCCGGTTGATCCATAAACAGCCCACCGAAAGGCTTCTCTTCGTTCATCAAGATTTATTTCAATATTCTCAGCGAGCGAATTGGCAAACAGCAAGACTGCAAATAAACCGAACAACGCGCCAATCAGCCCTCTTCCACCATCCAGCATTCCAAACGCCTTACCCTGATCGCCGATACCTCCCCAAATACGAGTAGCCTTGATCATGGGTGACCAGAATAGAAAGATGGTAGTGAACCCCCAATAGCCATACAATAGCTGCAACGCAAAAAAACCGGGATACAGTGCATATACCAATCCTCCCAATGCGGTTGACCATAATGAAAATGCGATCAGTTTTCGAGGTTCAAAGCGATCTGCGATGGGTCCTCCAAAAAAATATGAAACCATGGCGGTGATGCCGTAATAGGCAAAGCAGAGTCCTAGCTCCGTATTATTAATTTGAAATACCTCGAGTACAGTTGATCGGAAAACACGCTGAAGTACAAACGGCAGCACGAAGACAGCCTCGCCAGCAAGTATGAGAAGTATTAGGTAGGTCCAGTTGGTTTTGGCTTTTTGCACGATGGAATTTATTGAAATTCTTTAAGTCCAACCGTTCATCCTAAGTAATTTCCTAAATACAGTTAAAAATTGAATTGTAACTCAAAAGAGAGTTAGATTTAGTACTCCAACAAAAACCTAAAACTATGCTTTCCACTTCACTACGATTAATAGTAGCGTTATTTTGTTTATTCTCAATAACTACTATCCAGAGTCAGGGATTTGAAGGGTATTATCAAAACCCTGATGTACACAATGATCAAATTATATTTTGTGCTGAAGGTGATATTTGGTCTGTTCTACTTTCCGGAGGTCTGGCGCAACGACTAACGACTCACCCTGAAGAAGAACGATTTCCAATCATCTCACCGGATGGAAGGACGATACTTTTTTCAGCGAGTTATGAAGGGCCCACTGAAATCTATACCATGCCTATTAATGGTGGAATGACTACAAGATGGACGTATGAGAGCGAACCGTCCGTCGCTACCACATGGACACCTGATGGTAAAATCGTTTACGCCACCTGGGCCTACAATAAAAAGCCGGATGAACGACTGGTTACCATTGATACCAAGACAAAGGTGAAAACAATAATTCCACTTGATCAGGCAAGTGAGGCTTCATTTAGTGCGGATGGTCAAACCGTATTTTTTGTGCGACCGGCAGACCATGGAAATGTTACCAAAAGGTACAAAGGAGGTACTGCAAGACAAATTTGGAAATTCACATTTGGTACAGATGAAGCCATCAAGCTCACCACAGACTATGATGGAGAAAGCCACCACCCGTTGTGGCATGATAGCCGAGTTTATTTTCTATCCGACAGAGATGGTATTATGAATGTATGGTCCATGGATGAAAATGGTGGCGACAAAAAGCAGCACACTACGCACCAAGACTTTGATGTTCGATCCGCTAATATTTCTAATGGAGTTGTCGTGTACCAGGTTGGAGCAGACCTTTGGAAATACACCATTGCATCGAACACTTCTGAAAAAATATCCATCACGCTCGCTTCTGACCTGGATCAGCTCAGAGAAAAGTGGGAGGAAAACCCTTCACAATACATCACTTCAGCAAATCCTAACATGGATGGATCTAAAATTGTAATTACGGCCAGAGGTCGGGTCTTTGTGGTGCCTACAAAAACAGGCAGAACCGTCTCATTTACTGAAAAGGATGATGTGAGGTATCGGGATGCAACATTCTCTGCAGATGGAAAGTCAGTCATTGCACTCTCCGATGAATCTGGTGAATTTGAGTTTGTGAAAATGCCGACCGATGGGATGGGTGCTGAAACCGCAATCACCTCAGATGGTAACTTATTGAGATATGGAGGCAAACCATCTCCGGACGATAAGTGGATTGCTTATGATGACCTGGAGAGCAATATGTATGTGCTCAATGTAGCTTCAGGCGTAAGCACCAAAATCTCCACGAATCAGGAAGGCATCTGGGACTTTTCCTGGTCGCCTGACAGTCAGTGGCTGGCGTATGTACAAGCCGCTGCAAATAGTATGGTTCAAATTCGAGTATACAGTGTCAATACTAAACAACAGTTTGAACTCACTTCTGATCGGGCCAACAGTTTCAATCCACGCTGGAGCCCGGACGGAAAGTTTATCTACTTTATCTCTGATCGAAACTTCACTACGCTGGTAGGAAGTCCATGGGGTACACGTCAGCCTGAACCCTATTTTGATGTGAGTGAAAAAATCTATCACATTCCTCTTCAGAAAGGAACCCGATCACCTTTCAGACCTGCAGATGAGCTTTATTCCGGAGATGAGGAGAAGAAAGATGACGATGGGGATAAAAAGAAAAAAGGAAAGGACGAAGAAGAGGACTCGGGTGTTAAGGTTGTAGTCGATCAGGCAGGCATTCAGGGACGTCTCATGGAAGTGCCTGTAAAACCCGGAAACTACTTTGGATTGGAAGTAAACGATAAAGCACTTTATGTGATTTCCAGAGAAACCGGGGTAGATGCAAAAAGCCACCTGGCTGCTGTCAAAATCACCAATGAAGACCCTGAAGTAAAAACCATAGTAAATGATATAAACTCATTTGATTTAACAGCAGATGGTGAGAAGCTTTTGGTAGCAAAGCAGCGAAATTTTTATGTAGTTGATGCAGGCACGAGCCCCATTAGTGATTTGAATGATAGCAAGGTCGATTTAAGTGGATGGAAATTCCCTATTGACCCGAAAGAAGAATGGAGGCAATTGTTTACGGATGCCTGGCGGATGGAAAGGGATTATTTCTATGACAAAAACATGCACGGTGTGGACTGGGATGCTATGCATGCTAAGTATCTTCCATTGGTTGATCGGGTGACCACTCGAAATGAATTATCTGATTTGATCGGTCGATTTGTTGGTGAGCTGGCGGCACTGCATACGAGTGTTAGAGGTGGTGACACCCGAAGTGATGAAAAAAACATCCCTGTTGCAACTCTTGGAGGGATATTTACGCGTGATGAAGCTGCAGGCGGCTTCCGCATCGACTACATCTACAAAGCAGATCCTGACTATCCGGATGAAAAATCCCCTTTGGATGATCCTTATCTGGATGTGAAGGAAGGAGACATTATCACAAGTGTCAATGGTCGTGCGGCTCTTTCAGCCAATGATATTGGGGAGCTAATTCGGAATCAGGTAGGAAAGCAGGTCAGACTAGCGATAAAGCGAGGTTCCAGTATTCGGGACATCATTGTCACTCCGATAGGTAGTGCATTCAACCTAAGGTATCGGGATTGGGAATATAGTAACCGAAAATATGTAGACCAGCAGTCTGATGAGACTATTGGTTATTTGCACCTTCGCGCCATGGGTAGCAACGATATAAATCAATTCTACAGGGAATTCTACCCGGTCTTTAACCGTCAGGGATTAATCGTTGATGTGCGATACAACTGGGGAGGAAACATTGACAGTTTCATTCTGGAAAAACTTCTCCGCAAGGCATGGATGTACTGGCAGGCACGTTCTGGAGAACCCTATTGGAATATGCCGTATGCATTCAGAGGACATATTGCTGTTTTAGTAAATGAAAACACTTATTCCGATGGTGAGGCGTTCGCCGATGGGTTTACAGAATTAGGTTTAGGTACTACTATTGGAACCAGAACCTGGGGTGGTGAAATATGGCTTCATAGTGGCAATCGACTCAGTGATGGTGGGATTGCACGAGCTCCAATGTTTGGTGTGTATGCAAACGGCGAATGGCGCATTGAAGGACGTGGCTTTGAGCCGGATATCGAGATTGATAATTTACCGCATGCTACTTTCAATGGCAAAGATGCCCAGCTAGATAAGGCGATCGAACACTTAAAGCAGAAGATTCAAGAAGACCCTCGACCTGTTCCCCCACCACCGGCCTATCCGGACAAGTCGTTTAAAAACAACAAGAAAAACTAGATACAAAAGCCTCTCAGAAATTGAGAGGCTTTTTTGCTGATCAAATCATTTCTCATATTCGTTTGACACAAGGATGAATAAATGAATAGTATGCTTCTGACCCACCCCTAGCCCCTCCAAGGAGGGGAATTATCAAAATTCCACAACCAAATCATCCTGCTCTATAAGTTTCCAGCCCCGAAGTGTTGCTTTAGGATTCTCGTTAACTACGAGCAGGAATATTTTAAACTTTTACTATAGCTTACATATATGCTTTTCTATTACTAATCAAACGCTCTCTTAGCAATCACATGGATTATAAATCTATACTACTGTCCCTCTTAGGTACATTTATCGCAACACTGGGCAATTCTCAAATTTTTGATGTCCACTTACACAGTTACACAGATAATGATTACTGGGGTGGTCAAACACATCCTACAGGTATTTTATCTCCCTCCTCTGCTCAGGAACATCTAGCTCGAACGATTGAAATGATGGATAAGCATAATGTCCAATATGCTATAGTATCTGGCTCAGTTGAAAGTATTTCTAAATACGTTGAAGCGGATTCGAGATTTATACCCGGATACATGGACGAAGAAGAATTAATTCCAATTAAGGAGTTTGAAACCCATGTGAAAGAAGGAACTATTCGCGTTTTTGGAGAAGTCGCAGGGGTATATTTTGGTCGCACGTTAAATGATCCTATATATGCACCGTATCTGAAAATTTGCGAGGAATATGGAATTCCAGTCGCATATCATACTGGTGGGGGGCCACCTATGACTCCCTATCGATGCTGCCCCAAGTTTCGTATTTCGCATGGAGATCCGTTGCTGATAGAAGATGTCCTTATTAAGTATCCAAAACTTCAGGTTTATCTTATGCACAGTGGAGAAGTGTTTTTTGAAAACGCTGTTCGTATGCTGAATCTTTACCAGCATCTTTATGTCGATCTTGGTGTGCTGCTGTGGGTAAGTCCACTTACCCAAGATTATGCTGTCAGATTCTTAAAATCGGCTAAAAATTCCGGAGTTTTAAATAGAGTCATGTTCGGTACCGATCAAATGGTTTGGCCGGGAGCTGCAACAAAATCGATTGAGTTTCTAAATTCACTGGAATTTTTAACTCCTGAGGACAAACAAATGATTGTTTATCATAATGCCATCCGCTTTTTCAAAATTGATGAATAATGTGACCATCTATCATTTCATTCTTTCTAACCACCTATAGCCCCCCAAGGAGGGGAATTCTACCCCATCTCCACCACCAAATCATCCTGCTCTACCAGTTCGCCGGATTGCAAGTGGATTTTCTTCACTGTTCCCGAAACCGATGAAGAAACGGTCGTTTCCATTTTCATGGCCTCAATCACAAACAGCACATCGTCCTTCTTCACCTTGTCGCCTTCTTTCACTTTCACCTCGGCAATCTTACCCTGAAGTGGAGATCCGATCTCGTTATCAGCATCCGCTTTTCGGTTGGAGATTTTCTTAACGGCTACTTTCTTATCCCGTATGCTGATCCGTCGTGTTTGTCCATTGAGTTTGAATGAAACCGTTCGCATGCCTTCCTCATCCGGCTCAGTGATGAAACCCATCTCAATGATGATGTTCTTGCCTTTAGCAATCTCCACAATCACCTCCTCGCCTCGTTTCATTCCATAGAAGAAAACAGGAGTGGGTAAGTGAGTCACTTCATCGTACTCCTGAATGTGCTGGTAATATTCCTTGAAGACTTTAGGGTAAAGCTTAAACGATAAGAAATCGTCGAAATCTGTTCGAGGAAACTCCTTTTGAAAGGCCGCAAATTCCTTCTCAAAATCTACCGGATCCATGTTGTCATTGGCTCGGCCTTTCAATGGTTTTTGATTTTTTAGGATCAACTTGCTGATCTCCGCAGGGAATCCACCCGGTGGCTGTCCTAAATCCCCTTTGAAGAATCCGATCACCGATTCAGGGAATGAAAGAGAAGCTCCTTTTTCAAATATCTCTTCAGCACTAAGATCATTGGCCGTCATAAACATCGCCATGTCTCCCACTACCTTGGATGAAGGAGTCACCTTCACGATATCACCAAATAGATCGTTGACGATCTCATAGTTTTTCTTGATCGTCTCAAACTTATGTTCCAATCCCAGGGCGATTGCCTGAGGTCGTAAATTAGAGTACTGACCTCCAGGAATTTCGTGATCGTATACTTCTGCTGTTCCCGCTTTCAATCCCGACTCAAACGGGTAGTAAAATTCTCTTACATCCTCAAAATAAGTTGAGTGTTTGTTCAACGATTCCAGATTCATTTCCCTTCCTCTTTCATGGTACTTCAGAGTAGCCACAAGTGAATTGAAGTTAGGCTGAGAGGTAAGCCCTGACATGGAAGCTAGTGAAACATCCACAATATCAACCCCTGATTCAATGGCTTTCAGGTACATAGCCGCCTGCATGGATGAGGTGTCATGCGTATGCAGGTGTATAGGTAAGTCCACCGCCTTCTTCAACTCAGACACCAATAGCTGAGCACTGTATGGTTTCAACAATCCGGCCATGTCTTTAATGGCCAACAGGTGTGCTCCTTCATCTTCCAACTGACGCGCCATATCCAGGTAGTACTGAAGCGTGTATTTCTTCTGATCATCGTCCTGTAATTCCCCGGTATAGCAAATGCAAGCTTCAGCTAACGACTCTGTTCGTTCACGGACTGCTTTTATGCTCACCTTCATGTTTTCAATCCAGTTGAGTGAATCGAAAATACGGAAGATGTCCATGCCGTTTTCAGCTGTTCGCTCGATAAACCGCTCGATCAGGTTATCCGGATAGGCAGTATACCCTACTCCATTCGATCCTCTCAAAAGCATCTGAAATAAGATGTTTGGTGCCGCTTCCCGCATGAGCTGAAGTCTCTTCCATGGGCTCTCCTTCAGGAATCGCATGGATACATCGAAGGTAGCGCCTCCCCACATTTCCATGGAAAACACATCAGGATTTTGCTGCGCATAGCTTCGGGTCACCTTCAGCATATCTTCCGTTCGGAAACGTGTAGCCAACAAGGACTGATGTGCATCTCGCCAGGTGGTGTCTGTAAAATGCACCTTCTGGTCGTCTTTGATGGATTGCACAAATTTTTCTCTACCCAGCTTCTTTAATCGATCTCTTGAACCTTCCGGAATGGAAGCTCCTTTCTGAACAGGTGGTAGTTTGGGAGTCCTGAATGTTTTATTTGGATCGAAAGATTTTACATCAGGGCTGCCATTGACAGAAACCTCACCAATGTAATTGAGTGTTTTCGTGCCCCGATCAAAGCTCTTTTTAATCTTGAAAAGATCAGGATGACTATCAATGAAATTGACGGTGGCCTTTCCATTGAAAAAGTCTTCCGTGTAGATCACATTCTCCAGGAAACCAATATTCGTCTTCACACCACGGACCCTAAACTCCCTCAGTGCCCGATGCAATCGTTGGGCCGCCCCTTTCAAGGTTCGACCTTTTGCCGTCACCTTCACCAAAAGCGAATCAAAGAATGGAGAGATTTTTACTCCGTTGTACACATTGCCTGCATCCAGGCGAATGCCAAACCCACCGGCAGATCGGTATGCAATGATGGTTCCATAATCCGGCTTGAAGCCATTTTCCGGGTCTTCTGTGGTCACCCGACATTGGACAGCAAACCCCCGAACCTGAATATCTTCCTGCGACTGAATGAAAATCTGTGGATGCGAAAGCTTGCATCCTGCCGCGATCAAAATCTGTGTTCGAACAATGTCTATACCTGTCACCTCCTCAGTAATGGTATGTTCCACCTGCACCCGAGGATTCACCTCTATGAAGTAGATGTTCTCATCCGGATCGACCAGAAACTCGACGGTTCCTGCGTTGTTGTAGTTTACCTGTTTCGCAATGCGCAAAGCATATTCATACAACTTTTCCCGGGTTTCATCTTTCAATCCCACACTTGGAGCTACCTCCACTACCTTCTGAAATCGTCGCTGAACAGAACAATCCCGTTCATACAAATGCACAATATTTCCGGCACCATCCGCCAGAATCTGCACTTCAATATGCTTGGGGTTCTCTACATATTTCTCCAGGAAAATCGTGTCGTCTCCAAATGCCTTCCCGGCTTCAGATTTGGCTTCATTAAATGATTTGATCAGGGTCTTCTCATTCCTTACCACACGCATGCCTCTACCTCCACCTCCGGCAGAAGCTTTTAAGATCACCGGATACCCAATGCGCTTCGCTTCGCTTTTGGCTATTTCATCATTCTCCAAAACCTTAAGATTGTCTTCAATAACCGGGACTTTCGCTGCACGGGCCACTTTCTTAGCCATCACTTTGTCTCCCAATTGAGACATCACCTCCGGCTCAGGGCCAATGAATGTGATTCCTTCTTCCTTACATCGTGTAGCAAACGTTACATTCTCTGAGAGAAAACCATACCCCGGATGGATTGCGTCCACACCGTTTTCTTTTGCGACAGAAATGATTTCTTCAATATCCAGATAAGGCTTCAACGGTTCGTCATCCGGACCTATTTGATAGCCCTCATCTGCCTTGTATCGGTGCAATGAGTAGCGGTCTTCGAAGGTGTAGACCGCCACAGATCGAATATGCAGCTCCGATATGGCACGTAGTACACGGATGGCTATTTCGCCTCGATTGGCGACCATGATCTTTTTGAAGAACTTCTGATTTTCCATATTGAATTGGAAATTAATAAAAAGCTGTTTCAATCAATTTGCTTCTGAAGAAATCCCGTCGATTTTTCTTAAATTGAATAGCAACTCACCTATTACACATGAAGAATCTTACCCTAATCTTAGTGTTGGCAATGATTACTTGTTGCTCATCACCGGAACAATCCCAGGAAAATTCTCTGTTAACAAGACTTGATTCCATCGGCGAGTCATTCATTAAAAAAAAACAGGTGCTCGGAATATCCGTCGCAATCATGCAGAAGTCAGACACCTTGTACGCCAGGGGATTCGGATATACTGATCTGGAACAAACAAAACCAGTAACCAATCAGAGCCGATTTCTGATGGCTTCTGTTTCAAAATTGATTGGGGCTGTAATTGTCATGAAACTAGTAGATGAGGATAAGGTTTCTCTGAATGACACACTCATTAACCTACTTCCGGATTTTCCAAATAAGCAGCAAGGCCAAACTATTACGCTTAGACACTTACTTTCCCACACTTCAGGTTTGCAGGATTATGCTTCTGAAATAGACTCAGCCTACCTGAAGACAGGTCAGAATCCAACTAAGAATGATATTTATACCTTCCTTAAAGACAGGAGTCAGGTTTTTGAAGCTGGTAGTGACTATAGCTATTGCAACACAGGTTTTTACTTGATGGGCCTGATCGTTGAAAAGATAACCGGCAACACCTTCCAACAAGAGGTTGATCGCATTATCAATCAGCCTACCGGGATTGATCTGGAGCTTATCGCCACCGCTACCAGCGACCCTGAAATGTCCCCTTATTGGGAATTAAAGGATCAGGAGTTTATCTCCTATCCTCACTGGACATGGATTAAGGGGGATGGCGGATTAACAGCCACTTCCATCATGCTAGCTCAGTTTCCCAATAAATGGGCGAATGGTCGAATCATAAGTCCTGAGTCGTTTCAAGCAATGACTACTCCCATTATTTTGAACAATGGCATTCAAACCGGATATGGTATAGGAGTAAGGAATGGTGAGTTCATGGGTGAGCGAATAATTGGACATACAGGTGGTCATAAATCCACATACGCTATCATGGTATACTTCCCGCATAGAGACCTCACTTTTGTTGTATTCATCAATACTGATAATTCACCTATTAGTGTCAGGGAAATATTTGCAGAATATGTCAGAGCTGTGCTCGATAAGGAAATTCCAAATCATGCAACGGAAGAAATCCCTCCGATCGATCTCTCAATGTATGAAGGAACCTATCGCAACTTCGATCACAAAATGAATAATATCACCACCATTAAGTTAGTGGACAACAATCTTCACTATTGTATGGGAGATGATTGTGTTAAAATGTATTACCTGGATAATCATCGGTTTTGGATATCAGAATGGCCCTATGATTTTGTCGACTTCCATGTTGACCAAGACGATGAAGTGCTGGCTATCAAGGAATATTACACCGGCTTTTATTCCGTATTAAGGCAAAGAATCCCAAACGAATAAACACCAATTATTCAAAAACTATGTAGGCAACTACATTTATTTTTATATATTTACGTAGTTAACTACATTATTATGCAATACGATTTTGTAAATGAACTAGGCTACCTGGGGCTTGCTGTCAGATTGAAACGATTAAGTGACGCCATGGTCCATAGCGGCAGACAGATGTACAAGGAGTTGAGGTTGGATATTGAGCCCAATTGGTTCCTGATATTCAGGCTTTTAAAAAAGTATGATCAGCTATCAGTGACAGAAATGGCATCCAAACTTCATTTCTCTCACCCTTCCGTCATTACTATGGTTGGAAAAATGGAGAAGGCCGGCTACCTCAATTCTACAATCGATAAGTCTGACTCCCGGAAAAAGCATTTTTTCTTATCTGCGAAAGCTGAAGAAAACCTACCGCGTTTTGAAGAAATATGGGAAGCGGGAACCGAAGGAGTGAAAAAACTCTTTTCGGAGGACAGCAATTTTCTGAACCTACTGGAGGCCCTGGAGGTGCAGTACAGTCAACAAGATTTTAAAGAAAGAACCCTAAACGAATTAGGCAATGAATAACACACTCGATTTCTCTCCGGAGCAATTTCAGAAGCTCCTCAATAAAACCTCTGATCTGGTTATCCATCAGCTTTCCGATTTAGAAAGTAAAAAAGCCTACCATTACCATCCTCAAAAAGAGGTCGAAAGCTGGTTTGATGAGCCCCTACCTAAAGAAGGAATGAATCCTGAAGAAGTGATTGACTTGTTCAAAGAACTGGTCATGGATACGGCCACCAACAATGTGGGACCATACATGTATGCCTATGTTATGGCTGGCGGCTCACAAATGTCACTGCTTGCAGAGAAATTGACAGCCACCATCAATCAGAATGTGGGGAAATGGCACCTCGGGCCTGCCGCCAGTGAAATTGAAAAACGAGTAGTACAATGGGCGGGTGAGCTTACCACTTTTGGAAAAGACTGTGGAGGTGTGATGGTTAGCGGTGGTTCTGCTGCCAACCTGGCCGGACTGACAGTCGCCAGAAACATCTTCTTTGAAAAAGAAAATATCCGGGAAAAAGGGCTATTCGGCATGAAGCCTTTTACCGTTTATGCCTCAACCGAAGTGCATGGCTGTGTAGACAAAAGTCTCATGGAGCTGGGCATTGGCACCAATCAGCTCCGAAAAATTGCTGTCAATGAGGATTTTACGATCAATATAGACGCACTTAAAACAGCGATAGAGCAGGATAAAGCAGCCGGCTTCACTCCTTTTTGTGTGGTTGGTACTGCCGGAACAGTGAATACTGGAGCAATTGATGATCTGACTGCTTTGGCTTCAATCGCGAAAGAACATGACATGTGGTTTCATATTGATGGGGCCTATGGAGGATTGCCAGCCGGCTTAAAAAGCATACAGAAAGAATACAAGGGCATTGAGCTGGCCGACTCGCTGGCACTGGATTTTCACAAATGGATGTACCAGACATTTGAAGCGGGTTGTTTGCTGGTAAATGACTTCAGTATTCTGCAACGAACGTACTTCAAACAAGCTTCCTATCTGGATACCACACTGGAAGAGCAGGGACGCACCAACTTCAACGAGCATTATTTTCAGTTAACACGAAATGCGAAAGCCATCAAGGTGTGGATGAGTCTGAAAACCTACGGCATGAAAAAGCTAAAGGCGATGATTCAGAAGGATATAGATCTGGCGCACTACCTAGGTGAACAGATTGAAAAGGCGGATGATTTTGAATTGAAAAGCACTTCTCATCTGGCGGTTACCAGCTTCCGGTATACGAATGGACTGACCGACGAGAAAGCCATTGATGAACTGAACAGAAAGTTGATCCCCGCTTTAGAGAAAGATGGGCGTGTGTTTATCACGGGCACTACCTTGCACAATCAATTTGTAATTCGTGCCTGCCTGATCAACCATCGCATGCATGAAGGAACTGTAAATTACCTACTGAAGGTTATTAGAGAGGTTGCAGCTAACCTAAACTGAATCCACCGAATGAAGGTAACAATCGAAAGCATCAGTACAGACCAACTTGATCCTCTGCAAGCATTATGCATAGCGACGTTTACAGAGACCTATGGATCTCAAAACACCAAAAGTGATCTCGAAAATTACCTGGAGACGAACTTCAATTCAGCTCAATTAAAGAAAGAGCTTGAAAACCCTCAGTCGGAGTACTACTTTGTGAAAGTTGATGGAGCCATAGCGGGTTATCTGAAAGTGAACGTAGGAAATGCTCAAACAGAGATTAAAGAACAAAACGGTCTTGAGATTGAGCGTATTTATGTTTCCAGAGCCTATCAGGGAAAGAAACTGGGGCAGGCGTTGTTTGAAAAGGCAATGGAACGAGCACGATTTCATAAAACAGCATTTCTGTGGCTGGGAGTGTGGGATCAGAACACCAATGCCATCGGTTTTTATGAGCGTAATGGATTCAAAACCTTTGATACCCATGTATTTCAACTAGGTGATGACATGCAAACGGACCTGATGATGAAACTGGATCTGGCATGATGCTAATCAGAAAAGCTACCGAGACGGACCATGATGGAGTTTGGGAGATTTTCTCAGAGGTTGTCAAGAAAGGCGACACCTATGTTTTTCCGGATGATACTCCAAGGGCAGATTTGAAGAAGTATTGGTTTGCACCGGAGATGGAGACTTATGTGGCTGAAAATGAAAACGGAGAAATTGTAGGCACCTACTTTCTAAAACCTAATTATCCCGGACGTGGCAAACACATTTCGAATGCCGGATATATGATAAAGCCATTTCATCAGGGAAAAGGCATTGGCAAACAGCTTTGCGAGCATTCCATACAAATAGCTAAAGCAGCCGGCTATCACGCCATGCAATTCAACATTGTCGTATCAACGAATACGGCAGCCGTTAAGCTTTGGCAAACCTTCGGTTTTAAGATCATCGGTACCACGCCCAAAGGATTTCAGCACAAAGAACTGGGGTTGGTGGATACATATGTGATGTGGAGAGGGTTGAAATAGGTCGAATATTTAGCACTCCGCTATATTTGAAAGGTAGATAAAGGCTATATGGCGTTTATCCAAATGTTAGCATCCATCCCCTTCAATTCGAAAATTATGATCTTATGGTGGAACTGAAATCGTTAGACTCTATCAATATTGACCAACCCAGAAGGGTAATGAAATATGTCTTGGTCTGGTGCCAATCGGGAAGCCTCACCCTCCAGATAGATGGTAGCGACTTCTCATTGTCTCAAAGGGAAGCTATAACAATCACTTCTGGTCAAATTCATTTTATAAAAAAAAATCGAGCAAAGGGTTACATCCTTGAATTTACCTATGATTTTTTCTGCAAGGACGATAACGATGTTGAGCTGATCTTTGAGAATGGATTGTTCTGCCACTTCGATGACAACCAGATCATTGAACTCGTCAATCATAAAGCGGTACATGAACAGCTCGAACTGATTGAAAAAGAACTTCATGAACGACCCTATCAATACCTCACTTCAGTCCATTCACGAATTGAACTTATCCTGGTGGAAATCAACCGCTCGAAAGTGGCACGTGGAGATGAAATATGGAAACCGGATGCATTATTCCTTAAATTTCTTGAGTTAGTTCGTGCCAGCTTTGACACGAACCAGACTTTAGCAAATTATGCTGATGAGTTACATACTTCTGAGCAAAAACTAAATGAGCAGGCCAAAACCCATACAGGAAAGACCGCTCAGATGGTCATTTATGGATTAATCGCTTCAGAAGCAAAGCGGCTTCTCACTTATGAACCTTCGTTAAGTGTTAAGGAAATAGCCTTTCAACTAGGGTTTAACGACCCCTTTTATTTCTCCAACTTCTTCAAAAAGCACATTGGCGTATCTCCAAAG
This sequence comes from Ekhidna sp., assembly GCF_040220215.1. GTDB lineage: Bacteria > Bacteroidota > Bacteroidia > Cytophagales > Cyclobacteriaceae > Ekhidna. Next base: position 260,385 of record NZ_JAVJTR010000011.1, read on the forward strand.
GCCTATCGCGAACAAATAGATTAAAAATTACATGCTTTTCCCGAAATCGTCCATTCCTCACGAATCTGGACTGTACCAACTTTGTATTGAATCGATTCAAAAATCAAAAAAAAACAATGAAAACGATTATTCAAATGGTTCTGCTAACTGGAATTGCATTCGCTTGCAGCAATCAAAAGCCGGATTTGGAGCCACAACCGCAACACAAAATGCAAAAAGAAATAAACCCGGATATTCCGACAATCGGTATCCTCATTTTTGAAGGGTTCCTAACAAATGAAATTGCTGCCCCTCTAGATGTTTTTACTAAGAGCGATGCGAATGGAAACGTATTATTCAATGTGATAACAATCGCAAAAGAGACTAAGACCTATGTTAGCGAAGAGGGACTGGGCATTGTCCCTGATATGCTGATTGAAGAAGCTCCTGAACTTAAAGTGTTAATCGTCCCAAGTTCATTCAGACCGGATTTGCAGGTTGCTGATTCAGCAATGATCCAATTTATCAGGAAACAAAACCAATCGGCCGATTATATCGCAAGTCATTGCGCAGGGGCCTTAATGCTTGGCCAGTCTGGAATCGCCAACAACAAGAAAATTGTCACCTATGTAGGCGGTGCTGAAAGGCTGCAAGAAAACTACCCTGCTCTTCTTGTTCAGAATGATGAAGAAGTGGATTATATCCTTGATGGAAACATCATGTCCTCTAATGGCAGCTTGGTCAGCTATCCTGCCTCTTTGGCGTTATTGGAGAAACTTACAAGCGCCGAGCATCGAAAGTATGTAGAAAATGAATTGCTATATCATAAACTGAAATAACATGAGCACTGATATTCAAGATTTTATTGTTAAAACAACATCCACGGAGTGGTCGCCTCTGGAAGAAGAAGGCATTGATTGTACAGGTATTAACTGGATGCCACTGCGATGGGAAGAAAACCGTCCAGTTACCTTCCTATTGAAGTTCGACCCGGGGGCAAGCTACCCATATCATAATCATCCGGCTGGAGAAGAAATACTCGTACTGGAAGGTAGCTGCGAGTTGGCGGACATAATTTTCAACAAAGGAGATTACCTCTACACACCTCCCAATTTCAAACACTCGGTTAAATCTAAAAATGGATGCACCTTGTTTTTGATGGTACCGGAGGAAGTGGAGATTTTATAATGCAAAAAACTGATTTGCACGACCTGCGGGACTAACATACCCACAGGTTTTCTTCCAAGGATGTTTGCCCTATGTCAGACAGTATGTACATACGGGCAACTTTTGAATCAGCTTACTCCTACGCACGTGCATACGCACCACCATTTCACCAAGTGTTAATTTTTTCTTAATGCACATCAATTGGTTCTAAGCGAGCGTTTAATCAGACTGAAAAAGTTGAAACTATGCGCCAAATCACCACCTCATTACTGTCGATTGCAACGCTATGTCTGAGTGCCCAATCGTTTCAATCGCTCCGGACCCACCCGTTTGAAATAGATGCTGATAAACCGGAAGCGCTCGAGTGGTTGTCCGAAGACCTCAATAGGTACAATTTTATCTGTACCTCCGAATTTCACCGTACCGAACTGGCTATTGCCCAGTACAAGCAATTCATCTCGTTTTTACTTGACAATGGAGGGTTAGACAAGCTCGTGATGGAGCGTCCGTATGCCTACGGCGTGTGGCTCACACGGTATCTCGAGACGGGAGACGAAACGTACTTAAAAGTAGCCACCGATAGGTTTTGGTCGTTTGACAAATTTCGAAAAGAAGACAAAGTGGCCCATGATGCCTATGGCTTGTTCAACTGGCTGTATGCCCTGCTCATAGAGAAGAACAAATCGTTGGAGGTGGTGGGCATTGACCTGGATGAAAACCGGCATGCCAGCCTCGAACTCTGGTCGATGCTCCATTTTATTGAAAAATACCAGCTGCACGATCATTTCCCCGGGAGTACCCCCACCTTGCACGAAATGGTTACAAAAGAAGATGAAAATTCCATTGCCAGCCTTAAAAAATGGATGAAGCACTTTGAAACGGAATATTCATTGAAAAGAGAGGTTATTTCGAATTCAATGGGTGCCGATTTTGAACTATTCGATCGGATTGTGCAGAGCCTGCGCGACGTATGCGAGTATGGAAACGGCAACAGTCAATCGTCGCGTGATTATCGTGAAGCTGTGATGTTGCGGAATTTTAGGCGAGAAGTAGCCCCTACCGATCGGGTGTATGCACAATTTGGATTTGGCCATATTGCAACGGCTCCTCTTTCAAATAAGTACACCGGATTTATGGCCATGCTGCAAGATGATGCACCGTATGCAGGACGTACATTGGCCATCAATATACATTGTATTGCTTGCCGCGTGAGCACAATTCCAGATGCTTATATTCCCTATCGCCAAAAGGAAGATGGAAACTATTACTACAGTGATGCGGCCTACTCCATTGCCGACGGTGACCTTAGACATGCACTTTTCAAACATGTTAGTAATCAATCTACGGCCATCGATGTACGAACAGCCGAAGGAGCGTTAAAGGACCTGGAAAACCAGTTTCAATGGATGATCTTATTATTTTGAACATGCGATCCATTAGTATCCTTTCTCTACTGACGCAAGCGACTCGCTTGTGCTTGTGTAATACATCCCCCTACTCCCCACATTCTTTCGCACCCCCTTCAAAGGGGGAATTGCCTTCGCAAGAAATTAAAACAAATCCAAAATCTTTAATGCTGTGTAAACAAGCCCTAATGACAGAATAATGTTGATGGCTTTTTTCAACGTACTATTCTGCATGTACTTCTGAATAAAACTGCCAAATAAGGTCCAGACTGAAACTGCGCTAAAGCACACAACAGCTAAAACAAATATCCATGGTGCATGTGAAAGTATTTGCTTGTTCGGGTTATAGAGAAAGGTGGTGAAAATGGTCATGCCATAAAAGATGCCTTTTGGGTTCACCATTTGCAGCAAAAACCCTCTGCTAAACTTTGCCAATTCCTTTATTTCTGAAGATGAAGTATAGCTGGCTTTCAGCGTATGATAGGCTAGCCATAAAATGTATGCCGCCCCAATATATTTCATATAGGTGTTGATGAATGGCGCTACTTCTAAAAGTACGGAGGACAGTAAAACACAAATCCACAGCACGGTAAAGAAACCTGCCACTATTCCCATTAAAAACTTAAACGTTTGTTTATAGCCAAGGTGCATTCCAAATGATGCACAAGTAATATTATTAGGGCCCGGTGTATAGCTGGTAATAAAAATGAAAGATAGAAATGCGACCATGTTCATATAGGTGCTTTTAGCGCGCCAAGATTACACAAAATTTCAGTCTATTCCATTCTTTATTTTCGAACCAATTGTTGTTGTCACCTTCTGGTCTAAGTGGCTAAATAATCTTGTTCTAAGGTTGTAAAGATCGATTATGGCATATGGAGATTTGTTGACGAGCCTGTCGAAGGGTGGGGATGAAGGGCGGGTTGATTAATCGGTCATTGTCTCCTTCGATAAACTCAGGATGACAATAGTTATTATCCATGGGAATCGCTAATTCCTTTTAGAAATTCGTGAACGCAGATTCACATATCCCGCACACAAAACACTCAGAATCAGTCCTGCTGCAGTTCCAACATCTACGAGTTTTCGGTTAAGATCTATGCCGGTGATTTTCTCCAGCATGTATTCTATGAATGAACTCGAAATGTTTCGTTCACCCAGTTCCCGCTTAATGTCCCAATGCCAGTCTGTGAGAGGACAGTAACCGATCACACCTTTGTACCATCCAATACCCAGCCAGGCGATTAGGATGAGTCCAATAGCGATTATATGGGCTTTTCGAGTGGATTTGAGCATCCATCCGGTCAGGACGAATAGCACAAAAGCGCTATGGAAAAACGTTAAGAAATAGTCTAAGAATACGTTCACGATTTCAAAGTTGCTAAGATGGTGCCAGAAATTTCTTCCGATGGTTAGACTACAGTATGAGATAGGAAAACACATCCCCCTCCAGCCACACCCCCCATCTCACCCCCCTTCAAAGGGGGAATACTGTTCATCTCAATGCGAGTCACTCTGCCATGCCTTTCGGGTAAGCCACTTGAGGCAGGGGGAGCCTGTCGAAGGGTGCGGGATAGTGGGCGGGTGATTGATCCGTAATTGTCTCCTTCGATAAACTCAGGATGACAGATTATTAATTATAACTTTATACGCAACCATTCTTTATCCACCCGCATCAATCTGTCAGTAATCCCAAAATAACAAACCTAACATGCTAGACAATCCAAAAATCAATATCAAAATCAAACTATCTGCGTTGTGGGCTTCATTGGTATTCTGCTTTCTGTACGGAGACTATTTCGAGTTGTACACTCCGGGTAAAGTAGATAGCCTGCTAACAGGCAACAATGTGCTTGACAGCCCCATGACACTACTTATCGCATCAGTCATTCTTTCCATCCCATCGTTGATGGTGGCATTGTCTGTTTTACTCAACGCCAAACTGAACAGGGTCCTCAATATCTCTTTCGGTATACTATTTACACTGATGATGCTATTAATTGGAATCAACTCGATGACTCCCTGGTATTCATTTTATGTGTTCCTTGCTTTTTTGGAAAGCCTGATAACCATCGTTATTATCTGGCTGGCCTGGAAGTGGCCAAAAGTTTGACTTTGATCAATCAACGACTTGTCTCCTTCGATCAACTCAGGATGACACCTCGATAAGTGATCCCGTCATTGCGAACCTGAGGTACGAAGGTGAAGCAATCTCCTTATTGTGAGATCGCTTCGCATAGCTCGCGATGAAGTTCCAAAAAAGAGTTTAGCTTCTCCGCTCGTTCAACTGATTGACGGCTGTTTGTAGTTCACGCTTCAGTTTCACCTGCGTTTCACGTGCTTTGGTTTTATGCTCTTCATATTCCGCTTGAAGGCTGTCAAACTCACGTTTGGCTCGTTTCGTAACACTATTGCTTCGGATAAACATGAAGTAGGCCATGACGCCAAGCACTGCCAATGCAATGATAATGACCCACACCATGATGTGGTATCCTACTTTGGAAAACGGAATGCCCAGGAAATAAATGGTATCGTTCAGCTCCAGACTTTCATCCAGCCTGGCCTGCACCTCAGCCAGCTCTCCGCGTGCTTGCTGTGCTAGAGACTTAGCATCAGCAGTTTCAGATCTAAGCTCCCTGATACTTCTCTGTTTCAAATTCAAGGAATCCATCGCCTCAGACCAAAAGGCATTTAATCGTGTGCGTGGAATGACCTTATACTGTTCATAGGTCTCGGTTTCTTCCAGCATAGCATCATATTTGTCCTGCAAGGTTTCCTGCGCGAAGGTCGGAACGATAAATAAAACAAGTATTGAAAGGGTGAGTACTAGGTTTTTCATTTTTGAGTTTGCTGGTTAATAGAAATTCACATTACAATTCTAAAAAAGTAACGGGTGTGGTGTCCTGAAATTATTCTTATTACTAAATCTGAAAAGCTATTCTACAACCTCAACAACCAAATTATGGTTGGTGTAAATGCAAATATCTGCAGCAATTGTCAGCCCCTCACGTACCATTTCTTCAGCAGAAAGATTGGAAGCATGCTTCTTTAATGCCAGAGCTGCCGCTCTTGCGTACATGCTGCCCGATCCAATAGCTGCTACTTCTTCGTCTGGTTCTATTACATCACCAGTTCCGGATACGATGAGCACTTCTCCTTTATCCGCCACAATCATCATAGCTTCCAGCTTACGTAAGTATCTGTCTGTTCGCCAGTCTTTAGCAAGTTCGACTGCTGCTCTTTTCAGGTTTCCTGAATAATTGCTCAGCTTTTCATCAAACCGATCTAAAAGAGTAAAGGCATCTGCCGTAGAACCTGCGAACCCTGTCACGATCTTTCCGTCGGCAAGCTTGCGTATTTTTTTTACGTTTGATTTTGCAACGGTATTTCCCAGGGTAGCCTGACCATCTGCTCCGATGGCTACTTTGCCATTGTGCTTGATTGCCAGGACGGTTGTTGATTTTATTTTTTCCATAGAATGTTGTCTAGCTTTAATAAAGGAAAAGATGCTTCACAGAGTTCAAAACAATTACATTTTGTCAGGTTGAGCCTGTCGAAACCTCACAATGGGAAAACACATTTCGACAAGCTCAATGTGACAGCACTAAATCAAAATCCTAACCGGATCTTCTAAGAGCTCCTTGAATGTTTTCAGAAATGCTGATCCTACTGCACCATCTACTGCACGATGATCACATGAAAGTGTCACCTTCATCACATTCCCAGCATACATTTCACCATCTTTCACAACAACCGTTTCCTTGATACCACCCACTGCCATGATGCATGCATCAGGCGGATTGATGATCGCTGTAAATTCTTCGATCCCAAACATTCCCAAATTAGAAATGGTGAATGTGTTTCCGGAAAATTCTTCAGGTTGTAATTTCTTGTCTTTGGCTTTTTGTGCTAGCTCTCTTGCCTCGGCAGAGATATGAGAAAGCGATTTACTATCAGCAAATCGAACGACCGGTACGATCAAGCCTTCGGGGATAGCTACAGCCACTCCCATGTGAATATGCTGATGTTTCATCATGTGATCTCCATGCCAGCTGACATTTACATCGGGATGCTGGCGCAATGCCGCTGCTGCAGCTTTAATCACCATGTCATTGAAAGAAATCTTTACAGGAGCAATCTCATTCATGGATTTTCTGGCTTCAATGGCCTTATCCATGTTGATCTCCATCGTTAGATAGAAATGTGGTGCAGCAAATTTGCTGTCACTCAATCGCTTGGCAATCACTTTGCGCATTTGCGAAAGCTCTACTTTCTCTGATTTCTCTTCTCCAACCACTTTTGGTATGCTGATTGAAGGTTGGCTCACATCCTTAGCTTTTTCTTGTGCTTGAGAAGGAGTAAAGTTCTCTACATCTGCTTTTACAACTCTTCCATCTGGCCCGGATCCATTCACTTGAGACAAGTCGATTCCTTTGTCTGAAGCGATCTTTTTAGCTAAAGGAGATGCTTTTACTCGTCCGTTGCTCGATGTAGTGGTCTGGGAAGGCTGAGAAGAACTACTTGAAGTGCTCGCTGGTGAAGAACTAGTCTCCGTTTTTTCTTCCTTTTTCTCTTCTTTAGCTGGTTCTTCGTCTTTCTGATCTTCAGCTTTGAGTAGCGCTTCGTAATCTGCTCCCTCTTCACCAATAATCGCTATTATACCATCAACGGCCACACCATTGCCGGCCTCCACAGCGGTATAAAGAAGTATTCCGTCTTCATATGCTTCCAATTCCATGGTAGCTTTATCCGTTTCAACTTCGGCAAGTATATCGCCTGCTTCCACTTTGTCTCCTTTTTTCTTCAACCAGGATGCAATCACCCCCTCTTCCATCGTATCGCTCATCTTCGGCATTCGCACAACAGTGGCGTTGATATTGCTTGTGTCAATTTTTTCAGTTGATTTCTTTTCAGACTTCTCTTCCTTCGCTTCTTCCATATTATTCTCTTCTGGCTGACCATTGCTAGCTTCCTCCAGCAAATGCTTATAATCCTCACCTTTTTCACCAATCACAGCCAGAATACCATCAACAGGAACAGACTCCTTTTCTTTCACCCCAATGTGTAAAAGCACCCCATCCTGGTAAGATTCCAGTTCCATAGTTGCCTTATCCGTTTCCACTTCTGCCAGTACATCGCCTGAGCTCACCTCATCGCCCTCTTTTTTCAACCATGAGGCGATCACACCTTCTTCCATGGTATCGCTCATTTTGGGCATTCTTATTACTTCAGCCATTTAGATCGTCTTTAATTCTAAGTCAAAATTAACCCATCCATCAAATAAAAATTTTGTTTTGGCACAAAATGAAAATTGAGTAAGCGATGTTCTCGTGTTAAATTGCCATAAATGTTGGATCGATACACGATAACACTCAACTCAGATGAGTTAGCACTTGTTTTAGGAGCCGAAGTTCCAGAAACATACCAGCCCCAATTTAATGCTGCCCCCACTAAGATCCTACCTACCATTACCAGTAATGAGGTTGATAAGATTTCATTTTTCAATTGGGGTTTAATGGCTATGTGGTCAAACAATCGTGCTATGAGCCCGAAATTCTTCAACCTCCCGATGGATTCGGTTATTAATAAATCAAGCTATCGGAAAAAGTTGGCAACCAATAGGTGTGTAATCCCTATGGACGGTTTTTATTTATGGAAACAAGTGGCTAAAAAACAACTGGTGCCGCATTACTTTTTCTTCCCTGATAAAAAAGTTTTTTCTGTTGCGGGGTTGTGGGAAGAAGGAGAGGACGGAACTCATTCATTCATTATGATCACCAGACCAGCAAACGAGCAGGTGAGTGATTTTCAGGAAGACATGCCGGCAATTCTTGACGCTGCATCGACCAGAAGATGGCTAGAGTCCGACAACCTGAACGAACTACAAGATTTACTTAATAAAGAAACTAAAGAAGCGTTTGTTTCTCATACTGTTACTCCAAAGATCAGGGACATTGATGGAAATGATGTTTCTTTTATGAAACCGGCTCCACCGTCAGACCAGCACGGAAATTATACTTTATTTGCCTAGCTTATTCACCCAAGAAACAAGGATAACCAACCTGAGCAGTACTTTATGTGTCAGTATTCACATGTTGTTCCTAATTTCGTCCTAATTTCAAACACTGATCACTCAGTATTTGTCACCTAACAGTTAGCAATAAATATTTACATGAGTTCTGACAATGACCTTTTACTTTTCCAGCAAGTGAAGAGTAATGACTTCTCCTCCTATGAGGTCATTTTCAAGCGATATTATAAAGAGCTGTACCGATTTGCGTTTACCTATGTTCGCGATGCAACTATAGCTGAAGAAATGGCTCAAGAAGTTTTTCTTTATATCTGGGAGAAACGGAAAAATATTGACATTCAAACAACATTAAAAACCTACCTCTATTCAGCAGTTAAAAACAAATGCCTGAATTATATCAAGCTTGAATTACCCAAACAACAATCCATGGCAGATGTTAGTGAAGTCATGCTGAGCGTGAGCATGCCGAAAAAGGATGAAGGCGAGAACGAAAAATTGAAAAGGTATATTCAATCTGCAGTTGACGCATTACCTAAGAAATGTAGGAAGATATTTATCCTAAGCAGAAATGCCGGAATGACGTATGAGGAAATAGCTGAGGAATTGGATTTATCTAAAAAAACAGTGGAGAATCAGATGGGAATTGCCCTGAAAAAATTGAGGGAGTCACTGGAACATGTGTACAAACATTACAAAGAGCACATGAACTGAAAAAAAAGTGAAAAAACTTAGGGGTTAGCACCCTTCTTATTGACTGATAATAGAGATGGCAAACGACCTGAAAGTATATAACTACCTGAACTACAAGGAGCAGCCTTTTGAAAAAGAAGACGGTTTTGTAGAGTTCTTATTTCAGCATTCGAATATGGATGCCCCTGAAGTAAACGAAGACGCGGCATGGAACGCTCTGAATAAAAAGGTTTATAATCCTAACAAAGCCTTTACATGGATGAAAATTGCAGCTGCAGTAGCTGTTCTGGCTGTTCTCACTTTATCAGTTTATCTATACAATCCTGAACCTTCCCAAATTCATGTAGCATCTAACACTGAAAAATTAAGTGTTACATTTCCTGATGGCTCGCTAGGTGTATTAAATGTTGGCTCCAGTTTCACTTACCTTGAAGAGTTTGGAGATGAAAGGAATGTCTCATTTACTGGTGAAGCCTATTTCGACATCCAAAAGAGTGAAAAGCCATTTATCATCGATGTAAATGGTGTAAACGTAAAAGTTTTAGGTACTGCTTTTAACCTCGTCACAACAGAAAAAGATGTGAAGCTCTATGTGGACAGAGGATTGGTTGCTTTTGAAAAAGACGGTGATCTGACAGAAGTCCCAGCTGGTATGGAGGCTATTTTTAATAGAAGTGATGCAAGCGTTCAATTCAATAACATTCCTTCAGAGAACATCATGAGTTGGAGAAATGGTGTATTCAAGTTTGACAAAACACCTTTAAGTAAAGCTTTAAACGAATTGAGTGAATATTATGATGTTGAATTTAGGCTCTCCACTGAGAAGCTTGAATCATGCAGGATATCTGCTACATTCAATAGGCAACCACTAGCAGAAGTTCTTGAAACTCTCGGAACGATCCTCAATGTTAAGACAACCTTAAAGGATAATACTGTAAAAATTTCGGGACAAGGCTGCTAATCTCTAGCATAAGCTTTTATTACTTTTGTGGGCGTGTTTATCGCCCCTTATTCCCAGTTACGTAAGATATTAGTTTGCACAGCATTGTGTTGCACATTGGCTATGCAAGCGCAGCAAAGTGCACTTCAAAGCAATTTGATATTTTGGGGCGAAATATCCCTTTTCAAATCACTTGACTCGTTAAGGGGCATTGGAATGCCTATCGCTTATAGCTCAGATAAACTCACCAATCAATCTTTGACAGTTGAAAAAGGCCTGACGGTGAAGGATTTTTTTGAGTTCCTGTCTAAAAACCTGATTGCCGATATCAGCTACGAAGGACAGCAAATAATCATATCGCCTCATATTGCCAAAAGCTATACGGTTCATGGAGTACTCAAAAATGTAGAGTCAGGTGAGCATATCATTGGGGCTACAGTACAGGTAATGGGGACAAAACTGGGCACGACCACAAACGGTTACGGATACTATTCACTTACCCTGAAGGAAGGGGATTATCGATTGCAATTTTCCCATCTTAGTTATGAACAAAAAAAGGTCGAAGTTTCTCTATATCGCAACACATATCTTGAAGTGTCCATCGCCCCACGGATCACTGAACTTGATGAAGTGGAAGTAAGCTCCCTCTCCGATGATGTCAATCTCATTGAAAACATTCCCTCAATCAATAGAATTTCAATCTCCGGTGCAGATAGTCAAATTCCTTATTTACTGGGAGAAGTGGATATAATTCAAAATGCCCTGCTAAAACCGGGCATTAGGGCGATCGGTGAAGATGCCAGCGGTATACACATAAGGGGGGGAGGTGTGGATCAGAATCTGATTTTATTAGATGAAGCGATTATCTATAACCCTAACCACTTTTACGGATTCATCTCAGTATTCAATCCTGAAGCAGTCAATGATGTTCGAATCATGAAAGGATTTATCCCACCCTCTTATGGTGGAAGAACCTCCTCTGTTATTGAAGTAAGACAAAAAGAAGGGAACATAAATAAGACAAGTTTTTCAGGAGGAATTGGAGCTGTATCGGCACGTGCACTACTCGAAGGCCCCATCCATCAAGGCAAGAGCTCCTTTCTAATATCAGGGCGACAAAGTCTGCTCAATCTTTCAACGGAAGATTTTGCAAGCACTTCAGTAAGGCGAAATCGTATTAGCTTCCAGGATTTGAATGTAAAGTTGAATTTTAAATATAGTCAGGCCAGTACATACTACTTATCCGGATACCTGGGTAATGACAGAAACCTTGTCGGGCTAAATACAACTAGGAATTGGGGGAATAGAATGCTGAATTTCAGGTGGAATTACTTGTTCTCACCAAGACTTTTTTCAAATATTTCAGCATTTGTTTCAGAGTACAACTATAAGATTGAAAGCACGGAGGAACCCGGAGCTTTCGTTGGTCGATCAAAGATTGCAGATTACAGTGCGAAAATGAATCTGACCTATGTTTTCAACCCAAACAATGAGTTGACTTTTGGTTTTGGAACGGTCTATCACCGCTTGCTTCCGGGCTCACGTGAACCATTGGATCAAAGCGCAACCACCAACAAGGTGGAGCTGGAAAATGAGCAGGCTTTTGAGTCCGCGATACATTTAGGGCAGGAGACGAATGTTGGCGATTTTTCATTCAACTATGGATTTAGACTTAGCAGCCTTCATAACCTTGGAACCGGGACTGTGTTTCAATATAGGGGAGATAATCCAAACGCCGATTCGTCCATTGTAGACACTTTGAGGTTTAGCAAGGCAGAGCTTATCAGTTATGACTACAATCTTGAACCAAGAGCTTCAGTAAATTGGAGATTGAATAGAAAATCATCCATCAAGCTATCATTTTCGAGAACAGCTCAGTATTTACACCTGATCTCCAATACAATATCTCCATCACCAACAGACATTTGGAAACTTAGCGATACATATATTCCTCCGTCAACAACCAATCAATACACACTAGGTCTTTATAAAAACTTGAAAGGAAACATGTGGGAGCTTTCCTCTGAAATCTATTTTAAAGACATAAGCAACAACATTCAATACAAGAATGGAGCAGATTTAACCTTCAATGAAAACATTGAAACTGAGCTAATATTCACTGAAGCTCGAGCCTATGGTTTAGAACTTTACGCTCGGAAAAAAACCGGAAAACTCAAAGGTTGGATTAGCTATTCACTCTCTCGTGCAGAGAGCAGGATACCGGAAAACAATAGTCAAAGGTATATTGTTGAGAACCATGATAAAACGCATGACTTTTCCACCTCCTGGAGCATGCAGCTTTCCACAAGGCTAAGTGCATCTGCGAATTTTGTATTTAACACAGGAATACCTGTGACCCTGCCAACAGATAAATATGTCTTTGAGGGAAATCTAGTTCCACATTTTCAGTTTAGAAATAATGCCAGATTACCTCACTATCACCGTTTGGATTTATCGATAAAATGGGATGGTAAGGAGTATAAAAAAGATGGCTCAAGAAGAAAAAATAAGGACTATTGGATATTTACCATATACAATGTTTATGCAAGGCAAAATGCGTATTCCTATTTCTTCAGGGAGTCCCCAATTGATCCGGGCACTGCGCAAGTAGTTAAATACTCGATTTTTGGAACCATTATTCCGGCCATTACCTATAATTTCAGATTTTAAGTGAAACGGCTATTATACATATTGCTCTTTATCTTTTTTGCTTGTGAAGAGGTAGTAATAGTTGAATTGCCTGCTTCACAAAACCTGGTGGTAGTGCAAGGTTGGGTAACCGACTCATTAGGCAGCCAGCCAATCAGGATTACTAGATCCAATAGCTTTGCAAGTGATTCTTCTGTGGATATCATAGAACATGCTGAGGTATTCGTGGTGTCGAAAGAAGGTGACACCATTCATTACTCATATGAGGCTAATGGCTTTTATCATTCGAATACTCCTTTTCGTGGTATCAATGGCGTGGAATACCGTGTTCTAATAACTATAGACACTATGGAAATAAAATCTGAATGGGACAAAATGCCAGAAAATGTCCCAATTGAAAACCTTCAATTCGATTTCTTCGAGGAAAATGATCCTAATAACCCCAGCCAGCAAATCACCATTTTCTATCCTAAAATCACCAGCAGGGATCCTGGTGATGTGATGAATTTTTATCGTTGGGTTTTCTACAAGAATGGGGAAGTTTTTAATGATCCAGATCCCATAGTGATCCAAAATGACCGGCTTTTCAATGGCAATCTCATTCCTAATAATTTCCAAAACTTTGGCTATGACTCTGGTAATGAGATGACAGTGCAGTTAGTTTCAATTTCTGAAAATACGCACAACTACTTAAAGATTTTAAGATCTCAAATTACAACTCTGGGAACCTCTTCAGGCACTACTCCTGCCATTGTCAATGGAAACTTGTTTTTTACTAACAACATGGACCAGCAGGTCTTAGGGTTTTTTGGGGCAGTATCCGAGAGCACTGAAACGATTACGCTACCGTGAAAAACTCATTTCATAAGCATGCACGAAAGCATAATTAACTTTCTTCGTCGAACTCAGGTTAATTCTATTCTAAAGTAACAAGAGCTAGAGAAAAACATCAATAAGGATTTTTATGAGATAAATATTGGGGGGGGGGTAAAAAAGCAAACGGAGCGCCCTCACCAAAGCAACTCCGTTCTAATTCAACCAGCTATGGATTGTTTTGAATTTCTTTGATTCAAGGTTAGCTAAGATTTATGTAACCATCACCCCTGATTCGTTTATTCCACAAAATTATTAGATAAACCAACCCTAATTCCCGATTAAGGCTTCTCTCATTGAAATATTCAATGAACAAAGAGTGTTTTTGGTACTATTTAGGGGTTAGAATAGTATTCTTCGGTGATAGTTCACCTGGCCGAGATGATAATTTAAGTGGCCTAGCAAGTGCATTAAAAAGTAGTTAACAGTCATTGGATAACCAAACGGCTCCAGAGGATACTCCTCTTCTAAATCACTGCTGTCTACTTGATCAAAATAATCACCAATTACTTTGGCTGTCAGGTTTATTTCTTCATTTAGCTCCTGGAAAGAAACCCTTCCGCTAAACTCAAAATCACGTTTTCTCTTATATCCTGTATTTCCAAGCACAGCGCCAATAAAGTGTTGCAGGTTGCCACACAAATGCATGATTAGATTTCCGGCAGAGTTGTTAATACCATCAACTTTTTTCCAAAGCGATTCTTCTTTCGAATAAGCTTTTAGCTCTGTCATTAGTTTATCCAGGTCTCTTATGAATAGTTTTTTGAACTCTTGTGCTGCCATCTTTATTCTTTTATTTCAAAGTCAATAGCATAAAGATCGGAGGTTTTTTCTCTAAACACATCCAGCATATCACTTTTTATGACTCCCTCTATTCTGCAAGACATTTGAAAATCCCTTTCTATGATAGAGATATTGAACTCCACTATTATCCGCTCCACTACACTCATCATTTCATAAGAAAAGTTCATTGTGATTTGACTTGTCTCGTAAATAGCTTTCTTATCTGCATTTGATAATGCGGCTTCAGTTGCAGTTTTGTAGGCATTGATCAGGCCTCCCACTCCCAGTTTGGTGCCGCCAAAATACCTGATCACAACTACCAAAACATTAGTGAGCTCAAATGACCTAATTTGACCAAGTATTGGATCACCTGCTGAATGCGCAGGTTCCCCGTCATCATTGGCTCGATACGATTGATCATCCATTCCCAGCACCCATGCAAAGCAATGATGCCTGGCATCATAATATTCTTTGCGAAGTGATTCCTGAATTTCCTTTATCTCAACCTCAGATTTTACAGGGTAAGCGAAAGCCAAGAATTTGCTTCCCTTCTCCTTGTAAAGTCCTTCTGATTTTTCCTTGATTGTGTGGTATATACTCAAAGTTCTGATAAAAGCTTCCTGGCTTCTGATTCAACCTGCTCTGTTTCAGCATAGGTTAAAGCCAAATCTAGCAATTCCCTGGCTTCTTCTTTTTCTTCCTTGTTTATCAGTATTCTGCTTAAACCTAAATAACCAAAGCTCTTGAAAAACTCCCCATGATTGGGGATGGTATCGCCATATTCCAAACCCTGCCGATAGGCATATTCTGCCTTCTTTTGGTTTTTTATGATTTTTTCCTCAAAATACCCGAGAAATACATATCCAGCAAGCTTAAAGTATGAGCTTTCATGTGTGATTAAATCATAAATAATATCCACAGGTGCATTCTTAAAGTCGGTAGGGTTGGCCAAAGATTCAACATACTTTGCCTTAGCGTAAAAATTATTCGGGTAGAGTTCACATAGCTCTGATAAGTACTTTTGGGCCAGTTCCGGTTTGTATTCATACCTGAGATATATGTAACTCAAATAAACATGTGCCTCTACACGGGTTAGGAAAGATTCAGTGCAAGCTTTTTCTAGCTGCTTTAAGCCCAGTTCCATATCACCACTCCGAAAAAACCATAAAAGTGGCTTATATATCGGGTGTTTTTCTGGATACTTTTCTATGAAGTAATTGTATAGACCCGTAGTTAGCAAAAATTCAGGATGCTCATCAACTATTTCAAATCCTTTTTTCATAAGCGCATAGGCTCGGTTTGCCTCTCCTACCGCTTTCATGGTTGAGCCCTGCTCAGCGTAATATTCAGCTAACAAACCGTATGATGCCATCGCAAAAAAAATCATTTCAGGTTCTTCCAGGTTGGGATCCTTTTCCCTAGCTAAAACAATTGCAGAATCCAACTGATCTTCTATTTTGAGAAATAGATCATCCGGAATAAGGGGGATATTTGCCCACAACATGGACATTGCCCTCATTAGCGGAATAACAGGATGATCGGATAGATACTTCTCGGCTTTGGATATATAGTATTCAGCAGAGTCGGGTGATGCATTATATATATGATCCGTTCCCTTTTTTACAAGGTTCTGGACATGCCCTTTCTCAAAAACCTGTGCAGACAGACCAAAACAAAGAAAAATGAGCGTGCTAGTGAATATCTTTTTCAAGGTGAACTTTTAAAGATTTTATTGTAAAAATCTAAGATGCAAGATAACGCTCGATTTGAGCTTACAAAAGTGGCATTGGTATTTAATTTTGTAACCACATGGCTTTTTCAATTCATACTTCGACCAAGAAACTTCCGAATCATTTTTCAGTTGCTTATTATGAAAAAGGGTATTTCGATTCACATAGTTATTCAAACTTTCATGCATTTTCCGAAGAGCACTTCTTCATTGCATTTGATTTAATCAACAATGAGGCAATTAGCATACCAAGGAGTCCTTTTGGGTCAATCTTTTGCAAAGGTGCACAGAAAGAAGCGGTATATTTTTTAGGGAAAATATGGCAGTATTTAAGGAGCAAAGGCATTCTTAAAGTCATTATCAGCCACCCCGCAGAGTTTTATTCATCATTTGTACCTTCACAAGACTTGCTTAAATCCGGGTTTAGCCTCTCCTTTAGGGACGTAAATCAGCAAATTGAATTGACTTCTGATTGGGAAGATAGAATACACAAAATGCAACAGCGGAAGCTTCAGTCCTTAAAAGCGGATGGGTTTCAATTTCGCAAAATGAAAGAAAATGAACTTGAAACAGCCTATAAGTTTTTGACTGTCTGCAGACAAGCGCAAGGTTTACAGATCAACATATCATTGGAGCAGTTGCAAACACAAAATGAAAATTTGCCCAGTAAGCTTGAATGTTTTGGTGTTTTCAGAGATGAAAAAATTTCAGCACTTTGCATTGCGGTTAATGTTACTTCTGATATAGCCTATTATTACCTACCTGCTACCAGCCCGATGTTTCGCAATCAAAGTCCTATGGTACTGCTGATAGCCGGGATGGTGGATTATTACAGAGAAAAAGATTTCAAATACCTTGATTTGGGTGTTTCTTCTATTCAGGGAAAACCTCAGGAAACTTTGATGAAATTCAAGGAGCGAATGGGAGCTGAAGTTTCCGATAAACTTACTTTGGAACTATCTCTTTAAACAATGATTCAAGTTGTGCTAGCCAAACTTCAGGGCTGAAATTTGTTACAACCTCTTTTCTAATTTCTTCCGAAGAAAATTGGCTGTGATTGTTGATCATAAGTTTGATCTTTTCAGCCAGGTCTTCAACATTCATATTCTCACACAAGTAACCAATCTTATCATTTAAAATATCTTCAGGGCCACCACACCTTGTAGATACAATAGGTTTGCCACAGGCCATGGCTTCCGGGATCACATTTCCAAATGTCTCATGTCTACTGGACAATACATAGAAGCTGCACGCTTGCATTTCATCCCTTACTTGCTCTCTTGACAGGATTCCTAACCAGATGATCCTCTCATCAATTCCTAGATTTTTGGCAAGCTTTTTATATTCATCAGTCTTGCTGCCATCACCTCCGATTCTCAATTCAAATGGGATTTCTAACTGACTCAAGGCTTTTATTAACAGGTCATACCCTTTTTGTTCTTCTATTCTCCCAATGGTCAATATTCGGCACTCATTTGCTTTTTCCCTTGGGCTCATGTGAAAGAACTCGGTATCTACAGGATTATTAATTACCCTTACTTTTTTGAATCCAAAATCATGTAATCTTTCTTGAAGTGAATTGCTTGTGGCAATTAGATAATCAGCTTCTTCAAGCGGTTTTTTAATAATCTCCTTGATTGACCCTTTTCGTGTTAGAAATTCAGTAAATGGAAAAGGGCTCATCCTCACGGTTACCACAAAAGGAATGTTGTATTCTTTGGAAAGCCTATTAGCGATAACCGCTGCTGGGTAGCTTGCTTGAGCGATTAAAACGTCTGGTTTTACGAAATCATTGATAAATGAATCAAGGTTTACTGCATTCGATTTTATAATGCCCTCAATGTTTCCTTTGCACCATTTTCTTGTCCAGGTAAAAGCTGGATTAAAATACTCTGTGAAGTTTTGGGTTATATGTGTTTTCGACTTTTCTCCCTTTTGGAATAATTTAAATATGGAAAATGGTGACGATGCAGGTATTAAATAAGAAGAATCACCCTGTCCCCATGTACTTACACCGATGTTCCAATCCTGTTTACCTCTGGCTATCAAGCCTGCCTGTTCCTTATTGAAAGTACCATAAATAGGATTGGATGCGGATGGATACCACGATGGGATGATGAAGAGATTCATTTCCCCGAATTTAACCTTGGTGATTGAAAACCAATTCAATTTTTGCTAAAAACAATCAGAGACATGATATTACCAGAATGAATCAATTGCCATTGGTTTCTGTCATTTGCTTATGTCACAATCACGCACCTTTTGTTCGTGAGTCTATTAATTCTGTATGGAAGCAAAGTTATCCGAACATTGAGCTAATCGTGGTTGACGATGGTAGTTCTGATGGAAGCAAAGAGGCAATCAAAGAATGTTTCAATGGGAAGGACGTTTCATTTATCGATCTTCCAACCTCCATTGGCAATTGTGCTGCTTTTAATAAAGGCTTCTTCAAATCTTCCGGCAAATACATCATTGATCTTGCAGCGGATGATTGCTTAATGCCGGAAAGAGTGTTGAAAGGAGTAAATTCTTTTATACAATCCGATGCTGGTGTTACTTTTTGCGATGTTTTGAATGTTGATAAAGATTGCGCCCCACTAAATACTCATTATAAACGAAATCAAAAGGATGAATTAATAGAAAAAGTGCCTTATGGAGATGTATATCTTGAATTAATAAAACGTTACTTTATTTCTCCTCCATCCATGATGATCAAGCGGGATGTCTTAGAGGAGCTAAATGGGTATGATGAATCTCTTTCCTATGAAGATTTTGATTTCTGGATCCGCTCTGCACGTAACTGGAATTATGCATTTACGGATGAGGTGTTGGTTAAGAAAAGAATAGTACCCGGCTCACTTTCTGACATGCAGTTTCGCTCTAAATCCATTCACCAGAAAACAACCTTAAAAGTCTGTCAAAAAATAAAAGAGCTGAACCGTACAAAAGCGGAAGATTTAGCTCTTAGAATAAGATGTCTTTATGAGATTAAACAGTGCATCGTTCAAAGAAATTTCAGCTTGATTCCAGGATTTATAAAGCTCATTTGAGCCTACTCATACTTAAGCGTATTAGCTGGATTTAAAGATGCTACTTTGAGAACTCGCGCACTAACAGTAATCAACGAGCAAATTATGACCACTAAAAGCGATAAAACTATTACCAACCAGGGGAAACTGATTCGGTAGGCATAATTATCCAACCAACTATTCATACCAAAAAACACAATTGGAATCCCAATGACGGTAGCAATTCCAATCAGAATCAAAAACTCACGATAGAATAACGAAACAATGTGCATTTCAGAGGCACCCAATACCTTTCTTACTCCTACTTCTTTGGTTCGCTGCGATGCTATAAAAGATATAAGGCCAAACAAGCCTAAAACCGCAACCATCAAGGCAAAACCCGAAAAAACACTAAACACTGCACCGAACCTTCTATCCTCTTTATACAAGCGATCAAAACGCTCGTTGATGAATGTATATTCCAGTGTCGCTGTAGGGAACATTTGACCCCAGACAGTCTCGATATGATTCAATCCTTCTTCAATGGATTGAGGAGCAAACTTGACCAACGAGTTTTGCAAAACAGGTCCATGGAAATAGCAAGTTGGTTCCGTTGACTTTTTAAGTGTTGTTCTATTGACATCTTCAATAACACCAATGATGTGGTATTTATCGTTTTCAGGATCTCTTCCGAATTGGATTTTTTCGTTAATCACACTCCCCACAGATAAATGGAAGCGATCCAAAAATGCCTGATTGACAATTACAGCAGATGAGTCAGTAGCTAAATCCTTTTCAAAATTCCTTCCTTCCAGAATTTGTATGTCCAATAACTCAAAAAACCTCTCATCAACTGTCTGAATATATGTAGTAGCATCCAATCTATCCGTTATCCCAACGATTTTGACGCCTCCGCTTGTAGATGCAATTTCATCACTTTCCCCGCCTGGTACAGCTGTAGTTGTAGCAACTCTGGAAATGCTTGAATTAGCTATCAATGACTGCTGAAAAGCCTTTACTTTTTCCCTCATGGCCTCATAGTCTCCATTCTCAGCTCTCGGATTTCTGAAAGAGACTACCTGATCAATGTTCATCCCCATGTCCATGTTCCTCATAAAATCAACCTGACGAATGACTATCAATGTACAGGCAATGAGCACAATAGAAGTGGCGAATTGTAGAACTACTAATCCTTTCCTTAACCCCACTCCACTTTTGGTATTCCTGAATTTTCCTTTCAGCACAGTTATTATCTTAAAATTGGATAAGAAAATAGCCGGGTAAAATCCCGAGATAAAAGTTCCGACTAAAGCAAATAGACCAAGCATAGAAAGAAAAGAGGCGTCTTTCCAGACAGCATCTAATATGGTCGTTTCTACAAGTGCATTGAAGCTTGGAGACACTAATTGTGCAATGAATAGTGCGACGACAGCCCCAATGACATTTATTAAAAGAGCTTCGATCAAAAACTGTAGCCTAAGCTGTTTTTTACCAGCACCAATTACTTTTCTTAGTCCAACTTCCTTTGCTCGGTCAACCGCTTTTGCTGTAGAAAGGTTGATGTAATTGACCCAAGCAATTATTAGGATGAAAATCGAAATGACTTCCAAGAAATCGACTGATTTCTTACTCCCGGTTACTTCAGGCTCAAAAGTCATATCTGAATTCAGGTGAATGTCCTGTATTGGCTGCAAATTGAAAAACAAAGTACTCTCCTCTCCCATGTGCTTATCCTTGATAGGAATAAGTTTTTCTTCCAGCTTTGCAATGTCTGTCCCTTCATCTACACGCACATATGTGTAGTAATTAAAGGCTCTCCAGCTCTCATTATCCAATCGTTCCTGGATAGTGGAAATAGAAATTAGCAGGTCAAACTTAAAGTGCGTGTTTTCAGGAACATCTTCAATAACCCCTGTTACCTTAAAATCTCTATCAAATCCAGAAAAAAGGTGGAGTGTATTCCCAACTACATCATGATCTCCAAAGTAAAATTCCGCCTTGGATTTGGTAAGTACAATTGAGTTAGGCTCCTTCAGCATTGTTTGTTTATCACCCGAAATGACCTTATGTCCAAAAAACTCAATGAAGTGTTCATTGGCCATTTTCACCGATTCCTCGTTGATGATTGACTCACCTTTTAGAATTGTAGCATTACCAATATTATAGGTCACAGTATACTCACTTATTTCCGGTACCTCCTCAGTCACTACTTTTCCCGTTGGATTAAAGGACATGGCATCACGAACACCAAGCTGACCATCCACAATCTGATCTGTCGTCAATCGATAGATTGTCTCAGGATTTTTATGAAATGAATCATAGCTTCTTTCAAACCGGATGTATTGATTAATCAAAAGAAAAGCAGCTAACCCAACCGCAACACCAATAACATTGATCGCAGTATATCCCTTGTGTTTTATCAGGTTTCTAAAGCTGATTTTGAAATAGTTACTAAACATACCTGTGCCTTTAAATATTGAGTCTTTTAACATTGGTCTTAAGAGTGAAATTCGAAATAGAAGAACAACGTCTATCAAGTACCTCCATTGAGAAAGATTTCTTTTTTGATCTTTATGATTCGCATACAATTCCTCGAGATCACCTTTTATATCCGGATAAAAATCAGGATGGCAAAACCACCGAAACATTATATCTGCAAATGTTTTAATCATGAAAATTTCAACTCAAGTGCAATTTCCGGAATAGCATCCCACAGTTGAGTGCGCACATCCTTAGAGTATTTTAAAGCCTCTTTGCCGTGAGCGGTTATTGTGAAAAAACGCTTAGGCTTACCTCCTCTTTTTTCATTCGCCTCCCCTGTTCTACTGTTCAGATAACCTTTCTTTTCCATTCGCCTCAGAGCAGATTGCAAAGCGCCTACACTAACTTTTCTTTTTAACCGTGATTCGATTTCTTCTTTAATCGCCACTCCATAAGCTTCATTGTATAGCACCCCGACTGTGAGCAATACGATTTCTTCGAATTCTCCTAACTGAAATTTTTTCATCCTTGAATTTCCTAAATGTAGTATTCGTAATCAAAGATAAAAAGTTTCAAGAATTTCCTAAATGTAGTATTGATGTGATCTAAAAGATTTAACAATCCAACCGAACACTATTAAAGTTTCGTATGTTATACAACTACACTAGCAATAGTGAGTTAGGTTGGTTGTGTGATGGGGCCGCTCGTTCTGAGCGGTCCTTTTTTTTGGTTATTAATTACCTCCGAATACGCGTTCTATGATCGAACTCCCCCAAGCAAAAGGATCTTCTCTAATTTTCTTCTCCTCCTCTCCCACAAGATAAAACAAGCCGTCTACAGCTTTTCCAGTAGCATACTCATCTAATGTAGCGGGTAAATTTGGGTCTGAATCCAATGCTTGACCTACAGTTGTTCCGAACACCGGATCAAACTCATAATTCAGTAGTGCGACTATATCTGAGTATAATTGACTGGCTTGATTATCACCTAATGCCTTTTTTACATTAGGGCTAAAGGAAGATATTAACTCTGATCTTGTTTCAGCTTCAAAAAAGTCGGTTGCCGCTTGATCATTCTCACTATTCAAGATATTTCGAGCATCATCAAATGTCATATTAGTAATAGCATTTCCGAAAATGGGTAATGCCGTACCTGCTGCATCTTCAGCTCCACGGTTCATAGCTGTAATCAATCCATCAAAAAGATCATCGCCATCATTTTCAATATCAATATAGGTATTGTAAGCAGCCGAGAGTATTGTACTTGAGTTGATTTGACTTTTCAGATTTGCCACCTCCTCCGGAAGCAAAATTTTAATTACCTCATTTTTCAAATAACCGTCAACAGATGATGCGCTGGTTACTGAGTTATCTAACCCGATATTTAAGGCCTCTTTCAGACCCTGAATAATCTCTCCTTCCGAAAGTGGATTAGTAGCATCTTCAAAAAGCTCACATGAGACTATTGTGCTGGTTAGAGCTATCAAACTGACTATTAGTGTTTTCCTATAATTTTTCATTACTGGTTTTTATGGGGTTAAAGAATCAACGTTAATATTTATCTCCTGTTATCTTCAGTTCTCAGAATTGAAAGATAACTTTCATATCTGACTGGAGATATCTGATCATTCAAAGCATTTTTTACGGAACATCCGGGCTCATTTTCATGCAGGCAATTATGGAATTTACAAGTTCCGAGAAACTGACGCATCTCGGGGAAATAGTGAGATAGCTCCTCATCTTCTATTTCTGAAAGACCAAGCTCCTTAATTCCCGGGGTATCAATAATTGCTGACTGATCATCAAGAAAAAATAACTCTGCAAAGGTAGTAGTATGAACCCCTTTGTTGGCAAAATCGGATATCTCACTAACCTCCTGACGAGCATCCGGTATCAGTTGATTTATCAATGTTGATTTACCTGAACCACTATGACCTGATAATAAACTGGTTTTATTTTCAAGCAGACCTTTTACATCATCGCTTACTTCCTTTTCAAATTGACATAAATGCACCCTATATCCTATCGCTTCATAAATACATTTTAACTCTTCATATTTCTCAATTTCCTTTTTCGAGTAAAGGTCTTTTTTGTTGAACAAAATGACACCCGGTATTCTGAAACTCTCCAGAGTGATCAGAAATCGGTCTATAAAACCAATTGAAGTTCGAGGTTTTTTCAAGGTTACAATTAAAACTCCCTGGTCAATGTTGCAGGCAATTAAATGATCATGCCCCTTTTTTCGGGGACTTTCCCGCATGACATAGTTTTCCCTGTCATAGATTTTTGTGATCACCCATTCATCACCTGTTTGAGGATTCGCTTCCACTTCCACCCAATCGCCTACAGCCAAAGGGTTAGTTAGTTTTTTGTCTTCAAGCTTAAATTTTCCTCTAAGTCTGGCAATCAACCTTTTCTGTTCAGCCTGTACCTCATACCAGAGTCCTGTAGATTTTATAATTAGCGCCTTCAACCTATTCTACGATTATGATCATTGGTGCAAAGTAAAGAAACAATTAAAATGAAAAAGGCTGACCACTAAGTGATCAGCCTTTCAAAAAATTCTTTCTCTTGAGAATTAGCTATTAGATAGATATTCAGCAACTCCTTCTCTTGTAGCACTCATTGCTGTTTTACCTTCTTCCCAGTTTGCCGGGCAAACCTCTCCATGCTTTTCTACATGCTTCCATGCATCTACAATTCGCAGCATCTCGTCAATGTTACGTCCCAATGGAAGGTCATTGATGGTTTCGTGTCTTACGATTCCCTCTTTATCAATGAAGAAAGTACCTCTGTATGCAACTGGTGCTCCGGTAAACTCAAGGTTTCCTTCTTCGTCGTAAGACCAATCTCCCGCCAAAACACCAAAGTTTGAAGCCACTGTTTTAGATGAATCTGCAACCAATGGATACGTAACGCCTGAGATTCCGCCTTTATCTTTATCGGTCATTAACCATGCAAGGTGCGTTTCTTCAGTATCGCAAGAAGCGCCCACAACAGCTACCCCTCTTTTTTCAAACTCTTCTAGCTTTTCCTGAAATGCGTGGATTTCTGTAGGGCATACAAACGTGAAATCCTTAGGATAGAAAAAGAAGATCACTTCTTTCTTACCAATATATTGATCCAAAGAAAAGTTTTCAACGATCTCTTCGCCGTTGATTACTGCTGGCGCGTTTACAATAGGTGCATTTTTTCCTACTAATGACATGTTCTGTTTTTTGTTTTAAGTGTTAATTTTTAAATAATTGTTACATCAACTTCAGGATCGATGCGTTCGCCATTTACCTGAAGTTTAATTTCATTGATTTTAAAATTCCTAATTCGCTT
This sequence comes from Ekhidna sp., assembly GCF_040220215.1. Lineage (GTDB taxonomy): Bacteria > Bacteroidota > Bacteroidia > Cytophagales > Cyclobacteriaceae > Ekhidna. The sequence continues at coordinate 285,447 of NZ_JAVJTR010000011.1, forward strand.
CTTTCTGAAGAATTCATTGATTAGCCCATAAAGCTCTTCATCATAAAAATCCTGGATTTTATTCGTCTTAAGGCAATAAATATGACCATGAGGGCTCATGTTGGCATCATAACGTTTAGAACCTGACCTAACAGATACACGCTGAATCAATCCAGCATCCACAAGCACATCCAATATACGATAGACACTTCCCAATGAAATCGAGGGGTTGTCTTCTTTTATGATCCCGTGAATCTCTTCCGCTGTTGGATGATCATGAGACAGCATCAGCTCCTTTAACACCACAATTCTTGGATGTGTTGCCTTCAGCCCTGCTTCACTAAGATGGTCTTTTATTTGACTAATAACTTCCATTTAGGAATTTTTCTTATTTGCGAAATAAATACAAATAAATGTTCTAGCCAAACTTTTCGACTAAAGAGTAGGCTTGGGCTTTAAGCTTCGGTCTATTATTGATATTTCTTTTTAGATTTACTGAGTTCAATTGAAATCAAACAGATAATGAAACAAGTAAAATTTATATGTATAGGGCTAGGAATGCTCAGCTTTATGCTCTTGACAAACTGTGGCGATGCAGGCGTTCAGATTAAAGTAGGTGGTGATTATGAAACAGTGTTTAACGCAAATCAAGCAGGACTTGAATTTCTTCAAAGTTATAGTGAATCAGCATCTACCACGGTAAACTCAGAAATAAGAGAGTATGGTGATTTCATAACTCAGTTAGAAATCAAATCTTTTACGATTACAATGAAGGATTTTGATAACACTGTAACAGGCGAAATTATAATAGATCTCAGTGGAAGTACATTTAGTACTGATGGTTCAGTTACTATTACTGATGGAGCCGTAATTCCTTTGACCCCAGATCAAGCCAATGGACTGGAGATTGCTAGTAACCGGCTACAGCAGGGAGATGTAAGCATTGGGTTAACACTTAATACTGACAGCCCTATTGGAGACAATGCATTCGATATGAATCTTGCTATTCTGGCATTCGCAACCGTCCAAGTAGATGAATAATTTCAAAATAATACAGCCAATAATGAAAAATTCAATTAACCGATCAATCATATTTTCCCTCTTTATCGCATCTGGCTTTTTATCAAGAGCTCAATCAATCGATTTTGGCACGTTCCTGGAAGCAGGAGCAGCTGATGCAGAGTCTCTTATGGAAAGCTATCTTGAGCCAGCATTTTTAGGGTTTGGATATGGTATAAATAGTGGATGGTATAATACCGCAAAACCACACAAATTGCTCGGATTCGATATCACTCCTACCATGACGCTCGCAATGGTCCCATCAAAGGGTGAGTTCTTCACTATAGATCCAAATAATTATAGTAATATTTCATTGAATCCTGATTCACCTACCAATCGGGCACCTACTCTTTTTGGCCCCAATCTCCCTGCTGATCAACTACCCTTGCTGGACTATACATCAACAGACCCAACAACTGGTGAAGAAAGGACCATTTCGATTACATCACCGACAGGTCTTGGTCTAAAGGAAGTAATACCGATTAATGCGGTTCCTTCGGGAATGGTTCAAGTAGGGATTGGACTTATCAAAAACACAGAATTAAAAATAAGATTTATTCCAAAGATTACGGAAGATGAATTTGAATTCGGAATGTTTGGTATTGGGTTTATGCATGACCTGAAACAGTGGGTTCCGGGATTGAAGCAGATTCCTTTTGATGTTTCAGGATTTGCCGGATGGAACAATATGAATACTTCCATATTTTTGGATCCGGAAAACAACCCTGATCAGATAGCCTCCCTAAAAATTAGCTCTGTGACTATGCAGGGCCTCATCTCTAAAGAGCTTTCTATTCTAACTGTTTTTGGAGGGGTTGGCGTTGCAACAACAACGACTAAATTCGATCTAAAAGGAACATATGAAACAGAAGTTTCAGAAGAAGCCCCGACCGGGGAATATACAGACCCACTTGACTTTAAGTTTATCTCTACAGGTCCTCGAATTAATTTAGGATTTAGACTTAAACTTCTGGTTTTCACACTACAAGCTGATTATGCGATCCAGAAGTACAACACCTTAACACTTGGGGCAGGTATAAGTATAAGATAACGTTTTCAGAACCGTATATAAAAAGAAAAGTCCCGTCAAAAACGGGACTTTCTTTTTTACTTGTCAAACAGGTGTATGAATAAATTTGTGTTATGCATTAGGTATATACTAGTTATGACAAAAAGGTAACCACCCATTATGATAAAAGTTTTATTTGTTTGTTTGGGCAACATATGCAGGTCTCCTTTAGCGGAAGCTATTTTTAAGAAAAAACTTCAAAAAGAGGGTTTAATTAATAAAATAGAGGCAGATTCTGCTGGTACCGCCAACTACCATGTAGGAGAAAATCCAGATCCACGAACAATTGAAATTGCTGCAAAACATGGTGTGTTTTTTACTCACAAAGGACAGCAATTCAAAAAAAATCATGTTGTGGAGTTTGATTACTTAGTTGCAATGGATGAATCGAACATTCAGAATATGGTTTTAGAACTGGGGGAAAAACCAGAAAAACTTCTTCTGATGCGAAACTTCGATCCTTATGGCAAAGGTGAGGATGTACCGGATCCATGGTATGGAGGTATGAATGGGTTTGAAAATGTTTATCAAATTCTTGATCGGTCTTTAGATAATTTTTTGTTATTCCTGAAAGCAAAGCATCAACTATGAGCGACTTTATCAAAAAAGTCATTCAAACCCATTATCCAGATACAAAAATTCTTTCGACTCAATCTGTTTCAGGAGGTTGTATCAATAATGCTGTTCAGGTAATAACCGACAATAATCCATACTTTTTAAAATGGAATAGACCTGAATTATCGGGTATGTTTTCCGTTGAAAAACAAGGCTTGGCTATTCTCAATAAACACTCTTCTATTATTTCTCCTCAAGCAATTGCAAGCGACACACTGGAGAATAAATCTTACCTACTAACAGAATGGATTTCAAAAGGAACACCCAACCCTCAGTTTTGGGAAGATTTTGGTAAGAACCTTGCCTTGCAGCACAAAGTTTCCTCATCTTATTTTGGCCTGGATCATGATAATTTCATTGGAAGCCTCCCACAGTCAAACAAGCAACATACTAGTTGGTATGACTTTTTTATCGAGGAAAGGCTCACTCCCCAACTTAAATTAGCCACTTCCAAGAATCTCATAACCAAAGAACTTGTATCCAAGTTTGAATCTTTATTTAACCACCTTGAAAATCTCATTCCAAACGAAAACCCAGCTCTCCTCCATGGAGACCTTTGGAGTGGTAATTTCATTATCGCTGAATCAGGAGAAGCTGCGATTTTTGATCCGGCTGTATATTTCGGTCATAGAGAAACCGAATTAGCATTCACAAAACTCTTTGGTGGTTTTGACCAGCGTTTCTATTCCTCATATCAGGATAATTACCCCATCCAACATGGCTTTGAAGATCGGGTCGACATCCACAACCTTTATCCGCTACTTGCACATGTAAACCTCTTCGGAAGTTCTTATTTATCAGGAATCATCCAAACACTCAATCGGTTTTCCTAACGATAAAGCACCTGGTAATTATTTGAGGTCTTTTGTTCCATAATCACCGTCCTATTCCATGGAAGTTTATTGAATGCATCCGGTGTATAGTTTTTAATGGTCGCCAGATTCAAAGGACTCTCAAATGAGAGTATGAAATCCCGATTGAGTAGCTCTTTAATTCGCTTTGATTTAAACTCTTTATTGTCAATACAAAAGGAAAATGTCAAGGCAGAGTTTTGCATCAGGTTAATCTTAATATTCAGCAAATCCAGCACTTGAAGAATAAGCCCCAGCTTTTTCTCATCCATAAAACTGTGATCCTTTACCTGGGCGGTCACCAAAAGCTGATTCCCTTTAAACACAAAGCAGGGGATCATCTTCGTGGTATTATCTGTGGCAATGGTGGTGCCTAGTCGACCCTTATCTAAAAATGATCGCACAATAAGCGGAATGCTTTTTTGAGCTAATGGTTTTAATGTTTTCGGGTGAATAACCTGAGCTCCATAATAGGTCATCTCCGTCACCTCACGATAACTCAGCTTTTCATATTGCTCCGCTCCTTCCAAAATCCGTGGATCCGCATTCAAAATGCCGGGAACATCCTTCCAAACAGTAAAGCCTTCCGCATTAAGGCAGTATGCAAGGATTGCTCCGGTATAATCAGATCCTTCACGCCCCAGGGTTGTTGAATTGCCTTCTACATCAGATCCAATAAACCCCTGGGTTATCACAATGGATTCTTCTACTACAGGCTTCAAGTCATTAATGATTTGCTTTTCTGTAACTACCCAGTCAACATTTGCCTCGGTAAAGTACTGATCCGTTCTAATAACAGAACGAGCATCAAACCAAACACACTTCGTTGACTTGTTGAGATATGCGTCTATGATTGAGGTAGACATGAGCTCACCAAACGGAACAACCATGTCATAAGCAAGCATAGGTTCGTGATTGCTTAAACTTTCAAGTGTTTGTTCCAAGAGCATTTCGAATTCAAGATATCGTGTTGGAGTTTCACCTAGCAGCTCACTTGCAATTGCACGATGATAATCCTTTAACTCATTTAGCGTGTTGGTATAATCTTCCCCTCCATGAGCATGTTTGACAAGTTCTTCAAGCTTATTGGTAGTCTTACCCATTGCTGAAACAACAATCACCAATTTTTGTGAGTCAAAAGAGGAAACTATTTCAGCTAAATTTTTTACACCTGAGGCATCTTTTACTGATGCACCACCAAACTTGAAAATCTGCATTATGCAAACGTTATAAATTATGAATGAATTAATTTCGTGGTTTGAAATTCAAAAACTTTATCCTGAATTAAACACCCCTTATGAACAAAAGTAAGCTTGGTCTGCCGATAGGAACAACCTTAGATCGTTTTATTAAACAAAAAGAGGACGAATTTTCCTCTGCGACCGGTGAGTTGTCCCAACTTTTAAGGGATATCGCCCTTGCAGGCAAGATTATCAATAAGGAGGTGAATAAGTCTGGCTTACTGGATATTACAGGCGGTTTTGGCGGAAAAAATGTTCAGGGTGAAGAACAACAAAAACTGGATGTAGTTGCGGATATTAGGTTTACCAGGGCCTTAAAAAATGGAGGAATGACCTGTGCGGTTGTTTCGGAAGAAGAGCAGGAGATCATCCACCTAAACCCAAATTGTAGATATGTGGTAGCTATAGACCCATTGGATGGCAGCTCAAATATTGATGTAAACGTATCCATTGGAACAATTTTCTCCATTTACAAGCGAATTTCACCGGTAGGTGGGCCTGTACAAGAAGAAGACGTTCTCCAAAAAGGTACTGAGCAAGTTGCTGCAGGATACATTTTATATGGCTCCTCTACCATGCTCGTTTATACAACAGGAAGAGGTGTTCACGCATTTACACTTGAGCCTAGTCTGGGGGAGTTTGTTCTTTCGCAGGATCACATGAAATGTCCTAAGGATGGCAAAATTTACTCAATAAATGAAGGCAACTACTATGCCTTTGATGAATGGGTACGGCAATATGTAGACGATTGCAAGAAAAAAGGCATGACCGCCCGCTATATTGGTTCACTGGTAGCAGACTTTCATAGAAATATGATGAAGGGTGGTATTTACCTATACCCAAATACTGAAAAAGCCCCAAATGGAAAGCTCAGGCTACTTTATGAGTGCAATGCATTAGCTTTTATTGCGGAACAGTCAGGTGGAGTAGCTACCAATGGAAAAGAACGAATACTGGATATTCAGCCCACAGCATTCCACCAGAGGTCTCCATTGTACCTTGGGTCTGCCAAAATGGTAGAACATGCCATGTCATTCATCAAGGCCGGTACTGCTGTCGGTTAATCACTTTTTGTCTTTCCCGTTCGATAATTGCTTTAGCCATGTTTCTAGCTATAGTACCTTGCTGCGATTGCTGAAGTAGGTTTTTTACCTGATTTTCAGGAATATCGATGCGATAGAGTGCATTAAGTAGCTTATTTAGGTCGTGATCAAGTAAATAATTCACCTGTTGGGTTAGGAAATCTTCTAACCGATCAAATTCATTTTCTCCCTCCTGAAATTCCATTTGTTCCTCTAGTCCCAAATCTTTTCGGATCAGTTGATAACTCTGTTTTACTAAAGTAACTTCATCCATTGTTTAAGCCGATTTGAGCAATAATGGACTATTCTTTAGATTTAGAGAAATGATGATATGAAAAAAATAGTATTTATTCTTTGCTGTGGTTTTTCGCTTACCATTCTTGGCCAGCAAGATGAAAAGGCTGAAATAATGAAAGTGATCAATGGCGTCTTTGAAGCGATGAGAACCAATGATAGTACTTTGCTAAAACAAAGCTTTGTGGAAAATCCCAATACGTTTACAGCATTTGTAAATCAGGAAGGTGAATCAAAGCTGACTACTGGAGATTTTCAGAAATTCATTGATGCTGTGGGGCAGCCGAAAGAGCAAGTTTGGAATGAGCCAATCTGGAATGAAAAAGTAGAAATAGATGGAAACCTTGCTTCAGTTTGGGTGGATTACGCTTTTTACATAGATGATCAGTTTTCCCATTGTGGTGTCGATGCTTTTCACTTGATTAAGCAAGAAAACGGATGGAAAATATTCCATTTAGTTGATACCAGAAGGAGGACTGATTGCGAAGTGCCTGATGATATTAAGCCTTAACCTTATCCGGAATCCACTCAAAATCATCTGATTTAACAGCGTCGAGCAGAATTTGACCCAATTCAGTCGGTGGAACAGTGGTTTTTCGCTTTGCTAAATCCAGCCAGGCACCATCAACATCTATTTTAGCAGATAGGCTACCATCGTTTGTATAAATATTGTGCCTGAAAGACCATTTTGACCCGTCTTTTCGAAGTTTAGATATGGTAAACCCAACTTCAAATTCTTCGTTCATTCGGATTTCCTTAAAGAACCTGGTGTCCTCTCTGAAGAGGATTGGTCCAACACCCAATTTTATGAGTTTACTAAAAGGCACACTGATATCCTCAAAAAACATAAGTCGTGCTTGCGCACAATAGTCATTATAAGCTGTATGGCGCATATGACCATTTGGATCCAGGTCAGCCCATCTTACTCTGAACTTATACTTTACTTCACTCACCCTTTGCCTCCTCTTTTTTCTTAGCCGGCTTCTTCGCTTCCTTTTTCTTTTCTTCTTTTTTCCCTGCTAAAATATCTGGAGCTTGTTTTACCAGCTGATCATACCAGCTAACCACTTTTTTAATGTCAGAAACATAAACTCTTCCCTCGTCATAGTCCGGTAATATGAACTTGAGAAATGCCTTTAACTCTTCAGGGCTACTGTTTTTGTCCAAATCAGTGTCTCCATCAAATTCCTTATGGATTTTTTTCATCACATCCTCCAGCGGCAATGCGCCCTCAGCATCAGTTGTATAGATCGAGATTTCAGATAAGATGCTCACCTTGTTATGCATGGTGGCTACCATTTTCTTTTTATGCTCATCCAGACTCTCCAGGATCACCCCGGTTCGAGTCGGTTGAATGATTTTGAATAAAGTACCCTTACCTGAAACAGCAGCTATGTCGCTAAAATCCATCTGTGATTATTTTTTTGCGGCAAAGATATTCAGGTCGATGGATTAATAATAAAAAAAGGGCCACACCAACAAACTATTTGTCCATGTAGCCCGGCCTTAGTAATGCTTAACTTTTAGTGCATTTGAAATACTACTAAATGTTATCTCTCTAAGCAAGTAACACAGATTATTAGACAGATTCAATACCTATATAGGGGTATTTTTAAAGGGTAGAAAGGCTTAAAGCTATTTGATGCTCTCGTTAATGCGTTCTATGAAATCAAGGATTTCTTCGCCTCCCACTCGACCTGTGGCTGATGTCACAAAAGTAGGTGGCAGTTCTTCCCAGGTTTTTTTCATCACCTTTTTATAAGTGGCCACATTGGATTGAATCTGTGTTTTTCCAAGTTTATCCGCCTTAGTAAAGACAATAGAAAATGGAATACCTTCCGTCCCCAACCATTCCATAAATTCCAAATCAATCTTTTGAGGCTCATGCCTGCTATCAACTAAGACAAACACACAAGCAAGATTCTGCCGTTCTTCCAAATACGTATGGATCATCTTTTTCCATGCCGCTTTATTCACTTTGCTTGTTTGAGCCCAACCGTAACCGGGCAAATCAACCAGATACCAATTGTCATTGATTATAAAATGATTGATTAGCTGCGTTTTGCCCGGAGTTGAAGAGGTTTTTGCCAGTTTCTTCCTGTTCGTCATGTGGTTAATCAAACTTGATTTACCCACGTTGGAACGGCCAATAAAGGCATATTCAGGTTTGTCTGGTAATGGACACCCCGACACATCCGGGCTGCTGATTACAAATTCTGCTGATTTTATCTGCATAGGGAAGAAACTGATAACATTTGATCCGTGCACGGGTTTAATCCACTAATATTGCGGCAATTATGACGGTACTTCCTTACAAAGATAAGTCGGATGCGAAGAAGAAGCAGGTAGCAGAAATGTTCGACAGCATTTCCGGCAAATATGACTTTCTAAATCATTTTCTGAGCCTGGGAATCGATATTAGGTGGCGTAAGAAAGCAATCAAAATGTTGAGGGATTTGAAGCCAAAGCAAATCCTGGATATTGCTACAGGAACAGGTGATTTTGCTATTGAATCATTAAAGTTAAATCCGGAGAAAGTCATTGGTGTAGATATTTCTGAAGGGATGCTGAATGTGGGCCGTAAGAAAATGAAAAATAAAGGCTATTCGGAGATCATTGATATGCAGTCTGGAGATTCGGAAAACCTTCATTTTGAAGACAATACCTTCGATGCTGTCATCGTTGCATTTGGCGTGAGGAACTTTGAAAACCTGGAAAAAGGTCTTTCAGAAATGAATCGGGTGTTGAGACCAGGCGGACGAGCGGTTATTCTGGAATTTTCAAAACCTACGGTATTTCCATTCAAACAATTATATAATTTTTATTTTCGTTGGATATTACCGAAGATTGGAAAGGTAGTTTCAAAAGACAATGCTGCCTATACCTACTTGCCGGAATCTGTGAATGAATTTCCATTTGGAGATAACTTTTTAAAGATTCTGGATAAAACAGGATATAAAAACACTAAATGCAAACCATTAACCCTAGGTATAAGCTCTATTTACGTGGGAGAAAAGTAGCCCTGCTCTTTGTCTTTATCTTAGGATTAGGACAATCTTCATTTGCACAAAATAACCCCTCGGACAACCTGATCAACTATGGAGATCAGTGGATTCATTATGGTTTTTTAATCAGTGTTCACTCATCCAAATATGTCATCAGACATTCTGAACACTTCACCTCTCCGGCCATGGATACCGTGCACTCTATTGTGCCGGGCAACCTTGGTGGTTTCAAGCTTGGTTTTGTAATTAATATGAAGCTAGCCCAATACCTGGATTTCCGAATCCTTCCCACGGTTGGGTTTTATGAGAATGATTTAAGTTATCGTTTCACCAATGGTATCACTCAAAGAGAGCTAAAAGACGCTACCATGGTGGAGTTACCACTTTTAATAAAATATAAGTCCGCTCGGAGAGGCAATCTTGCAATGTACATGCTCGCAGGGGTCAATCCGTCATTTGAAGCTGCCGGTAAAGGAGATGAACAAGATGTGGGTCAGAAACTGGAATTACGGAACTGGAATATTGCCATTGACGTTGGCGTAGGGTTGGATATGTATTTTGCATATTTCAAATTTTCGCCCGAAATCCGATATTCTTATGGATTGCGAAACATGCTCACTGATGATCCCAATGACTTTAGTATAGGCTTAGATAAGCTTACCACTCAAAATCTGGGCATTTTCATCACATTCGAAGGAGGTCCCAGTAGTAAAAGAAAGTTGGGTAAAAAGACAAAGGGTGCAGGGCAGATAAAAGCCAGACAAAGAAAACGATTGAAGCAATGAGTCAACCAATTGCACTTATCACCGGAGCTACGAGTGGTATAGGAAAAGCCACAGCAAGGTTGCTTTCAAAGAATTACAGATTGATTATCTGCGGAAGAAGGGAAGGTCGCTTAGAGCAACTACAGAAAGAGCTAGCGAACGAATCCATTATGCTTTCTTTTGATGTAAGAGATAAAAAAGCAGTTTTTGATGCAATTCAATCCTTACCGGAGGCATGGCAAAAAATTGACATACTCATCAATAATGCCGGAAACGCACATGGTATGGATGCCATTCATGAAGGCAATGTAGATGACTGGGACGCCATGATGGATATCAATGTGAAAGGGTTGCTCTATGTGAGCAAAGCTATCCTGCCCGGGATGACAGATAGAAAAAAAGGACACATTGTGAATATCAGCTCCATTGCAGGGTTGGAAGTTTATCCGAAAGGAAACGTGTATTGCGCATCCAAGCATGCTGTAGATGCCCTTACAAAAGGCATGAGGATGGATTTAAATGAACATGGTATCAAGGTGACATCTATTGATCCCGGCCTTGTAGAGACAGAATTTAGTGAAGTTCGATTCAAGGGCGACAAAAACAAAGCAGAGAAGGTTTATCAAAACTACACTCCATTGACAGCTCATGATGTTGCCGAAACTATTGAATTTGTGCTGAATCGCCCTGCTCACGTGATGATTGGTGACCTGCTTATTCTACCCACTGACCAGGCTAGTAGCACAATTGTGAATAAAAAAAGTCAATAGTCTTTTCGAAAGATTTACGATAAACACATATTTGCCGGATGCAAAACATCCTGATCATCGGAGCGGGCAAATCATCCACCGCACTTATCAATTACTTGCTCGAAAATGCTGAAAAAGAGCAGTGGCATGTCACCATTGCAGAGAAAGACATTGCGCTCGCCGAAAGGAAGTTAAAAGGTCATGCTCAATCAAAAGCTGTTCCTTTTGATGTTTTTGATGCAGAACTACTCACTAATCTTGTCGGCGATAACGATCTTATCATTTCCATGCTTCCGGCTTCTCTTCACATTCATGTGGCCAGGAAATGCGCTGAGCTAAAAAAACACTTCCTCACCGCTTCATACCTCACAGAGGAGATCAAATCCCTTCATGGACAATTTGAAAATGCAGGTAAACTCATGATCATGGAAATGGGGCTGGATCCTGGAATTGATCACATGTCTGCGATGAAAGTCTTGGATGATCTCAGGAGTAAAGGGTATGAGCTTACCGGCTTTGAAACGTTCACCGGTGGTTTAGTAGCTGAAGAGTCTGTTGGTGATAATCCATGGAAATATAAGTTTACCTGGAACCCAAGAAATGTGGTGCTCGCCGGGCAAGGAAGTTGCAAATTCATCCAGGAAGGGCGCTATAAATACATACCTTATCAAAAGCTCTTTAGAAGAACTGAAACCATATACATTCCAGATCACGGTTACTTCGAAGGCTATGCCAATCGGGATTCTCTGGCCTATCTGGATGTCTACAATTTGAGGGGTATTAGAACCCTGTACAGGGGAACTTTGAGAAGACCGGGTTATTGCTCAGCATGGGATGTTTTTGTGCAGCTGGGAGCTACAGACGATACCTATCAAATGGAAAATGTGTCTGAAATGACCCATCGTCAGTTTATCAACTCATTTCTTTCGTACAACCCTCAGGATTCGGTTGAATTAAAACTTGCACACTATCTAAGCTTAGATTTAGACAATGGCATCATGTTTAAACTCAAATGGCTTGGAATGTTTGAAAACGAGTTAGTGGGGTTAAATCAGGGAACACCTGCTCAGATTTTAGAGCACATTCTCAAAAAGAAGTGGACATTAAATCCAGAAGACAAAGACATGATTGTCATGTGGCACAAGTTCAACTTTACGGACGATGGAAAGCCACGTCAGATAGAGTCAAGTATGGTGGCTTTAGGTGACGATGATGTAAATACTGCCATGTCCAAAACAGTAGGGTTGCCTTTAGCGATTGCGGCAAAGTTAATCTTACAGGGAAAAATAAATCTAAGTGGGGTTCAGGTACCAATCAGAAAAGAAATCTATGAGCCTGTCCTGGAAGAATTGACCAATACAGGTCTGTCATTTAATGAGCGAGAAGTAGAGCCAACCTTTTATTAGGTTATTTAATCACGTGGGCTTTAATCAATGAATCAATCTCGGCCATAACCAGATCAATTTCAGAGATATCATTTTCCAGATGCTGATCAATCAGTTTTTGTAGATGACTAGCAATTCTGATATCATCAGCCTTTTGTTGCCCTCTTGCAAATTTGATAGAATTTTGAAGATGATCCATAGCGTGATGAATGGTAATTCTAGCTTCTTCTTTTTTTCCCTCACGTATAAACTGCTCCGATATTCTCAATGAGGCAAATGCAAGCGAATTCATTGCATCTGCGAATGCTTCATACATTAAGTCGTCATTAATATCTTCTGCTTTGATGTGCTTCTCAACAATCTCCAGGTCATAGATCGCTATTTCAATTGCATTTGTACTGATGCTATCCCCATCCTTTTCAAGCAGTTTCATCATTTTTATAGCATCATCCAGGAAGTTAATCGCGGTGAGGGATTTGTGATCCTGAAGTGTCCTGTCCGCTGTATTCATCAGCAAGTCAGGTTCAGTAGCCAGATCAGTTAAATTCGGGTTTTCCATTTTAAAGTCCCGCTGAACCTTAAAGAAGATGACCATTGATCCGATAACTACCGCTGCGAATAGAAAATAAAAAGTGCCTTTGTTGAAATTCATATTTTCAGGATTATGTATCTCTGACTAAAATAAGAGATTATGCTCTATCTTTTTCAAACGTTGCGTCTACTTTCAGGTTTTTTCGTTCAGCGGCCTCTACAGCCAGTTGATCACATCGTTCATTCTCTGAATGGCCTGCATGTCCCTTCACCCATTTAAACCTTACATCATGTGGAGCAGAAGCTTTCAGGTACCGCTCCCACAGATCCCTGTTTTTCTTTCCTTTAAAGTCTTTTACTACCCAGCTCTTCAACCAACCTTTTGTTACAGCATCCACTACATACTTGCTATCAGAAACAACCAATACTTTCCATCCGGGCTTTTTAATGGCTTCTAACCCAGCTATGACAGCCAACAGTTCCATCCGGTTGTTGGTAGTCATTCGAAAGCCCTCTGACAATTCTTTTTCCCTGTCTCCGTAGCGAAGGATCGTTCCATACCCGCCCGGGCCGGGATTACCCTTGGCCGCACCATCTGTAAACATAGTGATCATGTGAAGAGATGGTTTTTAAAGATTTTGATTGCGATCGCGAGAAGCACAATACCAAATACTTTCCTTAGAATATTAAAACCCGCTGCTCCAATCTTTCGCTCCAGCCAGCCACAGGTTTTTAACACTACATAAACAAAAATCAAATTGACGGCTATACCTACCAGGATGTTGGATGTAGAAAATTCAGCCTTCAATGAAAGCAAGGTTGTCATTGTCCCAGCTCCCGCTATTAACGGAAATGCCAATGGTACAATGGAAGCACTTTTCATCTCTCCCGGATCAGACTTGAAGAATTGCCTTCCCAAAATCATTTCCATCCCAAGTAAAAACATCACAATTGCTCCTGCAATAGCGAAAGAACTGATATCAATTCCGAAAAGCTTTAGGATACTTTCACCGAGATAAAGAAAAATGACCATAATAACCCCAGATACAATTGTGGCTTTTTCCGACTGTACGTGACCAAATTTCTTTCTGAGGTCAATGATTATAGGAACGCTTCCCAAAATGTCTATTACCGAAAACAGAATGAGAGAAACACTAATAATTTCTTTAAAATTGAACATGGAAATGGTTTATAGATGATATTTAACACAAAACTAATGTGATTGGCACCCGTATTAGCATAAAAAATTATTCATTTTGCAAACATTTTGCGGCCAACCCATCAGGACTATGGCACCATTTTAGTTTTGAATAATTTTGTAAAGGCGAAAACTAAATAGAACTCAAAAAGGACATGATCAAATCAACATTAATTGCACTTTTAGTGCTTGTATCAACTTTTTCATTAGCACAAGATGGCTGGAACTGGCCGAAAGATCCGGACATGAAAAGTCAGGCGATGGAAAAGCAAGCATACTATAAGCTGCTCATTGCCCAAAGTAAATTTTCAGAAGCTATGAAGCCATTAAACTGGCTTTATGATAACAATCCAGATCTCAATCCATCGATTTATATTCAGGGGGTGGATTGCATTGAAGATATGTTGAAAAAAACGTCAGATAAGGCTAGAAAAGAGCGCCTTCAGGATTCCCTACTATGGATGTATGACATGCGTATTAAGCACTTTGACAATGATGCATCAACCATGGATCGTAAAGTTTTTGAGGCATTCAAGCTATACTATAAAACACCTTCAAAATATCCTCTGCTGGCAGATTTGTATGCTGAGGCTTACAAGATGAATGGTCCTGAAATCTCTACTTTCAATCTAAACACTTATATGCTGCTGGCGAAGAATTTTCACCAAATTGACGAAGAGGAAATGCCTGCAGAAAAAGTTCTGGATATCCATTCGTTAATTTCCGACATCATCGATCAAAAGAAAAAGAACGGAGAAAGTGCAGATAAGCTTGATAAAGAGCAAGACAAAACAGATGCCTGGTTAAGTTCAATCCCAGGCATCCTGACTTGTGAATTCATTGAAGAAAAACTAGTTCCTAAGTTCCGGTCTAATCCTGAAGATCTGGAAACAGCAAAAAAAATATTTAAATATTCGGTGCAAGCGAAGTGCACAGATCAACCGTACTTTTTGGAAGCCAGCGAACCGGTATTTAAAGAACAACCATCCTACAGTCTTGCAAATGCAATTGGGAGTAGATATCTGGCAAGTGGTGAGGTGAATAAAGGACTTCAATACCACGAAGAAGCAGCAAAACTGGCCTCAACAAATGAGGAAAAATTTGAAGCCCTAATGGGGCAGGCTGTGGCCAATAGCAAGCTTGGTAATAAATCGAGATCAAGAACACTGGCTTATGAAGCACTAAGTGCTAAACCGGGAAGTACAGAGGCATACAACCTTATTGGCAATCTTTATTTTACCAGCTTTGACGATTGCAAAGGAGATAAAAGTAAAGTGATGGACCGGGGGGTATTTCTTGCAGCATATAAAATGTATGAAAAAGCAGGCAACCAATCTCAAATGGCAGCTTCAAAAGAGCAATTTCCTTCCATTGAAGAAATATTTAATGAGGGCAAAGAAGAAGGACAGACGATCACTGTTGGCTGCTGGATCAATGAATCTGTGAAGATTCAGAGAAGATAAAATCACAACATATTTTAAAATCGAGCCCTGCCAATGGTAGGGCTTTTTTAGTTTTATAAAATGAAAGTCTTTGGGAACGTACTGCTATTAATAATTTCTTTCGCCCTAAATGGTCAGCATGTGCTCGTTTTAGGTGTCGCTCAAGATGGTGGCTTCCCACACATAGGGTGTCAAAATGAGTGCCTAAAAGCGCATAGAAATTCTAATACAGCCAGATATATCACCTCGCTTGCCTTGGTAGATTCTGAAAATAAAAAATGGTGGTTGTTCGAAGCAACGCCTGATATGGATAGACAACTTCAGTATTTCAGAAATCTGAATGACGGAGAATATCCCTATTTGCCGGAAGGTATATTTCTGACACATGCCCATATCGGACATTACACCGGATTGATGTTTCTTGGAAAAGAAGCACTGGGAGCACAAAATATGAAAGTCTATGCACTGCCTAAGATGATCGAATTCCTGAAAACGAATGGTCCGTGGGATCAACTCGTTGCGCTGGAAAACATCGAAACAATGACAATGAAAGCTGATACGCCTGTTGAGATCAGTGAATCAATTTCCATTGAAGCTTTTACGGTTCCTCATAGAGATGAATATTCTGAGACTGCCGGTTTTAGGATCAGAGGAAAAAACAAAGGATACATATTTATTCCTGATATTAATAAATGGCACAAATGGGATCGGAAAATTTTAGAAATAGTAAAAGATCCAACACTTAACCATGCATTTATAGATGCAACATTCTATGACGCTGGTGAACTTCCCAATCGGCCAATCAATGAAGTGCCGCATCCATTTGTAACTGAAACTATGCGGATCTTCGACGAAGAATCCATGTTAACAAGAGGAAAAATTAAATTCATTCACCTCAATCATACAAACCCACTACTTTTTGACAAGCAAAAAAGGAACGAGGTGATCAAAAAAGGCTATGGTGTAGCAGAGCAGGGGAAAGCTTATGATTAAAAAGCGAATGATCATCAAAGCAATTAGAGGTGGAATTCTTGTCTTTTAACCTTTATCATTAAGAAGATTCTTTACTTTGGCTAATTTTTACATAGCTGATAATGTCAAACATAAGTCTTAAGGAGAAATAAAAGTGTTAAATTAATACTCTATTAAGCCACTAATTGATTATGTATGAGCTAGTTTATCATTCAAAAGCTCGCTCCCGGATTAATAAATCTGACATAACTGATATATTAGAAATTTCAAGAGCAAATAACAAAAAGTATAGCATTACTGGATGCTTAATTTATTTCGGCAAAAAATTCATTCAAATTCTTGAGGGTGATAAATCTGCTGTCCATAACATCTATTCTAAAATAGAACAGGATAATAGACATTTTGAAGTCACCCTTTTTTATCATGGTCCAAAAATGAATCGTGAATTTAAAAAATGGAGTATGGGGTATTTTGAAGGTGACAATTCAATTATGCAAACAAAATTCGGCATTAGTGAAAATGCGCTGCTTGAAAATTCTCACAGATCTAAAGAAACCGTGAAGGAGTTTTGGCAAAGCATTAAGAAAATTATAGAATAATATTTACAACATTTTTAACTCATACGCTCAATCTTAGCTCCTAAAGCATTCAAACGATCATCAATAAACTGATATCCCCGATCAATTTGATCGATGTTATGAATGGTGCTCACACCCTCAGCAGACATAGCTGCAATCAAAAGTGATACTCCGGCGCGTATATCGGGAGAAGTCATGGTTATGCCCCTTAGAGGATACGCACGATCCAGGCCAATCACAGTTGCTCGATGAGGGTCACACAAAATGATTTGAGCACCCATATCAATGAGCTTGTCCACAAAGAACAACCTGCTTTCAAACATTTTTTGATGAATCAAAGCCGTTCCTCTTGCCTGTGTAGCAGTAACTAAAATAACACTAAGTAAATCTGGTGTTAATCCGGGCCAAATCGCATCTGCAATCGTTAAGATGGATCCGTCAATGTATGATTCAATTTCGTAGTGCTTCTGAGCCGGAATGTGAATGTCATCACCCTTAAAATCCATTTTAATTCCCAGCCGACTGAAGGTATCTGGGATGATACCTAATTCATCTATACGAGCATCTTTGATGGTAATATCGGAACCTGTCATTGCTGCCATACCGATAAAACTCCCTACTTCAATCATGTCAGGAAGTAACGTATGCTCAGTCCCGTTTAGTGACTTCACCCCTTCTATTCGGAGTAGATTGGAACCAACACCTTCAATATTTGCACCCATCCGGATGAGCATTTTGCAGAGTTGCTGAATATAAGGCTCACAAGCTGCATTGTAAATGGTGGTCAAGCCTTCCGCCATTACGGCTGCCATTATAATGTTGGCAGTTCCGGTAACTGAAGCTTCATCCAGTAGCATATAGGCTCCTTTCAAATTAGTCCCATCTACGGTATAAAAGGAAGTTTTTGAGTCGTAGTTGAATTTAGCTCCCAGCTTTTGAAAGCCTACAAAGTGTGTATCCAGCCTTCTTCGACCTATTTTATCCCCTCCGGGCTTTGGCATTCTACCTGTTCCAAAACGAGAAAGTAAAGGACCAAGGATCATAATCGATCCTCTAAGTGCAGAAGCTTTCTCCTTAAAGTCTTCCGTATTTAAAAATTCGAGATTGACATTGGTGGCCTTGAATCTGCACGTTTCACCTCCACTTCGGGATACCTCCACTCCCATATCCTCTAACAGATCAATCAGTTTCAGCACATCTCTTATTTGTGGAATTTTATTAATCACCACTTCCTGATCGGTCAGGAGGACCGCAGAAATAATTTGAAGTGCTTCGTTTTTTGCTCCTTGAGGAACAATTTCACCTTTGAGCTGGTGACCGCCTTCTACCCGAAAAGATGACATAATGAATTTGGATATTTGATGATTCGCAAATTATTCGATTAGGTAACGAAGCTATAAAATACTACCGTAACCATCTTCAAATCTTTAAATCAAAAAATCAGATTAGTGTCTTCTGCGATTGTTTCCGCCACCCTTGTTGTGTGGAGTATTACGGCGAGGACTGCCACCACTTTTTCCACTCTGATTATTTCGACGGCCGCCTTTATTGTTATTGCTACTTCTTCGATTGAATTGCTTTTTATCCGAATCAAATAAGCCCAGCTCTTTTACTGTTTCAATATCGATATCCAATTTATTATCAGACAGTCGTTTGATGTTTTTCAGTATCTGCTCGTCTTCTATACTTTCTTTATTCCAGGTTTGGAAAAAACCTTTCATCAGTCTCCCTATCGCAACCACTGCACCTTCCTTCTCCTTTGGATCTTTCATGGCAACCGCCTGGTCGATCAGAATTTCTACGCCTCTGCCGTAATGACGGAATTTAATCTCATTGGAATAATACTGAAGTCTCTTCGGCTTCCGATCTAAAACTGATGCATCAGGCTTAGGGAAAGGTCCTTCTATTTCTAATTCGAAGTTTGAAATAATATGGAGATCATCCCACACTTTTTGATCGCTCTCATTATCATTACCCAAATCAGGATTTATGAGTTTCATTAGCTCCACTAAAGTGGCAGCTTTCTTATTTCGCTCTTCCTGGTCTTCTATTGTCTTTAAATGCGCTACAAGATTTTGTACATTTCTTCCGTACTCTCTCAATTTCAGCTGAACACGCTGCGTGTTGTATTCCAATGATCTTTCCATAATAATATTAAGCCTCAAAAATAGACAATTCAGTTTTAGATTAAAGCATTCCTCCCATTAAGCCCCCTGCGAAAACACCAAAAAACACCAAAGCATAAATTGCCAATACGACAATAGTCACTACACCTATAAATAGGAAAAGCCTTTTTAGGTTATTAAAGCAGACGAATACATTTCTTGATCACCTGATTGAATACCCGCTTTTATATGCGCTGAAAAGCGATAAACATACAATGAAGGAAATATATAAAGCAGTGAAGCAAGTATATAAAAGAAACCAATACCGCTTCCAAGTCCAGGATATACTTCCATTGATCTACCCATTCCTCCAATAAATACTAACGCCATTAAAATAATCAGCCCACTCATTACAAAGCCAACGATCCCTAAAAATTTTCCCCACTTAGCAGTCTCTAATAAATTGGCTTTATCTACATCAGTGAGCTTTAATTGATTCTCTTCCATATAATTATTTGATTGTGGCGATGCATTTCAACTCAATCGCAATCGGTGTAGGTAGCGAACTGATCTCTACAGTAGTCCTGCAGGGCTGATTGTCTTTGAAGTACTCGGCATATATTTTATTGTACGTCTTGAAATCATCTTTCATGTTCGTAAGAAAGACGGTTACGTCCACAAGACTATCCCAGCATGCTCCGGATGCCTCCAAAATCAAACGTACGTTTTTAAATACTGAATGACACTGCTCAGCTATGTCATAGCTGATGATCTCACCGTTTTCATCCAACTCAACTCCGGGGATTTTTTTCGTTCCTCTCTCCCTCGGCCCAACTCCCGATAAGAAAAGTAAATCCCCTACTTGCCTGGCATGCGGATATAATCCAACCGGTTCAGGTGCTTTATCTGAATCAAATTTTTGTGATGACATAGGTTATTATTTGTTAATTACACCCCTTTAGTCCCCTCAAGAAGGACAATTATCTAGCAGCTTTCTGCAAATTAATACCCCCAAGTGAACCATTTACCTGTCGACTAAACGACTGTTGACTGTCGACTACTTGCTATTCATAATCTCTTCTATCTCCTCTGCTTCTATTGGTATATTCTTCATCAAATTAATATGGCCATCTTTTGTAATGACAATATCATCTTCAATACGGCACCCAATATTTTCCTCGGGAATATAAATTCCGGGCTCAACCGTGAATGCCATTCCCGGCTCAAACTTCTTGTATATGGAAGCTACGTCATGAACATCCAATCCTATATGATGTGATGTACCATGCATAAAATACTTTTTATACGCAGGCCAATCCGGATTTTCGTTTTTAATGTCCGTTTTGTCAATCAGACCTAAATCCAATAACTCCTTCTCCATCAATTTGCCCACTTCCGCATGATATTCAGGGATTCTATTCCCCGGTTTGAGCAAATCAGTGGCTGCATTTTTTACTCGTAATACCGCATCATACACCTTTCGCTGACGATCAGTGAATTTGCCATTAACCGGAATGGTTCGTGTCATGTCGGAGTTGTAATTGGCATACTCAGCACCCACATCCATCAGCAAAACATCGCCATCTTTTAGCTGCATCCTGTTTTCGATGTAGTGAAGCACGCATGAGTTGGCACCACCTCCAACAATTGGCGTGTACGCAAATCCCTTTGAGCGATTACGAACGAACTCATGAAGGTATTCCGCTTCTACTTCATACTCCATCACTCCTGGCTTCACAAACTCTAAAATTCTTCGGAAGCCTTTTTCAGTGATCTCACAAGCGTGCTGCATCAAGTCAATTTCAATTTGCGATTTAATGCAACGCAAATCTGTAATGACCGGAAAAAGTCGCTCATAAGTATAAAGTGGATACTTCTCCATGCACTCTTTAATAAAGCGTGCATTTCTGGTCTCTACTTCGCTGGCATTGCGAATGTGTTCGTTGCTATCCAAATATATATGATCACATTCAGCCAATATGGTATAAAAAGTTTTTTCAAACTCAGCAGTCCATTTGATGTTCTTAATACCGGATGTCTCTGTCCCCTCCTCTTTGGTTAGCTTGTGTCCTTCCCAAACAGCTATCTCCTCATTCGTTTCTCTCAGAAATAAGATTTCCCGCATTTTTTCATCCGGAAAGTCAGGAGCTATAAGCACGATTGACTCCTCCTGATCCACACCAGTCAGGTAAAACAGATTGCTGTTTTGTTTGAAACTCATGGTCCCATCTGCATTTGTAGGCAAGATATCGTTGGCATGAACAATAGCCACAGAGCGTGGCTTCATGCGCTTAGCAAGCCTTTCGCGATTTTGAATAAATAATTGGTTATCAATGGGATCGTATCGCATGCGTTATCTTAGTTATGATTTACAAAAATCACTCGTGTATGAGATGGCTAAAATTAGCATTTCTTTTTCTCTCTGCTCCACTATTCGGACAGCAATTAGGCTTTGCATTGGAGCAAATAAATGGGCAGGCGGTCATTGATGCCAGACTTACCGGTAAGGGAGTGAAAATAGGCATCATTGATGGGGGCTTCCTGAAAGCTGATAAAAGCGAATCATTGAAATCACTTTTTGAAAATGGTCAAATAGCAGGGTATAAAGACTATCTGAATCCGGAAGCCAAACCCTACTCTGGTAGTGCCGGATTTGATGATAGTCATGGCACAGAGGTGTGGGAGTTGATTGCCGGGTATAATGAATCAAAGGACGTACAATATGGACTGGCCACCGGAGCTACCTTTTACCTCGCCCGGACAGATCATGGAGGCTATGAGCGAAGGCAGGAAGAAGAATTTGCAATTGAAGCAATGGAGTGGATGGCTGAGGAGGGAGTTCAGATCATAAACATTTCCTTGGGCTACAACTTTGGTTTTAGTGACAAACGCGAAAACTATCAGCCCACGCAAATGGATGGAAAAAGTACCATCTTGACACGGGCAGTTGATCGAATTTCTAAAGAATATGGAATACTAATTGTCGTTGCTGCCGGAAACGATGGCAATCACAGATGGCAGATTGTGGGATCTCCCGGTGATGCTGAAAGTGCCTTAACAGTCGGTGCTACTAAATTCAAGGTCTGGGATGAAATGAAATACAGTTCCAAAGGACCAGAGTGGCTGGATTATGTAAAGCCTGAGATTTCGTGTTACTCATCGTTGGGCACTTCCTTTTCTGCACCGGTTATTACCGGGTTGGCGGCTTGTTTGCTAGAAAAGGATTCTACCGCTACTGCTGATCAACTCAGGAGTGCAATCATTAACTCAGGGAATCTAATCTATCCAAATAATTATATAGGGCAAGGAGTGCCGAATGGAGAGACGGCCATGTTAATACTGGAAGGAAATGAGATGCTTTGGGAGGATGTTGAACGAAAAGCCAAGAAAAATCTAATCATTGAGCTGGATAAGCCTTCCATCTACATAACAGTATACCATAAAGTCGGCTGGAAGGTGCTGAAAAAAGAAACGATCAGAACGAGTGAAAGCAGGATCAAAATCAAGCGAAGAGAAGATGCCACATCCTCAACTGTAATTTGGGAGGGGGGTAGTTTGGAGATCGTTTGGAAAGAATAATTTCTTACCCCATCCTCTTAAAGATCCTCCTGGAAAACCCTTTATCATCCATCACTTCGCCATCACTCACTTTCTTTACCCCTTCAACCGTATAGAGTGCCTGTGGATTGTATTTTCTAATTGCCCCAACGGTGTTCGGTAAACGCTCCCGCTTAATAACGGTAAACAATACATTCACTGGCCCATCCCCGGAGGTGGCCTCCAGATTGGTAAAGCGCATGTTCTGTTCCTTAAAGAAAGTAATGAGCTCGTCGGCCGGTTTTCCTGTTATCACCCTCACAACCACATTACCAATGGCCAGTCGCTCTTCGATCATCATTCCTACAAAAATCCCGGATGCATACCCCAAGGCATACGCCAGAAAAGTTTGCCAGCTTCCCAGATTCTGAAAAATCTGACTAATGGCAAGCAACCAGATGGAAGCTTCGAAGAAACCCATAATGGTAGCTACATATTTCCGGCTCTGAAGCATGAAAATGATTCGAAGTGTATTGATGGACACATCACACACTCGAGCCACAAAAATAAGGATCGGAATCACGATGTAATTCAAGATTTCCGGATCAATATCGAAGATTTCTGATAGGTTCATGGTGTAAAGTTATCTCTTCTAATCTCTAAAATTAGAATTTGGATTTTCCAATTGTTCATTGTCCATTTCAAATTCGTCAACTCGTCTTAAGAGAAATATTTATCTTAACTAAAACTCAATGACACTATGAAAAAGTATTTGTACGTATTCCGAGGAGGTGATGAAGGCTATGCTGATCAATCACCTGAGCAGATGCAAGCCCACATGCAGCGATGGGGCGAATGGATGGCTAAAGTAAAAGCAGAAGGTTACCCACTTCAGCAAGAAGGTAAGGTGGTGGGTTCCGGAGGCAAGGTAGTTACCGACGGACCATTCACAGAGGGAAAAGAAATCGTTGGCGGCTATGTGCACCTGGATGCTAAGGATTTGGATCATGCGGTAGAACTATCCAAGGACTGCCCCATCTTCGAATTTGGTGGCACTACTGAGGTGAGGGAGATCATTACAGATATGGGGATGTAATTAAAGCGTCATTTCGAGCCTGCCCGGCTAGCAGGCAGGCAAGGTGAGAAATCTCCTTCACGGGGACTTCTCACTTTGTTCGAAGTGACGTAAGATTAAATATTACAACTCAACATCTTGTCGAAGGGTGTTTATCTTTCGACAGACTCAAGATGACACCCATTACTTTTCTTACGCAATGAAAACCTCTCAGCTCGTCGACCACTTCTTCAGAACGGAATATGGTAAGGCAGTATCACACCTTACCAGCAAATTCGGTGCGTCTAATCTGGAACTGGCGGAGGACAGTGTCCAGGAAGCCCTAATCAAAGCGATGCAAACCTGGCCATATTCACAAATACCTGACAATCCCACTGGCTGGATTCTTCGGGTTGCCCGAAATAAAATGATTGATGTCCTGAGAAGGGATCAGAAAACAAGTCATCAGGAAGTACCGGAAAGTGCAGTAGAAATGAAAGAAAATCTATCCTTTGAGTCCATCAATGACGACATGGTACGAATGATGTTTGCGTGTTGTCACCCTTCACTCAGCCAGGAATATCAAATCATTCTTACCCTCAAAATTCTAGGTGGTCTATCCATTCGTGAGATATCAAGCTCCCTGCTCAAAAAGGAGGAAACAGTAGCTAAAGCATACACACGAGCAAAAAAGAAATTCAAACAGGATGAAATAAAGCTCCACTTGCCCCCGGCACATGAAATTGAGAAGCGATTGGAGATGGTTCTTAAAATTATCTACCTGCTTTTTAACGAAGGTTATAAATCTGCTGAAGGTGATCAACTCATTCGAAAGGAATTGTGTGATGATGCCATTCGTCTGAATCGGGTTTTACTGGAAAGTGAAATTTGCAATACTCCAACAACCAACTCTCTTATGGCATTGATGCATTTCCATGCTTCCCGTTTTGACGCTCGTGTAGATGAGCATGGAGATATTATCACCCTTGAAGATCAGGACAGATCCAAATGGGATCAAAACCTAATTTCTCAGGGACTCATTCATCTGGAGCACGCATCTGATAGCCCTGAAGTAAATGAATACATCCTTCAGGCTGCCATTAGTGCTGTTCACTGTCAGGCTCCCACTTTTGAGGACACGAATTGGAATGAAATTCTTAGGCTGTATGACCTACAACTCCAGCTAACGCCAACTCCGATCGTTCGCCTAAACCGTATCATTCCCATGGAAAAAGTGCACGGCCCCATGCTTGCTTATTCCGAAATTGAAGAATTAGAAGAAACCAATTTCTTTGATGAGTATTACCTATTCTACGCAATCAAAAGCCAGATTCTGCAAAATATGGGTGAGATACTTGAAGCAAAAAAAGCGCTGGCACGAGCTATTGACTTGACGAAGAATGAACGGGAGAAGGTGTATTTACAGAATAAGTTGAAAAGTATTTAACAACCTCCCTGTATCCCTCCTTTTGAAGGAGGGAAGCTGAAGTTGGAGCTAATAGTATCGAGTACTCTTTCAAGAGAATCAAAGACATCTTGATTCTCAAATCTCAAAATCTTAAAACCCATTTCCGTAAGGGTTTTATCTCGCTCAAGATCATTTTCATACCCAGCACTTGTGAAATGGTGAGCACCATCAAGTTCTATAATTAATTTCTCTGATGGGCAATAGAAATCAACTATGAAGTTGCCAATACTATGCTGCCTTCTGAATTTCCTACCCTTTAATTGTTTTCGCTGTAATGCTTTCCAAAGAGTAGCCTCGGTCGGAGTTAGGTTATTTCTTAAATCCTTCCTCGTCTGCTTTAAGTATTTCCTATTGTGGATCACATTCTTAAAAATATAACAAAGCATGTAACTCCCCTCCTTTTAAAGGAGGGGTTGGGGTGGTTAGTGTACTTAGTCCTAACTTTGCGCTCCAATGAGCAAGAAGGAATACGAGCTGATAGAGTTATCGAATGGAATTCGGATAATCCATAAGGAAGTCAACCACACCAAAATCGCCCATGTGGGCATTATGCTGGACATTGGCAGTCGGGATGAAAGCCTTGAAGAGCAGGGATTAGCACACTTCCTGGAACATATGGTGTTCAAAGGCACCAACAAGCGCAGCTCATACCATATTATCAATCGACTGGAATCATTAGGTGGTGAATTAAATGCATACACCACGAAAGAGAAAATCTGTTTCTACGCCTCCCTGCTAGACATTCACCTAGATAAAGCAGTCGAGTTGCTTTGCGACATCACGTTTAATTCCACCTTCCCTGAAAAGCAGATCGAAAAAGAACGACAGGTTATTCTGGAGGAGATGAGCATGTATCGGGACACTCCGGAAGATTCGATTCAGGACGATTTTGATGAGCAGCTATTTCCAAATCATGCGCTAGGAAGAAATATCCTTGGTACTGAACAAACTGTTAATTCCTTCAAACAAGGTGACTTTCGAAGTTTTTTAGATCGAAATCTGAATACAGAAAAAATTATTCTCTCCAGCGTTGGAAATTATTCTGCGAAGAAAATTCAGCGTTTGGCAACCAAGTATCTGGAACAGATTCCACATAAAAATCATACGCCGGAAAGAAACTGGTTTTCAGGATATCAACCTACCCGAAAGGAAGTCAAAAAATCTATTTCACAGGCGCACATCGCCATGGGAATGCCTTCATTGAGCATCAAAGACGAAAACAGAATCCCCTTCTTTTTTGTGGTGAATCTGCTTGGTGGTCCTAGTATGAGTTCCAGACTTAATCTCTCACTTAGAGAAAAACACGGGCTGGTTTATGGAGTGGACGCCAGCTATGCACCTTATCTGGAGATCGGCCAATTCAGCATCTTCTTTGCTACCGACCCGAAAAACTTAAAGAAAAGTCAACGCATTATCCTGAAAGAAATCGAACTCCTGAAGTCAAAACCTTTGGGGAACATGCAGCTTCATAAAGCAAAAAATCAGATCAAAGGCCAGATGGCTTTATCTGAAGAAAATAAGAATGCCACCATGCTGATGATGGCCAAAAGTCAACTGGATTTGAACAAAGTGCCAGATATCGACAGTGTGTTTAAAAAGATTGACGCCATTACTGCTGAGGATATTCAAGCTCTATCTCAGCGATATTTCCCAATAGATCAGATGAGTTCATTGGCATATCTGCCGGAATAGTAATTATCTTTACTTGTATGAAAACTCGTTCAATAGCATATATTGAATCTGATGAAGATCTGATTGAAATAGAAGTAGAAGAAGCACTAAAACGTCCATTAGGTGATAATTTGAAGCAATATTTCAAATCTATTGCTGCCCTATGTGCGATGGCAGGTGTGGATATAATGAATCCCCCAAACTCTCGAAAAATTTACTTTTCCGAAGAAGATGAGCACTAACAACCAGTTCCCATCTCATTATAAAGACTTTATTAATTCCCTTAACAATCACAAAGTTGAGTATTTACTCATAGGTGGTTACGCAATGGGTGCATATGGGCACATTAGAGGGACAAATGATCTGGACATTTTCATCCATGCAACCGATCAAAATGCAAAACGAATGATTGATGCATGTGTAGATTATGGAATTGCAAGAAAAGAATTAGAAAAAGAGATGTTTCTTGTTCCAAGAATGGTTGGAATTGGCGATCCTCCCTTAAGAATTGAAATATTAAAAACGGTTGGAAGTTTTGATTTTGCGTATGCGTTTAACCGTAAAATGATTCGGGAAGTTGATGGTATTGATATAAATGTGGTTGATTTAGATGATTTAATAATACTTAAACAAGCTGCATTAAAAGAACGATCTAAAGCCAGGGATCACGAGGATTTGAGCTTTTTGCAGAAGCTGAAAAATAGTCTTTCAAAAAAGTAATTCCTTATCTTTACGTTCATGGAATTTCTGTCTGAAGATCTTCAAAAATATGTAGAAGATCACTCCGAGCCTGAATCTGATTTGCTTCAGCAGATCAACAGGGAAACTCACCTCCATGTTTTAAAACCCCGCATGCTCTCCGGACATCTCCAGGGACGAGTATTATCGATGCTTTCCCACATGATTCGCCCAAAAAACATTCTCGAGATAGGTACTTATACCGGATACGCTGCTTTATGCATGGCCGAAGGAATGCAAGCGGAAGGAAAGCTAATCACCATTGACAATAATGAAGAGTTGGCCATGCGTACCAAAGGCTACTTTGATCAATCCGAAAGGTCAGGTCAAATCGATCTTCACGTTGGAAATGCCTTGGATATAATTCCCGCACTGAAGGAAAAATGGGATCTTGTATTTATTGATGCGGATAAAGAAAACTACTCCAATTACTTTGATCTGGTAATAAATAACGTCAACAAGGGAGGTTTTATCATTGCTGATAATGTGCTTTGGAGTGGTAAGGTATTTGATAAATCGAAGAGCGATAAGGACACGGAGGCCATTCGCGCGTTCAATCAAAAGATGCATACTGACTCTCGGGTACAAAACGTTTTATTCCCTATTCGTGATGGGTTGATGATATTGAGAAAATTATGATGCGATTAGCTACAAGCTTTAAGATACAAGTTACAAGTCTCCTCTTGTTTTTACTCACTACAACTGGTGTGTTAGCCCAGACCGTTCCGAGCGAGATGATGTTAGGGGATTTAAGATTATCGATCAATGAATCCACCAGAAGACAGATTCAAAAAGATGTAGATCGACTCACGCAAAGCCAGACCTACTTCAACATCCTGGTAGATCGCATGAATCTTTACTTCCCGATCATCGAACGAGAGCATGGAGATGCAAACATTCCTGATGAAATTAAATTCCTAGCTATACAGGAAAGTGCGCTGATTTCTGATGCTGTGTCGTCAGCCAATGCTGTTGGGTTCTGGCAATTCAAAGATTTTACCGCTCGAGAAGTGGGGCTAACTGTAGATCGAAATGTGGATGAGCGTTTGAATATCGTTTCTGCATCAAGAGGATCAGCCAAGTATCTGAATAGTCACAACTACTTCCTGAAAAACTGGGTGTATTCGGTGATGGCCTACAATACGGGGCGAGGCGGGGCGCAGAAGTATGTAGATAACTCAAATCTTGGCGCCAAACGAATGACCATCAATAACCAGACACATTGGTATGTAAAGAAATTCATTGCGCATGTTGTTGCCTTTACCCCGGCTGTCGGTAGACCACATTCTGAAGGTATCTGGCTGGATGAACTGACGAACGCAGGTGGGAAAAGCTTAAACCAAATTGCAAGGGAAGAAAAAGTTGATCTGGCAGAACTTGAGAAATATAATAAATGGCTGAAGCGAGGAGATGTCCCAAAAGATAAAACCTATAGTGTGCTCATTCCCCGCCAGGGCACTCCGCCAAAAAGAGCTATTGCGCAAAACGATACTAAAAGAAATAAAATCTCAACACCTCAAAAAAAGGTGTATCCATCCGAGCTTAAGCCTGGTATCACAGAAGCGAATAAGTCAACCATTATTCCTCTAAATGGAATCCCATCAATA
Source organism: Ekhidna sp. (assembly GCF_040220215.1). Lineage (GTDB taxonomy): Bacteria > Bacteroidota > Bacteroidia > Cytophagales > Cyclobacteriaceae > Ekhidna. Next base: position 314,441 of record NZ_JAVJTR010000011.1, read on the forward strand.
TTAGCCAGGGAAAGTGATGACGTTCATAGCGTGTCAGCCAGGGCTGGAATTTCTGAAAAGCGGTTCAGGAAGTATAATGACATGGATGAGTCAGATAAGATCATTCCGAACGAATTTTACTACATCAAAAAGAAGAAAGGAAAGGCGAAAATCGGATTTCATGTTGCTAAATCTGATGAGTCGTTGTGGGAAATTTCTCAGCAATACGGCATTCGGCTTTCCAAGCTCGCCAAGCGAAACCGGATGAGTATCATAGATGAACTGAAGCCAGGACGGGTGCTTTGGATGGACAAAAACAGGCCTTCCAGCGAACCGATAGCCTATCATGAATTGAGCAAGCCCGTCATTACCAAACCAGTTGCTAAAGCAACAGCCTCAACGAATAATATTAATGATACTGTAATGATCAATGACGTGAGCGCAGAACCTGCTGAGGAGGAAGTTATTGAGGAAGAGGTGCCAGACATCATAGTCCCGGTTGTCGACACGAAGGAAGAACGATTGAATAAGGTAAAAATCCACACCATAGCGGCTGGTGAGACGCTTTGGAGTATTTCCAGATTGTATGAAGTGACAATGGATGATCTGCTTCGATGGAACGAATTGCCTAACCCTGATGCGATTAGCATCGGTCAAAACATCCAGGTAAAAGCACCGATTGAAGAATCATCTGAAGGTAAAAACATTATTAATCACACAGTTCAACCGGGCGAGACTGTTTATGCTATTTCCCGGAAGTATGGCATGACTGTAGATGAGGTTGTGGACTTGAATAGTCTCAATGGATTCGACCTGAATGTAGGTCAGGAATTGAAGGTTTATAATCAGTAATCAAAATCCAGTCCTAACCGATCTTTAAGATCTTTCAAATCAGGATTCTGCTTCACCATGTAATCAAAAATGTCTGTGCTTGTGTAAAGCTTTTTCTCGTCTTTGATCTCTGCTATCTCTGTACGAATGACAATGTGATCGTTTTTAAGTTCATTTCTTAAAAACTGCACTAGCTCCGTGTCGAATTTCTCCAGAAAGCTTACCTCCAGCTGGCTACCAAGCATAATGATTATGCTGTGATTTTCTCCTTTTTTGACTGACTTACTGAGCACCAAACGCTCTGTGTCTCCAGCATCCGGTTTCTGATCAGCAAACCCTTTCCAAATCCTTTCCAAATCCTCCTGCGTGAAGTCTGTTTCCTTTTTGGCAGTCACCGGAGAAGCATCGTTGGCAACTTCTTTGGATTTCTTCTTCCCGAAGATGCTAGGCGTCTCTTTTGGTTTACCGGATTCCGAAGGTTTTACTACCGGACTTGATTTTGGTTTTGGTGCAACAGTAGCAGATTCTGATTCGCTAAAGTGTGGAGCTTGTTCCTCTGTTGGAGGTGGTGGGATGTCTTCCTCTCTCTCTATAGGAGCTTCCTTTTCTTCCTTTTGTGGAGTTGGTTTTTCTGCCGGCTTTTCTGCTAAGTCGTCACTGTGAGACCTTTTTTTTTTGCTCCATTGTCAGAGGAGCTAAGTGTTAGCGCATTGGTCAAATGGGCCAGTTTCATGAGGCAAAGCTCTACATGCAAGCGCTGATTTTTACTTTGCTTGAAATTCAACTCAAACTGATTGGAGATGTTTAAAGCTGACAGTAGAAATGACGGGCTGCAGTTGGCTGCCTGTTCACCATATTTAGTCTTCAGGTTGTCGGTCACTTCCAGTAAAGTGATCGTCTGATCATCTTTAGAAATAAGTAGGTTTCTGAGGTGCTGTTGGAAGCCATTTAAGAAGTTATTCCCATCAAATCCGTTTCTCAGAATCTCATCAAACAACAACAGTGCACCGGACATATTTTGAGCCAAAAGATCATCGACCAACTTGAAGTAGTAATCGTAATCAAGGATGTGTAAATTCTTGATCGTATCCTGATACGTAATCTTTCCATCAGATGAAAAGGTCGTGATCAAATCGAAGATCGAAAGTGCATCTCTTAATGCACCATCTGCCTTTTGGGCTATCAGGTGAAGTGCTTCTTTCTCAGCATCCACTTTTTCACTGGAAGCTATTTTCTCTAATTGCTTCACGATATCGGCTACTTCAATTCGATTGAAGTCATAAATCTGACATCTGGACAGAATGGTAGGAATCACCTTATGCTTTTCCGTAGTTGCCAGAATGAAAATGGCATACTCCGGTGGTTCTTCTAGCGTCTTCAAAAAGGCGTTGAAAGCCTGAGTAGAAAGCATGTGAACCTCATCGATGATGTACACTTTATACTTTCCTTGCTGTGGTGGATACCTTACCTGATCAATCAGGTTTCGAATATCCTCGACTGAGTTGTTCGATGCAGCATCCAGCTCGAAGATGTTGAAGTTGTTTGTGCTGTCACCGGATTCACTTTCAAATTCATTGATGGTTTTGGCCAGAATTCGAGCACATGTGGTTTTACCCACTCCCCGAGGACCACAAAACAGCAATGCCTGACCCAGATGATTGGATTTGATTGCATTTTTCAGTGTAGTGGTAATATGCTCCTGCCCCACTACCTCTTCGAAACCGAGAGGCCTGTACTTTCGCGCCGATACCACAAAATTCTCCATCTGCTGGCAAGTTAAATGATGCTTCCCATTCTGAGGAAAAATTTCTTTAAAAAAGGATTGAACCTTTTCATAAATTCAATTGTCTTATTCTCCCACAAAGGAACGTACCTTTGAATTATTGTTCATTGATATTAATGGGGTCGACCGGAATCGACAGGAAGTGCAAAGCATATGCTAGCATGCAGGGTGGGGAGTGTACATCCTTGATAAATGCGCTCAAAATTGTAATTGGCGAGTCTAACTACGCTATGGCAGCATAATCTCAAATTAAAGTAGAGTTTATTTAGGGTTGAGCCACATAGGTTCCCCCTGTCACATCCTACCACGCTTTTGTCCTTAGGGCGAGGAACTGGGGTGTCGAACATAAGGAATAGTACTGACGGTTGTTGCAACGTCAGTATGAAATAAAGCAACTGGTTTTCCAGGTAGGTAGTTATTCACCAGCCTGGGATTCGAGATTAAAAGAATAACTAAGCATGTAGAAGGTCTATGGTTTCCTTTGCTGGACGAGGGTTCGAATCCCTCCGACTCCACTTTAAAAGCTGCCCAGTGCAGCTTTTTTTATTGAATGAAATGGATGAGAACCCGAGCCAGAGGGTATTGAAACCGAAGGCGTGAAGGTTGGTGATTGCCTTGTGTGTATGGGCAATCCTTCTTATGCAATCCAACTAGTCACCCTACCCTTGCGCGAAAATTATTCATTGGAATATTCTTAAACACTCAGTTCTTTCCGACTCCCCACCTTTTTGGCCTTTCTGATTTTTATACAAGCTCTAGAGTCATTTCTGCTATCTAACTCCGTTTGAATTACACTCTTTACTTCAGCTTGAAATTCTTTTAATGTACCTAAACTGTACTTTGAAGGATCGATTGGTTCATGAATGATCACTCGACTTTTTCTCCTCCAATTAACCATAAAATTTCCATCGTCAGGAAGTATTCGCCAATTGTCGGCTATGGTAATAGGCACCAGATGAACGCCTGTCTCTAGGGCCATTCGAAAAGGGCCTTCCTTGAACTCACTCAGGTCTTTGCTATGAGTTACATTGATTCCTCCCTCTGGAAATACAGTCAAAGAGAATCCTTTTTGTAGTGCTTCAATACTTTCTTTGAAAGCCTTGTACCTACTTCGTAAACTATCCCGATCCACCATGATATGAAATTTTCTAAAGTAATAACCAAATCCTGGAATCTTTGAAAGCGACTCTTTGCCCACAAACTTAGCAGCTATCGGCATCTGTGTCATGATGGTGATATCCATGAAAGAGAAGTGGTTTGGACAGTAGATATAATTGCTCTTTTTATCTAAGAGATGTTTATTTTCTATGACAATTTTCATCCCAATCAGGAAGTAAAAGATAGTAGTAAAGTGCCTGGTTAAGATCAACCCATGCCTTTTTTTTCCAGTTATCACAAATAGAAAAAATAGAGGTAGTAGTGTGATGAAAACAAGAAAAAAAACAATACCTGTGTAGATTGAAAATGCCCTCTTCAGAGCTTTTTTAAGCCCGGAAGCTTTATTTGAATTCATATAATTAGGTCAGGGTTTGATTTGGCTCAAAACTAACTTTTCTGATAAATAATTAGCAGCTATTTAAACACATCGAAGTAGATTTTTCTCAGTATGTGGGTATATTCTTTCGTTAAATATATTCGTTCCTCCTATTAACATTTATTAAAAAATCTACCATTTTACCAAGGCATCAATCTCATCCGAAAATAGACCCTACTTTTGCATACGAAAGACTAATTCAAATGAATTTTAAAAAACTCTTCCCAACCCTACTTATTGTATTGACTGGTGCTAAACTAGATGCACAGGTTTTGTTTCCCGGCTATCACCTCAATGAATATTATGAGATTTTGAGGATAAAAAATCCTGAATTAGCGGATCCAATCACTTATCATCCGGCTATTATAAATACATATGCTACGGATTCGGCATTGAGTTGGGACTTGTGGGATGGACGATTCGATCTTTCAGATAAAGGTGATGACTACATAAAGGTTTTGGATCCTTACATGAAATTGGGGTATATAAGTGATGTGCCAAACAGCTATAATGACGGAGCAGTTTGGGAAGGCAAGGGGTTCAATAGCTCACTCAATTTTGGTTTTAGAGGTAGGAAGGGCATGCTCTCTTTTACATTCGCACCTGTAGTATACCACGCTCAAAACAAGGATTTCTACATTGCACCTTCACCCTTTTCAAAAAATCAATACTCCTACCCTTTTGAAAGGAAAATAGATTGGGTTCTGAGATATGGAGACCAAAGTATAAATGAATTTAGTCTTGGTCAATCTGAAATTAGACTTCACTACAAAAAGGTATCACTCGGCTTATCAACACAGTCAATGATTTGGGGCCCTGCTCAGGTTGTCCCCATCATCATGTCCAACAACGCCGCTGGTGTACCACATTTAGATATCGGCACAGATAAGCCTGTAGACACCAAATTTGGAAAGTTTGAGTTTAAAATATTTTGGGGCTTGATGGATGAATCTGAATATTTCGATGAAGATGAAGCCAATGATCAACGCTACCTTACCGGCGCAGTGTTTGGATTTCAACCCAGCTTTGTGGAAGGTCTAAGTCTTGGGATCAATAGGGTACTTTATAGAGACATGTTTGATGGAGACCTAAAGCCGATTGATTTATTCGCTTCTGTATGGGGCCAAATCAGTAATCCCGACCTTCCAAATGATGACTATGATCAAATGTTGTCACTAACTGTGAGTTGGAAGTTTAAAGAGTACGGATTCGAAACATTTCTTGAATTTGCCAAAAATGATTATCCGGGTGTGATTATTGATTTTTTTGAACAACCAGATCGTACAAGAGCAGTAACGATGGGGTTTGTAAAATCATTTGACCTGAACAATGGAAACATTTTCAGGGTCGTTTTCGAGCATACAAAGCTCAATAAAATTAAATTATCAAACGTCGCAGCTGGTCATGCAACCTATTATGTTCATAGCCAGGTAGAAAATGGCTACACTCACAACGGACAACTCATGGGCGCTTATGTTGGTCCTGGCTCCAATGCAAATCATTTTAAATTTCAGCTGTACACTCCTAAAGGAAGGTTTGCTTTTAATATTGATCGAATAAGATTTAATGATGACTATTTGGTATCCAGCGTCACGCCTGCATTTAATCAACCCAATGACGGTAGTTTTCTTACAGGTTTTGACTACCTGCGATTTGTGAAAAATTTCAGCATTGAAGCAAGTATTTATCGAACAAACAGAAGAAACTGGTATTATGAAGCGGAAAGAGATGTACCTCAGAATTTTGGCGCCTCACTTAAGATTGGATATCAAATTAGGTAGTCATCCGTCTATTACAGATTTAGACTACTTCTTCACAAATAAATAATCCACCTGGTCATCTTGTAAGACCTTATTTAAAGTGTTGTAAAAGTGTTTGTAAATAACCCCTTGATTAGGAGAATTTGGGAGTTTATTGCTTCCTGAACGAATCACTGTCTTTAACTCATCCAGCGAAATCCAATAGAAATCTGCTTTTTCATTAAATATCTCAAACTTTTCATCAACTGGAATTAATGATTGTCTAATCTCCTCACGTGGTTTATAAGGAATATTAACGACATAACTACGATAAATACCATTCACTGCTTCAATGTATGCTTCCGGCCTGAAATTGAGATTTATATCTTCCTTCTCATAAACCATTCTGCACTCTTCAAAAAATTCCCTAATTGCAATTTCTTGGGGGGTTTCCATTCTTAGGTCATTATCCAAGGTTCCTACTAACTCTCTTCTGCCCCCAAAATCGGTCCAACCGGGTTTATCTTCATCATAGCCCAGCAGCAAATAAACCGTATCGTCCATGACTGTATATGGCAGCACTCCTGCAGCCACAAGCTTATCATCCTGGCTGATGGCATTGAAAGCCAATAATCCTATGAAACAAGTAAAAAATATTTTCATAACAGATACGTGAGCATAAGTAATTTAATCATATACGATCAAATTGAATCTAGCCTTATAGGGCTTATTGTATTTTTGCATCTTATGAAAACGAAAAATGAAATTGTAGACGATTGGCTACCCAGATACACTGGTACCGAACTTGATGAATTTGGTAGATATATCCTCCTCACCAACTTCCAGAATTATGTTGACCTTTTTGCTGAGAAATTCAATGTGAAGGTCAAGGGTAACAAACGAGCCATGCAAACCGCCACCCATGATGATATAACCATAATCAATTTTGGAATGGGGAGTGCCATGGCTGCTACCGTGATGGATCTTTTGTCTGCAATTATGCCTAAAGCAGTACTTTTTCTTGGGAAATGTGGTGGGCTAAAAAGTGAAAATAAATTGGGTGATTTGATTCTTCCAATCGCAGCAATTCGGGGTGAGGGAGCCTCAGACGATTACATGCCACCGGAAATTCCAGCACTGCCATCATTTAGACTACAACGCTCCGTCTCTCACGTAATTAAGGCTAAAGGATTTGACTATTGGACTGGGTCTGTTTTCACGACCAACCGAAGAGTCTGGGAGCATGATACAGATTTTAAAAATTACCTGAAAGAAATCCGTGCTTCTGCAATTGATATGGAAACAGCCACGCTTTTCACAGTTGGGTTTGCTAATAAAATTCCACGAGGTGCACTACTTCTTGTCTCAGACAACCCAATGACTCCTGAAGGTGTGAAAACGTCAAAAAGCGATCAATCGGTTACAGCTAAATTTGTAGAGAATCATCTCGATATAGGGATCGAATCACTGATGGAATTAAGTAATTCAGGAGAGTCCGTCAAACACTTGAGGTTCGAGTAAAATTTTAATCACTTATTAAACCTTTTGCGCTTCTCATCATCTAATGTGAAAATTAAAATTTTAGAAGATGAGAAAAATAGCATTGATTATTGGGCTCTTGGTGGCCGGCACTATTGTTCTTGCACAAGACAAGCGGGAAGAATTAAGAGAAAAACGTGAAATTAAAATTGAGGAATACAGAGAACGATTGGAGCTTTCTGATGCTCAAATTTCAGATCTCAAAAAGTTAAGAGTAGATGCAAAACCACAACTTGATGAAATCAGGAATGATACGTCCAAATCCAGGAGTGATAAAATGCGTGCTCTTGCGGCCATCATGGAGAAGCAAGAAAAAGAAGTTGCAGAGATTTTGAATGATGAACAATTAACAGAATTAGAAGCCATCAAAAAAGAAGTTAGAGAAAATCAAGAGGTACGTAGAGAAAAAAGGAAAGAAAGGCGTGGAGATGGACGATAAAATAGTTGGCTCTCAAATAAGGGCTTTTCTATTCAAAACAAACTTTCTTGATCCGGCCCAACAGGAATGTTGATATCAAGCCCAAACTCTTTATTCAGCTTGTGAATAAAATGAGCAGATAGTACAGGTGATTCTTTTTCCAAATTCTGATGCACGAAAAAGTAGAGATTTTCCATCCCCAGATCAGTCCACTGCTTCAAGCGATCCATCCAGGTATCCAGACGAGAGTAGTCGCTTTCATGATTGGCTCCAACATATCGCACAAATACAGAAGGTGATGTCAGCCTCATATGTAGCAGGTCTCTCCTGCCTGCTGTATCAGTTACTATATTTGAAATGTTGTGCTGCTCAAATAATGCATACACTTCATTTGCTACCTCAGCATCGTTGAACCATTCGGTGTTTCTGAGCTCGATCGCCAACGGAATATCCTTTGGCCAATACTCCACAGCTGTTACCAGCCGTTCCATGTTTTGAGGTTTGAAATTGTCATGAAGTTGAAGGAAACACATACCCAGTTTGTCGCCGAATGCACGAATGTTAGTTGTATATCGCTCGATAGGTTCTTCTACATTGTTCAGTCTTTTGATATGACTGACCATCTGGTGCACTTTCGGAAAGAATTTGAAGTTATCGGGTGTTTTTTCTACCCACTTTTCAATCTGCTCTACACTGAAGTGGTTATAAAACGTAGCATTAAGCTCGATCGAATTGAACTGGGTTGAATAATATGCGAGCTCGTCCTTTGTTCCACGCGGATAGAATTTCTTTAAATCCTGCTTATTCCATTTTGCACAACCCACAAAGACCTGTTTCAGACCACTTCCCTGTTTTAATACTTTCTCCGTATCGTGATGATCGTCAGGTAATGAAAAATCAATTTCAGCGGGATTGTCGACACTTCCGAATTTCATGCTATGAGCTAATTTTTTATTAAAGCTAGCCTCTTTTCGATGCTATTTCAACAATCCGATGGCTTTTGCAATGACTTTGTCTACCACCCGGGTTGGCATCAATCGAGGGAGTGTCCAGTTTTTGAATTTCTGAGGCACGATGAGGTATCGCACTTTTGGCTTTTTGCTTTCGAAGGCATCAAATATAATTTTCGCTGCTCTCTCAGAAGTCCACGCTTTTTTTACAGCATTGGCCACAAACTTGGTTTGGAACTTTTTCAGTGGAGCATTGAAAACAGAATTCTGAAATTTTTCTTCTTCGGCCTGGTTGGCTCCTTTATGCCATATAGGTGTCTTAATTGGGCCTGGTTCTATTAAAATCACATCTATCCCAAACATCATAAGCTCCTTCCTCAAACTTTCAGTGATTCCCTCTAGCGCATGTTTGGATCCTGAATAAGGCGACATAAACGGCATCCCATGACGTCCGGCAACAGAGGAAATTTGAATAATTCTTCCGGGTTCTGAAGGATGGTTTTCCTTTGCCCCTAGCAATGGCAGAAATGCCTGAGTTACTTTGATCAATCCAAATACATTGACATCAAACTGATGCTTATATTCTGAGACATCAAGATCCATGAGCGGCCCACCTATAGCAATACCGGCATTATTGATGAGCGCACCAAGTCCTTCATGACCAATTTCTTTTTCCAATCGCTCTGCAGCTTTATCTATAGCATTATAATCAGTGACATCAAACAGCAACGAATGAAAGCTTTCACCCAATTCGTTCGTCAGCCGATCCGCATCTTCCTGTTTTCTTACACTTCCATACACGGTATAACCATTCGCAACAAATACCTTTGCCATGTCATAACCAATGCCGGTTGAAGCGCCGGTTATCAGGATGTTTTTAGATTTCGCCATTTATAAATAATTCAAGAGTGAGTAAGATAAACGAAATTATACGCCAGCGGCGATCCGTGTATCCAGCGCAATATATCAATAAGCCTATACCAAGAGAAATTCTGGAAGAGCTCCTCCTCAATGCTAATCATGCGCCTACACATAAACTTACGGAACCCTGGAGGTTCAAAGTTTTCACTGGTGAAGCAAAAACTAAACTCGGAGAGTTCTTGGCAAAAAAGTATCAAGAAATCACTCCTGAAGAAGCGTTTTCTCCGGCCAAGTACGAAAAAATTAAATCCAAACCGACAATGGCCGGGGCTATGTTGGCAATTGTGTTGCATCGGGATCCGGCAGAGCGCGTGCCTGAATGGGAAGAAATTGCATCTGTGGCGTGTGCAGTTGAAAATATCTGGATTGCGCTTGATCAATATGATCTGGGTGGATACTGGAGCAGTCCTGCCCTCTGCAAATTTTTAGGAGAGCATGTTTCGATGAAAGAAAACGAAAGGTGTATCGGCCTTTTTTACATGGGCTATTGTGAGCCTTCCGATCGGGTTATCCAAAAGAAACCGATTGAAAATAAAGTGGAGTGGATTGAGGATTAATTTACCTCGTCATTGTGAATGAGCTGCCTGCCGACAAAGGCAGGGACGAATGGAGCAATCTTGTTTTTTAGATCGCTTCGCAAGCTCGCAATGACGCAAACTTTTGACGAAATGAAACTAGAAAAAGAATCTATACAACTGCTCACCAAGGCAATAGAAAAGTTAGAATCGGGATTTGATTTACCGGATTTTAATACATCCTATGATTACCAAAAGATGGAAGAGGTGATCTTAAAAGTTGCTGAAAAAATGCATGACAACTACCCGTATTTTCATCCGCTGTTTGCAGGCCAAATGCTAAAACCTCCTCACCCGATTGCCAAAGCAGCTTACATGATGGCCATGTGGATCAATCCAAATAATCATGCCATGGATGGAAGCAAAGCAAGCTCTCCGATGGAAAAAGAAGTTGTTGAAGATTTGGCTAAGATGTTTGGGTGGAGCGAGCACCTGGGACACCTAACCGGAGGTGGCACCATGGCCAATCTGGAAGCTTTATGGATTGCCGGCAACATTCATCCGGACAAAACCATTGTGGCTTCTGATCAGGCGCACTACACCCATGAGCGAATATCCGAGGTACTAAAGCTAAAGTTTGAAAAAGTAGCTACTGACCACCAGGGACGGATAGACATAGATGCATTAGAAGAAAAGCTGAAAAAAGGCAATGTAGGTACTGTGGTTTGTACCATGGGAACCACGGGGTTGGGATCTGTTGATCCGCTTCCTGAAATAGTTGACCTACAGAAAAAGTACGACTTCAGAATCCATGCCGATGCAGCTTACGGAGGGTATTTCAGACTGCTGGAGAATCTGGATCCATCAACGAGTGAAAAATATGCTTTGCTGGATCAGGTTGACAGTATCGTCATTGACCCTCACAAACAAGGATTACAGCCATACGGATGTGGCTGTGTGCTTTTCAAAAATCCTGAAGTGGCGCAGTATTACATTCATGACTCTCCATACACCTATTTCACTTCCGAAGAATTGCATTTAGGTGAAATCAGTTTGGAATGTTCAAGAGCCGGAGCTTCTGCTGTCGGACTCTGGGCCACACACCAATTGATGCCTCCGGTCAAAGGCGGAAAGTTTGCGGCTGATTTAGCGAAATCCAGAGATGCAGCCCTTTCATTCTACGAAAAGCTGAACACAAGTGATCATTTCTTTCCAATCGTAAAGCCGGAAACGGATATCGTGGTGTGGGCGATGAAAGGGCAAAAAGTAAGTGAGATGTCAAAGGCTGCACAGGAAGTATTCAAGCGAGCAGAACAAAATCATTTGTACCTGTCGCTTTACAAGTATCCTACAGCCAAATTCAATAATCCCGATTTTGAAATTGATGCAGAGTACCTCATTTGTCTTCGCTCCTCACTGATGAAGCCGGAACACAAGGATTGGCTGGAGGAGATATGGGCAAGACTTGAGAAAAGTATTTAAAAAGAGTAGATCAGGTACTACTACGTTTATAATTCTCAAAGACTTTCCTTTTGAACGTCATGAACAACGTTGAATTTGAGATCTGCACGGCTTGTGCGCGTTACATTATACTGTCAGCTGCGCCATTATAACAGATAGTGCTACTTTTTCATAACACCTATGGAAGCGAACATGAACCTTTCTTTCTCTCAGATACTCGAACTGTTAAAGAACTTGCCTGGTGAACAGAAGATCAAGATTTCCCGTGAACTTGAGAAGGAAACTATTGGCTCCAAACTGACTGAACTTTTGACTGCTTCTCCTATTAGCCTATGGAGAGACACGCTTGAAAATGACTTTGAAGCTTCTATTTTTCCTAAATACTCTGAGATAGCCCAAATTAAAAAGGAAATGTATGAAGCTGGAGCTATTTATGCCTCTATGACCGATAGTGGGAGTACGGTTTTTGGGGTGTTTGCCAATGCAATTAAACATCCAGCATGGAAGTTGTTTAAATTGTAATTTAGCCTATTACTATGCCCAATAAGCAAACAAAACGAATACTTAAAATAGGACTTATTACCGCATCGATCGGATCTTTGTACTTCGTGCCATGGCTTTTGGTAAAAGCATGGATACTTCCACTACCAAATACGGTTCAGGAACAGTTGGATGAAGCCATCGAACATGGGTTTGATGGAGTGGTTGTCTATGTCGATCAAGCAGGTCAACCCCCTAAGTATTTTGCTTCAGGATGGCACGATCGAGAGATGAGAATACCAGCTAAACCTCAAGCTCTATTCAAGCTTGCTAGCATAAGCAAACTATATGTTGCTGTGGCTGTCACAAAGTTGGTAAGTGACGGACGACTTTCATTAGATAAAACCATTCCTGACTATTTGCCTGAGCTTGTAGGAAGAATTGAAAACGCCGAAAAAATCACCCTGAGATTGATGGTACAGCACCGGAGCGGCATCCCCAATTTCACTGACACCCCAAATTTCTGGGCAGCTCCGACTCAGTCTTATGAAGAAAGTCTTGCATTGATTCTGGACATGCCGGCCAACTTTGAACCTGGCAAAGACTATGAATACTGCAACACGAATTACCTTTTGCTTAGCAAAATCATGGATGAAGAACTTGGATATGATAACTTCCAATTCATTCAAGAAGAAATTCTGACTCCACTTAATCTGAACAATACTTTTAGTTCATTAAGTGAAGTGAATATCGATGATGTGATGAGTGGCTATCATGTTGGACATCCTTTTGATCTGAAGACAGACGATCATGGCATGTTGGCCACAGCTGAAGACGTAGGTATATTCCTACGGGCATTGAACGATGGTTCATTGTTTAAACCCGGTGAACAGGAAATATATTCTTCCATTTATGAGTATAAACATGCCGGTTGGGTTCCTGGATATCAAAGCTTCGCAGAATATCACGAAGACCTGGATGCTGTAATTATTGAATTCTACAGCACAACCGATCCTAAACTTTACAATTGGAACTTGTCAGAAATTATAAACAATCGGATTGTCAAGATACTAAAAGAGCAAGAAGGATCATAAAAGCACTCACTAGATTAAGATGATTCTAATACTGCTCAAACATATCAGTCCCCCAATCTTAATTTTAAACAAACAATAAACGATTTCAACACAAACAATCAACCTTCAACAGGATTTTAAATACATAAGACATGGACATATTAAAAGCAGCCACCGAGTGGGCTAAAGCGGAAGTTTTCTCCACCCGATTCTTCATCATTTTCGCCATTCTGTTTTTAGCAGCAAGCGCTGGGTTTTGGCAGCTCGGTAAAACCGAATTAGCCAAGGCTTACATTATCCTACTACTGGTAGCAGGAGGATTATTGATGACCATTGGGTTAGGTTTATTTTACACCAATAAGGTCAGAATCAAGCAATTTGAAAAAGCGTATAATGAGGATGCCCCAGCGTTCGTAGCATCAGAAATAGCTCGTGCAGAAAGTACTTTAAAAGAATATACAGTGGTTTTCAAGGTTGTTCCAATGATTATCGTTGTAGCTGCTTTGCTCATTATTTTTATGAACACGCCAACCTGGCGGGCAATTGGTATCACTACTATAGCTATGATGATCGTTATCTTATTGATAGACGGCACTGCGCATGCCAGAATTGAAGCTTACTATAAGCAGTTACAATCGATTGAAAAGCAAGAAAGTAAAGGCAGACTTTGAATGCGCCATACAAAGCATTAAATAATCTCCCCATCCTTACACACCCTCCCCGAATATTCTATCTTTGCGCGCTCATTTGAGATCGCATATGAAAAGATTATTTCGAAACTTCACCTTTAATCCTAAAAATGACATCCTTTCCGGACTTACCGTAGCGCTTGCGCTGGTACCGGAAGCAGTAGCCTTTGCCTTTGTGGCGGGCATTGACCCAATGGTCGGACTGTATGGAGCATTTATGATGGGGATCGTTACCTCGATGTTTGGGGGCAGACCAGGGATGATCTCGGGGGCTACTGGTGCCATGGCCGTTGTGATGGTGCACATGATCCAGAAAGGAAATGAAGTAGGAATGACTTTATCTAACCCCGTTGAAAACCTTGGGTTGCAATGGCTATTCATCACCCTACTTATTGTCGGTGTTATTCAGGCAATGGCAGGAGTATTGCGCCTCGGAAAATTCGTACGACTTATCCCTCACTCGGTGATGATGGGCTTTGTAAACGGATTGGCCATTGTCATCTTCTTATCCCAGCTAGGTCTTTTCAAAGAACGAGTGAACGGCGAATATCAATGGATGCAGGGAAATGACCTGTTTATCATGCTTGGGTTGGTGGGTCTTACCATGGCAATCATGTTTCTGTTACCAAAGCTCACCAAAAAAATACCTTCTGCATTAGTCGGAATTGCAGTAGTAGCCTGTATCACGATTTTCGGAGGGCTGGATGTGAGCACAGTAGGATCATTTATAAAAGAAGGTGGTGGTAACGGACTGGAAGGAAGTCTACCTAGTTTCCAGGTTCAAATTTTCGGCTTACTCGATACCCTCAATGGTCATTGGGGATTGATTATCTCCACTGCTTTTCTTTTAGCCGCAGTTGGGTTGATCGAATCACTCATGACCCTAAACCTCATCGATGAAATGACCGAGACCCGTGGTAGCGGAAACCGTGAATGTGTGGCTCAAGGTGGAGCGAATATCCTGAACGGACTCTTCGGTGGAATGGGAGGATGCGCGATGATTGGGCAGTCTATCATCAATGTGAGTTCCGGAGGAAGAGGTCGTCTTTCCAGTATCACAGCAGCAGTAGCGCTACTATGTTTCATCCTGTTTGCTGCTCCACTGATTGAGCAGATTCCGATCGCTGCGCTTGTTGGAGTTATGTTCATGGTGGTGATTGGCACATTCGCATGGAGTAGCTTCCGCATCATCAATAAAATTCCTTTAGCAGATGCCATTGTTTTGGTAACCGTTTCAGCGATCACCGTATGGCAGGACCTGGCTATCGCCGTAATTGTAGGGGTTATTATGTCTGCGTTGGTTTTTGCATGGCAAAATGCGACGATGATTCGTGCACGGAAATTCATGAAAGAAGATGGCACGAAAGTGTATGAAATCTGGGGTCCACTTTTCTTTGGGTCGGTGCAGGCTTTCAATAATAAATTCGATGCAGCCAATGATCCAGAGGTTATCGAACTAGACTTCATGGAATCCAGGGTGAGTGATCATTCAGGCATTGAAGCCATCTATGCTCTGGAGCAGAAATACAAAGAATATGGCAAGCGAGTCAAGCTCGTTCACTTAAGCCCTGAGTGTAAAACATTGCTCCATAAAGCCAGCCCTGAATTTGAACATATGATCGTATCATCCATCGATGACCCTCGCTATCATGTAGTGACAGATTTGATGGACAAGGAAGTTTGATCAATTGTAACTCTTTGGTAAACTCAAACGTCCTAAATTGGTCAACTTAACCGACCAATTTGTGAAAGCAATCGTTTGTAATTCCTATGGCCCCACTTCTAAGCTACAGCTAAGAGAAGTGGAAAAGCCCACCCCGAAATCTAATGAGGTTTTAATCAAGGTACACTTCAGTGCTGTAAATGATTACGACTGGAGTATGGTAAGAGGTGAACCTAAACTCTACCGACTCCTCTTTGGTTTATTTAAACCAAAACATCCCATCCCCGGTATGGAGCTTTCAGGAGTAATTGAATCCTGTGGAGATGAAGTGACAAAGTTCAAGGTCGGAGATGCTGTCTACGGTGATATTTCTGCCCATGGTTTTGGGAGCTTTGCCGAATACGTCGCAATCCATGAGAACGCAATTGTAAGAAAGCCTGAATACCTCCCTTTTGAAGAGGCTACAGCACTTTCTCATGCTGCAAATCTAGCCTGGCAAGGATTGGTAGATTTTGGCAAAATCGAAAAAGACATGAATGTCTTAATCAATGGTGCCGGAGGAGGTGTTGGCTCTATTGGACTACAAATTGCAAAGACCTATAATTGTCAGGTGACCGGTGTAGATACAGGTGATAAATTGAAAGCCATGAAAGAGACCGGCTTTGACTATATCATCGACTACAAAAAGGAAGACTTTACCAGGAGCGGCAATAAGTACGACTTAATTCTCGATGCTAAAACAACTCGAGCTCCAAAGGCCTACCAAAAAATGTTGAACCCGAATGGGAAATATGTAACAGTAGGTGGTAAAATTGGCCGACTCCTACAGATCGCTCTTGCTCAGCATGTGATGAAAAAGCCCGTTTATATTGTGCCTCTTGACGCCAACAAAGACCTGGAACAGATTCATGTCCTATACGAGTCAGGCAAGATCAAACCATTAATTGATGGCCCTTTCTCTTTAGAAAAAACAGGTGAGGCCATTCAGTATTTTGGGGAAGGGAAACATCATGGAAAGGTGATTGTATCAATTAAATAACCTATTCGAGTCCATTATAGACTAACTTCACCATCTCCCCAATTTTAGATGGCTCAAGCCATCTGGTGACAATAACCAAATCTTTTTTCTGATCAACAACAATGAAATTACCTCCAAAACCCGCTGCGTAAAAAAGATGATCCGGTAAACCATCCCAAGCTCTCGGGCCTTTATTCAGCCACCACATATATCCATAACTTTCATATGCCACTGCTGGGGTCTGAATCATTGCTGTCCATTGCTCAGAAATTAACTGTTGATTATTCCATTTTCCTTTTCGGGCAAATAACAACCCAAATCGGGCATGGTCTTCCGTATTAATAAATAAACCACCGCCATGATGTCCTCCACCACTTACCACCTGCATTTGCTGACCATCTATTGTCGTCCATGAGTCTTCATAGCCATACCACCTCCAGGTTGTGCTTGCTCCAATCGGATCCATGATTCGCTCCTTCAGTATTTGAGGTAGTGGCTTCCTCCATACATTTAGTAAAGAATATGAAAGAACATTGACCCGTACGTCATTGTACTTGTAACTTGTTCCCGGCTCTTTCAACTCACGATACCTCCAATCATCCAATTTTCCATCTCTTGATGGTCGGTCTGCCCAGTCATATAGACCAAACAATGATCCGGACCAGTCTGACGTCTGATGTAAAAGGTGCTCCCAGGTGATCTTTGAATTATGATCCCCATCGAATGTTTTATCCCAAACATACTCATTCACCTTATCCTTTACAGATCGAATAAGTCCATCATCCAAAGCTAAACCTGCGGTTGTGGAGAGATAGCTTTTAGTCACACTAAATGTCATATCTACTCTCCCTATATCACCCCACTCAGCAACCACATAGCCGTCTTTGATGATCATTCCGGTTGGCTCACCTCTGTCTTTTGTGGGACCTTGCAGTTCATGATAAGGCTCATGGCTGAAGCTCTCGAGAATTGCTAATCTTAAGTCTGTTTGTCCCGAATACTCATTGTCTAATGCAAATTGAACTGCTTCATCAACAGAAGCTTGCTTTAGACCAATAGATGAAGGGGCTTTTGACTGCCAATCATTTCTGGATGGATAATATTGAGCGCTTAGACTAATTGTAAGACTCAGCGCATACAGGAATAGTAATCTTCTTGCCATACAGGCAAGATACAAAATATGCTATTTTCTAATCTAATTTAACAGCAGTGCCACTAGCACTCACCATCATCATCCCTGAGTCCTTTCCGAGGGTTTCGTAATCAAGATCAATTGCAATTACAGCATTGGCACCCAAAGCCTTTGCTACATCGATCATTTCCTGAACTGCAATATTCTTGGCATCTTTTAACGATTTCTCGTATGCGCCCGATCTTCCACCAACAATATCGGTGATGGATGCGAAAATGTCTTTGAATATATTAGCGCCAATAATCGCCTCCCCGGTGACAAGGCCATAGTAGGTGGAGATGGTTTTTCCCTCCACATTGTTTGTAGTAGTTAATAGCATAGTGTTATCTGATAATATCGGTTGAAAGTGCTTTCTTTTTATAGCGTCTGTTCAGTAACGGATAGAGCAACACCGAGGTTAGGATTAATAGTGTACCTAAATAAAATCCGGGGCTCATCTCCTCGCTATCCCCGAAAATAATCAATGCCAGGATAATCCCATAAACGGGTTCCAGGTTTACTACCAAATTGATAGAAAAGGCAGAAAGTCGCTTCATCAACTCAACGGAAATAGAATAGGCATATACCGTGCAAATAACTGCCAGAACGCTCAAATACAGCCAATCTGAAGTGGATGGATTTAGTGAGAGACCATCAACAAAATAGGTGCTATAAATTGGGAAGAATATGGCTGTTGCAGCGCAAGCACCTACCATTTCATAAAAGGTGATTACATACGGATCATAGGTCTTGGTCAGCCGCCCATTGATTACCGTAAAAACGGAAGCAATAAATGCAGATAGCACCGCGGTGAGCAGTCCGAGCAGGTAATCAAATTCCACATTGAAAATTACACCAATCCCAATGAAAGCGATGATACTCAAAAGCACTTCAAAACCCTTAATTTTCCTGCCCTGAGAAATTGGTTCTATCAGACTGGTCCAAAGTGAACAGGTGGCCATTCCTGCCAAACAAACAGAAGCATTGGAAATACGAGCAGACAGAAAAAACAAGATCCAGTGTGCGGCGATTAACCCACCCGTTCCCAGGATAATCCAGACGTGTTTTGATGAATTGATTCTTAAGGGGCGCTTCCAAAACTTAAGTACTACATATAATCCTAATGAAGCTATCAAGGTTCGATAGAAAACTACTTCAACTGAGGGTATCTCAATTAACAAACCCAGGATAGCCGTAAAGCCCCAAATCAGGACAATGAAATGAAGTGTCAGGTAATCCTTCTTTTCCTGTATCATCTGGGAACAGTTTTATAAAGCAGCAATGCCACTCCACTAAAGATGATATTTGGCATCCATACAGCTAAGATCAGATTCATGGAATCAGCTTCTGCAATGGCCCTACCAAGCACAAACGTGATGATGAAAGCAAATGCAATAACAAATCCGAGTGCTATCTGAAATCCCGTCCCTTCTCTTGATTTTTTCGCGGAAACGAGCACTCCTATTGCCATGAGAATGAGTACAGTAAACGGAGACATGTAGCGGATGTATTTTTCAGTCTGGAAGATATGGACATCATCCGCACCTCTGGACTTTTGCAGTTTGATGTGTCTGTTGAGCTCCGGCATGGTCATCGTTTCCCAAATACGATCCTTATTTCCAAAATCCGAAGGAGAAAGGTTGAGTAATGTATCTAATTCATCACCCGATGTGATAGTCTCTCCCATTTCATCCAGTGTTCTTTTTTGCCACCTTTTAAGTTTCCACCTTCCTGTAGTATCCCATGAAATCTGACGTGCGGTGATTTTCTCAACCAACTGAGTTCCTTTAATCGTTTCCAGCGTTACAGATGTACCCACATCACGCCGTACATCATATCGGTACAAATAAATATAATCCTCAAGGCTGTCCCGCTGCGCAATTTTTATGTGGATGTGTTTATCAGTATTGTAAAACGGATCTTTTAAATATGTCAGCTCAAAATCAATTCGGAACTTGTTGGCTTCAGGAATTATGTAACTATTGAGAAAAAAGCTGACAACACCGAGCATAACAGCTGCCACCAAGTATGGAAGTAACATTCTCCTGAAACTCACACCACTTGCCAGAATAGCTACTATCTCTGTTTTACCAGCCATTTTTGCAGTCGTGAAAACCGTGGCAATAAAAACGGTAATAGGCATGAGCAGGCTGGCAATAAATGGGATAAAGGTGAAATAGTAATCCCAGATTTGTTCAGATGAAAGCTCATTCTTAATGAAGTCATCATTCTTATCTACATAATCCAACACACAGATAATCACCTCTAGTGACACAACCACAAAAACGAAAGCCGCAAGAATTTTCTTTAATATGTACCAGTCGAGCTTTTTCATTCACTGATTATCAGAGTCGTTGACTCACCTTTTTGACCATTTTTTCTTTCCAACTTGCGAAGTTATCATTTAAGATTTGCTGACGCGCTTCACCCACCAACCACAGGTAAAATGTTAAGTTCTGGATGCTTGCAATTTGTGCGCCAAGAATCTCATTGCTCGTAATCAAATGCCTTAGGTATCCTTTGGTGTAAAAGGTGCTCGTATATCCTCCCAGTTCCGGATCAATAGGAGAAAAATCATCTTTCCATTTCTCATTCCGAATATTAACAATGCCCTGAGTAGTGAACAACATGCCATTTCTGGCATTTCGGGTAGGCATCACACAGTCAAACATATCTACACCTAAGGCTATGCACTCCAGAATATTGGCGGGAGTACCCACACCCATCAAATACCTTGGTTTATCCTTAGGGAGGATTCCACAAACATGATCAGTCATCACATACATATCCTCAGCGGGCTCACCAACAGAAAGTCCTCCAATGGCATTTCCCTCTCGCTCTTTGCTCGCTATGTACTCAGCAGACTGAGTTCTTAAATCCTTGTACACACTGCCCTGTACAATTGGGAATAAGGTCTGATCATATCCATACTTCCCTTCTGTCTCATCAAATCGGTTTATGCATCGATCCAGCCAGCGATTCGTCATATGCATGGATTTTTCTGCATAATCATACTCACATGGGTATGGTGTGCATTCATCAAATGCCATGATAATGTCGGCACCAATTGTTCGCTGGATGTCCATGATGGACTCAGGAGTAAAGAAATGCCTGCTCCCATCCTTATGTGATTGGAAGTGGACTCCTTCTTCAACGATTTTTCGATTGTCCGCCAGGGAATAAACCTGATATCCTCCACTATCGGTGAGAATTGGTCTATCCCAGCCGCTGAATTTATGTAACCCTCCGACCTGCTCAATTACATCAAGCCCAGGACGCATGTAGAGATGGTATGTATTGCCAAGAATGATTTGAGCTTTGATATCTTCTTTCAATTCCCTTTGATGAACAGCCTTAACAGTTCCGGCTGTCCCAACAGGCATAAAAATCGGAGTTTGTATCTCCCCATGAGCCGTTTTTACTGTGCCTGCCCGTGCCGCTGACTTACTGTCTGTATGATGTAGTTCGAATTGCATTGAGGGCGCAAAAATAAACGGAAAAGCTATGGGGCTGGTATTTACATTCAGCAGATTGCAGTTTGATTACAGGTTTTTGTTTACTTCACTAAATGATTTTTATTCTTTGGTGCATTGCCGGACTTATTCATCTTGCCATTACGGGTTATCTGGCTATTGCATTTTTCCGGTATCAACTCGGATCAAAAGATCATACACCAAAATTTAGCATCGTCATAGCGGCTCATAACGAAGAGGAAAATCTCAAAAAATTTATCCCCGTACTACTCAGTCAATCATACAAAAACTTCGAGATCATTATTGGGTTGGATCGTTGTACGGACGAGTCAGAACAGTTCCTGAAATCTATCGGCTCAAGTGTCCTGAAGGTGGTGAGCATATCTGAAGTTCCAGATGAGTGGAATCCTAAGAAGTACGCCCTTTCAAAAATCACAGAGCAGGCAGACGGAGATTGGCTAATATTTACGGATGCTGATTGTGTGCCAAACTCAAACCAATGGCTGGATACAATTAGGAAACACATTAATGAAAAGGTTAGTATCCTTATCGGTTTATCACCATATAAAAGTGAAAATTCATTCTTAAGCAGTTATATCAGTTTTGAAGCTTTCCACACGGGATTCCTTTACATTGGAAGGGCCCTTCAGGGTAAGCCTTATATGGGAGTAGGTAGAAATATGGCCATTAGGAAGTTTTTTTTCGAGAGTTCGAATAAGTATGATTCAATCAAATCTATTCAGGGAGGTGATGACGACCTCTTCATCCAGTCCAACGCAAACAGATCAAATACATCAGTTTATTTAGGAAAAGACAGTCTTGTAACCACTTACCCAAAAAAATCATGGAAAGAATATTTCATTCAAAAACTAAGGCACTTATCCGTGGCGGGGCGATATAAACCAAGTGATCAGCTATTTCTAACACTATTCCATGTCAGCCATCTCCTTTTCCTTTTATTATTCTTTATAAATACTTCACACATATTTTTCTTTCCAGTGCTCCTTTTTTACCTATTTATTAAATTAGTGAGTTATAGATTTGCTGCGAGCAAAATGGGGGTGCAGATCAACTATATCTTACTCCCACTCGTTGACATGCTATACGCAGTGCTCACTCCGGTGATAGCAATGTGGTCAAAACTCGTAAAGGACATTACATGGAAGAACTAAATCGTCAGTTTTCTGAAAAGGCACTGCGGGATTTTAAACTTATAGACCTTGCTACAGAAGGCAAGGATCAGGCAGCTTATGCTGAGCTGATGCAACGATATAAAAAACCCGTATACCATATGATTCTAAAAATGGTCCGAAACGTAGATGATGCGGAAGACCTGACGATAGAAGCATTTGCCAAAGCGTTTAAGAATTTAGGCAGGTTTAAAAAGGATTATACCTTCAGTACCTGGCTTTTTCGAATTGCAACGAACAATGCGATTGACTTCATCCGGAAAAAGAAACTGAATACATTCAGTCTTAACAGCACCTTTACCGATGATAGCGGTGAGTCAGTGAATATTGACGTGCAGGATAAAAACCTCACTCCTGATCAGGAGACTATCAAAGACCAGAAGATAGAGCTTGTGCGCATGTTTGTGGATAAGCTACCCGCCAAGTACCAGCGACTCGTAAAGCTTCGCTACTTTGATGAGCTTTCGTATGACGAAATAGCCAAAGAGCTTGAAGCTCCTTTAGGTACAGTGAAAGCCCAACTCCATAGGGCGCGAGAGTTAATGTATGAGTTGGTGAAGGATAAGAAAAAGCATATTTGATCACTATAATGTTGTTCGGAACTAAAAAGAAATGACAAAAAAGAAGCGACACTTCGAACCTTGTGAGAAGTCTCCAGACAGGAAACCAGTTAGCTAGGAGACCTCTCCAGCTGTCGAGGTGACGAAGTTCTTTATTTTTTTGTCATGATTATTTCAAGAATCTTTGTGGAATGAAAACAAATGTTGAAGAGAGCCTGCCTGCGGTCGGCAGGTTCAGCATCACTTAAGCTTAAGCACATCGAAATCATTCTTAAATACTTCCCAGATCTGACTGAAAAACAGCAGGATCAGATCGCACAACTCCAATCACTCTATGAAGAGTGGAATGCTAAAATCAATGTGGTCAGTCGAAAGGATATCGAACAGTTATATGAAAGGCACGTGCTTCATAGCCTGGCCATTGCTCAGTTCACCCAGTTTGTGCCCGGTTCCAAAATCCTGGATGTTGGTACAGGCGGTGGCTTTCCCGGAATTCCTTTGGCGATCTTATATCCTGACGCTCATTTTCATTTGGTCGATTCCATCGGAAAGAAAATAACTGTGGTGCAAGAAGTAGCCAATGCAATTGGACTTGAAAACCTAACGGCTGAACACCAACGAATGGAGAAAGTAAAGGGCAAGTATGATTTTGTGGTTTCCAGAGCGGTAGCTCAAACAAAGCAGCTTTTTATTTGGGCGCACCAGAAAGTGAGTAAAGAACAGCGAAATGATCTGGATAATGGCATGATCCTACTCAAAGGAGGAGACTTAACTCAAGAGATGAAGGAGTTTGGACGGAGGTATATTGAGAAAGATCTTTCAGACTATTACTCAGAAGAATTCTTTGAAACAAAAAAGATTATTTACGCTCCTGTTCATTAAAAAAATAGAGTGTCATCCGAATTCAACATCCCCCGTACCCCCTTCAAAGGGGAATATCCCCTTGAGGGGATTATAGGGGTATTAATTGAAAGTTCTTGAATTTTAGAAATTACCTTTTGAGACATCCCCTTGGTTTAATGAATTCTCTATTTAGAAGTAAAGATTTAATCCCACATTAACTCCGAATGTATTACTATCTATAATATCATCATCAGAGGCCATGCCATAATTTAAGCTGGGCTCAATGGCAATGTTGTCAACAATCCAAATAGGGTATCCGGCCTCAAATGCCAAAATTCTGAAGTTAACTTTCACCGGAGCTCTGGCAAATACTTCTTCACGGCTCGCTGCGGCATAAGATGCTCCAACAAAGAAAGTTCCTTTCACATAATATCTGACAAACGGTCCGATAAAAGTTGTCGTGTTCCCATCAAAACCTTCTTTCACTTTTTCATATCCAACCGTAACTCCAGCAGCAAGATTATCTATTAGAAAAGAGCCGGCTCCTAACTCTAAATTAAAATTTGTGATTTTATTCAATGTTGGATCATCATAGCTTGTAGATGTATATCCAAGATTGGTAGATGGTCCTATAAGCCATCCACCCTGATCGGTTTGTGCATTAGCAAATCCGAAAACCACTACCAGAGTAGCGGTTAGTAATTCTTTTTTCACCGTTGTTTTTATTGTGATTGTACATATATGTAAGTTATGCACACCTTAATCAGTAAAAAATATCTCTATCTGCAAATATTTTTGTCAAACAAGCATAAAAAAACCCTTCCGGGCAGGAAGGGTAGGATTAATATATTCTAATTTAGAAGTAAAGATTAAATCCTATGTTTACTCCAAATGAATTGTTATTCGTAATGTCGCTACCTGAAGCCATATCATATCTAAGGCCTGGCTCAATTGCTACATTATCAACAATCCAAATAGGATATCCAGCTTCAAGTCCAAGTATACTAAAGCTAAAATCTGAACTGCCACCAGTAAATTCGTTCTTTACTTTCGCAGCAGCGAATGATGCTCCCACATAGAAAGTACCATTCACATAGTATCGCGCGAAAGGTCCAAATGCAGTAACTGTTGTCTTGTCATCACCCTCTTTCTCATTGGCAATTCCAATATTTAATCCTGCTGCAAGATTATCCATTATGAAATAGCCTCCTGCTACTTCAAAATTGAAGCTAGAGGTATTGTCAGCTCCAGGTGCATCATAGCTAGTAGAAGAAAATCCGAGATTAGATGATGCTCCTACAAGCCATCCACCCTGATCTGTTTGTGCATTAGCAAATCCGAAAATTGCTACTAGTGTAGCGGTTAGTAATGATTTTTTCATTTTGTTTTTTATTTTGGTTGTACAATGCGTGCAATATATGAAGAGGAATTGAAGTTTAGAATACCGTATGATAGGTATTTTTATCCGCGTATGTAAATACACGAATATATGCCTCAGGATTAAGAAAATAGCCTTTCAAAGGCAATTCCATTACAATTTCGGTACTATTTTTCATTTATTTTGAATAGGAAATGTTATTTTATGACTATGAATAATCATATTTTATTGTGTTACATTTATAGAAATAAAACCAAATCAACTATGAAAAAATTAATCTTATCAATCATTCTCTTTACCGTAATATCACTTGCCTCACAAGCCCAATCAAAAGTAGGAGTAGGTTTAGCTTATGGCTCAGAAATTGAGAGTGCAGGTATTGGTGTGAATGGAGAATTTGCAGCAACAGATGTTATAAACATTGCGCCAAGCTTTATTTACTATTTCAAAAAGAATAATGTCACATGGTGGGAACTGAACGGTAACATCAACTATATATTTAGTGAAAGTAATGCCACAGTATATGGAATTGCTGGTCTGAATATAACAGGAGTTAAAGTTGATGCGCCGGGATTTGGAAGTGCTAGTGATTCAGAACTAGGACTTAATCTTGGTATAGGCGCCAACTTTGATGCAGGCGGATCAGTAACCCCATTTGCTGAGGCGAAGTATGTTTTAGGAAACGCTGATCAACTATCACTCTTTGGCGGTGTGCGTTTCCCGCTGAACTAAAAAGAACATTCTCACTAACTTAAAGCTTCCAAATGGAAGCTTTTTTTATGAAGCAAAAAATAGTTGTACTTACAGGTGCCGGAATAAGTGCGGAAAGTGGTCTCAAGACCTTTCGTGATTCAGGAGGTCTATGGGAAGGGCACGATGTTACGAAAGTTGCTACCCCTGAGGCATGGGCTACAAATCGAGCGATGGTTCTGGAGTTTTATAATCAACGTCGTAAGCAGGCATTGGAAGTAAACCCCAATCCCGGTCATTTTGCTCTGGCCGATTTAGAAGAACAGTTTGATGTAGTTGTAATCACTCAAAATATAGATGCGTTGCATGAGAAGTCAGGAAGCACAAATGTGCTGCACCTGCATGGGGAAATAAGTAAGGTACGTAGTTCGCTTGATCCGGAGCTTATCTATGAACTAGATGGTTGGGAGTTGAAAGAGGGGGATAAATGCGCAAAAGGCTCACAGCTTCGTCCACACATAGTATGGTTTGGGGAACCTGTACCAATGATGGAGCCCGCGATTCAAGAAGTATTAACTGCTGATATTTTTATCGTAGCAGGTACATCCTTAATTGTATATCCTGCAGCTGGACTTTTGGATTTTGTTCGCCCAGAAGTACCCAAGTTTATTATTGACCCTAAGATTCCCGAAATTGCAAGTGGCCATAACTTTTATCTTTATGAAGAAGCGGCCAGCACAGGACTTCCAAAAGTGAAAGAGCATCTGATAGCAACATATTTATGAGTAAATCAACACTAGAGAAATTTTATAAGTCATTTCAGCAGTTAGATTCAAAATCAATGGCTGATTGTTACCACAAGGACGTGACATTCAATGATCCGGTATTTCAAAATCTTAATTATAAGGAAGTAACCGGCATGTGGGAGATGCTAATCAAACGATCCAAGGGACAACTCGAGATAGATTTTCATACTGTCATGGGAGATTCAGAAATGGCGCAGTGCATCTGGGAAGCCGACTATGAATTTTCTAAAACCGGAAATCCGGTTCATAACATCATTCACACCACCATGGAATTTAAGGACGGGCTAATCATTAAACACATGGATGAATTTGATTTTTGGAGATGGTCAAAAATGGCTCTGGGGCTTACCGGGATATTGATGGGATGGTCTCCCTACCTTAAAAATCGAGTAAGCAAAGTGGCTAGAATGTCTTTGGATAAGTATTTGAAAGAGAATTAGTTTTATTTAACCGGAGTTCGAAGTAAGAGTATTGATACTATTTTCTGAGAAATTCCGCCCTTCAGGCCGGGCCGATGCTTCGGAGACTAGAGGGTGTTTTTAATCTTCAAATCTGTGGAATAATCAGCAAAACACCCATATAATCCTCTCAAGGGGATATTTTCGTGAGCAACGAGAAATCTATAAAAAATTAATAGTTAGGTATTTGTTAAGGGGATTTCTCCTATCGTCGAAATGACGCAAACGTTCCTACTTCTCTTCCATCAAAACTTTTAATAGCTCCTTGTTTTTACTTTCACCCATACCCAGCCAATCCAGTGTTGACTGATAGAAAATATTATCTAAATCCTGCTGAGGAATATCCATCTCCTCAATGAATTTCCCAATCTCCAGATCACCAAGAGGGAATGGGTAATCAGACCCCAGGCACACTTTTTCTGATCCTATTAAATCAATGACATATTGCAAATAGGTAGGATCATGCGTGATGCTATCTACCCAGAATTTTCCGAGGTATTCGCGTGGATTTACGTTATTATGAACAGCAACCAAGTCAGGTCGGCAATTAAAGCCATGCTCCAGTCTACCTATGGTCGCCAATAGCGAACCGCCTGCATGCGCAAAGCACACACGCAATTTCGGGTAGCGTTCAAACACTCCGCCAAAAATCATGGAGGCTGCTGCTCTGGCTGTCTCTGCCGGCATTCCTACAAGCCATGGCAGCCAGTATTTCTCCATGTATTCTTTCCCCATCATTTCCCATGGGTGAACTAAAATAGCCATCCCCAAGCTTTCACATGCTTCATAAAATTCGAAAAAGCGAGGTTTGCTGAGATTATGATTGTTGATGTTTGAGCCTATCTGAACACCGGGAATTCCCAGTTTTTTAAGTCGCTCCAGCTCTTTAATTGCCAAATCCGTGTCCTGCATCGGAATCGTTCCCAACCCAATATAATGCTTAGGATTCTCATCTTGAACCTGAGCAATATGATCGTTCAGAAACATAGATAGATCAAGGCAATCATGGGCATCTGCCCAGTAGCTAAACATCACCGGAATGGTACAAACTACCTGAACCTGGGTGTCAAATTTCTTATACTCTTCAATTCTCAGCTTTTCGTCCCAACAGTTTGATTGGATTTCCCTGAAAAACTTATCCCCCTTCATCATTCTTGCCGCTTCCGGCTTATGATGCAAAAGGTGAATAAAGTCTCCATATCCAAACTTATCAGCGAAATTTGGAATATTGTGAGGGAGGATATGCGTATGCATATCTATTTTCAAACTTGTTTTATTTGCCATACTACAAAGATAAAAAGAAATTTACCTACTGGCTACCACACTGCTTTTCCAACATTTCAGCAGCCTGCTCCATCCCCAGTTGATCTGCTTTATTTAAATAATTACAGCCCTTTTCTTTTTCATCAAGACTCAGATATGCCATTGCTGCGTTGAACCATACATTTTCATAACTCGAGTCAACAGAAAGATATTGCTCGTAGAAACCAACAGCATCCTGATATCTCTTTTCATAAAAAAGAGCATTACCAATAAGATAGAATGCTTCAACACGTGCTGGCTCCAATTGTAAGGCTTTGATAAAGTCTTGTCTGGCTTGTCCATGGGCTCCAGTCCTTAATAAAGCCTTACCCCTGCTCAAAAAAGCCAAATCATCTTCGGGATTGGCCTCTATCGCTTTGGTGTGATACATAACAGCCTTGCTGAAATCTCCACTTTCATAGGCATTGGCCCCAACGAGGTTTAACATTGGCGTAAATTCTTCATCGGAAATTAAGGAGGTAGGCAGTTGGGTGGACTCATCGAGGATAGCCAGGTTGTACCAGGCATGATAATTTCCTGAATCCAATTGAATGGCCGACTTTAAGTCAGCAATTGCAGCATCCTCCCTTCCCATTTTAGCATAAAGCTGGGATCGATTGATATAACAATCTGCAATAGTGTCAAATTCAAAAGCTTTCGTAAAATCATTCAATGCTTTATCCCACTCTCCATTTTTCTGATAAGCCATACCTCTGTACTGGTGAACCTGACTAATCATAGTCTGTAAAGTGGTAAGAAAAGTTCCGTTAGCTCCTGATGGATCAGTACCATAATAGATGGCGTTTGTTTCTGATCTATGATGGTTTTCCAAAACAAAAGTGAAGTCCTTAATCGCCTGCTCAGTGCTTGCCGAATTGTAGTAGATAAGACCCTTCTTAAAATAGGCTTCCAGATTGTTAGGATCCTTTTTAATTACAGCTTCATAATCTGCCAAAGCCCTTAAGTCTTTATTCTCTGCCTCGTGGATCATCGCACTAAGAAAGTACTCTTCAGCAGTTGGCTTTTGAGCCAGACACTTGTTGATAAAGTATCGAGCAGAGTCTATTTCTTTTTCGCTGTAATTAGCTCGCGCTAAATCATAATTGTCCTGAGAGCAGACAATTGTGTAGCAAAGAATCGAAACCAGGTAGGTGGATAATGATTTCATGAGGTTGAGGTTTTTCATAATGAAAAACGAACCTCTTGCGTAATAGGTTATAGCACTCGTTGAATTTGCATGCTACTCTCTTTGTTCAGGTGATGGAATTTTCCTTTTTCCATTTTGTAAAAACTGATTGCCATCACCAGAAACAACCCTGTACCTTCAGGTATAATTCGATTATCTATCGAGATCATGCCTGTCATGGGCTCAGTAGGAATCTTGAGTAAAGGAAGCATGGCGCTATCATAGGTACCATACTTTCCATGAAGATCCTTATTAACCGGCACATACCCCTCTGCTTTTTGATCAAACTGATAATCTGATAATGCAATAAGGCGTGCGGTAATCTTAAAATTGGTAGCCCCTTTCGGACTTTTAAATGTTTTTTCTGGGATGAAAGCCGGGAAGTGAAGAATCACCTGCCCTCTTTGTGAGCCCGGTTTCACAAAATACTTTGCACCGAAAATCTTCTCATATGGTGCTTTTGAGTTGAACTCAAATCCATTAAGTAGATGCCCATGTTTGCTAAGGAACAAAGGTCTGGTTCCCGTTTTCCCCTCTTCCATTTTTGCCAGATTACGAAACTGTGCTGTCAATTTTCCGGAAACATATGTTTCACAAATTTCCGACATTCCGGTTGATAAAGACTGGCGCAAAGTTTTGGCCATCATGGAGGCTACACCAAATTCTTTCTGATTATTTCTTAGCTCTTTGTAAGATGCTTTGGTTTTTATTTGACTGGCTGTTGGGCCACCTTTTTTTGCTATTATTTCACGATCCACACCCTTCAATTTATATCTTCTGTAACCTTTCGGAATTTCAATTTCCAATGGAGTTCTAGGTGAATCTTTCATAGTTGGTTAGTTGGCTTTCTTGGTTGACTAGATCATTTTTTCGCTTAGGGCTGATGAAGATAATCATTAGACCCGTAACAACAAAATTTTTCGTTTCAGTAATTGCTTTATCGAGGACTTCATTAGCCCTTGATAAAGACAGACTTATGAAAAAAGTCATAATTCTTTTCCTATAACGCTGTTGTCCCGTCATTTTTTTACCGAATAGACGTTGATTAGCTTTCACTCTGATTATGATCAAAAAAATACTTTTAGCAATAATTGTAGTAGGCTCCAGCCTGGCCATCCCATCTTGTAGTACAGGATCACATACGGTGAAGGTGGTTAAGCCAAGGAAGCACTGGTTTCCCTACGATCAGAAAAAACATCGAACAAGAAAGCGCACTAAAATTGTGCGAATGAAATCCTAAACCATGAAGCACCTTAAATTCACTATCCTCCTTTTTCTTTTTTTTGCCTGCCAGTCACAGCGATCATATACGCCTATACCATCCGAAACCGGGCCTTTAGGTGAAAACGCCATGATTTCATCGGCTCATCCATTGGCGACAAAAGTCGGCCTGGAAGTACTGAAAAATGGCGGGAACGCTATTGACGCTGCAGTTGCTGTCAAGTTTGCGCTGGCAGTTGTTTACCCGCGGGCCGGAAATATTGGCGGTGGTGGTTTTGCTGTATACCGGATGAACGATGGCACAATTGGGTCATTGGATTTTAGGGAAAAAGCTCCACAAGCCGCTAATCGTAATATGTATCTGGATGTAAACGGTAAAGTAATAGAGGACATGAGCACAATCGGTTACAAAGCAGCCGGTGTTCCCGGATCGGTTGATGGTATTCTAAAACTTCATAATAAACTGGGCACCCGGCCACTGTCAGAACTCTTACAACCAGCTATCAATCTTGCCTATTATGGATTTACCATAACTCAAGATCAAGCCGACGAATTCAATGAAAAAAGAGAGGTCTTTGCCCAGGTCAATGGCTCTGATTTTTTTCTGGTGAAAGATCAGCTATGGGAAGCCGGAGACACTATTAAGTTTACTGAACTGGCCGGTACGCTAACTCAGATCAGGGACCATGGTAGAGAAGGTTTTTATGGGGGCATTGTGGCAGATCAGATTGTGAAAGAAATGCAATACGGTGGAGGGTTAATCACTGAGGCAGACCTTAAAAATTACAACGCAAAATGGAGAGAACCTATTGCTGGTTCTTATCGAGGATATAGAGTCATTTCCATGCCACCCCCTTCCAGTGGTGGTGTAGCGCTGCTGCAACTTTTACAGGGTGCTGAGCAATACGACATTCAAAAAATGGGTCACAATACCACTGAGACTATTCACCTGATGACAGAGCTCGAACGAAGGGTTTACGCTGACAGGGCAACCCATTTAGGTGATCCCGACTATTATGACGTCCCTGTCAAAATGCTTTTATCTCCAGATTACAACAAAGAACGTTTTTCGGATATTTCTTTGAAAAAGAAGACGGATTCTCAGGAAATAAAAGAAGGGGAAGTGGAAATTATTGAGAGCGTAGAAACGACTCATTTTTCCATCGTTGATCCTGAAGGAAATGCAGTATCACTAACCACCACGCTCAATTCATTTTTCGGGTGCAAAGTATATGTAAAAGGTGCAGGTTTCTTCTTGAACAATGAAATGGATGACTTCAGCGCTAAACCGGGAGTGTCAAACCAATTTGGATTGGTCGGTGGTGAAGCCAATGCTATTCAACCGGAAAAACGGATGCTCAGCAGCATGACTCCTACTATTGTGGAAAAAGATGGGGAACTTAAAATGGTGGTTGGCACCCCTGGAGGAGCCACAATCATTACTTCTAATTTTCAAGCAATTTTGAACGTGATCGATCATGGGATGGGTATGCAGGATGCAGTGAATGCAACGCGGACACATAGCCAATGGCTACCGGATAGAATCCTGATCGAGGAGAGGCCGTTAGATCCAAGGGTTGTTCTAAAGTTGGAGAAAATGGGGCATGAAATTGAGCCGAGAGAAGCAATGGGTCGAATGGATTGCATCCTTATTAGAGAAGATGGGAAACTGGAAGGTGGAGCAGATTATATGAGGGGTGATAATTATGCGGAGGGGTTTTGAACGTTATCCAAATACTTCAAGAACTCATTCCTTTCGATCATCTCTGCACCCATACTCGCCATGTGATCGGTGTATGCCTGGCAGTCATATAATTGTCCTCCCTCTTCTTTGAATTTTTGTATGAAAACGATCAGCGCAACTTTGGAAGCATTGCTCGCTTTCGAAAACATGGATTCACCACAATAAACGGTCCCCAAATTTATCCCGTACATGCCACCCACAAGCTCATTATCTTTCCATACTTCCACTGATTGAGCATGTCCCAGTTTATTAAGCTTAATGTAAGCTTCTACCATTTCTTCTGTAATCCATGTGCCGTCCTGACCGGACCGTTGCATTTGCCTGCAGCTATTGATTACACCTTCAAAATCCTGATTGAAAGTGACTGTAAATTCTTCTTTTCTCAAAACACTACGCATGGATCTGCTGACATAAAGTTTGTCTGGAAGTAAAACAAAACGTGGGTCAGGACTATACCACATGATCGGCTCATCATCATTGTACCAGGGGAAAATACCTGATTGGTAAGCCAGCATGAGTCGATCCGAACTCAGATCTCCTCCAATGGCCACCAAACCGTCTTTATCAGATTCAGAAACAGGTGGAAAATATAAGTCATCAGTCAGTTGAAAGGTCGACATTGGAAAGTTGAATTTTAAACTCACCATCAATTTATTCTAAATTGACTTAACCTTTAGGTAATACCTCCTCCGATTTCTGCTACCTTAAAAACCCAAGGTAAGATTCTCTACTAATTTCCTCCGCACCCATACGCGCCATATGATCTGAGTGTACCTGACAATCAAATAGCTGACCTCCTTCAGTCTGGAACTTTCGGATAAAATGGATCAATGCCAGTTTCGAAGCATTGCTGGATTTTGAAAACATAGATTCCCCGCTAAACACCTCCCCAAGCCTCACTCCATACATCCCTCCCACCAGTTCTTCGTCCTTCCAGACCTCCACAGATTCGGCAATCCCCATATCATGAAGACGTGTATAAGCCAACTCCATTTCATCTGTGATCCATGTGCCTTTCTGACCTGATCTAGGTATTTGTTTGCATTCAGCAATCACCAGTTCAAAATTCTGATTGAAAGTCACTTTTATCTCTTCGTTATTCAATACTCTATTCATAGATTTTGAAACGTGAAGGCGATCTGGAAACAGTACAAAGCGCGGATCGGGACTCCACCAAATAATCGGTTCACCTTTACTATACCATGGGAAAATTCCAGATTGATAAGCTAGTATGAGTCTTTCGGGAAGCAAGTCTCCACCTACTGCCACAATACCATCTTCCGCTCCTTCTACAGGTGGAAAAATAAGATCATCTGTCAGTTGGTAGATTGGCATAGGGCTATTTATTCCAATACCTCAGACGACTGCCATACCAGCTATGCAGTTCGCCATCAACCAATGTACACTCTGAATTTGGCCAGAATGCTCTCGCCTCACTAAGATGCTCTTCTTTGAATGGAAAGGGTTCCGAACTGAATAGAATTTCATCCGGATTCAGATCAGTAATTTGCTCAGTGGTTAATTCCGGATAACGCTCCTCGGTGATCAGGTTTTCATAACCTAGATGGGCTAGAAAATGATCAATGAACGTGTTCTTGCCGACTGCCATCCATGGTTTATTCCAAATCAGGTAAATAACCCTGCCCGATTTAGAGTCTTTGACTTTTTCCGTTGCATCTCTGCATTCCTGAATGATTGCTTCTGTCTGATCATTCAAATCACAAATGTGGCCCAGAGCCGACATCATTTCAAACGAATCGTCCAGCGTGTAGATATCACTCATCCATACCGAAAAATCTTTTCTTAACTTTTCAATGCCCCACTTATAGTTTTCCTCCTTATTCCCAATGATCAGGTCTGGTTGCAGTTCACTGATTTTTTCGAACCTGAAATTCTTGGTACCTCCGACAATTGGAATATCCTTCACCACCTCCTGCGGATGAACACAGAACTTGGTACATCCTACTACCGGAGCTCCTATATCTAACAAAAATTCGGTTTGAGAAGGCACTAAAGAAACAATCCGACGGGGTGGAGAGGCTATTTTCACCTCTCGTCCCATCTGATCGGAATGAGTTTTAAGCTTCATCAATCAATGACCATGACCGGCATGCGAGCCGCTTTCGAGACGCTCGAAGAGTTCATTCATTAAAGCCTGATTTTCATCTAGAGATGACTTTATATCCGGAATCTTGGTATCAAGTAAAAAATAAGTTTTCAAGGAATCCACTTTTTCTCCTCCTATAAATGTTGCCTGGAAGAGCTTTTCATCTGATTTGGTAACCTCCAATTGAAAGCTGTGCTCATCAATAATCCGACTTTCCAAAAGGGAAAAGTAAAGTGAATTGCCTTCTCTTTTCAGATCATAAAGCAGGAACTGATCAATGCCACTTAGGTAGCTCATGGCTTTATCTTCCCCGAGCCAAAGCTCCATATAATCCCCACTTTCGGCATAGGTGTACCATTTCCCTTTTATAGAGATAGCCTCTTCCTTAGTAGAGCAACTCGCAACAAGAAAAACAAATAAAGCTATGGAAAGTAGTTTCTTCATTATTTAAAATAGGTAAAATCCTGACCATCTTTAATCTGTGCTACTGTCTCATAAATCAAACGTATCACATTCTCCACATCTTCTTTATGTACAGTTTCAACCGTGGTATGCATGTATTTCAACGGCAATGAAATCAAAGCAGATGCTACACCGATATCAGAATATGCAAATGCGTCTGTATCCGTACCGGTAGTTCTGGATGCTGCCATTCGCTGATATGGAATCTTATTTTTCTCAGCTACCTTAAGAATCATATCACGAACGTTATTCTGTACGGCCGGACCGTAGGTCACAGCCGGGCCTTTGCCAGCAGTCATGTCTCCACTCGTGATCTTGTCATACATCGGAGATTGTGTATCGTGCGTTACATCAGTCACAATGGCTACATTAGGCTTGATTCTTCTGGAAATCATTTCCGCTCCTCTTAGCCCTATCTCTTCCTGAACAGAATTCACCACATAAAGTCCAAAGGGAAGTTTCACTTTCTTTTCTGATAGTCTTCTTACAACTTCTGCAATCATGAATCCACCCATTCGGTTGTCCAACGCTCTTCCTACCAAGTATTTCTTATTCATTTCGAATAGCTCATCCTGGAAGGTCGCAACCGTTCCAACATGAATGCCCATCTTCTCTACCTCTTCTTTGCTTTCAGCTCCCACATCGATACAAATATTCTTCAGAGTTGGTGCGTCTTCTTTTTCCTTTCTTACATGGATAGCCGGCCATCCAAAAACACCTTTGATAATTCCTTTTTTAGTGTGAAGGTTCACACGCATGGAAGGTGCAATCTGATGGTCTGAACCACCATTTCTTACCACATAGATGTATCCTTTGTCCGTGATGTAGTTCACAAACCAGCTTATTTCATCTGCATGCGCCTCAATCACTACCTTGTACTTAGCTTGCGGATTTACAACGCCGAAAACACTTCCGTACGTATCAACTTCATAGTCATCTACATAAGGTTTGATATAATCCAACCATATTTTTTGGCCTTCCTGCTCAAAGCCGGTTGGTGCTGCATTGTTGAGGTATTTGTATAGGAAATCTGTACTCTTCTTATCCATTATTTTATATTGATTTTACTAATCCTCCATCGATGAGGAAATCTTGTCCTGTGATATATTCTGATTTGTCGCTAGCTAAAAATGAAACCAGCTCAGCCACTTCATTAGGTTTTCCCTGACGCAACATTGGAATCTGCTTGATTGTTTCTTCATCTGCCAGATAGCTATCTATGAAGCCCGGCAGCACATTGTTCATTCTAATATTTGAACTCGCATATTTAGCTGTGAAAAGCTTGGTAAAGCTACTTAATGCAGCTCTTGCTACACTGGAGATTGGAAAGTTTAATGAAGGCTCCTTTGCCCCAAAAGTAGAGATATTGACAATCGACCCTCCTCCGCTCATGTGAGGTGCAACCAATCTTGACATGCGAATGACATTCATTAGTGCCAGATCAAATCCTCCCTTCCATTGCTCATCTTTCAGTTCCATCAGTTCTCCTTTTGGCGGATGTCCGGTGTTATTTACCACCACATCAATCCGACCATAAGTCTCCAATGTAGCTTCAACCAATCTGGTTAAATCCTCTACATTATCGGTTGACCCCTGAACAGCGATTCCACCAAACTTGCTTGCCAGATCATGTATTCCGGATGAACGAGAAAGAATGGCCAACTGGTAGTCTTCCTCCGCCAACTTTTCGGCACAGGCTAGCCCCATACCTTTAGATGCTGCTGTGACAATGGCGACTTTACTCATTACAATGGAATATTCCCGTGCTTCTTTCTTGGTAGCTTATCTACCTTGTTTTCCAGCATTTTAAATGCGTGAATCAATTTCGTTCGTGTATTGTGAGGCATGATAACCTCATCCACAAAGCCTCGCGCTGCAGCGATATACGGGTTGGCGAACTTCTCCGTATATTCATTGATTTTTTCCTGAAGCTTCGCGTTAGGATCATCCGCTTTTTTAATTTCTTTTCTGAATATGATCTCAGAGGCACCCTGCGCACCCATTACTGCAATCTCTGCAGTAGGCCATGCATAATTCATATCCGCTCCAATGTGTTTAGAGTTCATCACATCATAAGCTCCACCGTAGGCCTTTCTCGTGATTACAGAGATTCTTGGAACGGTTGCTTCGCTAAAAGCATAAAGTAATTTTGCTCCATTGGTAATAATCGCATTCCATTCCTGATCCGTTCCCGGAAGGAATCCAGGCACATCTACCAACACCAATAGTGGGACATTGAAGCTGTCGCAGAAGCGAACAAATCGACCACCTTTTGTACTTGAGTGAATATCCAGCACTCCTGCCATACTCATTGGCTGGTTTGCAACTATACCTATGCTTCTACCAGCCAGTCTTCCGAACCCACAAATAATATTTTCTGCAAAATCCTTATGAACCTCCAGAAAACTTTCCTTATCAATGATGCCATTGATCACGTCATGCATATCATATGGTTGGTTGGGGTTATCCGGGAGGATGTTGTCCAATACCTCTCTGGTTTCATCACCTATTTCATATTCAAGCATTGGAGGCTCTTCTTCGCAGTTGGAAGGTATATAGCTCATCAGCTGCTTGATCTGACGAATGCATTCTGCTTC
Source organism: Ekhidna sp. (assembly GCF_040220215.1). GTDB lineage: Bacteria > Bacteroidota > Bacteroidia > Cytophagales > Cyclobacteriaceae > Ekhidna. The sequence continues at coordinate 352,222 of NZ_JAVJTR010000011.1, forward strand.
ATTGGCGCAGGCAAAGTGGGTAACTCCACTTTTGGATGCATGAGTTTGCGCTCCACCCAATTCCTCGCTGGTCACTTCTTCCTGTGTCACCGTCTTCACTACATTCGGTCCGGTCACAAACATGTAGCTGCTTTGCTCTACCATGAAGATGAAGTCTGTAATGGCCGGTGAGTAAACAGCGCCACCTGCGCATGGTCCAAGAATGGCTGAAATCTGCGGAACAACACCTGAGGCAAGCGTATTTCGATAAAATATATCCGCATAGCCGCCCAAAGACACCACGCCCTCTTGAATACGTGCACCACCTGAGTCATTCAATCCAATCACAGGCGCTCCATTTTTCATAGCCATGTCCATGATCTTCACGATTTTTTCTGCAAAAGTCTCAGAAAGTGATCCACCAAACACCGTGAAGTCCTGGCTAAACACATAAGTCAACCTACCATCAATAGTACCGTACCCTGTAACAACACCATCACCAAGAATCTTCTGCTTGTCCATCCCAAAATCAGTGGCCCTGTGGGTCACAAACTTTCCGATTTCCTCAAACGAACCTTCATCCAGCAAAAGGTCAATTCGTTCTCGTGCAGTCAGTTTTCCTTTTTCGTGTTGCTTCGCTATTCTAACTTCCCCTCCACCCTTGAGTGCTTCTTCGTTCATTGAATCGAGTCGCTCAATTTTTTCAGCAGTGGTTTGGATATTAGTTGCGGTTTTAGGTTTTTCTGTACTCATATTTCTTTGCAAAACGCCAAAGATAAGGTGAGCACAGGACAATGAGAATTCAGAAATTATCAATCGTGCAAATCAAGAATCTCTCCATTCCAATTTGCTATATTGCGGCCTGTTTATGAAGGTAGCTGTAATAGATTTAGGTACAAATACTTTCCATCTTCTGATTGCCAGAGTGGATCAAAACTCCCATGAAATTCTTCATCGTGAGCGAAAAGCGGTGAAAATTGGCGAGAAAGGGATCAATAAGGGTGAAATAACAAAGGAAGCCTGGGATCGGGCTCTGAAAGCACTTCATGAGTTCCGAGAAATGATTGATGCCAATGACATTGATCAGATTTTTGCCACTGCCACCAGTGCTATCCGAAATGCGAATAATGGCCTGGCACTTGTCGATGAAATCAAATCTCAAACCGGCATTGAAATAGAAGTTATTTCCGGGATGAAAGAAGCTGAGCTGATTCACCTCGGAGCAAGTAAAGCCCTTGAATTTGGGACTGAGAAAAACCTCATTATGGATATTGGAGGTGGGAGCATTGAGTTCATCATTGCTGATAGCCAAAAATCTCACTGGATGCAAAGTTTTGAGGTGGGTGGTCAGCGATTGGTTGAACGTTTTCATCGCACGGATCCTATTTCCAAAGAAGAAATTGCGGATTTACATACTTTCTTTGAAAATGAGCTTAAATCACTAATCAGCGCTTGTGAGAAATTTAAACCGAAAACCCTGGTAGGGTGTTCAGGGACTTTCGACACCTTGAGTGATATCTATTGTGAAGAGCTTGGTATAACTCGTAATGTTAGTGCCACTGAGTATCCATTTGAAAACAAGGCCTTCACAAACATCTATAAAAAGCTTATTACCCTTACTCGGGATCAACGTCTAAAAATCCCAGGCATGATTGAAATGCGGGTGGATATGATTGTAGTAGCATGTGTGCTTGTGGACTACCTTCTTGAAAAACTAAAGCTTGAAAACATTAGAATATCGGGATATGCGCTCAAAGAAGGTATTCTGTTTAATGTTCTTGAGAAGCTGAAGTCATAAATCACAATGATTTAATTTCGCCGAATGACTTTTTCAGCGGAAGAACTAAAACAATTTGCCACAGCAGTATTCATGAAAATTGGTTGCCCGGAGGCTGAGGCCATTCAGGCAGCTGATGTGCTGGTGAGTGCAGATCTCAGAGGAGTAGATTCACATGGTGTAGCCCGTCTTTCCGGGTACATACGTTTGCATGAAAAGAACAGGCTAAACGCCACACCTCAAATCAAAACAGTTCATGAAACCCCATCAACAGCGGTGGTTGATGGTGATTTAGGGCTGGGCTTGGTGGTAGGCCCACACGCCATGAAACTGGCCATCGAAAAAGCAAAAAATGTCGGGTCCGGATGGGTTTCCGTGAAAAACTCAAATCACTATGGCATTGCCGGGTATCATGCCATGATGGCATTGGATGAAGATTGTATTGGTATCTCACTCACCAATGCAAGCCCTTTGGTATCCCCTACTTTTTCAAAAGAGCGACTGCTAGGTACTAATCCGATTTCAATAGCGATTCCTACCAAAAATCAACCACCCTTTGTCTTGGACATGGCAACAACCACTGCCGCCAATGGTAAATTGGAAGTACTGCAACGAAAAGGTCTTGATGCACCAGAAGGTTGGCTACAAAACAAAGAAGGACACATAACTACTGATGCAAAGGGCCTGATAAAAGGAGGGTCTATGCGTCCTCTTGGAGGGGATCGTGAGCATGGATCACACAAGGGCTATGCGCTTGGAGCGGTAGTAGATATTTTATCAGCAGTGCTATCCGGAGCAAACTATGGCCCGTGGGTTCCACCGTTTGTGGCATTTATAGATCCGGCACCCAATCCGGTAGGTGAAGGGCTTGGTCATTTCTTTGGTGCCATGCGAATAGATGCTTTTCGTGATGGGGAAGAATTCAAATCTCACATGGATAACTGGATCAATCGATTCAGAGCTTCTGAAACAGTAAATCCAGATGAGAAAGTGCTAATCCCAGGTGATCCAGAACGTGAGATGACAGAAGATCGGCTGAAAAATGGCATTGATTTGCTGGATCCTGTTGTTAAGGATTTAAGTGAACTTGGTGAAAAGTTGGGTGTATCTTTAAAGAAATAGTTCAACAATGTCAGACCTCAAAACCCAACCCAACAATCAAAGTGTAGAGGCCTTTTTAGATACCATCGAGCCGGAATCGAAACGTGATGATGCAAGAGAGATTCTTAAACTTATGAAAAAGGTGAGCGGAGAAGATCCTGTGATGTGGGGCCCTTCCATTGTTGGGTTTGGCAAATATCATTACATGTATGATTCAGGAAGGGAGGGCGACTGGATGCTCACTGGGTTTTCTCCAAGAAAACAGTCGCTCACACTTTATTTGATGTCCGGATATGCGGAAATGGATCAACTCCTAAATAAGCTTGGGAAGTATAAACACAGTGTTAGCTGCCTTTATATCAAGCGGTTATCAGATATTGATATGGTTGTATTGGAAGAAATGATTCGAATCTCGATTGATATCATAAAAAAGAGATATGCGGAGTATAATTAGTCTGCTGCTCCTTTCTGCAATTTCATTTTCCGGATTTGCACAGCGTGTTACATTCAATGATCCGGATTTAACATTCAGCTTCAAAAAACCAAAAGACTGGCAAGTATTTGACGATGGTTATGTGGTGAAGATTAGTCCATCAGCTCAGGACACAGCCAATATCTACTTTTCATTTACTTATTTCGAGAGTGCACAGCCCATTGGGGTGTTACCGTTAACAGAAGGGCTGAAGCATGCCGATGAATCTCAAAATGATTTCATCCCTTTTGATGGAAAAATTGCCGGAGAGCAAGCTAAATATTTTAAATCCGTCCACGATAGCTCCATAATCACAAATTACCACTTCCATAAATATGGCCAGCGGTTTCAAGTTCAAACGAAAAGATCGGTAACAGAAAGCAAGGAAACTGACCAAACATTCAAGCGAATTATAAAATCCATTAAAGTAGATGATTAGGTAAGGTGCTCGACGAAAGAAATTTCAACTTCACCGACTTTTTATCTGGCTTAGACTAATCCTAAGAACTCCCAAATACAGTTGGAGTTTAATCATTACACCCTAATGCTAAATCACATGGATTATTTCCGCAAAGCCACCAAAACCTCACCTGCGGTGATGATGGACTCAAAAACAAGATCTGCACTTATTTCCGGCTCATCTTTATGTCGCGATACAACCGTATATGCCTCAGTAATTAAAGAGATGATCGAACAATTCGAAAAGTTTGATTACAGTGATTTGAATATCAAATTAGATGTTTTCAACACAATTGCAGCAAAGTCACTATTTGACTTACTTCGATCTTTTAAATTCAAAAGCAAAGCCCCTTCAATCCATTGGCATTTTGACAAAAAAGATCTGGAGATGAATGAAATGGCAAATGACTACAGTGAGTTGCTGGAGATGGAGTTTGAAATATCAGATAATTGAGATTCCTATAACTTAGAGAGAGGCAATTAAAAAATGCCAATGCCAATACCGGCCCGGATAACCCATGGGCTATTGTATGGTCTTGGGCTTTCAGCTTCATCATATAGCACGTTGTAAAGTGCCATGATACTAAAGGATGCTTTACCACCCAACTGCTCGGCATAACCGGCTCCAACAAATAAACTATTGTATCCAAACCGTTCGGTTCTTTCCGGTGGATAAAACAAGAACTCATAATTTAATCGTTCGAATTCAGCATACCCGAAAAATTGCTGAGTAATCTGATATCTATTAAAGACACTCCATCCGTAATTAGAAAGAGAAACGTCTATTGGTTGCTTTATTTTTACATATTGGTATATGATCCCAACACCAGCGGAGTATCGGTCGGTAATTTTATAGCCTACCTGTGGAGAAAGACTGATGTTTGTTTGGTTGGAGCTGGAACTAAATCCCCCTCCACCGCCAAAGTAAATTCGATCTCCAAACTTGTCTTGCCCAAATGAACAAAAAACAAGCATGACTGTAAAAAGAGATATAACTGATTTCATCAATCCTCTTTAACGACAATGTACAGATCCTCGTTTGGCTTTTTCATTAGATATTTTTCACGAGCCATTTTCTCGAGAAGATCAGGGTTATTATTAAGGGCAGCCTGATCATTTTTAACCTGCAGGATTTTTTCCCGATAGAACTCTCTGGCCTCTATAAGGTCAGCCTTTTTTCCTGAAAGATGTGCCTGCATAAACAAGTCATTACTGTCTATAAAGGCCAACCAGACTATCAAGAAAAAGGTAGCCAGAAAATAAAAATTCTTAAAAAAAGGAGGAATACGATCCAATAACTTTTTCATCTGCTTTGAAATTTAGTGGGTGGTTTGTCTTTCAAAGCTTCAGCAGATACATACAAATGTAGTGATTTTCCTTATCACAAAAACTTACGATTCATCTACCTCAAATGTTTTTAGCATACTTTCCCTTCGTCTCCAAATTATAAACGTGACTATTGCTATAAAAACCCAGACAAAAACTGACCATTCTAATTCTGGATTTACAAAAATGTATCGATACATTTTGTAACCAATCATTAGCAAGGCAAGAAGGAAAACAAGTAGTTGGCCTGTAGCCTGATTTTGCTTATTTCGGTATTCCTGTCTTGACACCTTCATGTTGCTAATATAGGTATCTGTCAAGATTGGTAAAAAGGAAATTCATTGATTTGGGTTAATCTGTTCTCTTCCCTCTTCCATATGAAATGGTTCATTCCATTGGTGATAGCCACGTATTGCGAGTCCAGCACTTTATTATACTCAGATACCTGATTGATCACTTTCTGATCGAGCTTAACGTTGGGTGCTTTGCATTCAACCAAAAGAAACATTTTCCCTTCCTTATCCAGAGCTGAAATATCCGAACGCTTTTGATTCTTAAAATAGCTCATGGAATACTCTAACCTGAACATACCTTTTGGATATTCCAGATGTGAAATTAATAGGTTTAAAAAATGCTGACGTACCCATTCTTCAGGAGTAAGCACCACCCACTTTTTTCTAACAAGGCAAAATATGTTCTTATCCTTTAGTTTGACTTCAAACTCAGGCAGTTTGAGCTTTTGCATTTTTCAATTTCACTTGAGATAGAAAAATGATTCCGATGATAAAGAATGATGCCAAAGCCAGTGTACTGTTTCGCATGCTTCCTGTTACCTGTTCGATATATCCGTATACAAATGTTCCAAATACAATAGAGAGGTTGTACGTCACGTCATAAAAGCTGAAAAATGAGGCAGTATCTACAGTATCAGGCGGCATAATCTTCGAAAAGGTAGCTCGGGATAGCGACTGAATTCCACCCATCACCAGACCTACCACTGCTGCCAATGCAAAAAATTCAATCTCCTGGTTCACAAAATAGGCGTAAAGACAGCACACGATCCAAATGACGATCATAACTAATAGCGACTGAATATTACCTCTTTTCTTTGACAAGAATGCGAAAAGAAAAGAACCCGCAATTGCCACAAACTGGATCAACAGTACAGTCATGATCAGCTTGGAGGCTTCCATCTTCAACTCTTTCGATCCAAAAGTGGCTGCAAGATACATCACTGTTTGAACGCCCATGTTGTAGAAAAAGAAGGCCAGCAAATATTTGCGCATGCCTTCCATGTCTTTCAGCTGCCCCCATACATTTCTAAGTTCTCTGTATCCGTTCGTAAGATAATGTCCCTCCGGCCTTCTTCCATGAGGGTTCTCCGGCAGTTTTGCAATGGCATAAAGTGAAAATCCAATCCACCAGACTCCCACGGTAAGAAAAGCGACTCGCGAAGCAATGCCTGCATCCGCTAATCCAAATGTATTTGGCATCTCAATGACCACAAGATTGAGCACCAATAAAATCACACTACCTAGATATCCGTAGGAATATCCCCTGGCACTTACGATATCTCGTTTATCTTCCGTTACAATTTCATTCAAAAACGCATCGTAGAAAACAAGGCTCCCGGAATATCCAACGCTGGCCATTACGGAGCACAGAATGCCCCATTCAATGTTTTTACCCGTGAAAAAGAAAAGTCCAATACATGAAAATGATCCGATAAACATGAACATCTTCAGAAAGAATTTCTTTTTCCCTGCATAATCAGCAATGCCTGATAATATGGGAAGTAGAATAGCTACCAGTAAAAAGGATGCGGATAGCGCATAAGAATACAACACTGAATTGACGACCTCCGTACCGAAAAAGTTCACCTTATCGCCACCATTGGCATTCACTGCCACCGCTTGATAGTAAATTGGAAAAATAGCGGAAGTGATGGTTAGCGAGTAAACAGAGTTTGCCCAGTCATACATACACCAGGCTCGAATAGTTTTCTTTTCGTTCAGCATAGAAAATCGTGTTGATGCGGCAATATAATGAATGCTACTTTGACTACTTTTAGCTTAACCAAAATACAATATGGACTTTGACCTAAAAAAGGAAAAGCTGCATAGACAGAATATTCCTACCGCTCGCCTACCCTCTGGAACAGTAATAGAGATTCCCATTTTTTCCTATGAATCCAAAAAGGATGGCCCTACCCTCCTGCTCATGGCCGGCATGCATGGGGATGAAATCAATGGTGTGGAGATCATGCGAAGGATTATCACAAAAAAATTGTATGAAGTGAAAGCCGGAAGGGTTATTCTAATACCCGTATTCAACGTTTTTGGTTTCATCAATTTCAGCCGTGAAGTGCCGGATGGTAAAGATGTGAATCGCTCATTTCCGGGAAATAAAAATGGCTCATTGGCTAGCCAGTTTGCTTATTTCATGATGGATGAAGTAGTTCCGCATATTGACTATGGAATCGATTTTCACACAGGTGGTAAACTCATCAATAACTATCCTCAAGTCCGGGCAATGCTCGATGATGACAAGAACAAGGCGCTGGCAACTGCCTTTGCTGCTCCCCTTATTATTAACTCCCCTTTTCGGGACAAGTCACTTAGAAAAGAGGCGGGTAAGCAAGGAAAAAGCATTCTGGTATACGAAGCTGGGGAATCACTAAAACTAAGGAAGCCCGCCATTGATGAAGGACTAAACGGGATGAAGCGGGTGATGAAGCACCTCGGCATGATTGAGGTAGCTCCTCAACCAACCAAAGTTCCTGTGATCATTTCTAAGTCTACCTGGTCACGAGCCAGCAGAGCTGGTTTACATTATGCTCAGGCCAGGAACGGCTCATTCCTCAAAAAAGGAGATATAATGGGCGTAATCTCAGATCCTTATGGGGAGTATGAACGGAAAGTCAAAGCCAGTCACGATTGTTATATTTTAAGTGTCAACAACAACCCGGTTGTAAATAGAGGAGATGCATTGTTTCACACAGGAGTGGTAGCGGAGTGATCACAGAGCTTAATCATAAAAACAAATCAGTGGCAATGAAAATCCGTGAGGTGTTTCAGGCTTCTTATGCTGTAGAGGCAAAGCTCCTTAACGCTGAAAAGAACTTTCCTCCTCTAAAACGGCCTCTCGCCGGATATATCGAATCAGATAATTCTTTCTATGGGTATCATGAAGGAGTTGCGCTTGCCGCTGTAATAGAAATAAAAGAAGCCGATAAATTAACACACATTCAAAGTCTGGTGGTTGACCCTGTTTTTTTCCGTAAAGGCATTGCGAGCAAACTACTGAGCTTTCTCTTTGAGAATTTTGATTCAGAAGTGTTTACTGTTGAAACCGGAGCAGCAAATGATCCTGCAATCAAGCTTTATGAGCGATTCGATTTTGTACAAGTAAAAAAATGGATGACGGAATTCGGAATTGAGAAGGTGGCATTTGAAAAGAAGAGCGATTGAGATTTCTTAGCTGATTCAGTAAATTAGTAATGTGGATGCACAAGAAATTATCAGTTTCATCAGTCGTGGACGCACTGACTTTATTTTCAAGCTCTTTGAAAAATCAAACTGGAAGGATCTGCTCAATGAAGGTTCGGTTAAACCCTTACAGTGGCTGGTCTACTACAATGACACTACCGCACTTAAAGCTGTCCTGAATGCAGGAGGAGATTTAAGTAGCATCAATGTCAATGATGAACTTGGCAATGCAGCCTTTTTTGGTCATTGGAAAGTTTGCGATTTCCTTATCAAACAAGGTGCGAATATCAATTACCATGTTGATAAAACAAAAGAAACTCCATTGCATAACGCATTGGCAAAAGCAGGACGTCCTTATTATTTCTATGTAGTAAGGCTTCTAGTTGAAAATGGTGCTGATGTGAACTCTAAAACAATCCCAGGACTGGAAACCGGTGCGTTTATGCGAGATGTAAGAACCAAGGGTGAATCACCTCTTCATCGTGCTGCTGCCTATGGTGATGAGCGTACAATCCAGTTTTTATTGGATAATGGTGCTAATAAAGAAGCCAAAGATGCCCATGGAGATACTCCGTTAAGCTGGGCCAGTCAACACTTACGACCAGGATCAGTTTTGTCTCTTCTATCTTTTGGAGATCATTTTATCAGTGAAAAACATAAAGAAATTAATATCAGTGACCATGGGAACGGCTGGGGAAATGGAATGGATTGGAACCTTTTGGGGGACTATTTGCCTGAGTGATAATAAATAATAGTCACCTCCAAGATCAACGTTACTTTAGTTCCCCAACGGGGGTTTTTCTATTTTTTGTGACCAGAACTTAATGGTCAGAGTCTAATGGGTGTGAATTCACTTTTCTGAATAAGACTTAAAAAAAATACCCATGAAATCATATAACATTTTCAACATCATTCTTTTTTTCCTACTCTGCAGCTGTGCTACCACCAAAAGCATAACACGACCTGACGGAGAAAAATTAAGCAAGCAGCAACTAGATCAAAAATTTAAGTCGAGTATAGAGTCGCTGGAAATCCCAGGACTATCAGTTGCCATTATTAACGCCGGTAATATTGTATATCATCAGGTCTTTGGCAAAATCTCGAAAGACAGTACCGCGCTCGTAACACAACAATCAATATTCGAAGGGGCCTCCCTATCAAAACCAATTTTCGCCTACTTTGTATTGAAACTGGCGGAGGCTGGATTAATAGATTTGGATCAACCGCTACACGAAGTTTTGCCTCATCCGGCCATAAAAGATGAGAGATACAAACTCATCACCCCACGAATCGTGCTCGCTCATCAAACCGGATTTCCAAACTGGAACAATGGAAAAGAAATCGAATTGGCATTTACTCCCGGGGAAGGATTCTCATACTCAGGAGAAGCTTATCAATACCTCACTGCATTTATCGGTACTAAACTAGGAACCGGGTATGAGTCAGGGCTTGATTCAGTCTTTCAGGAGATGGTAGCTAAACCTCTGGGACTAAATAACACCTTTTTTACCTGGAACGATTATATCGAAAAAAATAAGGTAATGGGTCATGAAAAAGGGATAACTACGCAGAATAAAGAGCGACATAAGGTTTTTGGTGCTGGATATAGCCTTCATAGTGAGGCAAGGGATTATGCCGCTTTCATTGCAGCAATGATTAATGAAAAAGGCCTTGCTCCTCAATTATACCAGCTGATGGTTACAGAGCAAACGGCATTTAGCCCGGAAAATCCACTTCGTGAATACGGACAGAGCGGCTGGACATTAGGCTTAGCAATGAGACCTTCAAAAGATGGCATGTGGTACCTTCACACAGGAAATAATCACGATTTTCAATCTTTTTGTGCATTTAACAAAGAAATGAAATGGGGGTTTGTATTTTTCATGAATGCAGACAAAGCAGAGCCCTTTTTTGAAGAAATTGAAGAAAAATTAGGTATCGGATTCTTTAGCAAAAAATCATAACTCAATGGAAACACTATTAGAAAATATCGTCTTTGCAATCATGTTTTTTGGTGGAATTATTCTTACCATTTACATCATCGCTCGCTACACATATCTGACAAAAAAAGCACTCGCTGACCGTGGCTTCAATCCACAGGATCAGAAGTTTAAGGTTACACTTATCGACCTGGCTTGCATTGTGATAGCTGGTGGCGTTGGATTGGGATTAGCTTCCTTCCTTACACTTTTGAATATTTCCGAAGACATGATGGACATGCTCATCTATGGTTTTCTTCTTGTATTTATTGGTGTAGGGCTTTTTGCTGCAAATCACTTCCGCAATAAGGATTGAAGTCACCCAAGCTAGATATCAGCTTAGTCAACAAAGCCAAGGAAGGGGACACCATAGCTTTTCGCGCCATTGTGGAAACCTATAAAGACCCGTCTCTTTCTTTGGCCTGTTCTATAATGAAAAATGAGCAGGAAGCAGAGGATGTGCTTCAGGAAGCCTTTATCAAAGTTTATAAAAGCCTTTCCTCCTTCAGAGCTGACGCAAACTTTGCAACCTGGTTATTTAGGATAGTCGTTAATACTTCAAATTCAGCACTTCGGAAAAGAAGGTGGAAAATTGAAGTCAAAGAAGAATGCTATCAACCTGATGAAATGAAAATTAGTGATCAGAATTTTTATGTGAATAAAGCTTTGCTTAGAATGAAAAAGGATGAGTCACTCACATTAAGGCTTCACTACTTAAACGAACTGAGTATTCAGGAAATACAGGAGGTAACCGGTCATGGGATGTCTAAAATAAAAATGGATTTATCCAGAGGAAGGAACAACTTCAAAAAAGAACTACAAAAATTGTTGGGAAACGAATCATACGAACTCTTATGAAAGATGAGAAAATAGAAAAGCTATTAAAAAACAGCTTACATAGAACCTCCGAAACATTCACCAATGAATTGATGGAGCAAATTGGTAAAGAAAAAAGTAGTGAAAAAATTGAAACTACAACTAGTCCATCACGAATATTAAGGTGGCTAATCCCAGGATTGTTCCTGATGCTATTTGGACTTTCAGGTATTATAAGTCAGCAAGAAATAGGTCTTCCTTCCTTTTTAATTTTTTTAATGACTTCCCTAACCCTTGGATTTTACATAAGAAGAGTATTGATACTTCATCAAACGTTTAAAAAGATTTCCTAATCCTCCACTACCTCAAACTCCACCCTCCGATTCAGCTTGCGCGTCTCCTCGGTTTCATTGCTTGCGATCGGTTCATTGCCCCCGTATCCTTTTCCACTCACACGATAAGGGCTAACACCTTGAGCGATGATGTATTCCTTTACCGTTTTCACACGAGCTTCAGATAGTTGAATATTCCTTACCGGATCACCGGTATTGTCTGTGTGGCCTTTTAACAGGATTTTAATGTCCGGATTGTCATTCATTACTTCCACCACCAGATTTAGTTCTTTCTGGGATCCATCAATCATGTTTGCTGTTCCCCGATGAAACAACACATGATCCAAGGTGATCACACTTCCTTTGGCCACAGATGAAAGAGCAACTGTATTTTCTCCAATTTTTAATTGTTCATCCAGAATAATGACTTTCGGTAGGTAACCGGGAGATTTTAGTTCAACCTCCTCGCCAGTAAGTGAATCAATTTCAAAGGTTCCATTGGCTCCTATTTGCTTTTCCTCGGCTTTAATCAATTCTGCCGGTAATACTTCACCGGTTTTTGCATCTACTACCTTCAGGGTAATAATGGATGATTTCTCTGCTGGCTTTTCAACTGTTACTGCAGGTTGCTCTATACGGGTTGTATCCTCTTCAATCTCTTCTTTGAATTTAATACGCATAATATCTCCATACCCATCGCTATCCTGCGAACTGACGTAGTACGCCCACTCCGACCCATCTACAAAAGCGAATGAAGTCTCTGACCCGGAAGTGTTGATTTGTGAACCTAGATTAACGGGTTCACTCCAGTTTCTCCACGACTCGTCTTGACGCACGGTGTAGAATAAATCAAAGCTACCCTGGCCTCCTCTGCCATTGGTAGCAAAAAATAATGTGCGGTTGTCTTCAGCCAGAAAAGGTGTTACCTCTTGATATTCCGTATTTAATTGATAGCCAAGATTCTTTGCACGGTCCCATGTGCCATCCGATTTTTGCTTCACTATATACAAGTCTTCAACACCATATGTGTTGTTAGACTCCATACTTAAGATCATATACCTGCCATCTTTAGAAAGGCATCCACTCTGGATAGGTGCTTTGTTTTTAAAGAAAGGAATATTAACCTCCTCTTTATTTCCCTCAGAAACGAAAAAGACCTTGCCATTGTAAACTCCTTTATCAAAAGTCACCTGACTATAGTAAATCCCAAATGGTGTAAATCCAATTGGGCTAAGCATTCCTTTTTCGCCCAGCCAATCAGGAAATGTCAATACTTCCCACTTTTCATCATTATTCGTTCTATTCCCAGAAAAATAAATAAGAGCTTCCGACGGTGATCCTTGAATTTCTTCTGTAAAGGCCATCGCCTTTTGGTAAGGATTAATGACCAGATAATTCTGTCCTCTGGGTGTACTTAAAGAATCAACTTTAATACCTGAATTTTCAAATCTAATCTGAGCATATGAAAACATACTTAAAAACAGAAGTAATGCTATTATTGAACTTTTCAACTATTTAATTTGATTTTTTTGTGAAAAAAATTTGATTTTATAAATATTCGTATATATTATTGTACTTGTAAAGTTTCTCTATTGGTTAGTTGGTGACAAAGCTAAACAGCTAGTGAATTATTGAAGTCCGGTATGGTTAGCCGGACTTTTTTATTGCTCCTTTGCTTACAAACTTATTACCAGCAATTAAGAACCTCCAGGGTTTTAACGCATCTTCTTCTGCATATTCTACACCTATCCTCACATCAGCTATAATTTCAAAATTATCATTATCCTTATTCGTCCCAACCCACAATTCATCAGAAAGTAAATCCTGTCCTGTCATATTCATATGAATCCCCATCGCTTGCGACAAAGTTCCAGGCCCGGAGGCCAGTTTAGCTTTAGCAAATTTTCTTCTTTCCCGCATTACTTCTAATCCCCCTACTGGCTCTAATGCCCTGATTAACACAGCATCAGCTAAGCCATCCTTATTTGTAACCACATTAAATAAATGGTGAATACCATAGCATAGATAAACATAAGCACGTCCACCTTCACCATACATGATCTCTGTTCTTGGAGTACGTTTCCCATTTGCATGACAGGCTTTGTCATCTCGTCCACAATATGCCTCAGTTTCTACAATTTTCCCTGCGGTAATCACTCCTTCCACATTCGTAATGAGTACCTTACCCAAAAGATCTTTGGCTATTTGCACAACATCTTCTCTCAGGTAAAACGATCTTGGGAGTTTTTCGTAAACGGATGTATTAATTTCGAAAACCATAAAACCTTTTAACAAATGAAAAGAATCACAAATCTAATCGCACTATGTGTGTTGGTCACATTTGGTGCCGCAGCACAAATTAACACTCCTCAGCCAAGCCCGGCAGGATCAGTAAGTTCAACAGTAGGATTAACAGAAATCAGCATTGATTATTTCCGACCTGGTGTAAAAGACCGGCAAATATTTGGAACAGGCGATGAATACCTGGAGCAGTATGGAGCGGTATGGAGAACTGGAGCGAATGCCGGAACTGTGATTTCCTTTAGCACTGATGTGAAAATTGCAGGGCAGGATGTGAAAGCTGGAGAGTATCAGATTGTAACTATGCCCGGAGCTGATGAATGGCAGGTGATGTTCCACTCAGAGATGATTGGCGGAAACATGAACAACTACGACGAGGAAAAGGTAGTGGCAAAAGCTACTGTGAAGCCAATGAAATTGGATAACTCTGTAGAAAGAATGACCTTCCAAATCTCTGACATTAGTGCAGACAACACTTCGGCAAACATTCATTTTGCATGGGCAAACACCTCATGGAAAGTACCTGTAAGTGTTGACTTCCATGAAAGTGTAATGAAGGATATCGCTGCTAAAACGCAGGTAAATCCTCAGAACTACGTGGCTGCTGCTAACTACTACCTGAATTCAGGAGAAAATCTGGAAAAAGCATTGGAGTGGATGAACAAGTATCTCTCTATGGGTGAAAACTCAGGACAGTTCTGGCATGTACACACCAAAGCTCAGATTCTAGCTAAAATGGGTAAGAAGAAAGAAGCAATTGCAACTGCTCAGGATTCAATGGCAAAAGCAAAGGCTTTCGAGCAGGGAGATTTCGGATACATCAAAAGAAATGAAGATTTGATTGCTTCTTTGAAGTAAAAGAGTTCGATTTCAAAATATCAAAAGCGTGGGTCTAGCTCACGCTTTTTTTGTTTCCGATCAATATCTGAAATATCAAACTAAGAATGATCGTGCCTCCACAGCCAATCACATTGTACCACAGGTAACTAAGTGAAAACATATCTGCTTCGGTCATGAAGTGCACAATGATAACACCCGTCTGAGCAATGATAGCCGAGATGAACACTGCATTTCCTTTTACTTTCTTGAAGAAAAAAGCCACCAGGAAAATTCCAAGAACAGTCCCATAGAAAATAGATCCTATGATATTGACAGCTTCTATTAGGTTCTCAGAATTCTTGGCCAAAATGGCGAATAGAATTGCTAAAACACCCCAACCAAATGTCATAAGCTTGGAGGTATTGAGATAATGATGCGGCGACCCATCTTTTTTGATAGCCCTCTTGTAGAAATCAACCGAAGTGGTTGATGCCAGAGCATTTAACTCGGAAGAGGTGGAGGACATTGCCGCAGAAAAAATAACTGCGATCAATAATCCAATTAACCCGTGAGGTAGATAAGTTATAATGAAGGTCAAGAATACATAATCAGAGTCCTTCGTCTCCAGCGTCTCATCTGCCTTAAGAATGACCTGCTTCGCCTCTTGTCGTAACTGAACCGACCGTGCATCTGCTTCTTTCAACTGAGTGGCGAAAACTTCTCTTTGATCTGCCGATATTGATTTGTCTGCAAGATTTTCTGCTGCTACCCTTCTTTGATCCAGTGCTATAGTATAGTCTTCATCGATGGCCTTAAACTCTCCAGCATATTCTGAATTCTCAACAATGTCTACAGAAGCTTCTTTAAAGTGGATTGGTGGATTGTAAAAAATGAAAAACACATACACCATCACCCCAACAAACAGGATGAAGAATTGCATTGGGATTTTCAGAATGGCATTGAACATTAACCCCATCCTACTCTCAGCAGCACTCGATCCTCCAAGATATCTTTGAACCTGCGATTGATCTGTTCCAAAATATGAAAGTGCCAGAAAAAACCCACCGGTCAGCCCGGACCAGATGGTGTATCGCTCACCGGCATCCGTGCTAAAGTTTACTGCTTCCAGCTTTCCTAAATTTCCAGCGATTTCCAACGCACCACTAAAAGTTGTGTAATCATTGATGTAGTTGATAATCACAAAAAAGGCTGCAAACATCCCTACCATAATCACTGCCATCTGCTGCTTCTGAGTAATGGAAACTGCTTTCGTACCACCGGAAACTGTGTAAATGATCACGAGTATACCTGTTCCTAATATCGTAGTAGTCAAGTCCCAATGAAGGATGGAAGAAATGATGATCGCAGGAGCATAAATGGTAATTCCAGCTGCTAACCCTCGCTGTATTAAAAATAGAGAAGCACCCAGATATCTTGTTTTTAAGTCAAACCGTTTTTCTAAAAACTCATAAGCTGTATAAACCTTAAGCCGATAGAAAATAGGAATAAACACTGCAGAAACAACAATGAGCGCAATTGGTAGCCCAAAATAATTTTGAACAAAGCCCATTCCACTTTCATAGGCCTGACCGGGAGTGGAGATAAATGTGATGGCGCTGGCTTGAGTAGCCATTACTGAGAGTCCGATTGTTCCCCACTTCATGGTATGCCCACCCAGAAGGTATCCCTCAATATCCTTTTGCCCCCTGGTTTTATATACCCCGTACGCAACAATGAATAACAATGTGCCAAAGAGCACAATCAGGTCAAGATTGTTCATTTAATAAGATGAGCTAAAAGCGTAAAACAATAGAATAAGAACAGTAAGCCATACCGCTACAAAGAGGTAGAGGTATCTCCATTTTTTGAATAATGGCGGCTTGTCTATGTTTCTTTCGGAAATCAATTCTGTCATTTACCTAGCGATATCAAGTTTACAAAAATTCTATAAGCTCCGGGCACTCCTGCTGGTAATTCTCTAAACCAGCTATATCCGGAATAGACGTAATACCCTTTTCCATACTTTGCGACGAGTAGCCCTCCGGTTTTTGGACTCTCCCCGGGATCATTGCTTTTTAATATCGGAATGAACTCATCTGACCACTCATCAGGAAAATAAAGTCCGCGTTCCTGAACCCAGTTCTCAAAGTCTTTATCGGTGATGCGATTTGGTGAGTTCATGACCGGATGATCAACGGCAATTATTTCTACTGGAGCTTGCTCCACAGCAACTCGATCCCTCGAAAGTTTAAGACTATAAGGTGCGATTTCTTGAGTTACCAGTCGATGGCTTGTGTTGTATTGAATGATGAGATTGCCACCATCCTTTACATAATCAAATAGTACAGTGTTTTTATATGATAGCCATTCCACCGTATTGAAAGCGCGTATGCCTAGAATAACCGCATCAAATTTCTGAAGATTATCAAGTGTTACATCATCTTTTTCCAGGGTTGTTACCTCATAACCTATCTGTTCTAAATTTTCAGGGATAGCGTCTCCCGCGCCCTCTATATATCCAATGGCATTGCCATTTCGTACCAGGTCCAGCCGAACCACTTTTACCTGAGCATCCGGATACAAAGTTTGCTTTGGTATGTGATCGTAATCAATAACCGACAAACCTTTTGAATAAGATCGTCCGTCGATGTTAGCCTTAGCGGAAACATACCCCTCGGAGGCTTTGGACGGAGGAGTAATTTCAAAAGTGAAGATTTTCTCTTCTAACTTCGTTCCTAAGTTAAAATCATATTCAGTAGGTGTCACACTCCACCCTTCTGGTGTATTTAAGAATACAGTCCCTGTGCAATTTGCTTTTCCTGCGATAACTCGCACCTCAACAGACTTGGATTTATTATCAGCAAAAACTAAAACTCCTCCGGATACATTAACCATGACTGGAGGTCCAATCGAAATCGGCTCGGTAACTTCTCCATCAACCGGGTCTGTTCTTTTGAAAACAACAGGAACCGTAAGATCAATTTTGACCCCACTTAAGTTTATTGATACAACTCCTTTAATCGCTGGATCATTTTCAGGCTTTCCAATGAGCTCCTGATCATTGACCACATACATGCCAAGTGTTCCCTCATCTCTCAACCAATACGGGTGTGAAAATTTCATTCCAGCGGGAAGCTGGAAGTTCATTTCGGATGTAAATGGCTTATTATTCAATAATGGAGCACCAATTGAAACAGGGTTTGGCCAACTGCTAAAGCTGATTTGCTGAATTTCTATATCCACATTACTCCTGTTTACAGCTTCAATTGAAATGGTTATGGAATCTCCAATTGCATAGTTTGCTTCACTCGAAGTAAGTGACAAATAAAGTCCTGAAGCAGCAACAATCAATTCATCTATTTCCTTTTGTTTTATTTCCCTCCAAAATTCACTTTCAATGCTTTCTAAAGCTTTTCTAGCTCCCATTAGTGGCGCTATAATAGATGCAGGGTTTCTCTCATCATATGCTTCGATTGCTTTATTGATAAAAAAGGAAACTTCTTTTGAAGAAGTCACTCGCTCCCAGGATGTATTGATTCCTCCAAAAACAGATTCCGCCTCTTCACCTCCCCACTGCTCCAAATATTCAATCTGCTCTCCTCTGGAGCCAGAAGAACCAAATCCCTGACTCTTATGCATACTCCTGCTTTTAGCAGCTATTTCAGGATAGGATTCTCCAAGTAGTGGGTTATATTGTCCCACATCCAGTGTTTTAAGGTTGGTAGTATCTCCTCCGGAATCACGGAACCACCACCAGCCTGTATTCCAGAATAACTTTTGAGGCTGCCAGGTTTCAACATAATCTAATTGCTCAGGAAAAGCTGATGCATCTCCGCTCAGTTCGAACGCTTCTCTTGCCAGAATGGCACTTGCAGTATGATGGCCGTGGGTTCTTCCGTCAGAATTGAAACGTGTAATTACCACATCTGGCCGAAATGTCCTGAAAGTCCATACGAAATCAGCCAACACCTGATCTCTATTCCAAATGTTGAAAGTCTCCTCCGGGTCTTTGGAGTACCCGAAATCATTCGCTCTTGTAAAAAATTGCTGGCCTCCATCCGTTCTTCTTGCGGCTAACAACTCCTGCGTTCTGATTAAACCCAATTCTTCTCTAATCTCCGGCCCAATCAAGTTTTGGCCTCCATCTCCTCTTGTAGCTGACAGATAGGCCGTTCTCATAAGCTCCTCGTTAGCGAAATAGGCTATCAATCTTGTATTTTCATCATCGGGATGTGCTGCAACATAAAGTACTGAGCCCAGCACGTTTAGTTTTTCCAGCTTTTGACGAATCTGACCTGGTTCGTAAATTTTATTGGATTGAGAAAATGAATAAATGAATAGAGCTAAAAAAGCATAGCTCAACAAAGCACGGGTTTTCATAGATTGGTTTTCGTTCGGGTTAGTTACGAGTTAAAGGCCGGAAAGTTATGTGAATTGTATGAGCGGTAAGATTTTGTGAAAAAACATTGATAACTTTTTTCAACTAGATTTATCCAATCAAACGCCTAATCTTGAAATTACCGGAATACACGCAAAAAAGATACGCTGGAAGCGAGCAAGAAAGCATTGCCGGAGTGCTTAATTTGGGATTCATTTTTTTACCTCTATTTCTCATTATCGTTCTTGTTCGGCAATTGGTTCAGTTGGACTTAGAAATGTCCATTCTAATATCTATTGGCTTAATTGTCTCTTTAATTTCACGGTCTTTTTTCTTGAAAGGAAACTTCAGAGTATCTGTTATGATTGTTTCATTTTTTTTCACATTGCTTCTGACGGCAGTTTGCTCATTTGGAAATGGGATACATGATATTGGGCTAATTGGGTTTCCAATTATCATTGGATTTTCCAGTATTATTCTTGATCAAAAGCAGCTAATTATTGCTTCAGTCCTGAGTGTTCTAGGGCTTTCTTGGCTGGTGGTAGGTGCTCAATTCAATTTTTTCGAACCAATTCCGGTACCTCCGGGAAATACTGGTGATTTTATAATTGCTGCTCTTTTAATTGTTCTGGGAGGGTTTGTTGCTTTTAGTCTAACCAGAAATATGAAAAATTCATTGAGACATGTTCAGCGAGAGATTTCAATAAGTAAAAAAGACGCCAATCATCTCGCAAAAGAGATTTACAAGAAAGAAGAAATAATTAGTGAAATACACAAAGCCGCGATTAATAGCTTGAGCCATATTCAGCAGCTAATTGCTCATAAGCAGATTGATAAAGCCTCCTCTAGCAGCAATATCCATAACAGCCTGAAAAGAAAAATCTTAGTAATGGAAATTGCTCATAATATCCTTTTAAAAGAACGAGCTCCTATCTTTTTAGACATCATGGAACTGGCTCGCAAAGTTTTGGATAGCTATGAAAAGAATCTTCAAATCAAAGTGTTGCAAATTGAAATAAGCCAAAAACGGTGTACCACCAGTCTAGACCAGGCAATCAACTTTGGAATATGTCTGTTGGAACTGGTAAGTGAATTGGATGATGAGAAAATTGTATTACTTAAAATCCGGCTTTATGCAGAAGAGAATAGGGTTACACTTAAACTGGCCGGATTTGAAGATTTGAAGCATGGAGAACTAGGCATAGTAATGAACCTATTAACGAAACAATTGAAGGGTGAACTCAAAAAAAAACCTTCTGAGGTTATTCT
Source organism: Ekhidna sp. (assembly GCF_040220215.1). Lineage (GTDB taxonomy): Bacteria > Bacteroidota > Bacteroidia > Cytophagales > Cyclobacteriaceae > Ekhidna. The sequence continues at coordinate 372,718 of NZ_JAVJTR010000011.1, forward strand.
TACTTTTACTACAAAAAGTGTGGAATGATCTCCAAGTGGCTACCATATGACGACACGCTAGACTCCTTTTCACGAGGAGAGATTACTAATCTGCTTAAAACATTTTTGTATATCATTCCACTTGTTGCTGTTATTCTAGCATATGTGAATTTTTCGCTCGGGCTGACTCAAATTGCGCTGACAATCCTAACCGTTCCAATCTTTTGCCTAATCTCACTAATGACGCTTTATCGTGGGATGATAAATCTTTCGGTAATCATATTGATTTCCATCCTCATAACAGCTACTACTTTGAGCTGCACACTTGGCAATGGCATACACGAAACCGGCATCATTGTACTACCGGTAATCGTCCTGTTTTCCAGTTTGGTGATGAACGTGAGGGGTGTTGTAATTACCACTATAACCGTTATTATCTGTCTTGCATATATTGTTTTTGCGGAACAATTCGGACTTTACCAATCTGGAAAAATTCCAGCCGTTCGCTGGGTAGATTTAATAGTTGTACAGTCAGTTACAATCATTCACATATTTGTAACATATAGTTTTAGCAACATCACCAAAAAAAACCTAAACAGGGTACAATCAGAACTTGACAATCAAAAAAAATATAAAAATGAGATTGGTGAAAACCTAAAAGAAAAATCTGAATTATTAAGGCTTGTTCATCATAGGGTAAAGAACAACCTTCTTTTGATTAACAGCCTAATTGAGCTAGAAACTTTCGGAAATCCTAAAGAAAAAGAAACGCTGGCCGAGATTACCCAAAGCATTCATACCATTGCAAGGGCTCATGATCCATTATACCACACGGATGACTACAAGCAAGTGGCAATCAAACCATACCTGGAAAAACTAGTTGCGGCCAATATTCAATCCACAGGAATCGATAGCTATACTGTAGAGTTAGAAGATCGGTTTTTATTTCATGAAAAAGCGCTTCTCCTCGGGATAATTCTTCAAAAGATTTTAAGCAACATCAACTCCTCTCAAAAAGGTGAAGTGTTTGTTAAATTAGATTCAATAAAAAATCAAATTAACTTATCTGTCACCACGCTTGAAGAAGGGCAGATGTCGAATGTTGAAACCTCTTTAATTGAACTCCTGACTGAAGAGTTGGAAGGCACCCTGGAAATATCTAAAGAAGAGGTGAAAGTGAGCTTCAGAGAAGACCTAACCTAATTTGCTGAAATCTTTGACATCAGCATCGGTTTTTAAAATACGCTGGAAAATCCCGTTGAGATCATCAAAGTCCCAAGGTTTAGTTACAAAATCATGAATTCCAAAATCCCCAATGGTTTCGTATAAATCTGCCCTTTTAATGAACCCACTTAATATCATGCGCTTTATTTCCGGATGAGTTGTAAATACATCTTTCAGTAGCTCTACTCCTGACATGTGAGGCATCCGGTGATCCGTCACAATAAGGTCAATCTTTTCCTTTTTAATGACTTCTAAAGCTTCTTGCGGCCCCAGAGCCGTATGAACATTATACAATCTTCGGAATGTAGATTTAAATCCTCTTAAGTTGGGCATCTCATCGTCCACATAAAGAATGGTGTATTCTTTATCTACTTTGGAGGCCTGTCTGGCAGCTCTTCTCGCGGCTCTGCGCTCTGCTCTTTCTTCTGCTGTGAGTGTTTCCATAGGTAAAAATCTTCATTACAAAAATACAAGAAATACCGAGGATCGGATATCTATTTTTGGTTAGGTAAAATACTTAACTCTTGTTTCTATCATTAGAAATATTCTTAAAAAATTTCAGAAAAAGAAATTTTCTCCTTTCAAAACGAAAACAGCGAATCGTTTTACCCATTTGAATAAATCATGAGACTACTTTTTCACTTCCACCGATTGTTAATCCTAGTTAGTAGCTCCAATACATCTATTTTTGATGAATATAGCTTTGAGACCATAAAACCAATGGCCTATCCAGACAGAACTGAACTTGCACATTACAGTGAAGGAACAAAAAGCAAAAAGAGTATTTGGTTAAAAGCTATTTGTTCGAAGGGGAAGAGTTGCTTACCTCTAAAAGATCAGGAAAGGGAAGCCAGTGTCGATCGCTTCAATCATATTCTCAGCTTTATAATTAAAAATGGGTTCTAATTGGTAAGTGGGACATACTCCTTAAAAATTAAGGTTTAGACCGCTTCATTGTAAACTCAAACACAGTCCCTTTACCATCTGGATTATCTTCCACTTTAAGCGTACCATCATTTTGATTAATGAGGTCTTTTGATATAAAAAGTCCAACACCTGAGCTCTTCTCATTCTCGGTTCCGACTCGTTTATTATCCTTTTTCAATTCAAAAAGATTGGCTTTCATTTCATCTGGAATTCCGATTCCGGTATCACTCACGGCAATCACAATGAGGTCATCCTGCATATTAATTTTCACCCTCACTTGCCCACCCCTTTCAGTAAACTTGACTGCATTGGAAAATAAATTTCGGAGCACTACCCTAATTGCATTTTTATCAAACAAGCATACCGCATCGATATCCCCGGATATTTCGAAATCCAGCTTTTTATCATCTATTTGCGGTTGAATCTTTTTAACTATTGATTCAATAACATCCTTGAGAATAATTTCTTCTTGCTCGACTTTCTTATTTCGAGATGCGGCCTGGCCCCATTCCATCAGTTCCTCCAACATCTGAACCGTGTGATCCACGCCTTTATCAATTGTGACCATGAATTCTTTGGCTTGCTCTATCCCAACCTGCTCTTCTCTTACAAGACTAATGACACTTTTGAGGTTACTCATTGGCCCACGTATGTCGTGACTTACTATCCTAATAAGTGTGTCCCTCAATAAACCAGCCCGCTCCAATTCCTCCTCCATTTTTTTAAGACGATTCACCAGATTCGTATTGTCAATATTGTTTTTTTGCATTGGTCAATTGCTCATGTCAATATAGTAAGTAAGGTATCAGTGGCTTAATAGTCAAGTGACGATAGTAATTTTTCGATCATTCCTATTCATATCTACATATTTCTATATCTTTAGCTAACCTCAAAAGATCATATTATGTCAATGTACTGTCTTGTTTGGAAATACAAAGTGTCATCAAACCAAGCCAAATTTGAAGAAGAATATAGCCGTAATGGTAGCTGGTTCAAGTTTTTTGAATCATCAGAAGATTACCTGGGAAGTGAATTGATGAAGAATTCTGATGGTAAAAACTATGTAGTAATTGATAAGTGGATGTCTAAGGCTGACTATCAGGATTTTTTAGATGAAAATAAAGCAGAGTATGATCAGCTAAACGAAAAATGCAAAAGCCTATATGACGAGGAAGAGGAAATGGGTGAGTTCGACCTCTTGCAATAGGGCAACCAGAAAAGCTATTGAACGTTGGAAAGTTGGAAACCAAAAACCAACTTCAAATGAAAACCGTAACAAAAGCTATCTTCTCTCTGGGGCTCATTATCCTGGCTCTTTTATCATTTAATTTAAGATCGGTAGAAACCACAGCAGAAGAGGATGCTGTCAAAAAAGTTGTTCTTGAATCCTATATCAATGGAGCGTTCAATGAGTTAGACGCAAAAGCCATGGAAAACGGATTTCATAAGGATTTTGCGATATACACCGCCAAAGGTGAAGAAATTAGTAAATACCCGATTAATGATTGGGTGGCTGGAGTAAGAAAAAGAAAAGCCGACGGATATGATCCTACGGACGAAAAAAAAATCTTTAAGCACAATTTTGCATATGTAGACGTGACCGGTGGGTCTGCTCATGTAAAAGTAGAGTTGAGCAATAATGGCAAAAAAATATATACAGATTATCTCAGCTTAATGAAATTTGAAAGTGGCTGGAAAATTGTAGCTAAAGTCTATCACAAACATAAGTTTTGATAGTCTCTTCTGTATTGATTGGAGATGAAAATTCGGAGAGCAACAAAGGATGATATCATTCACATAGTAGAAATGCTGGCGGATGACGAGTTGGGAAGCAAGCGAGAAGACTACAGAGAGCCACTCCCCGAAAAGTATTTTGCTGCATTCTCCAAAATTGAAAAGGATCTCAATCAAAATCTCCTTGTAGCAATAAGTGATAATGGTGAGGTAGTCGGAACAGCTCAACTCACATTTATTCCATACCTGACCTACCAAGGTGGCATAAGAGCGCAAATTGAAGCTGTTAGAATAAAATCAACTCATCGTAGTACCGGGATTGGCAAAAAGCTTTTTCAATGGATGATTACCTCCGCTAAAGAGCAAGGGGCTCATCTCATACAGCTCACAACAGACAAAGCCAGACCAGACGCGTTGAGGTTTTATGAAAAACTAGGATTTAAGGCGTCTCATGAGGGGATGAAGATGCATTTTTAAGGACTATTTTTACTTAGATGATTTTATTAAGCGCCCTTGCTTCTGAAGTAAACCTGCTACTCATTATTAGCCTGGTGATCGTAATTCTTGGGCTTATACTCCGACGTTTCAATCAGCCATACATCATCGCATACATTTTATCTGGAGTTATTCTGGGGCCACACGGTTTAGCTATTGTAACGGATATTGGAATTGCTCAAAATCTTGGAGACATAGGCCTTATCATTCTGATGTTTTTTATTGGCATGGAGATCTCACTGCCAGACTTTTTGAAAAGATGGAAGGTCGCTTTTTTCGGAACCGGGATGCAAGTCGTCTTTAGTGTAATCCTCATGTACGTGCTAGGATCCTTTCTGGGCTGGACCATGAACCGAATGGTATTACTTGGATTCATCATTTCCATTAGCAGCTCAGCCGTTGTAATTAAGCTTTTACAAGATCGATCAGATACAAGTGATAAGACAAGCCAAAACGTCATTAGTATTCTACTGACACAGGATATCCTCATTGTTCCAATGATGATCTTGTTGACCTTAATGGGTGGTGAGACATTGGATTATGAACAAATAACGCTTCAGGTAATCGGAGGATGTTTAATTATTGCCGCAATGATCTTTCTGATTAAAAAACAAAAGATCAAATTTCCTTTTGAGAACATCCTGAAAGAAGACCATGAATTGCAAATTTTTGCTGGGCTCATTGCTTGTTTTGGCATTGCATTAGTTACTTCATTATTTGAACTATCGGCAAGTTTAGGCGCATTGGTATCCGGTATCTTAATTAATGCATCTGATGCAAACAAATGGTTGCACGATAGCCTTCACTCATTTAGAGTGATCCTCATCTCTATCTTTTTTATCTCAGTTGGTATGCTGATAGATTTGGCTTTCTTACAAGAGCATTTGTTGGCCGTCAGCCTCCTTGTACTCATCGTGTACCTTTCCAATCATGGAATAAATACCGTTTCATTAAGGTTGCTTGGAAATACCTGGAGAGAAAGCATGCTTGGTGGTTCTTTTTTAGCTCAAATCGGAGAATTTAGTTTTGTACTTGCCACACTTGGATTACAACAGAACATCATTACAATTTATGGTTATCAAATTACAATAATCGTCATTGCAATAACCATATTTATAAGTCCGTTTTGGGTCATGCTCACACAAAAAGCTTTGAGAGTTTAGCCGCTGAAATTATACATCTCCCCACACATTAGATTTTGCGTAAGTAAAGTATCCATTGCTAACAACAATCGGCGAGGTGATATTATTATGATAAAGGCCGCCTGTACCCAACCCATGAAATTCCTTATTTTCTGGATACAAACTTGTAAACTGAGCAATAGCATTCAACCCTATATTAGATTCCAAATAAGAAGTAATCCACCAATTCACCCCATGAATATTTGCTAGGTCTATCCATTCCTTCACAGAGTTGAATCCGCCATGCAAGGTTGGTTTCAGTACCAAATAATGTGGCTTCAGATCCTGAATCAGATCCACCCGATCACGCGAATTATTTATACCTATCAATTCTTCATCCAGCGCTATAGGAATCTCACTTCTATTGCAAACAAGCTCCATTGCTTCCGGTTGCATTGGCATAATCGGCTGCTCAATCGAGTGAATATTATACTTACTTAAATCCCTGAGTTTGAACAACACATCACTTGTATCAAATGCACCATTGGCATCCAGACGAATAACGAGATCGTTAGACAACTTTCTCAATGAGCTTATTATTTGTAGTTCTGCATCAAAGTCTAAGGCTCCCACCTTCAGCTTAATACACTCAAATCCTTCATTCATCTTAGCCTTAATCTGTGCTTTCATAAAAGCTTCATCCCCCATCCAAACCAGCCCATTAATAGGGACTTGTATTTTCTGGATATCCCTGGAAAAAACATGTTTTTGACCACCATTCATCAAATCAAGAAGCGCCATTTCCAAACCAAACCGCACGCTTGGCATTCCAAGTGGAACCACTGATGAAACTATTTCAAAAACCTCAGCTTCAGTTTGCGGGGCTCGCATTTTTTTCATCGACGTTTTCAACTGCTCCAGAAAAACAGGTATGTCATCCACAACTTCCGGGCTTAAACGATGAATCGGTGCTACTTCCCCCAAACCTGTAACGCCATTCTCATCAGTCAATTTTAAAAACCATACTTTACGATCCTTCATTTCCCCTCGACTGGTGCGTGCGGAAAATTTAAAATCAAGTATGTACCGTTTAACTTCGAGGCTCAACATGAATCTAAAGTTAGAAGAATTTTTATACGACCTGCCAGATGACAGGATTGCCAAACATCCGCCAAAAGAGAGAGATGAATCCAAGCTCCTTTTCTACAATCAAGGTGAGATTTCACATCACCAATTTAAAAACATTGAGAACCTGATTCCAGATGATTCACTTCTGGTGTTTAATGATACCAAGGTAATTCCTGCAAGGATCATTATGCATAAAGAAAGTGGTGCTCGCATTGAAATTTTTCTTCTTGAACCAATCCTGCCTTCCAAAGTTCATGAAGAAGTAATGAACGCAACGAGCGGTTGTTCCTGGAAATGCATGATAGGGAATGCAAAAAAATGGAAGTCAGACAGTTCACTTTATATTTCATCTCTTAATCTTGAAGCTAAGCGGACAGGGCAAAATGTGGTAACATTCAAATGGGATAGTTCGCATACTTTTTCTGATTTACTGACTGAAATAGGTAAAATACCACTTCCTCCTTATATTGATAGAAAGGTTGATAAAAACGATCAAGACCGATATCAAACAGTTTACAGCAGGATGAAGGGTGCCGTTGCAGCCCCTACTGCTGGATTGCATTTCACCAAAGAGATCATTGATTCGCTTGAAAAGCGGGGAGTAAAAACAGACTATCTAACATTACATGTTTCAGCCGGGACTTTTCAGCCCATAAAGAGTCAAAATATTAGTGAACATCCTATGCACAACGAGCAGGTATGGATAAGTGCTGATAATATTGAAAGCCTATTGAAAGCCAAAAAAGTAATAGCCGTTGGTACTACCTCGATGAGAACCTTGGAAAGTCTTTACTGGCATGGAGTAAAGCTTTTAAAGGGTGATCAGGATTTTTTTGTTCATAAAAATGATCCGTACTCTCTTACTCCTGTAGAAAAATCAGATGCATTAGGAGCTGTACTTGAAAAAATGAAATTAACAGGCGTGGATAAAATTGGAGGTCAAACCGAGATATTCATTTACCCCGGCTATTCCTTTCAGATTTGCGAAGGCCTGATAACCAACTATCACCTCCCGGGCTCTACACTTATACTATTGGTAGCGTCATTCATTGGGCCTGACTGGAAAAAAGTATATCAATCGGCTCTTGAGAAGGGGTATCGATTTCTTAGCTACGGTGACAGCTCACTTCTCCTTCGCTAAGAAGATTTCATTTTCAATCGCTGATCCCGTATATAGTCGAGGGAAAATTTTCCACTGCCTGTTATGGCGATTAAGATCAAAAGGCCAAGGGTTGCCAACGCCATAGGAAACTCCATGTAGTTTTCAGCGGTTAGCATTTGGAGATAATTGAAAATTACAGCCCCTGCCAAAATGGGAATGTTGACCAAACACATCCATCGTGTTAGTGCACCGCACATCAAAATAATCCCCCCTGCCATGTGAATAAATATTATCGCATGAGCCAGATGAGCAGCTACAAAAACCCAACCCACCGACTGAATGTTTGCCGTAAAACTGTCAAAATTGCTGGCAAAAACAATTCCTTTATAAGTGATAAATCCACCCAATAAGATGCGTAGAAGATCCACAAAAATGGGTGGCTGAATCGATTCAATCTTTTTTATGATGCCCATAATATTGGAATTTGATTAACGATAAGTTACAGAAAATGAAGCTTATATACAATAGACCATTACTGGTGGTGACTTCTCACAGATTCATCGAAAGAAATAAAAATACCCTTAATAGGGTATTGCTTCACATAGTAAAAGCGCCTTGTTTTGTATTACCAACAATCATTACTGACATGAGTCAATTATTAAAATCACTATCTATAAAACGCGTTTATGCAGAAATGGCTGGGAAATTATTTCTACTTGTATTAATCCTCGCCTTATTGATAAGTTGAGATCGCTCTGATCACCGCACTACATACCGTTGAACATTAAAAGCACCCTTTAGGTGCTTTTTTTGTCAGTGCTCACTTTAGCAAATTCATATTTCCCTGAACGATTTGCGCGAAAATCGATTGATTATTATAAACGCAATCACAAAAGAAATGAATGTATTGATCATAGGCGCAAACGGAAAAATTGGAACCATTTTATCTAAAAAGTTGAAAAAAACCCCACATCAACCTATCGCAATGGTGCGAAAGAGAGAGCAGCAGGAATCTTTCGAAGACAAAGGCATTCGTACAGTGCTCGCTGATCTGGAGAAAGATTTTGATCATGCGGTTGCTAGTGCTGATGCCGTGGTGTTCACAGCAGGCAGTGGTGCCCATACCGGCAAAGACAAGACCCATCTGGTAGATCGGGCAAGTGCCAAAAAGGCCATCGACCTGGCAGTAAAGCATAAGGTGGATCGGTTTGTCATGGTGAGTGCTTTAAGCGTAGATGCCAGCTCCAACAATTGGCCGGAATCAATGGCACACTACTATGAAGCCAAAGCAGATGCTGACAAGCACTTGATGCAAAGTGGCCTGAATTACACAATTTTAAGACCCGGACATCTTACCAATGATAAGGGTACCAACAATATTGAGCTAAAGGATAAAGTCAGTCAAAAGGGCGGTTCAATTCCTAGAACAGATGTAGCTACAGTTGTGCAAAAAGCACTGCACAATAAAAAAACTTTTGGTAAAACCCTGGAATTACTTAGTGGGGATATCCCTTCAGATGAGGCACTAAATAATCTTTCCTAAGCGAGTAAAGATGGATGGCCTTTTCTATGTTATCTTCATGCCATTGTAAACATGTCAGAAGCACATTACATCCCGGCAGAAGAACGCCTGAACATAATCACTCATGCCATAGGGGCTATTATGAGTATTGTTGGCATGGGCGCTATGATATGTATGTCTGAAAACTGGACCCAGCTTGTGTCTTCTATCACCTTTGGAGCGAGTTTAATAACCTTATACACTGCCTCTACACTTTATCATGCTGCAAAAGATTCAAAAGCGCGAGCTAAACTTAGGGTCTTCGACCATGCTGCTATATATGTACTTATAGCTGGTACGTATACACCGATCTGTTTAATTACATTAAGGGAAAGCATAGGTACCATCCTTCTCTGGGTGATATGGGGTGTAGCTTTATGCGGAATAATTTTGAAGCTTTTTTTTACTGGCCGGTTTGATCGACTTTCGACCATCATGTATGTTATCATGGGTTGGATTGCGATTTTTGCAATTAAGCCATTGCTTGAAACGATGGATACTCAAGGCCTAATCTGGCTGCTGGCAGGTGGTATCTTTTACACGCTTGGAGCTATGCTATATAGCATTAGATCACTTCCATTCAATCACGCCATATTTCACTTCTTTGTTCTTGGCGGCAGTTTGAGCCACTTCATAATGATCTACATCCACGTGCTCTAACCCTTGAGAAATTCATTTGGACGAAACCTGAAAAAACATAATAATCAAAGCATTAATATTCGAAATGGATTTTCTATATTAATGAACTGTTGGCCCGCCATGATTAATCATTTCAGAACAGTCCCTCTCCATTTGCGGTCTTTGATGCACGTTAGCTGTATCATATTACACTCTTCATTGTGTTATTTTCTTCCCATTGTTACCCTGTCTCAAAGTAACCTGGACCAAGAGAAAAGACTCAGCCAGTTGGTTTTGAGAAACTGGAATACTGAAGATGGACTCGCCTCCGAATCTACAAGTGAATTGGTTCAAACGGAAGACGGCTATATATGGATTGGGTCATATACAGGACTTCATAGATTTGATGGTAAGGATTTTACCATTTTCAGTAGCAAAAACAGTGATATCCCCTCTTCCAATGTGCTACGTATTGAAATTGGGACCAAGGGTGAACTCTGGCTTGGAACACTTCATGGGATTGTCAGGTATGAAAACGGGGACTTTATAGTTCCGAAAGACCTTGAGAAAGTCTCCTATTTCAGTATAGAAGATATGCTAATTGCAAAATCCGGAGACCTGTGGTTTAGTACAAAATCGAATCACCTCTACCTTTACAAGGATAGTGTGCTAACTGAGTTTACTGATGATTTTGGCCTTAGGAATAGGACAGTTCTTTCAATTGAAGAAGATAACAATGGAAATATATTTTTCGGAACTGATGACTCTCAACTTTTAATTCATTCAGAAACCGGACTCAAGAAAATTGAACTTGGCGATGATATAAATGGTATTAACACATTGTTTCCGGATAGGGAGATGATGTATTTGGGCACAGGTAGCGGACTATATTACTGGGATGGCAATGAGGTAATAAAAAAATCTATCCTTGGAAATACCACAATAAACACACTGGTCATTGGCGATGACGGAACGCTTTGGATAGGTACCATGCGAGGCTTATTTCGATATCAACAATCAACTAACCGCCTGGATTCCTTGACTGAGGAAAGTGGTATGCCAAACAATATTATTGAAGATATTTTCTTTGATCAACAAGGCAATTTGTGGGTAGGTACCTATAGAAGTGGAATTTTATGTCTATCGGATGGATCCATTACCAGCTTCACTAAAAATGATGGACTGGCCACAAACATTATTAGTAGTGTGACTCAAATTGAGGATGAAACCTATCTGCTAGGAAATGAAAACGGGGTGCTAAACAAGCTGAAAAATGGAATGATTTCTGTCTTTAAGCCACCCATTCCAATTCCTTCCGAAAGGCTAAAAAACTTATTTACTGATAATAGAGGTAGAGTATGGATTAGTACGTATGGTGGCTTAGTAATTCTCGATGGTGAAAAGAGCGTGCACTTAACTATTAATAATGGTTTCCCCGACAACTTTGTTAGGCTTGCCTTTCAGGATAGAAAAGGAGCTATCTGGGTGGGAACAAAGAATGCCGGACTCATCATTTTTGATTCCCTTAATAAATGGACTCAAATTTCAATTGACGATGGGCTTAGTTCCAATTACATCATGTCCATTGAGGAAAATGAAGAAGGGAAAATCATAGTTGGCACCATAAGTGGACTTAATATCCTGAGCAATAGGAAAGTTGAAAAGACCGTGACCGTTGAAGATGGGTTGCCCTCTAATTTTATGTTCGCAACACATTCAACTGCTAATTACATTTGGATTGCCTCAAATGATGGACTAACCGGTTATACCGAAAATGGGATTGTTAACTTTAATACAGAAAATGGTCTGCCGTCAAACATAATTTACGATGTTGTGGAAGATGCAAACGGACAGATTTGGATGCCTTCTGAAAACAATATTCTCTGTGTGAAGAAAGAAGACCTTGAAGTGGCGGCTAAAGACAACAATGACCAATTAAAAGTTAGGCAATTTGATAAAAGTTATGGTATGAAAAATAGCCATTGCCTAGGGGCCGTCTTATCATATACTGACTCAAAGAACAGAATTTGGATACCGACTATTGGGGGTGTGGTTAGGTTGGATCCTGATGAGATTGAAGAACCGAATTTTAATCCAAAAACGATCATTGAAAATATTTATGCAGATAATTCTAAAATACCGATTGAGAAAGTAGTTAAAATCCCTTCAGGCACCAACCGGTTGCTTATCGACTTTACTGGAATCAGCTATGCACAAACAGATCTGCTTCAATTCCGTTATAAGCTTTCCCCTTTCGATAAAGATTGGGTGGTCGCATCAGAAGATAGAAACGGTCTTTACACCAACCTCTCACCAGGTAAATACAATTTTCAAATTCAGACCGGGTTGGATAATAATTTCTTCACTCCCATCACCTCACAACAAATCATTATTGAGGCTTCCTGGTGGCAAACCACCTGGGCTAAAGTTTTTCTCGGAGTGTTCATTGCTTTTCTGGCATTGTTTATTTACTGGATACGATTGAGAAACCTCACAACAAATAACCTCAAACTAGAAGCAACTGTAGCTGACAGAACTAAAGCATTAGAAGATCAAAAACAAGAACTAAAAGCAGCCATAAATCAGCTTAAAAGCGCTCAAGAACAAATGATTCAATCAGACAAAATGGCTTCTTTGGGAATTTTAGCGGCTGGAGTCGCTCATGAAATAAACAACCCGCTAAATTTTATTCAGGGTGGTATAGAAGGTTTAGAACAGACACTTAAGCGAAGTAAAAAAATTAAGAAAGAAGAGTATGCTGAGTTATTGAAAGCCGTCAAAGAAGGAATTTCCAGAGCCTCAACGATTGTCTCCAGTCTCAATGAATTCAGTCATTCCTCAGATAAAAAACTAGAACCATGCGACATCTATCACTTGATAGATAATTGTTTAACGATGATCCGCTATCGGCTAAAAAACGGAATTGAACTAAACAAATTCTTTTCAGAAGATAAAGCTATGGTACTCGGAAACAACGGCAAGCTACATCAGGCATTTTTGAATATTCTCACCAACTCCATACAAGCCATTGAGAAAAAAGGCAGTATTACAATTAAGACAATGATTGAAAAGAACAATGTTTCGATCACATTTGAAGACTCGGGGCATGGGATAAAGCCAGAAAATCTAAAGAAAATAACAGAGCCTTTTTTCAGCACCAAAGACCCTGGTAAGGGAACCGGACTGGGACTCTCCATTACTTACGCAATAATTAATGAACATGGAGGATCTTTGAATTATAGCTCTGAATGGGGCAAGGGAACTATTGCCACTGTCAGACTGCCATTAATTAAGAAATGATTACCAAAATTCGTACTCATAAGTGATGGTATACTCAGGTTCAGAGTTCATGTTGAAAATTTCTGTTTTCTCCTTTAGTCCAGCTTTATAATGGTATAAACGAGTATTGAAAAGTTTACCTTCAACATAAAATTCAGATTTGATTAATAAATCTTTTTCATAATAAAATTTATGCTCTTTTCTATTGCTTAATATGATGCTGGCAAGTTTATCTTCCTCATAATTAAAGTTTATCACATTTGATTTTTGAGGTTTTTGCATTTTGATAAGTGAATTTATTTCTTCTTTTTCTTTATCATTTTTTGCCTTTTTCAATCGCTCTTGCAAGGTGTTCTTCATCACTTCATTCATAGCAGGTACAATATGCATATCCGCTGATTCAATGATTTTATTTCCTTCATATTCATAAAGCTTAATGATTCCTGAAAATTCTTCAATAGAATTCTTCCATTTTCTCCCTAATCTAATCTCATTGGGTTTGTTATCATCATCTACGCCTACAGTTTCTATCCACTCAAAATCTGTATTCTCTTTTTCAGATGTCCGCATTAGATATTTCGCATATTTGGCTGGCCAATTATTTCCATAAATAAGATTATTCTCAGCCGCATCAAGTGATAATCCATCCATGATATATGGCAGCAATGCCTTATTTGGTTCGTCCCAAAACTCTTTCTTAACATCATAATCTCGATCATAAGGATAAGTCGTTTGCTCTATAAATTCGGAAATTGTTCCATCAGGTTTGAAATTTACAATCGCTACAATCTTCCCATCTTTTTGTTTAGTATCTGCTTGGTGACTTGTAAAAATGGTTGTAATAGTCTTTACATCATTCAAGGCTTCAAGCCTTTGCAATTCTGAATTATTTTCAATGCTGCAGGTCAAAAGAAAGAAGGCAAAAAGAAGGCAAATATTTTTCATGTTGGTAAATTAGCTTTAAGAGATAACGCTATAGTAATTTAAAAAAATAAGTGAATCCATTAACGCTTAAGACAACCATCCTCAAATTCGAATCAGAACTCTGGAGCTATTATGTTCCCATTCCGAAAAAGATTGGTAATTCATTCATTGATGGGGATAATCGTCGGGTCAAGTGTACCATCAATTCAGGTGAACCGATTTACTCGGCATTGATGCATAAGGGAGATGTGTATTCTATTTATATGAAGAAGGAGTTCTTAAAAAAGAACAAACTTTCAGAAGGTGATGAAGTTAGAGTCACTTTGGAGAAAGACAATACTGAGTATGGAATGCCAGTACCTGAATCATTTCAGGTTTTGATGGATCAGGATGACGAAGGGGTTAAATTCTTTAAGCAGCTTACCATGGGCAAACAACGAAGTTTAATCCATATTGTTGGAAAAGTAAAAAATGTGGACAGCCAGCTGGCTAAAGGGCTGGCCATTATGCATCACCTAAAGGAGGCGAAGGGTGAACTCGCCTTTAAAAGACTGAATGTGCTGATTAAGGAATACAACAACCGAAGGTGAGGGCCTTCTTCATTAAGAATTATATTAGTCAAATGAAAAAGATTTTAATTTTAGCAGCACTCCTATTTTCCATAACAAGTATCGCCCAAAACCAACTTTATAAGGTCACCATGCTGAGAGCAAAGCCTGGCTATCTCCTTGAACTTATCGACACTATAAAAGAAGATATTTCTAATTATGAGAGTTATCTTGAAAACAAGCCGTATCTGTTGAGACACAGCCAGGGAGATCATTGGGACTTGATGTTTATTCATCCAATTTATGAGCTTGAAAATTATTTTTCTGTGGAAAAAATGCAAAAGCGTTCCCGATCAAAGACCGTCGAAAAACCATATGGTGATTCTTTCTTTGATATGGTCTCATTCCAGGAAGAGGCGATTGTAAATGGCCCGTCAATCAATGCTTTTATTGACGTATTTGAAAAATTCGAACTTTTTCACATTGAAATATTTACTGCCTTGGCAGGAAAGCAAGAAGAACTTCTTGAGCAACGACTGGCTGAAAATCAATTTTATGCAGGAATTGAACATAGACCCAACTTAATATTCACCAGAGTTTTGGGTCCCAGCTGGGACAGCTTCACTATCGGATATTATGATGACATGCGTGACTTTGCAGGACCGGTTGTACCGTTTGAAAAAGAAGATCAAGCTGCAAAAGATGCAGGCTTTGACGGTGTGAACTATATAGGCAGTTACCTACGTTCACTCATTGCTGAGCATCACGATACACTTGCTTGGAAGGTTGAGTAATTATTTCATCACAACAATAAAATGAAAATAGATTTAAAATATAAAGGGGATGAAGAGTTCACCTCCACTAATGAAAATGGAAACAATGTAGAAGTAGACATGCGTTCTGCTGATAAAAAGAAATCACAATCCCCTACCGAAATGCTACTATCTGCTGTTGGTGCATGTGCCGCTGTGGAGATCGTTTCTATGGTCAAAAAAAGGAGGAAAACCTTCGTTGACTTGAAGGCAGAGATCAGTGGTGAGCGAAGAGATGAGCATCCAAGAGGCTTTACCAAAATCCACCTCAAATACGTTATTCATTCTCCTGACCTTACAAAAGAAGAAGCTGAAAGAATTGTTAATCTGGCAACAACTAAATATTGCTCTGTTGCTGGATCTCTGAGTGCTGAACAAACACACTCCTTTGAAATTGTAAGAGACTAACTCTCAATCATTTTATTCAGCACATCTGAAAGCTTATCAAAAGAGCCCATCTCATACATTATTAAGATGTCGCCGCTGATATTCTTTCCACGTATAGAAAAATTAGTGTGACACACTAGAACTTGGTTATATCGCTCTTTATCAAGCTGCCCATAGATACCTTCTACATCTCCCTGATAACTTTTAGGCATGTGGTAATCTAAAGGCGCATCAAGTATATTCCCGAATGAACCCATGATGGCATTTAAAATGATATTGCCTACTTCAATCATGAGCCCATCCTTCATCTCTTGTATGGCAGCTGACTCAGGGTCTTCATGAATCAATAAAGAAGCTAACTGAGAAGCGCTATCACCGGGAAGAATAACATTAGCACTTCCCTCATATTCTCCGGAGAATTTCATTTCAACAGAGTGAACATTCTGCCCTCCTCCCAATTTCATGATTTCAGAAAGCACATCATCGAATGTGATCACATTCACATATGGAACGTTGAGTAAAATTTCTCCGTCAATCATCTGACTAAGCGATGCGGATCCTTTACCTACTCCGATATTGATGATTTCTGTAATTGTATCTACTTGTTTTGCGTTTAACATATCCGTATCGCTTACTTAAAAATGTTATTCAGTATTGAAGTCAGCTCGTCTCTCGAAACCACTTTGTTCATAAATGCTGTTGCACCCAGACTCATCGTCTCTTCTCTTCTAGCCTTTTGAATGTCAGCTGTTATTACAACTACTGGAATCTTATTTTCACGTTTCCTTAGTTCTTGTAAAACCTCGATTCCAGACATTCCCCCCATTAATAAATCAAGAAAAATACAGTCGTACGAGTCATTGAGCTTTTCTAAAAGCTCCTCACCGGAAGGAACAGCATCTGACTCGTGTCCTAAATCCTTGAGGATATCCTGCAGTGTTTTCCGCTGAAAAAATGAGTCATCCGCTATAATTATTTTCTTCATATCATTTATTAAAAATCAAACAAACCTGTGTTCCTTCTCCTTCTTTGCTAGTTACTTCCACGTCTCCAGCATGAAGCTTCATAATCTGACGAACAATGGACATCCCAAGACCGTGCGATGGCTCACCATCCAGTCCGTTTCGTTTGGCTGATCCAAACTTTACAAATACATTTTTCAAAATTTCCTTACTCATCCCAATGCCTTCATCGATAACATGAATGCTCACTGCTGAATCACTCTCCTCTACCCTGAAGTAGATATTTGATCCGCTCTTGCTAAACTTCACAGCATTACTCAAAACATTGTCTAGGGCCCTGGTCAGCTTGGATTCATTGAGTCTAACCGTAGCGTCAGTATCACTTTCAAAATGGACTTTTATTCGCTTTTTTAGAGTGAGGAGACGATGGGTTTCGAGGTAATTTTTCACAAAATCCTCCATCTTCACCTCCTTCATTTTCAACTCATAACTCTGAGATTCAATTTCTGCCAACTCCATGATTTCCCCTGAAAGGTTTAATGCCTTATCTGCATTTATTTTAATCATATCAAGCAGCGTACTCATCTCCTCTTTGTCCAGTTGATCTTCTTTTTGGATGGTGTGCTGCATCAGGTTAACCACACCCATTATTGATCCTAATGGAGACCTGAAATCATGCGCAGCATTCTGCAAATAAAAAATGGAGTTGTCCTTCTCTGGTAAACATACCCATAGACTCATTATCCCATTATCGGTCTTGAATGAGTAACACTGAACATTGGAAACGACACCTTTTAGGTGAATAGAAAAAGAAATCTTGGAAACCTCCTCATTGATTTGAGACCAATAGGTATGTACACTTTGCAATTGTTTCTCATCCAAAAAGTCTTCTAAGCGGTAGGTGCCTTCGTTCAACAGGACCTCTCCCATTGTTTTTTTGACACATATAGCATCAGGTTGGTCCCAGCTAACCCAGGCATGCGCCAATGTCAACTCAAAGAGTTGAAGCTTTTTAGATAATTCCTCCTCTTTTAAAACACTCATCAGGCAGTGGTTACCAATGCAAGATAATTCCATTTATTTTAGTGCCTCACATTGAATATAAAATACATTCATGGATAAAGTTCTCAAAATTGCTTTAGCTCAGATATCACCTATATGGCTCAATAGGAATATGACGCTAAACAAAGTAATGAGCTACGTGACCACAGCTGCTGACAACAACGCAAGATTGATAGTTTTTGGTGAGGCACTTTTACCTGGTTATCCCTTCTGGCTTGACAGAATGAATGGAGCTGAGTTCAATTCTAATGTGCAGAAAAAGATACATGCACACTATATGGATCAGGCTGTTTGCATCGAAGAGCGGCATTTAAACGATTTGTGTGAACTGGCAGATCAAATGGATATAGCTATCTACATCGGAACGATTGAGCGTCCATTGGATCGCGGAGGCCACAGCCTCTATTGCTCCATGGTATATATTGATCAGACTGGTGAAATAAAGTCTGTGCATCGCAAATTAATGCCTACCTATGAGGAGCGTCTATCATGGAGTCCGGGTGATGGACATGGACTCATCACTCATAAATTGACACCATTTACTGTCGGGGGATTAAACTGCTGGGAGAACTGGATGCCGTTGGCGAGAGCTGCCATGTACGCGCAAGGTGAAGACCTTCATATTTCCATTTGGCCCGGAAACAAAAGAAATACTGAGAAACTCATACCTATGATCGCGC
Source organism: Ekhidna sp. (assembly GCF_040220215.1). GTDB lineage: Bacteria > Bacteroidota > Bacteroidia > Cytophagales > Cyclobacteriaceae > Ekhidna. The sequence continues at coordinate 391,261 of NZ_JAVJTR010000011.1, forward strand.
AAGAGTCTCGTTCTTATGTGGTTGGTGTCTCCGGATTATTTAGTCCTAATGATATTCCAGATAATTTCCCATTTGCTGAAGAAATGAGAAAGGCTACATCCGATACATTGGCTGATGGAGGTTCCTGTGTAGCTGCACCGGATGGCAGCTGGGTGATTGAACCGGTAACGGGAGAAGAGAAATTGATATTTGCAGAGTTGGATCATCAAAAAGTAAGAGAGGAAAGACAAAATTTTGATCCTTCTGGGCACTATTCGCGACCTGATGTGTTGAGTCTGAATGTGAACAAGGAAAGACAAACAGTTATCAAATGAAATTAGCAGCATTCACATTTATCCTCCCTTGATCACAGGTGTTCTTGGACAACTTATTGGACTTTTTTCCTCATTTGAAGCAATACAACAAATGGAATCTGTTTCACCAGCAATTCTTGCCGGAGGTCTCAAAGTTTCAATGATTACCACCATTTATGGTTCAGTCATCTATATAATAGCTTTGCTGCCTACAATCGCAAATGAGTTGAAGCCAGAGCATTCCGGCTTTTCCTATTTTCTTCATCCGTATTTTTCCTGATTTACGAAAAAAAATATCCCCATACTTTTACAAAATGCTAAGCCGCGTAAATATTGGAAATAAGCTAGCTATGCTAATGGTAGCACTTTCATTGGTGCTTATCGCTATGCTTAGCTCGCTATTCTACACACAATTTGATACGGCACTTCGAGAACGTGTGATGCTTCAACTATCTTCGGTTAAGCAACTGAAAATCGTTAAGATTAAAAATGAGCTAACAGATCGAATGACTGCTTTTCAAGATGTCTTGACCAGTCCTAAAGAGGCATTAGAGGAAACCAATGAAGTGTTTAGCCACTTGCTGTTATATGAGTCAATCCCAGATACAATCATGGGTTTGAATTTAGACATCACTCCCGAAGACCTTCATGATAAAGTAATCATGAAGGACATAACCCCGATAAATATCAACCGGGAAATCACCATTTGCCTTGCAGCAAAAGTAGAGGATAAATACATGATTGCCATTGCCGAGGTTCCAGAAGTGCAAGACATACTTTTGGAAAGAACGGGGCTGGGACAAACCGGTGAATCGTACATTGTAGGAAGTGACTACAAATTGAGAACAAAATCGAGATTTTTCACACAAAACCCCAGAGAAATAGAGGTCAAAACTCAAGGTGTAACAAGAGCACTCAAAGATCAGCCAGGTGAAGACCTCATAATAGATTACCGTGGTACTGAAGTATTTAGTTCTTTTGAAAAAATTGAAATAGGTGATTTAAAATGGGTCATTCTAAGTGAAATTAATCATCAGGAAGCACTATTCCCTTTAAATCAGCTCCGCACCAATCTCATCTATATACTAATTATTATTTTAATATTTGTCCTATTAGTATCATACTTCCTTTCACAAATGATTGTAAGTCCTATTCTAACCATGGAAAAAACGTTAATGGATATGTCAAAAGGACTATTGAATACAGTGTCTTATAATGACAAGAGACAGGACGAAATTGGAAGGATGTTCATTGCATTGAAAAAATTGGTCAGCGCATTGCGTGAAACAACTGTATTTGCGAATAAGATCGGTTCTGGAAATTTCGATGCGGAATATATACCACTAAGTAATGAGGACAGAATGGGTTCAGCACTTATTCAGATGAAGGAAAAACTACGAGCCTTCAAAGAGAATGAAGAGTTGTTGCTAAAAGAAAATCAACGATCCATATTGAATGGTGAAGAAAAAGAGCGATCAAGGCTATCCAAAGAAATGCATGATGGGCTCGGCCCCTTATTAACAACGCTTAGAATGAACTTACAAGCAGCCGGTCTAAATAGTAATACAAAAAAATTATTGCTTGAAAGACTGGATGAAACAATTGGTGAAGTAAGGAGGATGAGCAACAATCTGATGCCAAATGTTCTTGTGGATTTTGGAGCTGGTGAAGCTATTGGTAACTTATTAAAACAAATAGAAGAGAATTTTTCGATAAGAATTCTCTATAAAAATGATATGCCAGCAGAATCAGATATTGATGATGACATTCATATTGCTTTGTATCGAATAGCACAAGAGTCTATCAATAATGCGATTAAACATTCGAAGGCTACTGAACTGAAAGTTTCAATGAGTGAATTCGATGATCATGTCGGCTTCTTTATAGCCGATAATGGTGTTGGTTTTGACATGGAGCAGTCTCCAAGTGGGAATGGCATTCGAAATATGAAAGAGCGAGTGAAACTAGCTAACGGGACCATAGATATTAGAACTAGTAAAAAAGGAACAACCATAGAAGTAGAAATTCCATTGCAATGAGTAAGATTAGAGTAATAGTCGTAGATGACCACCAATTGTTCAGAGAAGGTATTATTTCCCTTCTTGCTAAAAATGAAGATTTGGAAATTGTCGGGGAAGCACCTTCAGCCGATGGTCTGTTTGAACTTCTTGAATCTGCCAATCCGCACATCGTGCTGATTGACATTACCATGCCGGGAATGAATGGCCTGGAAGTCATTGAAGAAGCCAGAGAAAAATATGCAGATACAAAGTTCATTGTACTTACGATGCATGCTGAGGGACAATATGTGGTAAAAGCTGTTAGAAATGGCGCGTACGGATATCTGATTAAAAATGCAGATGAAAACGAGCTAATCACAGCGATAAAAAATGTTTTTAATGGTAAAAAACATTTTAATAATGAAATCTCTCAGTTAATGATTGGCAACATGGCAATCGAGGGAGAATCACATAAAAAACTTTCTGATAGAGAGTTAGAAGTACTAACACTGGTTTCGGAAGGCCAAACCACGAAAGCTATAGCTGATCAGCTTTTTGTCAGTGCAAGAACAGTAGAAACTCATAGAGTAAACATGATGAAAAAACTTAAAGTGCAAAATACTGCTGAGCTTATCAAAAAAGCAGCGCATCTCAACCTAATCTAAACTCTCCGTAAAAATACGGACAGGTGCTTACAGGTATCTTCTGAGAAGATTATACAATTATTTTCAGATGGCAATTAAGATGGCCTGCTCATACATTTGATATCTCAAATCCACTAGTTATGAGCATCTTCGACATCATTGCTGTACTTATCTTATTCTCTGGGGTTTTTATTTTCATTAATACCTTCTACCTAAAACTCCCATCCTCTATTGGACTGACAATTTTAGCACTTGCTCTATCTCTGCTGGTTTTCATTTTTGGATTGCTATTTCCCGAATTTCATCTCGCTGAACAAGTGAAGAAGTATGATTTTGCTGAAGTACTTTACCGGTTTGTTTTAAGTGTCATGCTTTTTGCTGGCGCATTGAATGTTGATTTCCGGAAACTGGGAAATCAGCTAGTTCCGGTGTTGGTTCTATCATTCTTTGGGGTATTAATTTCAACTTTTGTAATAGCCACACTAATCTATTTCACGGCTGGCATTCTCGGTATCACGCTCAGTTATATTGCTTCTCTGGTATTTGGAGCACTCATCTCCTCCACAGATCCAGTAGCAATCACAAAAACCATCCAGAGATTTAAAATGTCCAACGAATTGGAAACGAAAATATCTGGTGAAGCGCTTCTAAATGGCGGAATTGCCATTGTGCTTGCACTCGTATTAGTAAATATCTACAAAGAAGAGGCCGCCATGGGTTCACTTAATTTTACAGGCGCAGCTTGGGTCTTGATAAGAGACCTGGGGGGTGGACTTATCGCCGGCCTTTTCTTTGGTTGGATAGGATACTCCGTTCTAAAATTCGTCGACAATGATAAAGTTGAAGTAGAAGTGCTAGTCACCCTGGCTTTGGTAATGGGAGGATCCTACGCAGCTGATCTCATCTCTGTATCCTCTATGATGGTAGCCGCTACAACCGGTCTTATTCTTGGAAATTTTGGTAGAAATGAAAAAGGTGAAAATGCAGTAGGTGGTTACGTTTATAGGTTTTGGCAACTTCTCGAGGAAACCCTGGCGGCAATGCTATTTGTTTTAATTGGTTTCGAAATGTTGGTTATTCCTCTTCGACTAGACTACTTCGCACTTGGTTTTTTCGCAGTGAACTTTGCGTTATTCGCTAGGTGGGTAAGTGTATTCATACCCATCAGGTTGATGTCGATGAGTCGCTCCTTTGATGATGGCACCATTCCGGTGCTGTCATGGGGAGCACTTAGAGGAGGACTACCAGTTGCCGTATCTCTATCCCTTACAAATTTTCCGGGCCAGGAAATCATCATTACCATGACCTATGTCGTAGTTGTTTGCTCGGTGCTTTATCAAGGCCTCACACTCACAAAGGTGATGAAAATGTACAATGACAAGCATCCAATGAAATGGATGGATTAAAATTTCATAAGTAGTTGAGTCTTTTTGGTGGATAAGCAGAAGCCTCTCGCGAATATTCGTGGGAGCGCTTTTGTTTTAGAACTTCAACTTACTGCCTAGTTCCATATCACTGAGCTCCAAATCAAGCGCCTTGGTTGAAAGCTGAATTTCCCTCACAGAAATGATCAAGGATAGCAAAAGAAGCACCAGTGAGACTCCAAAAATCCCACTGCCCCATTCACCAACTTTCAGATAAATGAAGAACATTGCTAAAACGCATAATAGCAAACTCATCACACCAAACATTTGCATCGCACGTATCAGAAAGAGCCGTTTTCTTAGGTTTTTTAGTTGCCCTTCGAGGACACTTTTGGGATCGTTTAAGTAGCTCTTATGTAGTTGCCGAATAAGAGTAGCGATCGCAAGGAATCTATTGGTGTAAGCTAAAAGCAACAAAGAGATCGCTGGAAACAATAAAGCTGGTGTCGTCAGTGTAATTTGCATGGCTCAAAGATAGAGCCTCAACTTTTTCTGTAGGTGACAGCCTCCTTAAGAAAACCTAGTCCATAAGCTAAATGCTGATAGAAACTTGTGATGACTGCCAAACTACCTACAAGAATGCTTTTTTCTTTAATAGAAGAGTGAATCAATATTGCGAGAAAGTAAACCAAATATGCTGCTACTATTAGATGAGAATATTTGATATCAAATGCCAGCATTAAAACTCCGGACAAAAATCCCACAGAGAATAGAGATGGAAAAATATGGGGTAATTTGATAGGGATACCATAATCTACTTTTAGCTGAATCCTTGTTCTTCCGAACGAAAATATCTGCCTGTAGAATGAAGAGAGAGTGTTTCTTCGCTTATGATAAACTAATAGCTGATCACTGATCAATGCCCTATAACCAGCATTTCTAAACCGATAGCTCAGCTCCATATCTTCTCCCATATTGGTTTTTTTAAAACCACCAAGCTCATCAAATACTCCTTTTTCAATAACAAGGTTATAGCTTCTAAGATGTGCTTCCTGATCGACTTTCAGTTTACTCCCCCTGATTCCTCCAGTTGTTAGAAATGATGTCATAGAATAAGAAATGGCGCGCTGTAAGAGTGAGAAATCTTTCCCGGCACCATCTGGACCACAGTATGCTTTTGTTTCAGGATTGTCTGCTACCAGATTATCCAAATTGGATAAGTATTCTGGAGGAATCACACAATCTGAGTCGAAGAAAATTAGCCATTGTCCGTTAGCTTCTTTGGCTCCATAGTTTCTGCTGAAACCTTGGCCAGTGTTCTCCTTGAAAAAATATTTTACGTTGATTTTTGAGCTGAATTTAGTTACAACAGCCTTGCAAGTCATATTCGAACCATCCTCAATGATTAACACTTCAAAGTCCGAAAAAGCTTGTCTCGATAAACTATCCAGCAATTCTTCCACTTCGTTTGCACGGTTATAAACGGGAATAATGATGGAATACTTCACCATAATGAAGCCTGATTAATCAGTCGTTTTTTCAGAAATCAGATAGTCACTCTTTTTTTGATTAACCTGAATCATCATTTCTGCTATGAAACCTGCAAGAAATAGCTGCATACCCACGATTAATGCAACCAGGGCAAGAAAAAACAGTGGTTGATCAACCACATCACGCCTGGCCATATGATGATATTGTCGGTAGAGCTTTTCACCGATGATCCAAATAGTAATGAGGAAACCTCCGATGAAAGAAAGACTACCAAAAACTCCAAAAAAGTGCATTGGATTTTGCTTAAATCGAGAAACAAAAGTGACTGATAGCAGATCAAGGAAGCCTGTTACAAAGCGTTTAAAGCCATACTTTGTGCTTCCATATTTACGAGCTCTATGTTCTACCACTTTTTCGCCTATTCGGTTATACCCATTCCATTTAGCAATCAGAGGAATATACCTATGCATTTCGCCATACACATTGATATTCTTCACCACTTCATTGGAGTATGCTTTAAGTCCGCAGTTAAAGTCATGAAGTTTGATACCGGATACTTTACGCGTTACCCAGTTAAACAGCTTAGACGGAATAGTTTTGCTAATAGGATCGTGTCGTTTCTTCTTCCAGCCTGAAACTATGTGAAGATCTAAATCTGAAATCATGCGTATCAAATCCGGAATTTCATCCGGACTATCCTGCATATCAGCATCCATGGTAACTATCACTTCCCCATTAGCATGATCGAAACCTGTCTGCAACGCTGCAGATTTGCCATAATTCCTGTTGAATTTTAGTCCAATTACCCTTGAATCCTTTCTGGCATACTCTTTTATGATGCTCCAGGATTTATCAGTACTCCCATCATCAACCATAAGAATCTCTGTATATATCTCATTCGCATCTACAACGCGAAAAATCCACTCCAAAAGCTCTGGAATGGATTCTTCCTCATTATAAACTGGTACTACTATCGATAACTCTCTATCCTTCAAGTTCAGGTTCTTTCTTTTTAATTATAGCACCTGAAATTAATGATAATATGGCGTTTATAATTAAGCCCCATGCAAAACCTTTCAAAGATCCCATGACAGTAAACCTATCAAGTGTATCTGTTCTTGTTTTTTCCAATGCCTCATCCATTTGATCTTCTGGCATACCAAAGTTTCTCATCATAGCCTCCGATTTCTCCACCACAGCATCTGTTACTATTTCTGAGAGTTCTGGATCTATTACAGTAAAAAGTAAGATTGAAAATACCATGCCTACTAAACTGTAGGTAACTAAAGCTGTCATGGAGTAAACCCATGCTTTCCCGAATGAAAGATACCCACCCTCAAGATTTCTGTGCTGGATTCCAAAGTAAGTGACAATCCCCACATAAACCAACATCAACAAAAGCATTAGCCACCAAATGGCAAATATGGTAGGATCTACGATGTAAATAAGTAGACTTAATACAATGGAAATAACACCGGTAATAAGTCCTGATTTGATTGCGTGATTATTCATAAGCTATTTAGGTTTTTTTCTTAAAATTATGGCAACTACAGGCGTAATAAGAAATCCAGCAATGATTTTCTTCCAAAAGGTACTAAACAATAGCCGAGTTGTCGTCTCATCATCCACAGCGGCAAGTTGTTTCAAATACTGCTCTTTAGAAAACTTTTCAAGATACAAATCCTTCTTCTCTATCAGCATAGCTCTTGCTCCTTCTTTGTAAGCTTCAATCAATTCTGGGTTCATTTCAAAAATAATAAAGAAGGCGATAGAGAATATTAAAACCGCTGGTAGTAAAACAATAAATCCAACACTAATTCCCTGCCAAAAGTAGAAATATCCATCATTCCTGTAGTCTTTGAATTCTTTACCGCTGAAATAAATAAAAAGGAAGAAGACACCTAAATCAAAGAAAAAATGACGCATATCCAGTAGCGGATTGCTGCCGAAGTTGATGGAAATGAAAAATAATCCAATAAGGAATATTCCACATAAGATGGAATATTTTAAAGTTGATTTTATCACTTTATTCTTAAATTATAACTTTTTCGGTTGATCGTTCCAATGACTTTGCCAGTTAGTTCCTGATTCCAAAAGGGAGAATTTCTGGACTTTGACATGTTAGACTGATCATTTAGTATCCAGCTAGTATTGGGATCGAATATGGTCAGCTTTGCTTCTTCTCCTTCATCTATCTTCACCTCGGTCCATCCCAACACCTTTCTGGGACCATTTACAATCCGCTCAATTAAAGTTTCCATTGGAATTTCCTTTGAAAGTTTGAGTAGTACGGGATAGAAAGTTTGCAAAGAAATACTTCCTGGATCTGCCAGGTCAAATTCTAACTGCTTGCATTCTTGATCGTAAGGCCTGTGATTAGAACAAATCGCATCAATTGTACCTTCCTTCACTCCTTTTATCAAAGCCTTTCTGTCAGCCTCTGTTCGGAAAGGAGGTAAAGATTTTAGATTAGTGTCAAAATCAACCAAAGAGTCTTCAGTAAAAATCAAATGATGAATACCAACATCACATGTAATCGCTAAACCAGCTTTTTTTGCCTTTTTTATCAAATCAACACCTTTTGCTGATGTCACTTTTGTGAAGTGTAAGCGTCCTCCACTATACTTTAGTATTTCAATGTCTCTTTGAATTGTTAGCTCTTCTGAAAGAGTCGGCTCACCTCTTAAACCTAAATGAGTACTTACTCTGCCCTCATGCATGTGAGTCTTAGATGAGATGTTTATATCTCTTGCATTTTGAATAATCGGCACTCCAATGTCATTCGTGTATTGAAGAGCTTTTAAGAGCAATTCTGTATTCCAAACAGGGTTATCTCCATCTGAAAATCCCACAGCTCCCGCATCATGGAGGTCTAGCATTTCAGAAAGGTTTTCTCCACGTAAAGACTCACTAATAGCTGCCACAGGATGAATATCTAAAAAATCAGATGATTTTTTTATAAGGTAATTAACATCACTTTTTGTCTGTATCGGAGGATTAGTATCCGGTGTTAGACAAACATCTGTAAAACCACCAGCTTGAGCTGAATCTGAACCTGAGGATATGTCCTCACGATGCTCGTTTCCCGGATCACTGAATTGTGCATTCAAATCCATCCAACCACAACTAACCATTTTACCTTTAAGATCAATCACTTTTTTAGCGGATTTTCCTTTCAAGGATGTGATTTTGCCGCTTTCAATAAGTATATCTGCTTGCTTGGTGTGAGCTGGTGAATTAGGATCTAAAACGTGTACATTCTTCAGCAATAAGCTCATCGGAGATATCTATGCAGCATTGTTTCGGTTAGAATTATCAACACTGCCAAAATTAATGCATATTTCCATAAGCTTACAGATTGAGTTGAGCCAAAGACAACATTTTCATCATTCGAAACAGCTTGCGAAAACTGCACATTCTTATGCTTAGAAAAAATTTCTTCTAGCTCATTTAGTTTTGGGGATCGCATTTCAGACTCTTCTTTTGGAAGGTTAATCGCTATTTGGCGTAGAGTGTCACCAGCTTGTACGATGTGATAAATGCCTGGCTCTATATCATATGGAATTTCGATGATTGTACTATTTGCACTAGAGTTGAACGAAGGTATTATCTCATAATCCTTCCTTTTAAGTCTTGCTGGATTATCTAAAGACTTAACATTGAGGGCAATCCTGTTTCCGGGATAATAATATGGTAAATCAGTACCTCTAACTGAGGAGAAAGCAATTTGATACAAAACAGGTAAAAAAAGAGCATTGGACTCAAAACCTGAGTTACTACCAAGTGAAGTATTAAAAAAGTAAACCGACTCGGTAGATAAAAGGAATGGGTTTCCATTTCTGAATTTTATGATCGGCTCAAATGCTCCACTAACAGTGAAAATTTGACTCAAACGTGGCATTGTTCCCAAATCCGCATTTCGTTCAAAAACTCCTTTTAACAGTTCATTCTCCGTCTCTAAGTCAATTTCGAATACACCATTAGATTTTGTAAATACTAAGTTACTTAGTTCATTATAAGTTAGAATATTTACAGAGTCTGAGGGAAAGATTAAAAACTTCTTATCAGAGAATTGACCTATCAGATTTGCGGGCAAGTTTTCATGACTATTTAATACAACCAGATCAGACTGATCCAACATCTCATAATCCAAGTTTTGAATATCAAGTATTTGCGTATTAAACAACAGTTCGTTACTGAAAACTTCTTCAATTGCGCGACTTCCGTTATTTAAAATAGATATTGTAGGCTTTGATCGCTCTTCAATGACAAAATAAAAGGTGTTATCGTAAACCACATCGTCTCCTTCAATTTCAAGTGAATATGAGCCATATGCCTCTATCGGAACATCAAACTCCACAATACCTAAATCAGAGATACTCTTAACGATAGAGCTAATTTGCCGTGAGCCTTGCATAAGTTTTATGACAACATTTCCAGATGAAATATTAAAAGTCAAAAAACCAACGTGAATTGAAATTTTAGACAAATCATCCGGATTTGGCTGAAGCCATAGACTATCTATTGCCACATTTCGGACTTGATTAAGGTCGTCTAAAAAAATAAAGTGATAATTCTTTGTTGAATCAAAAGACCAGGAATCAATACTTTCGATGGATGCCCCCTGAAAATCAGAGATTAAATAATTTTCTTTAACATGTTGTTCTTCAATTCTATTCAGAATACTCCTAATATCCTTTAAAGATGATCCGCTTTTGATTGTCAGTGCCGCTTTTTCAACAACTCTAAGCCGATCAACATTATCAAAATAGTCTATTGGTTTTATGTCATTTTCAATTAACCTTTCTAGAGTATTTTCTGCTATAACCACACCATCACTTATTGAGGAGCTCATTGAATTATCAAAATAGACAAGTGCCGGTCCGGTTGCATCAGCTTTCTCGTCTGTTAGTATTGCCCAAATAGAAAAAACTAACAAACCAAAAATCAACAAACGATTAGAGAGAATTAGTAAATATTTGAGCTTCGATTTTGATCTCGTTTTAGATGATAAAGTGGAAATGTATTTGATCGAAGAAAAATAGAATTTCTTAGCTCTTCTAAATGAAAAAAGATGGACAATAATTGGGACTGCTAAGAATAATGAGAAAATCCACCAGTTCACACGCAAATAATTTTAATACTGTGTACGATTAGTTGCTGCGCAAGTTATACAAATCAAAAACTAGAATCGAAGCAAACGAGTAGATACTAAAATTGATAATTTTTGCACTAACAAAAAAGGGATATTGTGTAAGCAATATCCCTTTTATAACCTTACTCGTTGAGTAATCCTTGGCACCTAATTCATTTATAAATAATAAAAAAAGGGTATCGAATTACTTCAATACCCTTTTATAATAAACTGGCAACGACTTACTCTCCCACCTGTTACGGCAGTACCATCAGCGCTGACGGGCTTAACTTCTCTGTTCGGAATGGGAAGAGGTGGACCCCGTCGCTATAATCACCATAAAATTTGCCTATATCCAATTGGACAGGACTTAATGTCTTGACATATAAATGAAAGATTCACATAAGAAATTGCAAGTTTATCGAAACGCTTCAAAAAAAGCTTACGGGTAATTAGTACTACTCAGCTTTGACATTACTGCCTTTACACCTGTAGCCTATCTACGTCCTAATCTAGAACATCCCTTAAAAGAAATCTCATCTTGTAGTGGGTTTCGCACTTAGATGCTTTCAGTGCTTATCCCTTCCCAACGTAGCTACCCAGCAGTGCTCCTGGCGGAACAACTGGTACACCAGCGGTTAGTCCAACTCGGTCCTCTCGTACTAAAGTCAGATCTACTCAAATTTCTTACGCCCACAACAGATAGGGACCGAACTGTCTCACGACGTTCTGAACCCAGCTCGCGTGCCACTTTAATGGGCGAACAGCCCAACCCTTGGGACCTTCTCCAGCCCCAGGATGTGACGAGCCGACATCGAGGTGCCAAACCTCCCCGTCGATATGAGCTCTTGGGGGAGATCAGCCTGTTATCCCCGGAGTACCTTTTATCCTTTGAGCGACGGCCCTTCCATACAGAACCGCCGGATCACTATATCCTAGTTTCCTACCTGCTCGGCTTGTAGGCCTCACAGTCAAGCACCCTTATGCTATTGCACTCTGCGCACGGTTACCAAGCGTGCTGAGGGTACCTTTGAAAGCCTCCGTTACTCTTTTGGAGGCGACCACCCCAGTCAAACTACCCACCACACACTGTCTCCCTTTCGGGGTTAGGCATCAGATAAATAAAGGCTGGTATTTCACCAACGACTCCACCATGCCTGACGACACAGCTTCAGAGTCTCCCAGCTATCCTACACATCATTTACCCAATACCAATGTGAAGCTATAGTAAAGGTTCACGGGGTCTTTCCGTCCCGTTGCGGGTATCCGGCATCTTCACCGGAACTACAATTTCACCGAGCTCATGGTTGAGACAGTACCCAGATCGTTGCACCATTCGTGCAGGTCGGAACTTACCCGACAAGGAATTTCGCTACCTTAGGACCGTTATAGTTACGGCCGCCGTTTACTGGGGCTTCAGTTCAATGCTTCTCCGAAGATAACATCCCCCCTTAACCTTCCAGCACCGGGCAGGTGTCAGGCCGTATACATCCTCTTTCAAGTTCGCACAGCCATGTGTTTTTGATAAACAGTCGCCTGGGTCTTTTCACTGCGTCCTACCGAAGTAGGAGCCCCTTCTCCCGAAGTTACAGGGCTATTTTGCCTAGTTCCTTAACCATGAATCACTCGAGCACCTCAGGATTCTCTCCTTGACTACCTGTGTCGGTTTGCGGTACAGGCACCTTTATCCTAGCCTTAGAGGTTTTTCTTGGAAGTCTGCTTAGGTACACTATCCACGCATCCGAAGATTTGTGGTACTATCGGGTTCAGCAAGACGTGCGGATTTACCTACACATCCTATACCTACACCTTTCAACGTACTATTCCGTCAGTACGCGGTACTTTCACTACTCCGTCACCCCATCGAAAATAAAGGTGGTATCAGAATATTAACTGATTGTCCATCGACTACCCCTTTCGGGTTTGCCTTAGGTCCTGACTAACCCCCGGCTGATTAGCATTGCCGGGGAAACCTTAGTCTATCGGTGGGCAGGTTTCTCGCCTGCCTTATCGTTACTTATGCCTACATTTGCTCTTCTCTAGTCTCCAGCATGACTCACGTCACACCTTCATTGTTTAGAGAATGCTCCCCTACCATCATAAATGATCCTAAGCTTCGGTATTGTACTTGATGCCCGATTATTATCGATGCTCTGCCGCTCGACCAGTGAGCTGTTACGCACTCTTTAAATGAATGGCTGCTTCCAAGCCAACATCCTGGCTGTCTAAGCAGCTGAACCTCCTTAGTTCAACTTAGTACAAATTTAGGGACCTTAGCTGTAGGTCTGGGTTCTTTCCCTCTCGGACTTGGACCTTAGCACCCAAGCCCTCACTGCGGAATATATTTATCAGCATTCGGAGTTCGTCTGGATTTGGTAGGATTTGACTCCCCCTAGTCCAATCGGTAGCTCTACCTCTGATAAACTAACTTCCACGCTGCTCCTAAAAGCATTTCGGGGAGTACGAGCTATCTCTCAGTTTGATTGGCCTTTCACCCCTACCCACAACTCATCCAAAGACTTTTCAACGTCAACTGGTTCGGGCCTCCATGTAGTGTTACCTACACTTCACCCTGGTCATGGGTAGATCACAAAGTTTCGCGTCTAGTACTGCTGACTGATCGCCCTGTTAAGACTCGCTTTCGCTTCGGTTCCAACACTGAATGTATTAACCTTGCCAACAACACTAACTCGTAGGCTCATTATGCAAAAGGCACGCCGTTACTCCACAAAGGAGCTCCGACCGCTTGTAAGCGTATGGTTTCAGGTACTATTTCACCCCCTTACTCAGGGTACTTTTCACCTTTCCCTCACG
>NZ_JAVJTR010000011.1:410000-600199 GCF_040220215.1 Ekhidna sp.
TCAAGGATGGCGAAACGCTCAGGCGTCTTACGTAAATTCTTGTTTTCCAGATGGGCTTGAAAAATCTTCTTAACCTCTTCCATGATATTCTGTCCCTGCATTCTGCAAATATAATTTATGGTAGGATCAATTTGTTCTACTTACTTTAACCACTCCATTTACCTTTTCAAGTTTTCGAGATAAGGTGTCAAGGTGAGAAGTATCTTCTACATATAAGCGTATTATCCCTTCAAAGATTCCACCTTCAGTATTTATAGAGAGCGAACGCATATTCACCTTTAGTTCCTCGGAGATGATATTGGATACATCACTGACTAAGCCCATTCTATCTGTACCTATAATAGAAAGCGTCGCTTCAAATGAATGCTTACGAGAAGAGGCCCATTTTGCTTTTATAATACGATAACCATAATTTGATAATAACTCAGCTGCATTTGGACATGTGGTTCGATGGATTTTGATTCCTTCACTAACCGTGACAAAACCAAAAACATCGTCACCGGCAATGGGATTACAACATTTGGCGAACTTATAATCAATGATATCTAAGTCTTCGCCCAGTAACAGTAAATCACTATCTGTTTTTCTTACCCTACTTAGCTTTTCCTCTACATCTTTTGCTCCTCTTACACCCGTTTCAGGTTTTGTGCTTTGCTTTTCTGATTTTGCAAAGGATTTAATTAATGAGTGATCTATTTTGCCTGTGCCCACCAAGTAGAGAAGATCAGCAGGTGATTTCACATTGAAGTAATGAGCAATTTCTTCAAGAACAGTTTGTTTGTAGTTGATTTTAAGTTGCTTCAGCTTTCTTTTGACAATTTCACGCCCTTCATCAATAAATATTTTGCGCTCCTCTTTAAGCGCATCCTTGATTTTCGACTTAGCTTTTGAGCTTACTACATACTGCAGCCAACTCTCATTTGGTTTCTGCTTTGTAGATGTAAGTATTTCGACCTGATCACCATTCTTTAATTCAAAATTTAATGGCACTAGCTTCTGGTTGACCTTCGCTCCAAGGCAGTGCTCACCGATTTCTGTATGTATATCAAAAGCAAAGTCAAGTGCTGTGGCTCCCTGTGGTAGTGTTCTTAAATCGCCTTTTGGCGTGAAGACAAATACCTCATCACTATATAGATTAGATCTGAAGTCGTCGACAAATTCGATTGCATTGCCATCGTTCTGCTCCAGAATCTCCCTGACTTTTGAAATCCACATTTCGAGCCCCGTTTCGTCAGTAACCTTCCCAACTTTGTATTTCCAGTGAGCAGCATATCCTTTTTCTGCAATTTCATCCATCCGCTGAGTTCTTACCTGAACTTCAACCCATCTGCCTGTATCACTCATTACAGTGGTGTGGAGTGATTCATAACCATTTGCTTTGGGAATACTAATCCAATCTCTCAACCTATCGGGATTTGGCTGGTAGTAGTCTGTTACTAATGAATAAACTTGCCAACAAAATGCTTTCTCATCTCTATAAGGGACATTAAGAATTATACGAACAGCAAATAAGTCGAAGACTTCCTCAAATGGAACGCCTTGCTTTTTCATCTTATTCCAAATGGAGTGGATTGATTTCGGTCGACCTTTTATTTCATATTCGACTCCTAAGGAGTTGAGTTTGTCTCTAATTGGTTTAATGAAGTTCCGAATGAATTTATTTCGAGAATCCTTAGTCTCATTGATTTTACCAGCTATGTCATTATAGACCTCCGGCTCGCTATATTTAAGATAAAGGTCTTCTAATTCAGATTTGAAAGCGTAAAGTCCTAAGCGGTGTGCGAGAGGCGCATATAGATAGATGGTCTCATTCGCAATCTTCAATTGCTTATTACGAGGCATGCTTTCTAATGTACGCATGTTGTGAAGTCTGTCTGCTAGCTTGATCAAGATTACCCTTACATCATCGGATAGCGTAAGTAGCATTTTTCTAAAATTCTCAGCTTGCTGCGAGCTACCTTGATCAAACACCCCAGCAATCTTAGTGAGTCCATCAATAATGATGGCTACTTTTTTGCCGAATAGCCTTTCAATATCATCGAGTTCATAGTCTGTATCTTCAACTACATCATGAAGTAAAGCAGCTACAATAGATGTAGTACCCAGTCCAATTTCAGAAACACAGATTTCAGCAACTTCCAGGGGATGAAAAATATACGGTTCTCCGGATCTTCTGCGCATACCACTATGCGCCTCCATCGATGTGTTAAATGCTTTTTTTATGATTTTGGCATCACCATCCTTAAGGACAGGTTTTGCCTTCCTAAGTAAACGCCTGTAGCGTCTAATGATTTCCTTCTTTTCTGCTTCTAAATCTTCCTCTACAACCATAATAATTTTACAAAATTAATTCCTTGCTGAATCAAAAATATTACCTACTTTTGCCATCCGATTTTCAGAGCAAGAAAAAGTTCGAGCAATGAAATCTGCGGATGTGGCGAAATTGGTAGACGCACTAGACTTAGGATCTAGCGCCGCGAGGCATGGGGGTTCGAGTCCCTCCATCCGCACTGAAAAACAACCCTCTTTCCGAGACCCGATAAACGGGACGAGTAAGAGGGTTTTTATTTTATAAATACCAAACAATAGTACGTTGGAAATAACTTTTGACAAAACCGAAAAAACACAAGGTGTAATTAAAATTAGCGTAAACCGAGCTGATTTTCAACCAGGTGTAGATCAAAAAATCAAAGAGTACAGCAAGACCGCTAACATTAAAGGGTTCCGCCAGGGAAAAGTGCCCGTTGGAATGATTAAAAAAATGTACGGTAATGCCCTCATTGTTGATGAAATCAACAAATTGGTGTCAGAAAAGCTTAATGGCTACTTAAGAGAAAGTGAGACACAGTTTTTAGGTGAGCCACTACCTATTAAAAAGGACGAAGAATTTGATTGGGAAAACCAAGATTCTTTTGAGTTTGAATATGAGATTGGTTTTGCTGAACCATTTGAAGTGAAAGCTGATAAAAAGGTGAAGCTTGAGAAGTACTTTATCAATGTTGATGATAAAGTAATTAGCGAAACAATAGAAAACCTTCAGCGCCAATTCGGTGAAATGGAGAATCCAGAAATTTCCTTTGAAAAGGACACGCTATATGGTCAGGTGAAATCTAAGGACGGTACAATTGATCAGGAAATCAGTATTGATCTAAGAGATGTTGAGAAAGGTACATTGAAGAAGCTTGTGGGCATCAAAAACGGGACAGAAGTTGAAATTGATCCTAAGAAGAGCTTCAAACATGAAAATGTTCTTAAAAATCAACTCAAGCTTGATGATGATGAATATAAAAAGCTCAAGAAGCTTTCTTTCACATTGAAAGCGATCAATCATTATAAACTTGCCCCTGTTAATCAAGAATTGTTTGATAAGACTTTTGGGAAAGATATTATTAAGGATGAGGCTGGGTTTAGAGATCGAGTGAAAGAGATCGTTTCTCAAAACTATAAAGGAGAATCTGAGCAGTTTTTCGATCATCAAGTACGTGAGAAACTAACCGAGTCAGCAAAAATCAACTTACCGGATGAATTCCTTAAGAAATGGTTGATCAGAACTAATGATAATATAACTCCTGAATTGATGGAGCTGGAATACACTTCTTACGCGAAAGAGCTGAAGTGGTCTCTTATTAGAAATCAGATTGTAAAGAATCAGGAAATAAAAGTGGAGCATGAGGATGTAATCGGTGAAGCTAAAGAGCTAATCAAGAAACAATTTGCCGGATCCGGAATTGGTAATCAGATGGATGATCAATTAGATACCTTTGCTAATAATTACCTACAGGGTGAGAATGGTGAAAACTATATGAAAGTTTTCAACCAAGTTCAATCTAAAAAGGTATTAGAACACATCAAAAATGAAGTTACAGTCAAAGAAAAGACTGTTTCTTTGGATGAATTCAGAAAACTGTGATTTTGAACCAAATAATATCATTTTAAGTTTTGAAGAAGTCCTGTACACGGGACTTTTTTATTTTTACACCTTATACTTTAACTTATTGAAATGATAAATACTGAGGAATTCAGAAAATTTGCCGTAAAAGGCCAAAATATTAGCGGTACTACCGTAGACAGCTATGTTCAGCATGTTGAGAACATGACCAGGGCAGTTATTGAGGAAAGACCCACTAACTTCCGGGAAATAGACGTTTTTTCACGTCTTATCATGGATCGAATTATCTTCCTTGGTATGCAAGTAGAAGAGAATATTGCCAATATCATCACAGCTCAGCTGTTGTTTTTGGAATCTGTTGATTCGAAAAAAGATATTCTCCTATATGTGAACAGTCCCGGAGGCTCTGTTTACGCCGGACTTGGTATGTATGATACCATGCAGTATGTGAGCCCAGACGTTGCAACGATTTGCACCGGAATGGCGGCATCTATGGGTGCTGTTCTTTTATCCGGAGGTGCACCAGGCAAAAGATCCGCTTTACCACATGCGAGGGTAATGATTCACCAACCAAGCGGTGGAATGCAGGGTCAATCAAGAGATATGGAGATTACCCTAAAGCAGATGCAAGAACTGAGAAAAGATCTATATAGTATCTTGTCCAAGCATTCCGGAAAATCCCTGAAAGACATTGAAAAAGATTCTGACCGTGACTACTGGATGAGGGCGTCAGAAGCTAAAGAATATGGCCTCATTGATGAGGTTTTAGAAAAAAAATAAAAGTCATGGCTCAAGTTACTTGTAGTTTTTGTGGTAGAAATAAAAAAGATGTAGATCTGATGATCTCGGGAATACATGCGCATATCTGTGATAAGTGCATTGCCCAAGCTCAACAGATATTGAATGAGGAGTTGAAAACTACATCAGAAAATGAAAGTCCGAATTTCAAGCTCATCAAGCCTGTGGATATGAAATCACATCTTGATGAGTTTGTCATTGGGCAAAATGAAGCCAAGAAATATATTTCAGTAGCTGTATACAACCACTACAAAAGGTTGATGCAGGCTGACAATAAGGATGATGTTGTAATTGAAAAATCAAACATCATCATGGTAGGGCAAACCGGTACCGGAAAAACGTACCTGGCGAGGACTTTAGCCAAAATTCTACAAGTTCCATTCTGCATCGCAGATGCAACAGTACTAACTGAGGCAGGATATGTCGGAGAAGATGTGGAAAGTATTCTTACCAGACTTCTACAATCAGCAAATTATGATGTAGAAGCTGCCGAAAGAGGTATTGTGTACATTGATGAGATTGATAAGATTGCTCGAAAGTCAGACAATCCTTCTATTACCAGAGATGTAAGTGGTGAAGGTGTTCAGCAAGCATTATTGAAGCTTCTGGAAGGGACTACTGTAAATGTTCCGCCACAAGGAGGCAGAAAACATCCTGATCAAAAAATGATCAATGTGAACACTGAAAACATTCTATTCATTTGCGGTGGCGCATTTGATGGAATTGAACGTCACATTGCAAATAGACTAAATACTCGTCCTATTGGTTTTGCCAATGATAATGAGTTTAGAACGGATGCAATCGACAAGGACAACCTGCTTCAATATATAACTGCACAAGATATTAAAAGCTTTGGACTGATTCCTGAGTTGATCGGTCGCCTACCGGTACTAACTCACCTGGACCCATTGAATAATGATGCCCTAAAGCAGATTTTAACTGAGCCTAAGAATGCTCTCGTTAAACAGTATACGAAACTCTTTGAGATGGAGGATGTATCGCTTGAACTTCAAGAGGATGCGCTGGAATATATTGTGGAAAAGGCCATGGCATTTAAGTTAGGTGCCAGAGGATTGCGATCTATTTGTGAGGCAATTGTAACCGATGCAATGTTTGAATTGCCATCAAATAAGGACATCAAAGAGATTGTGATTGACAGAGCCTATGCTGCTGAAAAGTTTGAGAAGTCTAAATTCAACAAACTCAGAGCTGCTTAATTATCTTCTTCCAGCCAATCGACGATTTCCTGTGCTGCTTGCCTAGCTACAGGAGCCATACCAATCATTGATTTCAGTTGCTGATAGCTATCCATGATAGATGCGCATTGCTGATGATCATTTAATGTTTTTTCTATTTCGACTGCTATTTTCGAAGTTCTTTTAATTGGTATGGATGTGATCACTTTTTCCTCAAGCAATGAATTGATAATTGACGTTTCATTTGCAGGTTTATTAAGCAGTGTTTTCCTGTAAACATTTATCACAGGACAATTCGTGAATACACCAAACATATTACTCAATTGATCCATCGCTATCATGGCATTGGAATTTCGTGCCATTTCTATTGAAAGTTTAATGTCATCTGCGATATTAGTCGTCTTAAAATCAATATTCGGTACTTGCCTGCTTAGTTTTTCTGCAAGATGTTGAGCATGCTTCATTTCGCTTTGACTTGATGTCAAAATTGTCACCAGTGAAGTTTGTCTATCAGATTCTATCGAAGATTCGTGCTTTCTAACCAACTCGTAAAGAAGACTTCCAATATAAGAAGCATCAGGTTTATTTATCGGAAGGTCTAGATAACTCTTATCAGTCTTAAGATAAATACTAGTTCCTGTGTTTCCTTCTAAAAGTGACTGATGAAAAAAACAAGTTCTGACTTTTCGTTTATTAGCCAACCTTATGATAGGCTTACTCTTATTTGACCCAATCGCTACAAGTAAGTCTGGCTTAAAATCCTTTAAAGCTTTAGAAATAATTCTTTTATTCAATTCTAAAGTTTGTATCTCAGCCCTAATATCAAAACGTGCCAACTCAGGTATTAGTAATTCTGATAAATGTTTTGAAACAGGACCTTCGACAGAAATGTTATACTTCATCTACTCTCCGTAATAATCTATGAAATTACGTGGAGTCTCATAAAGCCTGAGTCTATGTAAGGATGCATCAGGATTCATTTTATTAACAAGGGGATGTAAAATTTTCCAGAATTCAATGATGAGGTTTTCGCAACTACCTATTTTTCCTTTCATAAAAGGAACGTCCAGATTGATATTTCTATGATCAATCTTCTCAATAATTTCGTGATTAATTACATCGCTGAGCTTCTTTAAGTCCACAACAAAGCCAGTCTCAGGGTCAATTTCCCCTTTCACTGAGGTAATCAACTCGAAATTGTGTCCATGCCAGTTTTCATTAGCACATGGACCGAAAACTTCCTTGTTCTTTTCCTCTGACCAATTTGGGTTGTAGAGTTTATGTGCCGCGTTAAAGTGTTCTTTGCGATGGACTAGTGTCATGGGGCAAAGGTAATTCTACAGAAAAGACAATTACATTAATTTTAGCACTTCTTAAGTATATCCTAATCAATATTTTAAATTTATATTGCTTCTGGTGGCTTAGCATATACGTCATAAGTCAGTTAATTTTAGTTCAATTGCATACTTCTCAAATTCCACATGATGGTACATACTACCATACAACGAAATCCCCGGCCAACCAATACATATTAAAGATTAAGAGACGGTATTAAAATCAAAATGAACATTTAATTTTACTGAAGAATAAAGGACTAAACTTTTTAAACCATTTCAGCTATGTATTTAAAGGTCTTCAAAATGACTACTATTTGTGTCGCTTTTATAAGTCTATCATCGTGTTTTGATAATAAGAAACCAGCACCCACGACTCTTACATTTGAAGAACAACTCCAACTAGATATTGAAATAATTGATGATTACCTGGCTGAAAATAGCATTTTAGCTCAAAAACATGAATCAGGAATAAGATATGTTATTAAAGAAGAGGGTGAAGGAAGAAATCC
The DNA here is from genome assembly GCF_040220215.1 of Ekhidna sp. Taxonomy (GTDB): domain Bacteria; phylum Bacteroidota; class Bacteroidia; order Cytophagales; family Cyclobacteriaceae; genus Ekhidna. Next base: position 417,730 of record NZ_JAVJTR010000011.1, read on the forward strand.
CAATAACAATAGCAATATTACTTTTAACTATATAGGATCATTTCTTGATGGCAAAATTTTTGATCAAAGTAATGATCCAGTGAAGTTCAACTTGTCACAATTGATTGAGGCTTTCAAAATAGGATTACCGTTAGTTAAAGAAGGATCTACCGTTGTGCTGTATGCACCCTCCGGATACTGTTATGGATCAACTGGAACTGCAACCATACCTTCAAATAGTAACCTCATCTTTGAAGTAGAACTAATAACCGTGGATGAACAATGAGCCCTCTAAAAGATTATCAGATAATTAAATCTTTTAGAGGGGGATAAAATATCTTAATTTGCTATTGTGCGGGAACTCCTACTAGTGGAAGAAGAACTGCCGGATGAGTTGGATGAACCAGATGAACGACCACCACCTTTTAAACTTTCAGAAGAACCATCCACATGTGAATTTGCTGGTAACAGTACACTTGGGTTGTCTATAAATGCAACGTTATTATTATTCCTTCTATTAATAGGTGGATTTTTCTCATAAAGATTTCTACTAAGCAGACTATTCAATTGTGACATATCCGTTTCATTCTGAACAAAATTTGATCTATCAAATAAACGGTTTCCAACTATTGGTGCATCCAATGTAAAAGTTGTTGGATATATTTTGCCTTCATAATTGGGACTGGCAATGTACTTTATCATCTCAATCGTATTATTCGTGAGATAGTAAAATTCATATTCGAGTACAGGTCTTCTAAACATGAACCAGTATCGCTGCGTAAACCAGTAATAATAATCAGCCCATGTATTTATAGAATAATAAGTGTCATTAATTTCATAAAATGTTCCTCCATCATGCATCATTTTAAGTGAATCACTCAATTCACCATAACCCTTTATTAATGGTGTAGGGCCAAATAAAAACGCATTCGGATTAGACCAGTCAGCAACTGTCAATGACCGGTAAGAGATTGTATTGTGATCCCTATCCTGCGCAAAAAGGAGAATAGAAGAAATGAACATGGAGAAAATCAATACCTTTTTCATAATTATAAAGTTTAGTATATTCCTAATACCGCAAAATCCATTCCTAATTCAAAACCTCTTACATACCGGCCAATCAATTGTAATAAGTGACGGATTAATATTTCCCTCTTAATTACTAGTCGCAATAAAGCGGATCATTTCCATTTTATTACCTGAAAAGTAGTAGAATTCATACAGCAATGAATTCCAACCGAACATAATTACTTATAACAACCTAATACAATGTTATTACAAATAACTGATTAACTATTTAATCAAAAAAAAAAGAGGGTAACTTTCACACCCTCTTTCAAGTAAGATTATCTATTTAATTAAAGAGCTCTGGCTTCATTTAGATGTTGAACTAATCTGATAAGATCACCTTCCTCCTTAAATTTCAGTTTTTCCTGTTTTATAAAATCTTTCACATTCTCCTTACCGAAGGTATCACTAACTTCTAATTTATTTAGCTTTTCAAGCTCATATATATTATCACCAGCTTTTACAAAATATTTGATTTTCGGCACATATTTTAAGGTAACCTCTGAACCCTCACCATAGCCTGTCTCTTTCAATTCTACTACATCCACACTAAAATCCTTAAGAATAACATAATTCTTATTCTCATCTATTACTTCAAAATAATAGTCTTCACCGTATCCTTGAATAACAAACTTATTTTTCCACACATGGTTCACTTTCTTTCCTAGAACCTCATCAAAAAACTCTATTTTTATTTCTGGGTAATAATACTTCTTAATAATCACAGGTTTTCCATCGTTGTATACTTCGATGTTATTTTTATGACCATCAAATCTTACCAGCTCTGTGGTAACTTCACCATGAAAATCCAAAATTAAGCCATTCTTATACCCTTCATATAAAAACCTGCTACCTGAAAATTTCTTTCCTTTTTCTTCCCTTAAAACCTGATTTGGGGAAACTTGTAAGTTTGCTATTTGAGCACTGAGAACCGAAGCGGTGCAGATCAAAAATATGTATATGATTAATTTATTTCGTGAAATCATTTTCGAACAATTATTTTAATATCTTCTGAATTTTCTAGGTCATTGATTTTAAGCACATAAATTCCCTCGCTAATTCCAGTGAAATTAAAAATAAGTTTATGATTTGAAGATTCAATTAACTGAGGGAATACTTGTTTACCGTCTACTGAAATAAACTTAATAGAAGCTTGTTTCAAAATATCTATTTGACGAATTTCTATAAAATCTTTCACTGGATTTGGATAAACGAACAACTCTTGTTCATCCAGTCCCAATACTATTTTTTCGTACTCTTCTGAAGCTATATTACAATCGTCAATAAAAGCAACTACTCTATAAACCCCTGGCGCACTATTATGAACGAATGTACGATTAGTTTCACCGGCTAACAAATCATTATTCTTAAACCATTGATAACTATCGGCCGATAAATTGCTTGCCAATGAAGTTTTATTTTCTATGATTGAATGTACTTTGTCTATCCCCTCTGAGACCGTTACTTCCTCTGAATAAGAAATAACTTCCTCTGAATCAGCGATTTCAAGTTTAACAATATAAGTACCACTTGATTTAAACTCATAAAACGGTTCAGATTCACTGGAAAATACTTCATCATCGACTGACCATGCATATGAGTCTATTTCCCCTGAACTTTTGTTCTCAAAATAAGTAATAGATCCATCACATAAGTAGCTTAATTCAAAATCGGCGAACAATACATTGTCACATGTTTTCAGACTCCATCCATCTGAATTGATCGCTGAACCATTCTCCCCTAAACTAACAGCTGCCTCACCCGTTTTAGTAACATTTTCTACGTTAACGAACTCAACACATATTTTTTTATGACCCATAATCGTAATTTCCGCCATAGTATTGGATTTGAGTTCAGCTATATTCCCTTCACTTGTTTCACTAACTGTTAAGTCTACAATCTCAAGTGATACATTGTCTGCCAAAAGTGTACTCGATCCACCATATAACAAAAGTGAATCAACTGTAAAATTGACATTGAATGTTAAATTATTTTTGTTCGATACACTCTCGAATGAGCCACTACTGCCAAGCATCGTAAGATTCCCCTCTACCATGATGGATGATAAGTGATTTCGATTAGTGGTGAAATCAACTACACTTCCTTCTGGAACCAACCAGCTTGTTCCTTGATCGCCAAATTCAGACAGATTTTCAAAATTCACATCACCATTTACACTTACAATTGAATTATTGATATGCAATGATTTCACCCCCTCCATAGACGCATCCAATGATCTTAAGGTAAGCTCCGAATCTTCTAAAATAAGTGTACCATTATGGAGTTCAACATCTCCAAGATGGGCATCTCCTAGTAATTTCCAGGTTGATTGAGAATCGTCGAAAACAACTGTTACGTCAGAGAGGGCATTTCCAGGAGAAATAACCTTATGTGATTGACTGTTTTCACCTTTAAAATTAAGTTTTCCTAAACCAATAAAATTTATGTTCTCGTTTGCTGAAAAATTTCCATTCACAGTCATATTGAATGAATTCAAATCCACACTGCCAGTCGTTTGACCCAAGTAAACGAACGAGCCTATTTCAACATCTTGATTTAGTTGAAGTGCGGTCTGACCTTCAAATACATTTTCAAAAATTACAGTGGTGTGATTAGAAGGAACAGTAGACGCAGGGTTTCCATTGCTTTGTTCAGACCAATTCGAAGGTTCATTCCAATCACCTGAAGTTGTTCCCGTCCAATAAAGTAACTCAGGTTCAGTATCAACTTCATAGCTCAGCAGAAGATGTACAACCTGTTCCCCACCTTCTAATTGTCCTTTATGATTCAATCTTACAGTCAAATCTGAACCATCAGCAATAAATTCAATTTTCTCGGTATTATCCCTAAAGTTATCTCCCTTGGTTGCTCCTGCTCCTGGCCTATCCGGACTAAGAATCCATGGCTCTTCTGTTTCGCCGTTTGAAGATGTTATTCTTAAATCCAAATCATTTACTAATATAGTGTCCTTGGGATCCAAAGAAGCTTGTGGTACTGTTCCAGGTAAGTCGGTCCAACAAATAGTTGCTACAACTTTTGTTCCTGACTGAGGCGTGAAATTTAAGATAAATTCTTCTTGATCTTGAAGTATTATTTCCTGATGTACATGATTATAATCATTTTCTTTTATCATAAATTTAGCAGCTGCCTCGACATCAATCAAGCCCCATCCGAATTTATAATCAGGACCATCGGCAATACCTGCTTCTTTAACAGTATGAGTAATTAATCCTTTCAAATGAGCTGACTTCATGAAGTTTCCTCCATTTAAACTTGCGTATAACTGTTGTAGTAAGGCGAAACTACCTGTAGCATTAGGTGCTGACATGGATGTTCCACTCAAAGTACCATATGATTGATCAGAATCTTCAAAAGATGAATAAAGACTTACTCCTGCAGCTACAAAATCAGGCTTTATTCTTCCATCATCAGTAGGTCCCCAACTACTGAATGAGGACATTACTACTGAGGTGGCATCCTGATAATCGGAAACTTTGTTTACCGCTCCTATGGTAATGATATTTTTTGCTGTGGCTTCAGAGCTTACAATATCGTATGGCCCATCTGGTGGATGGGGACCACTACCTGAATCTCCTCTGTCATTGCCTGCAGATTTAACAATAGTATAATAAGGGGAATTGAAGGCGAATTCATCCCATAAACGAGCTCCTCCAGTATAAAATCCAAACCTGTAATCTTCTATATCACTAATTTCTGAATCTCCATACCATGTCCCATTATTCCAGCCTGTAACTGCACCATAAGAATGATTAGATAAAATCAGTCCTGATTGATCTTCTGCTATTCGGTTGGCCATTTCAACATCATCATCAATGAAATCAAATGTGAACGCTTTTCCATTAACAGCCATACCCTTCGCTCCATTATTTACCCCTGAAGCCAAAATGGTTCCTGCAACATGAGTCGCATGAAAATTATATTCTGATCCACCATCACTTATGGTTATTCTATTTTCAAGTTCCTGATGCGTTTCTCGAACACTACCACCATCCCAAATTCCTATTTTCACACCACTACCATCTAAAGCAAGTCCTAAATCTCCTCCTGCCCGAAGCTTATCCGCACCAGTAGTCAAGGCAGCTCCAACGTTATGGGTGCTTACATAAATCGGGTTGCCATTGGTATCAATATCTTTGATAGCATAAGTTCGTCCATGATCTATGAAAAATAAACTCTTCCCAGTTTTTTGCAAGTAGTTGGTAATTCGTTCCCGCCTTTCTAAAGATTCGACCTCAAGCCTTTCTCTTATAACATCTAGAGACCTATTTTCAACCTCCTGAGCTATTGATACACTTGCAAATAACATCCCAACCAATGCAAGTAAAAAATTCCTCCTCATAATTAATTTCATTAAAACAATATCCTCCAAAATTACCTATCATAAAGCAAAAACCATACACAAAAAGCGATTGACTTTTTCAATAAATCAATTTTCTAATTAAAATCACAAATAGATGTTTTGAGAAAGTAATGATATCTGAAAATTTGAGGGATAAAACAAATTACCTATGTAATTTTAAACCTTTATTAAAACATGTCTTATGAAAATTTTCATCTACTTAATTGTAATCATTTCAGCACATATTGGATATTGTCAATATGGTGTTATTGAGAAAACAAATGATGTTTTTGAAGGGTATAGTTTATTTCATCCAAATGGTTCAACAGATAGTTACCTTATCAATAATGACGGTGAGTTGGTGCACACCTGGCCGGGGAATTTCTTACCAGGAGTTGCCATTTATTTATTGGAAAACGGTCAGCTATTACGCTCTGGAAGAGTTGATGATGGGAATGATTTTGCGGGAGGCAGAGGCGGTCGTTTAGAGTTAGTGGAATGGGATGGTACCGTTAGCTGGTCATTTGAAATATCTAGTAGTAGTGAAAAACTTCATCATGATATGCAAATATTGCCGAATGGCAACATTTTAGCGATAGTTTGGGAGGTGAAGACAAATGAAGATGCCATAGAAAAAGGGAGGAATCCAAATACCATTAATGAAGCTATTTGGCCCGATAAAATAATTGAATTAAAACCAATTGGAAGCAACGATGCGGAAATAGTATGGGAATGGCATGCATGGGATCATACCATACAGGATTTTGATCCAGAAAAATCTAATTATGGTGTTGTTTCTGAAAATCCGGGGAAAATTGATATTAATTATGATAGCGATGATGATCCTGATTGGCTTCATTTTAATGCTCTGAGCTATAATGAAGAACTTGATCAAATACTTATTAGCGTGCCTGAATTTGATGAACTATGGATAATTGATCATAGTACTACAACAGAAGAGGCTGCAACGTCTTCAGGTGGTAATTCCGGCAAAGGTGGTGAGATTTTGTATAGATGGGGAAATCCACAGACATACGATAGAGGGGCTAATGCAGATAAGAAGTTGTTCTATCAACACAATACCACATGGCTATTCGAAGATTCCCAATGGAAAGTACTACTGTACAACAATGGAAGAACCAGACCAGAAGGATTTTATTCTTCGGTTGATAAAGTTATTCTACCCATAGATGCAAATAATAATTATCCTGCTTTAGGAACGGCTACAGAGCCTTATGGCCCAGCAGATATTGAATGGACTTACTTTGCAGAAAACCCCACTGATATTTATGATCCTTTTGTCTCCAGTGCACAAAAATTACCTAACGGTAACATCATTATTTGCTCAGGTGTTTCCGCTAGGCTGATAGAAATTAATGATGAAAAAGAAACTGTGTGGAAATACAAAGTTCCCATTGGTGCTGCAGGAGAATTATTTTGTCTTGACGAATCAGAAAAAACTCCAAGCTTTGTCTTTAAGGTATCAAAATATCCTATCAATTATTCAGGACTAGGAAATCTTGATGACTTGGGGATTCTTCAGGGAGAAGAGTGTATCACACTCAATGTAGACGAATTAAATCCTGAGATAGCATTTCATAATGCAAATGGCAAAGACATAGAGGTTCATTCTACTAAAGCAATTCGAGATATTACAATTTACAATATAGATGGAAGTATTCGATGGAGGTCGTCCTCCCATTTAACCAGAAATTCCGTGCTTATTAAGTCTCAATTGCTTAAAGGTATTAGTGTTATGATGATCGAACATTCCGACAATTCAACAACAAGGAAGAGAGTTGCTTTTCAATAAATATCTAACTTAAATTTAATAAATAGACTATTAAAGACTTTATTAGACTAAGCCTCTCTTCCAATGATTTTACCTGGAGAGCCTCCCTAATAATCTCTATGCTGTTATAATTGTATGAAAGGTGGAATTTGTTGATTTGTCTAAACTGAGTATGAGAGAGTGAATATTGAAGGAGCATCCTTCTTCTAAGCTGTTGTGGTTATCTATGAGCAATAGATCAATCTCCGATAGGCTTTAAAATATTTTCACCCCAATTATCAAAACTGAATTAACCTATTCAGATAAAGGGTGTTTCACTTTTTAAGTCTTTTAAGATGTATTAGTATCCTATGAAAATAGGCTAGCACAAATTACCCACGATAAATAAAATAAAAAAGGGATGAGCTTTTGCTCATCCCTTTTAAACCATAATTCTAATTATAATTAATTAGGTAAGATGTTCCAAGTTTCACCATCTTGTCTGGTGAACCTCATTGTGTATCCTTTAACGCAATCACCAGATACTGTAACAGTCATCTCATCACCGTTGACTGAGTCAACATTTAGGCTCCAAGGACAACCATATCCATCAGCTGATGAAATTGATAAGTTTCTACAAACATCCGTAATATTCAATACTGAAGTTCTGCCTTGCTCGCAGCATCCATACTGTGTTTGGTATGATCCGAAAGTATACGTCTCCCAGGTGTAAACACCATTTGAAGGAAGTTCTATCCACTCGAAAGATCCAGAAACATTAGGACCACCGAAGTTATTGCTCAACATCTCATAATCTACTATACCTGCCAATTCTGACGGGCATTGAATAGATAGAGTCGCTGTAGCAGAAACTTTTTCACCTAATGGAATAGATGCATCGGTAAGTGTAATATCCAATGTCCACACCTCACCTGGTTCGATGTTATCGGCAAGGACGGTGATCGGTAAACTTTCAACCCATGATCCGCTTTCAATAGTCGCAGAAGTTCCCGACACAGTATAGTGTACGCCTTCAATAGCCGTTGAAGTTGATTCATCAATTGTGAAACTTACAGTAACTGCGCTTGAGGCATCCGCAGACACTCTCAAAACATTGATTCCTGATTCATAAGTAGTGCCATCGCTCAGTCGCAGATAGCTGTAATCCCTACCTCCTGAAGGAGTTGTAGCAGCATCTAACTCAACGTAAGAACCACCTTCCCAAGTTATATCAGTTCCAGGATCCTCAAAGCAAGAAGCTAGGGCTACTGAAACTAAAAGTAGTAAAGTATATAATTTAATATTCTTCATGTTAATAAATTTTAGTATCCAGGATTCTGCTCAATTAATTCATTGATTGACAGATAATCATTATTGATATCAGCCAACATTCTAAAATCATTAGCAGCCAAATTAGGAACTCCATGATCAGCTGCCTTTGGAACTGGTAAGCCTAGTCTTTTGAAATCAAAGAATCTGTGACCTTCCAAAACCAGCTCTACTCTTCTTTCATTCATAATAAGGTTAATGAGAGCTGCTCCAGTAGCAGTTGTAGCAGGAAGTCCTCTATTCGCTCTAAGTCTATTAATGTCAGTACGAGCGCCAGCTTCATTATTGCTTCTTGCCTTTGCTTCAGCAGCAATTAAAAGAACCTCTGAATATCTGATGATTGGAATGTTTTCCCTGAAGTCACCTAACTCACCATTCCACTTAGTACACTCGAAATAATCTGTAGCAACTTGCTGCCATAGGTTAGCTCGAACGTCTCCTGCTTCATAAGCTGCCAACATCTCATCACTCGCTTTAACCGCACCTTGAGAGTTTGGTAAAGCAGCACTAGAAGCTCTAGTAACAGTTGCCAATGAGTTGTTGATACCGTCAACTGTATTCCAGTCGATAGCCGAAACTGCTAATTCAAAAATTGCTTCCGGATGGTTGGTTGCAGTCCATGAATCTTCATAGTTTGTACCTACTGTTCCGTCAATCAATGTAGCTGTTGTAGCTGCTAATACTTGATCCGCTTGAGTTGCAGCATCACCATATCTTCCTAAATAGAGATATACCCGTGCAAGCAATGCTCTTGCCGCTGTATTAGACGCAATATTTGGCCATCCAGTGGTATTACCCTCATCTGGCAAAAGAGATGCTGCATCCAAAAGATCCTGCTCAATTTGCGCATAAACCTCTACGTTAGTGTTTCTAGCTCTCTTATCTGCCCCGGAAGCACCAAGCACAGCTTCAGTTCTTAGAACTACACCTCTATCCCAGCCATTAACCTCATTACCTGGTTCATAAGAATAAACTCGCATCAAGTCAAAATAGCTCAACGCTCTAAGAAACTTAGCTTCACCCTCAAGAATGTCCCCAAGGTCTGTATCCTCGTCTCTCAAACCAAGTTCATCAAGTCCATACAAGGTAATATTTGCATCATTAATTGCTCGGTAAGCATTATATGAACTCCTTACTGTATGATTGTTTCCTCCAGGGTTACCTGGGTCATTCATAATATCAAAGGTTGATCTTGCTTCGTTTACAACCTCTCCATTATATCTACCGGTATTCTGAGCAATCTCCAAGTTATCCGCCAAAGCATCTGGAGCTATCATCATGTATTGACCGTAATAGCTAAAATTGATAAGTCTGTTATATCCTGAAGCAATAAACAACTCAAGGCTATTTATATTTTGGAATGCGGCTTCTTCTGTAAGCAAAGAAGGTGGATCCGGCTCCAAAAACTCCATATCGTCACACGCTGATGTAAATACAGCTAATGCAATTACAATTAAATATTTTTTCATAATTAATCTTTTTAATTTATTAATGACTAAAACCTAACTGTAATACCACCCGTGATTTGCTTTCCTACAGGGAAAGTACCATAAGAAGAAGCACCTGTTTCATTATTTTGAACAGTTACCTCTGGGTCAATACCATCATATTTGGTCCAAGTCAACAAATTGGTAGCGCTTAAGAAAACGTTAGCCGATTTAATGAATCCGGTGTTATCAAGAATAGCACCCGGAATTTCGTAACCTAACATAATTTGCTTAAGTCTGATATAGCTACCGTCAGACATATATCTTGATGGCGTTACACCTGGGAATTGTGTGTCAAAACCATCAATAATTCCACCATTAACCGCGATTGGAACGTTTGTAATGTCACCTGGTTGCTGCCATCTGCCCAATTGAGAAACAAGCTGATTGTCTGCTTGCGAGCCAGAATAAGCTAAGTTATAAAGGTCAGCATTGAACGCTTCGTTTCCAATTTGATACTGGAAGAATATGTCTAGAGTAAGTCCTTTGTAAGAAAACGTGTTAGAGAATCCTCCATAATAATCTGGTATAGGAGAACCAATGATGTAAGCATCGTCATTACCAAGGTTTCCATATTCCAATGAACCATCTCTAGTTCTGTAAAGAGGCCTACCATTAGCCGGGTTTACCCCTGCATAATCAACTCCCCAGAAGAAGTCAACAGGCTGACCTACAATAAGAGTGGTTCCTAATGTGTCTTCATTGTTTGGAAGAGATAGAAGCTCATTCTTTATGAAAGTAATGTTAAAGCTCGAAGACCACTTAAAATCACCATTATCATAATTTACTGAAGACAACTCCACTTCAACACCAGAGTTTCTTACCGCTCCAACATTACTTATAACTGAACCAGCAGCTGCGTCATCAGTCAAAGGAACTGTGAAAAGTTGCCCATCTGTATCGTTCTTGAAGTAATCAACACTACCAGATAATCTATTCCCAAGTACTCCAAAGTCAACTCCAACGTTAAATTGCTCAGATTCTTCCCAAGTCAATGCGTCATTGCTTACGACAACAACCTGCCCAGCAGTTCCTAAGTACTGTCTTTCACCTCTATAGGCAGAAATTGATTCATAATCGCCAATTCCGTTTGCATTACCAAGAATACCATAGCTAAATCGAAGTTTCAATTCATCCATAAAGCTTCCGCTCATGAAGCTTTCTTCAACAACTCTCCAGCTTGATCCAATTGAATAGAATGTACCAAATCGAGTAGTCGCACCGAATTTGGAATTACCATCCCTTCTTACGGTTCCGTTGATGTAGTATTTATTAGCAAAGTTGTAAGAAGCTCTAGAGAACATTCCAAATCTCTGGAATTTATTGATGTTACCATTCACATCTCTAAAGTCAGTACCTTGATCGAATTGTCTTAAGAATTCACCATTACCGAATTGTCTTACTGTTGCATCAAAATTTTCTCTGATGTCTTCTTTCCACTCAGTACCTACCAAAACACTTACATTGTGATCTTCTCCAAATGTTTTGTTAAAGTTCAATGTCGTATTTGCATTCCAGTTGATTTGAGATCTGTCGTCTTGGAAAACCTGTCCATTAAATCCAGCAAATACAGGGATGGTAGGTGGACGTTCGTTTCTACTTCTTGAATCTACCCAGTCAACACCTCCAAACACGTTCCAAGTTAAGAAGTCTGTAACTTTGTATGTTACATTTAAACTTGCAAGAACCTGACCAATGAAAGCCTCACGTCTTTCCTCGTTAACCCCCTGATGTATGTTGTAATTGAACTGATGACCAGCACCTGTCTCACCAAAGTGAGCGGGATAAGGGTTGTATTCACCGTTCTCGTCAAAAGCTGGTGAATTTGGCTGAAGTAGGTACATTGCCTGGAATGGACCATTTACGAAGTTACCATTTTCAATAGACCCAAAGAACCTCTGACGTGAAACACCAAGTGTTGTTCCGAATGAAATTTTGTCACTTGCATTATGATTAATGTTAGCTCTGATGGTCTGTCTTTCCCACTCAGACTTGATAATCTGTCCTTCCTGAGATTCGCTAGATAATGAGAGATAAAATCTTGTTTTATCTGTACCACCGCTAATACGTCCGTTAACAATGTGCATGTCTGCAGGATCGTTGAACATTGCATCTACCCAGTCGAAATTGTTTAGTGTAGATGGGTCTTCAGGATTACCAAATATTGGGTAAGCAGTTGTTGGGTCCAATCCAGCATTAGTATATGACTCAGCCTTGATTGTTGCCAACTGCTGAGCGTTCATAACATCGTACTGTCCAATAGGCTTTGTTATACCTCTTTGGTAAGAGAACTCAACATCCGTAGAGTTTAGCTTACCTTTTTTGGTAGTAATTAAAACCACACCGTTGGCCGATTGAGCTCCATAAATAGCAGCTGCAGCAGCATCTTTCAAAATTTCAATTGACTCAATATCATTTGGGTTCAATCCAGCCAATACGTTATCAGAACCTTGCCCTGCAACATCATTGGTATTGATTTGAATTCCATCCACGATATAAAGTGGAGTATTGTTTGCGAGTGATCCTTGTCCTCTAACAAGAATTCTCACAGAACCGCCAGGTTGACCTGAAGCTGCTTGAACCTGAACTCCAGCCGCTCTACCTTGAATTGCTCTGTCAAAAGATTGAAGAGTGGTATTTCTGATTTCAGCCTCGCCAACATTGGCTATTGAGCCAGTTAGATCACGCTTCGTTTCCACCCCATAACCAGTAACAACAACTTCTTGTAGTTCAGTAGCACCACCTAATGAGATATCAATAGTAGATCTAGCACCAACTTGAACTTCTTGCGTTTCAAAACCAACGTAAGAATATACAAGGGTTGCTCCATCATCTACTGATAGTCGGTAATTACCATCCAAATCAGTAGTGGTTCCTGTTGTTGTGCCTTTAATCACAACATTCACTCCTGGTAAAGCCTCACCTGTGTCATCGGTGACTTTACCAGAAACCGTCCTTTGCGCCATTGCACTGAAAGCAATAACAGTTAAGAACGCAAAACTTAGTAGTAAAATCCTCTTCATACTAACTAGTTAATTGTTAAACATTAATTTATTGAAGCCCGAAAGATATTACTTTTTAAGAATAATTAACAGAATCTAATTCAATCAAATTTTCGATCAATTGACTAATAAAAGGGCATTAATCCCGACAATCCGTCCATTAATTTGGGAAAATCAGATTAACGAAATAATAATTTACCACTTCAAGTAATACTTTAATTAAATTCTGGATCATGAAAAATTGAAAATTGTAATAAAAAACTAAACCTTTCAAAGCTTCGTCCGTAGGACACGAAATTCTATCCTTCGGTTGGATTGGCGGTTGGATTCAGTGGTATTAGGTTTTATGGGTTGTGTGTCTGCATATCCTTTAAAGGACAATCTATTGGATTCAATTCCTCTTCCAATTAACCTGGAATAAACTTCCTTAGCCCTTAGTTCAGAGAGCCTTTGGTTGTACGCCCGGGCGCCAACATCATCAGTATGTCCCGCTATTTCAACTTCAATTTTGGGATTTTCTTTTAAAAGCTGATATGCATTTTCAATCTCAGAAAGTGACTTATTATTCAATTGATAGGAATCGACTTCAAAATAGATATTCTTTAAAATGAGCTTTTCACCCACGTCTACGGGAACTAGTTCGATTTCAATAGAGTCAGGTTCTGACACGCTGTTCACTTCAGTAACGAAATGGAAGTCCGAATACAGGTAGCCCTTTTTCTTTACATATCCGGCTAAATCAAGTCCCACAGGCAAAACCATATAATATACGCCTGTCAAAGAATCTGATTGGCTTTCGTATAAAATCTCATTGGTAGCCAGATCAACTACCTGAACATCTGCTTTGAGAGGGTTTCCTGTTTTAACATCTACAATATGACCAACTACGTAGGATGCGGCATTCGACCTTATTTGATTTGGTAAATCAATACTTACCAATTTACTGTCTAGTATTTCGTAATTTTTCTGCTCTTCCTTTGCGTAATATGCAGACAATCCATCTGCACTTATTACTATTGAAACTTCGTCTTTATATGTATTAATCGGGAAACCTAAATTCTGAGGTGTAGACCAGGTTGAGTCTGTTTTTTCCGATTTATACAAGTCATAGCCTCCCATGCCAGGATATCCATTTGCTGAAAAATACAGTGAGGTCCCATTAGGATGCATAAAAGGTGTTGTTTCATCTTTTATTGTATTTACCTGACTGCCCAGATTTATCGGTGAACTCCAATCACCATTAGAGTTTTTAGATACCCATATATCTCTACCTCCAAATCCGCCCCTTCTATTGGATGAAAAATAGAGGGTTTTACCATCTGCGGATAAGGATGGCTGAGATTCCCAATAGATAGTGTTTACAGGGTTACCCAGGTTTTTAGGGTAGGACCATACATCACCTACCTTCTTTGAGATATACAAATCACAGCTACCAAACGAATTTTTCCCATCGCACGAGGTGAATATCATCGTCCTTCCATCTGCAGATACTGTACATGCACCTTCGTTTAATGGCGAATTGATCCGATCGGACACTGATTGTGCTGGTGACCACTGTCCATCCCTGAAATAACTAACAACAATATCCTCGTCTCCATTAACATTATCCCTTTTAGTATAAAAAATTGAGGAATTATCTATTGTAACAGATGGGAGATATTGAAGCTTGAACCTGTTTACGTTTGAAGGGAGTAGTTCTACGATGATGGAATCCATTGGATTTAGTATTTGATCCTTCGCGAAATCAATACTCTTACTAAGTAAATCAATTTCATAACTACTTGCACGCTCAGGTACTCTGGCTAAAAAGTGATCTAAGAAATTTTCAGCTTTTTGATATTCACCTCGATCAAAAGCCATAAATGCGAGCTTCTCCACTACTGAAGCAATTGGATCAGGGGCAGTTTCGAAATAGCGTTGAAATTTTGAATAAACAGAGTCTTCTTCCCCAATTGCATTGTAAAGGCTTCCCATTCGGATGTATGCTTCAAAAAATCGGGCATCCTCAAGAACCGACTCCTCTAATAATTCGAGCGCGGCATAGAAATCACGATCCTTATATTTTTTATCCGCTTTTTCATAAAGCTTTTGTGCTTTTCGATTTTCAGTAGAAAGGGATTGCGCCGAGAGGGATAGGATGAACAGTAATAGGGCAATGAACAAAGAGCCTCTTATCAGGGAATGTCCATGTATTTGTGAGTCTGTAGGGATATTTTCCATTTTGGGTTGCTCTTCACAAAATCAACGACCAAAGGTGTCATTTCTTTTTCTTTTGACCACTCTGGTTGTAGAAACAATTGAGAGTTGTCATGCATTTTAGCCCCATGATCTTCTGCCCATTTGAAGTCACTTTTATTAAACGCGATCACCTTAAGTTCATGAGACTTGGTGTAGAATTCTTGCAAGGGAGCTTTAAATTTTTTTGGTGAGAAGCAAATCCAATCCCATTGTCCGCTTAAAGGATATGCCCCAGAAGTTTCAATATTAGTTTGTAGTCCGGCGGCTTTGAGGGCTTTTGTAAGTTCACTTAAGTCGTACATAAGGGGTTCCCCTCCTGTCACCACAACCAGTTGAGTTCCTGATTCTTTAGCTTCTTTTACAATGCGATCGACCTGTAACCATTCGAACTTGGAAGCATCCCATGATTCCTTTACATCACACCACACACATCCTACATCACACCCCCCAAGACGAATGAAATAAGCAGGGGTTCCGGAGAAGAAGCCTTCTCCCTGAATGGTATAAAAAGACTCCATCACCGGCAGGTATTCCGGATCAGTGATTGAGCTCATATGCTTTGAGTGTATTCAACAACAAAGAAGCAATAGTCATTGGGCCAACGCCTCCGGGTACCGGAGTAATGTGGCTTACTTTGGGGGCTACTTCATCATATAAAACATCTCCCGCCAGGCGGAAACCAGATTTCTTTGAAGAATCTTCCACACGGGTGGTACCAACATCAATAACCACAGCACCTTCTTTCACCATATCTTTTGTTATCAATCCTGGCTTCCCAACAGCTACAATTAGGATATCTGCTAGCGCTGTATGGGACTTCAAATCTAAGGTTGCTTTATGGCAAACCGTAACCGTCGCTTTGCCTTCCTGAAGCATCATTAAGCTTAAAGGTGCCCCAGCAATCCTACTAGCACCAACCAGTACGCAATTTTTCCCTTCTGTTGGGATTTCGTATCTACGGATCAATTCCATAATCCCAAAAGGTGTGGCTGGCAGCAGAAGTTGATTGTCAGACATGATACTACCAAAGTTTTGATTGGTAAATCCATCTACATCCTTCACAGGGGAAATTCGCTCTGTGATGTTTTCCACGGAGATGTGATCAGGTAAAGGAATCTGAACGATGAACCCATCAATGTCATCATCATCATTCATTTGCTCAATATGCTTGATCAGTTTCTCCTCCGATATGGTACTGGCAAAATGCATCAAAGTAAAATCAAACCCCACTGCTTTGCAGGCATTGATTTTTCCATTGACATAGGTATGGCTTGCACCATCATCGCCCACTATTATTATTGCTAAGTGTGGCGCTCGCCCGCCCTCAGCTTTGATTTTTTCAACCTTTGCAGCAATTTCATTTTTAATGTCTTTGGAGATTTTTCGTCCGTCAATAATTGTGGGCTGGATGTCAGAAGCTTGAAGTTTGGCGCTAGTCATATTTACTAATTAAGTTTTTTCCTGAAAGCAATAGTCATATTCATTAAATCAAAACATCTTTTTATAAAAAAGATCAAAGGACTCCTCGTTAATATACTTTCTTCTCCTCGCTTTATGTAAACATGTAACTACCTCTGCAATAGAACGTATTGAGTATCCTAAAAAACGCTTGTATTCTGGGTTGGATTGTAAGATTGAACCTTCAGATATATTCAATGCTATTGAATCTGAGGCTCTTCTTATTTGAGAAGTAAGATTGTAAACTTCTTCTTTAGGAAATTGTGAACTTGACTTAAAAATGTCTTCTGCTAAATCCATTGAGTCATTCCATATTCTCAATTTCTCAAATTTGAATTTAATCTCTTGCTCTTCCATCTTCCTACTGCTAACTTCAATCCAACTTTAATACAGCCATAAATGCTTCCTGCGGAATCTCCACATTTCCTACCTGGCGCATTCGTTTCTTACCTTTTTTCTGCTTTTCCAGCAACTTTCTCTTACGCGAAATATCTCCACCGTAGCATTTTGCCAATACGTTTTTCCGCATGGCCTTCACTGATTCCCGGGCGATAATTTTCGTTCCTATAGCTGCCTGAACGGCAATTTCGAACATCTGTCTTGGGATCAATTCTTTTAATTTCTCACACAATCTCTTTCCCCATTCGTATGCTTTGTCTCTGTGAACAATAGCTGATAATGCATCCACTTTGTCCCCATTTAGCATGATGTCTAGTTTCACCATATTGGATTGACGGTATCCGATTAGCTCATAATCAAGGGAAGCATATCCTCTGGAAATCGTTTTTAGCTTATCAAAGAAATCAAATACAATCTCTGCCAATGGAATTTCAAAAGTTAATTCTACCCGACTTGAGGTTAGATAAACCTGATTTTTAATCTCACCGCGCTTATCCATACAAAGTGCAATTATAGGCCCGATAAATTCAGATTTCGAGATGATTTGAGCACGTATGAACGGCTCCTCAATATGACTGATGACATTGGGTTCCGGTAGCTCAGAAGGAGCACTTACTTTAATAATTGATCCGTCATTTTCAATGGCATGGAAACGAACTGAAGGTACAGTTGTTATCACGGTCATGTCAAACTCGCGTTCCAATCGCTCCTGTACGATTTCCATATGAAGCATCCCAAGGAATCCGCATCTAAACCCAAAGCCTAATGCAGCTGAAGTTTCAGGCTCCCAGATTAAGGAGGCATCATTCAGTTGAAGCTTCTCCATTGAGGCCCTTAACTCCTCAAATTCACTGGTTTCTACCGGGTAAATGCCTGCAAAAACCATTGGCTTCACGTCTTCAAATCCTTTCACCTGCCGTTGTGTAGGTCGGTTCACATGGGTTATGGTATCCCCCACTTTCACTTCTTTGGCCACTTTTATACCTGAAATCAGATATCCCACATTACCTGCTGAAATTGATTTTTTGGGCTCGTGCTCAAGCCTGAGTACACCAATTTCATCAGCTTCGTAAGTTTTTCCGGTATTGACAAATTTTACTTTATCCCCTTTATTAAGCGTACCATTAAAAACCCTGAAGAAAACCTCAATCCCACGGTAGGGGTTAAAAACAGAATCGAAGATCATCGCCTGTAGTGGCTCCTCAGGATCGCCAATCGGGGCTGGTACCCGGCTTACAATTGCTTCAAGAATGTCCGTAATACCAATACCTTCTTTCGCACTGGCGTGAATGATGGATTCTTTATCACAGCCAATCAAATCAATGATCTGATCAGAGACTTCCTCAGGCATAGCTCCCGGAAGGTCTATTTTATTCAGTACCGGAATGATTTCAAGATCATGCTCCAGGGCAAGGTAAAGATTGGATATTGTCTGCGCTTCAATGCCTTGGGCAGCATCTACTACCAAAAGAGCTCCTTCACATGCCGCGATAGAGCGGGAGACTTCATATGAAAAATCTACGTGACCAGGAGTGTCAATTAAATTGAGCGTGTATTTCTCACCATTCAATTCATAATCCATCTGGATGGCGTGACTTTTAATCGTTATTCCGCGCTCGCGCTCCAGATCCATATTATCCAGCAACTGCGCCTGCATATCACGATCTGATACAGTGTGTGTAAACTCCAGCAAGCGATCAGCCAGGGTACTTTTACCATGATCAATATGGGCAATGATGCAGAAGTTTCGAGTGTTCTTCATATAGTTGTTCTAGCCATCAGATTGCGTCGTTTCAGCAGCAATCCTTTGAAAATTAGCCGCAAAGGTAACATGACCCCACCCCGCTTCAAAGGGTGAAATACAATTTGATCGAAAAAGATTACTCCTTGTTTTTAGTGTCGATCAGAATGGTAACAGGACCATCATTAACCAAAGAAACCTGCATATCCGCCCCAAATTCACCTGTTTTAATCTCACTATCTAAATGGGTCTGCATTTCTGCAACAAATGCCTCATAAAGAGGAATTGCTATATCAGGTTTGGCGGCCTGTATATATGAAGGACGATTACCTTTTTTGGTACTTGCATGCAGTGTGAATTGGCTAACTACCAATGCTTCTCCTTCAACGTCCAAAAGACTTCTATTCATTACTCCTTCTTCATCGGGGAAAATTCTCATGTTGGCGATTTTTCGACATAGCCACTCGATATCGTCTTGACTATCTGCTTCTTCTATACCCAATAATATCATAACCCCATTGTCTATTGACGACTTTACCTGCTTTTCAATAGTGACAGATGCTGACAATACACGCTGTAAAACAACCCTCATGAATAGGCTATATCTATCATTTTCCCAGGTTTTATTCGCTCAAAACCTTCCTGATTTTTTAAAGCCGTCTCTACCATTGCTTTAGCAACTTCCACATCCCTGATGGCACCAACTCTCTTTTTTGAGCCAATCACAAAAAAAGTGGCAATTCCACTAATTACCTTTGCTAGCTCTTCCAGGAACCTGAACTCATTTCTATCCCCAATCAGCAGGGAGGGCTGGAAAATTTTTAAGGATTTTAACTTCATTTTTTGAAGCTCATCTTCCAGCTGGCCTTTTGCTTTGTTATAAAATAATGGAGATGAGCTATTTGCCCCGATAGAGGTGACTGCTAAAAATTGTTGAAAGTCTTTTTGCTGGCTAGCAATTTTTGCGAATGCTATCGGATATTCAACGTCCACCCTTAGAAAGGCTGCTTTGGAGCCTGCTTTTTGCCGTGTGGTGCCCAAAGCACAAAAGAAGTCATGTCCATTCATTTTAGATGAATGTTTTTGGAGGTCGTCAAAATTCTTAATCCTTACTTCCACTAATTTGGGATCCTGGATTTCGAAAGGGCTTCTTGTGATAATCACTACAGAATCATAACGGTCATCCTTAAGAATTAACCTCACCAATTGCCTCCCCACCAAACCTGTTGCTCCAATTATTACTGCTTTTCTAGCTGACATTCATTTATGTTTTGAGCAAGTAGTACAAACAAATTAGTCCGCTTGTTCCCATTGTTCCTCTTCCCATAGATGAAACTTCTGAATATCTCGATTAAGCTTTTTAATAATCAAAAAAACCACTGAAGCATCATCAGTAAACCCCAGGGCGGGAATGAAATCAGGAATCAAGTCTATAGGCGTAATGAAGTAAATCAGCGCGAAAACAATCAGTAAAATTGTGGAAAACGGAAAAGCCCGATATTCACCAGCCAAATGAGATTGGAACATTCTCATCAGTATTTCTAATTTGGATTTCAACTCCTGAAGTTCATTAGAGTTTGCTGCCAGCCTTTTTAGCTTATCTCCAGCTTTGGTAAGCGTTGACTTCATCTGCTCCTTACTTGAAGCAGTTTTTTTAGCTTTTTCCCATATTTTTTTTGTTTTATCCATACATTAAAAAATATCCTGGATTTCCTCTTTTATATATTTAATAGCCTGTTTTGGTGTGTCCATCTCCTCACCTGCTGTATTCTCTAAAATCGCCCGGGACAAGTCAAATCCTGTGGCTTTTTTTTCTAATGCATTTGCCGAAGAATTCACTACAGAAATTGTTTGCTCTACTGCTGTGATGACATATGTCCAAGCACTGTCTGACATATAAACTTGCTGAGAAAGGTTGTGATTGAATTCATTCCTAATTTCATGGATCAGAATATGCTGAAACTCCTTAGCTGAATAATCCGAAGTGCTCAGTCTGGATATCAGGTTTGCAGGCGTAATTCGCTCAAGAAGTAAAACAATTCGTTCATAAGCTTGAAGCCTGATGGGCACCACAATCTCCTGATTTTTTTGTCTTACACTGAAGGCAATTTCGTCGAGTTGTTTTTGCAAGAAAGATCGAACTAGCAAGTAAGCAAGATACAGTACCAGGCCCGCAGGAATTGTAATTTTCAGAAGGTCGTAAACCATTTCCATTGATTGGATTGTTAAGTGTTTTGATAAACGTCAAAAATAATACTTTTACACGGAGGCAATAAGTAAATCGAAAAGTGATGAAACCACCTGTGGAAATAACGGACAGAGCGCTGGAAGAGGTTAAGAATATTTTAAAGAACAAAGGTATTCCTGAAGGATATGGGTTGCGCATTGCTACCAAAGGAATGGGGTGCGGCGTAGGTTTCAAGCTGGGCTTTGATAAAAAGAAAGAAACCGATGATGAATACTTTATCGATGGTGTGCAGTTGCTAGTACGAAAAAGCGAAATGATGTTTTTGGTAGGCAAGAAAATAGAGTTTTACGATGAGGCGGATGCGAGGGGGTTTGTGTTTGTTTAGATAAAAAGCACAAAAAAAGGAATACTTACCCATTCCTTTTTTAAGTAAAAAATAGTCAAAATATTACCTAGCCAGGACCTGCAAGAGTCTTGTCTTGCTTACAATAACATTTATCGTTCACCATATTGTTTTCTTCACAGCAAGAATAATACCCAGCCCTACAATCCACAGAGCAATCATCGGTACTACATCCACTAGACCCAACACCGCCAGCATCACAATCATCATCATTTGTTTCAAGAGTAAACGTTAAGCGTCCTGACGGAGGGCTTTTAAGTTTTTTATGATAAGCAAGACCATACCCCTCAACTAGCAAATATTCATTCTCAGAAAATTCATCTATAATATTGATTATTTTATTTTTATCAATAGTAAGTATAAGAACCTTACTATCCATCTTGGTAATTAGGGTACCTTCCAAATAATAAAGTGATTCCTCAGTTAATGATTCCTTATTGAAAACTTCATCAGTTTGAAAACGAAAATATTTTCTCTCATTTTCATGCTTAAAGTCTAATATTATCTGTCCCTTTTCTGGTGAAAAAACGGTTGCTCCACTGTCTGTGTCTATTTTAATAAAATCAGGGCCTAAGCGCTGCGATAAATCAATATCTGCACTTTCATTTTGATTACAGCTAATTAAAACAAATAATATAACTGTTAGATATTTTGAGAATTTCTTGATGATTCGCATTTTGTTTCATCTTAAAATTAATCAAAAAAAATAAAATATTATAGTTACCCCTCCAACTCCACAGTAGCCTTATGACACAACCCTTTAATAGGCGGATTGTATTTACTGATGCGAACCTGGACGTGATTGATTTGCGAAAAACTGTCTTTTAGTGCTTTGATCATTTTCCCGGCTAAATGTTCTAGAAGGTTGGCATCAATGCTCATTACATTCCGGACGATTTCATAAACCTTTTCATAGTTGACAGTGCCTTCCAGTTTGTCATCTGAGGCAGCTTCTGAAAAGTCAACATCAAGTGTTACATCTACACTGTATTTATTGCCGATGACACGTTCTTCTTCATAGTAGCCATGACGAGCGTAGAACTCCATTCCCTCCAGCGAAACCTTACCCATACGATTAGTCTGTATCTAGTTCATCAAAGAATGAAACCGTCTTGGAAACACGGGGGCCCTTTTTCTCTTCTTTTGGCTCATCCTCCTCATTTCGTTCAGATTTTTGCTCTGACCTGGGCTCTTCTTTTTTCTGAGGTTCAGGGTCAGGTTTGCGAATTTCAGGTTCTACTTTTTTTGCTACTGGTTCTGGCCTTTCTTCTTCAACCTTTTCTTCCTGCTTGATGATTCGCTCCTTCAGCTCCTCGGTTTTAGGTGGCTCTGCATTTGGCTTTTCATCCGATTCCAGAACTTCTGACTTAGGGATTTCTGCTTTTGGCACTTCGACAGGAGGTGTTTCCAGTTTTTTTGTCTCGGCCTGAACCTCCGTCCGTTCTGCTTTAATGCGCTCTTCACTATCACGAGCAAGCTTCTTTACACGCTTGACGTAATCGTCAAATTTAAATTCTTTGCTTTCACCGGTATTTCGCTCAACCTTTTCAATTAGGGTAACCGAAAGGTTCTTAAGTTCTTGAAGGGCGTTTTGACGATGATTCTCAATATCTCGATGATTCTGTTCTATACTTTTTACCGCATCCTGGAGCTCTTCTATAATCTGACGAGCTTCCATTTCTGCCTGCTCGATCATCGCACGGGCTTTATTTTTTGACTCACTAAGTAAACCTTCTGCATTCATTTTGGTCTCCTTCATGTGAAGCTCTGCAGCCTTGTTTGCTTGCTCAATTACATTGGCACCTGTGTCTTCAGCAGTTTTAAGTGTTTTGTAAAGGGAGCTTTCTACTTCACGAAGCTTTGAAACTTCTTTTTCGGCTTGCTTCAGCTTTAAGGATAACTCCTTATTTTCCTCCAGCATCCGTTCCCATTCGTTGGATAATGACTGGAGAAATGCGTTGACTTCATCTTTATCGTACCCTCTTAGCTTTTTCTCAAAGTCCTTTTGACGAATTTCCAGCGGTGTTATCTTCATTCTGCAAATTTAATTTCCCAAACGGAGATCGAACGATCATCGCTACAAGTTACTAACAAGTCTCGATAATTCATCCATAGCAGCTTATTAACGCTATTTCCATGCCCGGCGTGCCTGTGTTTATCCAGTACTTTCAGCAATCTAAAATTATGCGCATCCCATAATTTTATCGATTTATCCATGCTGCCGGTTACAAAATACCTGCCATCCGGACGGAAAATGATATCATTAACCGTATAAAGATGTGCTGCAATGGACTCACGAAGGGTATAATCAACCCGTGTGTCCCAGACTTTCACATACGCATCCCTTCCCACAGAAACTAAATACTTGCCGGAAGGATGATATTTGGATGAAAATACTGAATTGGCATGACCTTTCAACGAATAATTCACTTCCATGCTCTCCACATCCACAATTCGTGTCAGGTTGTCACTTGCGGCAATGGCGACCTTATCATTAAACTGATTGAACGAACGAATGCGGTCATTAGCATATTTTATACGTCGCACAATTTCAAGATTCTTATTAAGCACAATCACCTCCCCGTTTGAAAGTCCAGCCCAGATTTGCTCATTCACTATTTTAAGATCAAACAACTGGTATCCCCCTAGGTGGATGGAACCAACCTCTTTTTTAGCTTTCAGATCGATTTTGTGAATCCCATCGTTATTTTGGCCTACATATAAATATCCTAAATCGTTATCGTACGTCAAGGCATAAACCGAGCCCGTTACTTTTACAATAACTTCCCCTTCATCAGGTAATTTAAGATCCCAAAGCACCACCATACCATCTCCACCAGCAGAAATGAAGCGATGATCATCGAGCTCCTGGAGGGTATAGATGCTGTCATTGTGACCCAGGAAAGTATGTAGTTTTTTTGCGCTGATTGTACCCATTTGGGACACAAAAGTATTACAATTGCCTATGCCTTTGCTACTAAACAAGCAGATTGATGATCGGTCTGCCTATGCTGTTTGGAACATTCAGGAGACTTTTCTTGAGCTTCCATACCTATCCCCAGAACCTTTTCCTGCTGAATTGGCTCCTGTAAGACAAGCAGAGTGGATTATTGGGCGAATATTGGTCAAGTCCCTTTGTGAAAAATTCAGCATCCCCTATGAAGGCATTGGTAAACATGAAAAAGGCAAGCCTTACTTGCTTGGAAATGGAGCTCATATTTCTATTTCACACTCCTTTCCTATAGCTGCAGCCATGATCCACCTAGACAAGCCATGTGGAATAGACATGGAACGACCGAGAGATAAGCATGAGTACGTGAAAATGAAATACCTTCATGAATCAGAAATGCAGTACAAAGACGACCTGAAAAAGCTTTGTACCATCTGGTGTGCGAAGGAAGTCATCTATAAAATATTCGGTCGTAAGTTTCTCAGCCTGAAGGACGAAATAAAAGTCACATTCGAATCAGACGAGATCATTAAAGGTGAAATTCTCAAAAAAGGGCATGAAGACACCCATAAAATTCACTATGAGTGGGTCAAGGAGTATCTCCTTGCCTTTGGCACATGATTTATTCGTCCTTTAAAGTCTTGACTGGATTTACCCTTGCAGCCTGATAGGATTTAAAACTCACCGTCAAGGCGCCAATTATAAATGTGATCAGACCTGCCATAACAAATATTACAGGGCTTATTGAAGTCCTGAATTCGAATCCATCCAACCACTGCTGCGCATAATAGTAGCCAAAAGGAATGGCTAGAATAAATGCAAAAATCATTAGAATGGAATAGTCCTTTGATAACAAAAGTACTAGGTGTCTCACGCTTGCCCCATGTACTTTACGTACACCAATTTCTTTTGACCGCTGCTCCGCTGTGAATGCAGAAAGTCCAAATAAACCCAGGCAGGAAATTAAGATAGAGATTCCAGCGAATATTTTAGCCAGAGAACTGACGGTCATTTCATTATCATAACTTTCAGCGTATGCCTCATCAATAAACAAATAATCAAAATCTGAACCTGGATTCAGGTTTGTATTAACAGCTTCAATAGACTCTAGTGTCTCGTTTGGATTTCCCTGAAACTTGACCATTGCAATGTTTTCTCCAGCAGGATGAATACAAGTGATGATAAGCGGAGCGATCGGTTCATGCAGGTTTTGCATGTGGAAATTTTTTACCACACCAACCACTTTTCCATTGATATTCCAAAAAGAAAGTTTCTTATTGATCACATCCTCTCCCCCCATCATTTCCGCCATTACTTCATTAATGATGAAATTGGTAGAATCTGTCAGCTGCTCATCAAAATCCCGCCCTTCTTTGATCTCCATTCCCATCACCTCGATGAATTTTTCGTCTGTAAGTAATACATTGATTTCATACCCTCCTTCACTCATTCCTTCCCACCTTGCTGAGCTGGTTGATCGTCCATACGAAATAGGATTGCCCGAAGCGACAGTAACTCCCTTTACATCAGGAATTTTACTTAGCTCTGTTCTAAAAGTTTCCAGTCTGTCCCCAAAATCCTCACCGAAGCTTACAGCGACCAGATTATCTTTATCCAACCCTAAATCTTTGTTTAAAACATATTCCAACTGAGAGTAAATCACGCTCATGCCGATGATCAAGAGGGTAGAAATAGCGAATTGGAATACAACCAATCCTTTTCGAAAGTAAGCTGCTCCACTTGTTTGCTTGACGGCACCTTTAAGAGAGTTGATGATATTAAAAGTCGGCAGAAGGATTGCTGGATATAATCCAGATAAAACACCTACAATGAGGGTAATACCAATCAAGAAATACCAGGTATTTGGCAATGAGAAATCAATAAATAGCTGTTTGTCTACAAGCTGATTGAAGTTAGGTAAAAGAAGCCATACAAACAGAATTGATAGTAGCATTGAAATCAACGAAAGTAAAATAGACTCAATGAAAAACTGTAAACTAATGGATGACTTGTGTGCACCCATTACCTTTCTAAGACCAATTTCCTTGGATCGGCGACCCGATCGTGCAGTTGCTAGATTCATAAAGTTGATACAGGCAATTATTAGAATGAAGATTGCTACTATGCTCAAAATCCTCACATAACTTATCCGACCACCTGAGATCACTCCATTTTCAAAATTTGAGTAGAGGTAATAATCCTGAAACTTATGCGTGATAAGGTACTCTTCTCCAGAGTTTGCCTGCCCTGCCGCATGCGTGATAATTTCATCATAAATCCTATCCTGAACAGCTTTAAGGTCATTTTCGGATCTTAGTGTGAAATAAACTCTAAAGCTTCCATTTCCCCAGTCATCGACCCATTCGTTTCGACCAAAGAAGTATTCTGCTGGCAACAACCAATCAAACTGAAGGGTTGAATTTGTACCAACATTTTCAAATACACCCGTAATCGTAGCATCTCGTTCTCCATCAATTCTTAGTGATTTGCCCAAAACATCATCTTTCCACGTAGAACCGAAATATTTCTCTGCAACCGATCGGGAAATCATAATTGAACTCAAATCAGCAAGCGCTGATTCTTTATTACCTGTGAGCAATTCAAATGAAAGTGCAGTTAAAAAATTAGGTGTCACAAAGAATCCGGATTCATTGGAATAATCATC
The DNA here is from genome assembly GCF_040220215.1 of Ekhidna sp. GTDB lineage: Bacteria > Bacteroidota > Bacteroidia > Cytophagales > Cyclobacteriaceae > Ekhidna. Next base: position 444,768 of record NZ_JAVJTR010000011.1, read on the forward strand.
GCCTTGTTCCATGCGCATTTCAATAGGCCAGCTAACCTGAATAACCTGATCAACCTCGGGGTATTCCTCTCGCATTAAATCTGCTGCAGGTTTGGGAATGGTCCAGGTGGTGTTGGTCATCCCTCCTGATTGTCTCATATTTCTGAATACCTGATGTATTTTATCACCATTTGCATGGAATTTATCCATCTGTACTTCATCATTTACCCATAGTAAAATCAGGCAAGAGACTAGACCAACCACCAGTCCAAGAAGGTTGAGCATGGTAAATCCTTTGTAGCGAAGTGCATTTCGCAGCGCGATTTTCAAATAATTTTTGATCATAGCAGTATGTATTAGTCCGTTTTTGAGTTCGAAGTTTTTGATGATCCCCGGGCGAAATAGCAGAAGGACATCCAGCAGGTATTTTAGTTTTGCTTTTGGTATACTTTTAGCAACTCTTTCTGCGTATAACTCTGAAAGATCACCCTCCACATCTTCTATAAGTTTTGGATTGCAAAACCACCTCAGAAGTCGAGTAGGCAATTTGGGTGGCGATATTTCAGAAGACCCGCTCATGCAAATTTGAAATCAAAAGCTACCGAAGGAATTGAATCCCACAGCTGCTTTCTTGTTTCCATTACTTGTTCCAAAACTCTTTTACCCAATGGAGTTACTTTGAAATAGCGCTTACGCTTTCCTCCTCTCACAGCAGTCGCTTCTCCAAATTCAGAATCGAGATATCCTTTTTTTTCCAGCCTATTCAAAGCGGTACGCATAGCGCCAACGCTAACCTTTCTTTCCAGCCTATTCTCTATTTCCTCTTTTATTGATATACCGTAAGCATCTTTATACAGAACAGCTACAGTAAGCATTACGACCTCCTCAAATTCCCCTATTGAATGTTTTCCCATAGAATTTTAATTTAAATCCTAAAAGTAATCAAAATATTTAAGTCCTAAACGTAGCTTTAATAAAATGGTTTTGTAACTAGCAAATTTTCGCTTGATTATTTGTGTAGTCGTTCCTGGACTTTCTCGCTTTTTAATTCTCTAAGTGCATCAGCTGCAATCCATCGTGCAGCTTTGGTGCTTTGGGCTTTGATGCGCTCCGCCACTCGAATGGCTTCCTTATTGAGTGACGAATTTCGTTTTCCAATTTGTCTAAGTGCCCAATTGACCGCTTTTTTAACAAAGTTTCTCTCATCCCACGCTTCACGTTCAATGATTTTAAAAAATGAACTGATCTTTTCATCAGATTGCTTGGCTCCTTTGAGTGAAAGTCCAACCATCGTGGCAAACGCCATCCGCTTTTCATACTCAGCTTCCCGGGTACTCCAATCTTCAACTTTCCTGAAAGCATAGTCTGCCTGGGGTATTATTTTCATTCCAATACCATCTACCAGATCCCAGGAATAGCAGTCCCGAGTCCACTTTTCAGCAATTTCTTCAGTGAAAAGTTTAGGTTCAGCAAGCAGGATTGCCAAATGCTTGCATTCGTGTAAAGTTTGCTGCCAAAGTTCGTTAGCCAGTTCTTGATTGCGACCTATTTTCTTTGCATATGGTTTCAGGACAGTATTTTTAATTCCTAAAGCTTGTCCTCCTTTGATTCCGAAATATTCCATCTGTGTGATGTACTCCGGATTCGCCATGCTATGAAGGTCGGCTAAAATTTCCTCTAATGATTTCACAATGAAAAATACTGATCGTCCATTTTCTGAAGTATCATCTTGATTTCATCCGCTTTGTGGTAATCTCCTAGTTTTTCAAAGGAAACAATTAAGTTGCGTAGTGCCCTCAATACAATATCAAGGTTAGAACAAGGGTCATAAAAGATATCTTGCTTTTCAAGCTGAAGGCTTTCAAGGTAATTGTCAATATCATCGCGGGTAAAAATGAGTCCGCGATTAAAAACATTGATATAAAACGACTCTTCCCCTATTTGGTAGGTCAGAATGAACAGATTAGGAAGATTCACACCATAAATTGGTAAGTTCATTTTCTGCGCCAACATTAGATAAACCGCGCATAAGGAGATTGGATTTCCTTTTTTTGTTTCTAACACTGCATTGATCATGGAATTTGCCGGTGAGTGAAAGTTCTTGGTATTAGCTCTGAACTTGAACTTATTAAAAAAAACCTCATTGAAAACCCGGATTCTATCAGGAGGAGTCATGTCATCCTCCAGGTGTCGCCACAATTCATGATAAAGTTGATCTAGCTCCTTACTCAATTCATCCATCTCTAGGTCTGGATACAGGTAAGTCGCTACTATCCAAAGACCTTCCAAAAGATTTTCCCCACCATGGTCTTTCCACTCCAGAAAACGCTCTTTTAATAGCTCAAACTGCAGTTCATGAACTAAGTCTTCTATTTTACTTTGAATAATGGGATTGAATGTACTTTCCCATTCCTGCTCAAGAAGTGGAATGACACTGGTGCCAATGGACATAATCTTGTCTTCAACATGAGAAACCACTTCGTGATCCTCATCATCCAGAAGAACAACTAATGCTTTTATTTCAGATTCTTTCAGCACTAAATAAAGTTATCAAGTTTGAATGACACCTACATTCATTCGCTCTTCTATTGGCGAATGATTTGCCATTTCTATTCCTTTTGAAATGACATTTCTGGTTTCTTTTGGATCTATGATTCCATCTACCCAAAGCCTGGATGCCGCATAGTATGGACTTAGCTTTTCCCGATAAGAGTCTTCAATCTTCTTCAATTGTGCATCTTTTTCTTCATCGGTTAAAACCTTTCCCTTTGCTTTTGCTGAAGCTATTTCAATTTGAAGCAATGTTTTTGCTGCAGATCCTCCACTCATTACGGCTATTTCGGCAGTAGGCCATGCATAGATTAATCGTGGGTCATAGGCTTTGCCACACATAGCATAGTTACCGGCACCATAAGAACTGCCCATCACTATACTGAATTTTGGTACAACGGAGTTTGACACAGCATTCACCATCTTAGCTCCATCTTTAATGATACCGCCATGCTCAGATCGTGACCCAACCATGAAACCATTTACATCGTGAAGGAAAACTAAAGGAATCTTTCGCTGGTTACAGTTCATGATGAATCTGGCAGCCTTATCTGCAGAGTCCGAGTAGATCACGCCACCCATCTGCATCTCTCCTTTCTTGGTTTTTACCACTTTGCGCTGGTTTGCTACAATTCCTACACTCCATCCATCAACCCTGCCATATCCACAGACAATTGATTTACCATAAAGCTCCTTGTATTGATCAAAGTCCGAGTCATCCAAAATACATTTGATTACCTCAGTCATGTCATATTGCACGCCGCGATTATCTGGAAATTCACCATAGATATCTTCCAGTTTTTTCTTCGGTGGCTTAGGTTTAGATCGGTTGAATCCAGCTTTTACTGGATCACCTACTTTATCAAATATTTTTTTAATTGCGTCTAGTGCAGCTTTGTCATCCTTGAACTTATTGTCTGTCACCCCTGAAATTTCACAATGGGTAGTTGCCCCTCCAAGTGTTTCATTGTCAATATCCTCACCAACAGCTGATTTCACTAAATAACTTCCCGCTAGAAAAACAGAGCCTGTACCATCTACAATCAAAGCTTCATCTGCCATGATTGGCAAATACGCCCCTCCTGCCACACAACTTCCCATAATTGCAGCAATCTGAATAATACCTTTTGAAGACATGACCGCATTGTTTCTGAACTGACGTCCAAAATGCTCCTTGTCTGGGAAAATTTCGTCTTGCATTGGAAGAAATACTCCGGCACTGTCAACCAAATAAATAATGGGAAGATTGTTCTCGATCGAGATTTCTTGAGCGCGCAAATTCTTCTTGGCTGTCATTGGGAACCATGCCCCTGCCTTCACTGTGGCATCATTTGCCACAATCATGCACTGTCTTCCTGAGACATAGCCAATTCCGGTAACAACCCCTGCAGATGGGCAGCCTCCTACCTCTTTGTACATGCCATCAGCGGCAAAAGCACCTATCTCTAGAAAATCTTTTGGATCATCAATTAAATATTCAATTCGCTCTCTAGCTGTTAGCTTCCCTTTTTTATGGTGCGATTCGATTTTCTTTTCTCCTCCGCCTAATTTTACCTTTTTTAAGCGTTCGTTTAGCTTGTACACCAACTGCTTGTTGGCATCTTCATTTTTGTTGAATTGAATGTCCATGAATTTTTCGCTACTTACCTTCCTGCGGAATACCTTTTAGTTTTTTGTTCTTTCGGCCAAGTGGCCCCATAAAGTCTTTTGGATAATTATTGAAATGGATCACTAACTCGTCCAGATCAACCAATAGTTTGTTCAAGTTGTTGTATACTGAGTCGTTGTTGAGAAGCTTTCCTACAGTTCCCTCTTCAGATTGAACCGCAAGTAATAATTTGTTTACATGATCTAATGACTCATTTACTTTTACCAGCGTCTCAGAGAGCGGCACCTGATTCAATGAATCCACCAGCATTTTGGAGCTGGTAATCAAGCCCTCAAGCTGCTTGCTTCTTTGTCTCACACTTACTAAGAGAGAATCAGTTGTTTTTATTACCCGCTCTATTTCCAGGTTATTCACCTTGTGTGTAATTGTGCCAATAGCATATTTCAAAGTGTCAACTGTTCCTTTTATATCTGTCCTATTGAGCTCATCAAGTAACTCATTTAGTTTAGTAATAGTAGAATTCAAGTTGTCTGCCACAGGCTCAAACTGGGAAAGCATATCTCCATCCATTTCTGAAGCAATTGTATCCCCAGGCTGTGCCTTTTCCGCAGACTCCCCTACATTTAAAACAATTGCTTTCCCACCAAAAAGTCCATCATTTGCCAGGGTCGCCGATGCGTCTCTTCCCATCTCTAAAGTTTCATCAATATCAATTGAAACCACGATGTAACCTTTTGCCTGAACCAACTTAAATCCACTTACCCGTCCCACAGGAAGACCATTGAAATAAACGGGGTTGGATACGTTCAAGCCTGAAACATTGGTATAGGTAGCGTAATATCTATTAGAGGGTGAAAACAAATCTGAGCCTCTCAAAAAATTGAATCCATAATAGAGTAGAGCTCCGGCAATAATTGTGATTAAACCAATCTTAAATTCTTTTGACACTTCCTTTAAATTTTAATTCTGGGCATCAAATGCATCCTTATATTCTTTGATGGCTCGGTAAATGCCAGATGCAATATAGGACTGCACTTCCGGGTTGTTTAATTCCTTTTCTTCGTCCGGATTGGAAAGGTAGCCAATTTCCACTAACACACTGGGCATAGCTGTGCTCCACATAACGTATAAGCTTGACTGCTTTACCCCATAGCTACGTCGGCCAGCACGATTTTTTAATTGGTCATCTATTAAGCTGGCTAGAAGAAGGCTGTTATCCTGATAAGCTGATTGTGTCAAATTAAACAGTATATATGATTCTTCTGATTGTGGATCAAAGTCGTAGTTCTTCTGATAATCTTCTTCCAACAAAATCACAGAGTTTTCTCTTTTCGCAACTTCCAATGCCCTTTCCGTATTTTGGACTCCCATTACATACACTTCCGAACCTTTTATTGATTGCTTCCTTGAAATAGGTGTTGATTTTGGTAAGGAGTTTGCATGGATCGAGACAAATAAGTCAGCATCATGGTCATTTGCTATTTGAGACCGCTTCTTCAGGTCAATGAAATTGTCATCCTTCCGTGTGAAAATCACTTTAACATCCGGCACATGCTGGTTTACATATTCACCTACTTTGAGCGCCACCTGCAAGGCGACATCTTTTTCTTTGGTGTAAGACCCCAAAGTTCCCGGGTCCTTTCCTCCATGTCCCGGATCAATGACAATCTTTGTAACTGCAAAATTCTTCTTTCCAATCGGGTGAAATGAAGCTAAGATTAAAAATATGGTTAAACCGATGGGTACTACTAGGTTTCTCACGCCCTTTATTGTCTAAAATGAAATACTTTTACGCAAAAGTTAGAAAAACTGGCAATCGCAGCAATTTTCAAAAGCGACTTATCGCAAAAAATCTGCCAATAATGCCAATAATTAAACATCTCAAAGATAGTTTGGTCATAGTTCATTTTCAAAAAAGCGAGTTGGATTGAGGTGTCTCATTATACTTTTATGTTTTATTTCGACTTTCAGCGGATTCACGCAGGAAAAAGACTCTTTGACAACAGATTCCCTTCAGTCAGATCCACCAGAGCAATTGATTGAAATCGACACTGCAATAGTTGATAGCGCAGTACAAACCAATGGTGGCATTGAGGCTAAACGAAGCGACATTGAAACCACAATTAATTACAATGCGAGGGACTCTCTTTTCTTTAATATTAAAAGCCGCGAGCTTTTTCTATATGGTGAAACCCATATTGATTACGGTAGTATTTCCCTCGATGCGGAAAGAACCGATGTGAATTGGGATAAAAGAACACTGAAAGCAAAATACATAACCGATTCAACAGGTAAAAAAATCGGTAAGCCGGTTTTCACAGATGGACCTGATTCATATGTTACAGATGACATCATCTATAACTTTAAATCAGAGAGAGCCCTCATTAAGGGAGTTGTAACCGAGCAACAGGGTGGGTTTATGCATGGGGAGGATGTGAAGAAAAACGAGGATGATGAGCTTTTTATAAGAGGAGCTGAATACACAACCTGTAACCTGGAAGACCCCCACTTTTCAATAAAATCCACTCGCCTCAAGGTTATCCCAAATAATAAGGTAGTCTCTGGTCCTTTTAATATGCGATTTAGGGATGTGCCAACTCCACTTTTTTTTCCGTTCGGAATGTTCCCCCAGCCAAAAGAAAAATCATCCGGGATTATCGTACCTACCTATGGCGAAGAACGTAGAAGAGGGTTTTTTCTTCGGAATGGAGGCTATTATTTCGCCATCAGCGATTACGTGGATTTAAGATTGACCGGGGATATTTATTCAAAGGGTGGCAATGGGGTTCAGGCAGTATCTAATTACTACAAACGATACGCTTTCAGAGGTACATTCAATTTTTCCTACATCAAATCTGTCTCTGATGATTTGGAAAACCCTTTAGAAACAAATGACTACAGTATCCAATGGAATCATAGCCCTGAGTCGAGGGGAAATTCATCTTTTTCTGCTTCGGTAAATGCTGCAACGAGAAGCTACACTGAAAACAATAACCTGGTTGTTCAGGATTTCAATAGAAGTATAAACTCCCAACTGGCCTCCAGTATAAGCTACCGAAAAACTTTTGCAGGGACTCCTTTTCAGATGTCTTCAAACCTGAGACATAGCCAAAACCTAAGTACTGGAATTGTGAATCTTACCCTTCCCGATTTGACAGTAAATATGAATCGTATTTATCCATTAAAAAATGTGGTGAAATCGAGCAAATCCCCGTTGAGCAAGCTAAGCTTTAGCCACAACTTTGCTGCCAAAAATGAACTCTCAAATGATCAGGTAAGGGAGCCATTCGGTTTTGAAATTATTAATAAGGATTCACGATCGGACTCTGTCATCACATTTAACCAAAGCAACTTTGGAGAAATATTTAACCGGTCCAAGCTTGGGGGTAAACACACTATCCCTATATCCACTTCAATGAATGTCCTAAAGTATTTCACCTTGAACCCTACATTCAATTATGAAGATCTTTGGTACACCAAAGAATTGCAATACGAATATGTACCGGAGGAAAATGGTGTACGTGTTGATACCGTTAACGGATTTAGCAGGGCTGGAAGTTGGTCTACTGGCGCTTCGTTAAACACACGAGTTTACGGGACAGCTTTCTTCAAAGGCAGTAAAGTACAGGCGATCCGGCATGTCATGACCCCTAGTGTGTCCTTCAGTTACAGCCCTGATTTCTCCGATACCAAATATGGCGTCTATTCAGATGTTCAGGTTGACTCATTGGGCAATACTGAAAGAGTAAGCCGATACCAAGGATTTGCATACGGCTCCCCCAGAGGTGGAGAAAGCAAGACGTTAGGTTTCTCACTTTCCAATAATATCGAAATGAAGGTGGCAAGCAAAAAAGATACGGTCAACGGGTTTAAAAAAATCAAGCTTTTCGATAACCTTGGTTTAAGTACAGGGTATAATCTGGCAGCAGACTCCTTTAAGCTAAGTAACATTGGCGTGAACGCACGGACAAGCTTTTTTGATGGAAAAATATCCCTCAACTTCACGGGAACACTAGATCCATACGAGTACCTTCTCATCTCAGAGACTACAAGTGTAAGTGGTAAGAGAATAGTAAGACAAAGAAGACTTGATCGATATACCTGGAACAATGGCAATGGGCTTGGCAGGTTATCCAATATGACAACAGCGATTAGCTTCAACTTATCTCCGGGGGGTTCTAGAAACAATAATACATCTGCAAATACCCAAGATCCTATGGGTCAAAATAATGGCGTTTTACCCCCTGACGAGGAGGTAGGTTTTGACGGCTACTCCGATCATGAAAGACAACAGATAGAACACATCCAGAACAATCCTGAAATGTATGTTGATTTTAATGTTCCATGGTCGCTCAGAATGCAATATTCCATTAATAGAAATAAAAGGGGTTTTGAAGATGCTACAATAACGCAAAGCTTTCAGTTTAGCGGAAATCTGGGTTTAACCGACAAAACACAAATTACCTTTAATTCCGGTTATGACTTTGAAGCCAAGGATTTTACCACCACCCGAGTTGGAGTTTCTCGCGACCTGCATTGTTGGACAATGAACTTTGATTGGGTGCCATTTGGAAGGTTCCAGTCCTATTTTTTATCCATTCGGGTAAAGTCTTCTGTGCTTCAAGACCTCAAGTTTGAAAAACGAAGAAGTTTCTTCGATTTTTTTAATTAAAGGAATGAATTAAAAATTGTAAAATAGCTTTAAAAACAAGCTGAGCCCCTAAATCCCTTAAGATTTAGGGGCTTCTTTTTTACAATTAAAAAGACTTTTTCAGAGCTACTCTTACAGGTTTAAATCATTTTTTAACAAACAAATCATGCTTATGAAAAAGTTTTTCTTTTCATTGATTGTGTGTCTTTTGGCATTGACGCAAGTCCATGCCCAAAGAACGGTATCCGGTAAAGTCACCGACGATTTAGGTGAGGGTTTACCCGGAGTGAATGTGGTGTTAAAAGGCACCACTACTGGGACTACAACAGATATTGACGGGAACTATCGTCTTCAGGTTAATGATGGCAGTGTTCTTGTTTTCTCATTTGTTGGATTTGAGGCCCAGGAGATTAATACAGGCACCCGATCAGTGATAGATGTCACAATGGGTGGTGCGACTGAATTGCAGGAAGTTGTCGTAGTTGCTTATGGTGAACAAACCAGGCAATCGATTACAGGTTCCGTTGATGTAATCGGAGAAAAAGACCTAAACAACGTACAATCCGGGGATGCAATTCAAGGATTGGTTGGTCGGGTCGCAGGTGTTCAAATCATCAATGATAATGGTCAGCCAGGTGCTTCACCTACGGTAAGATTCAGAGGAATTGGCTCAATTGGTTCATCTAGTGCGCCACTGTATGTAGTTGATGGTGTGCCCTTCTATGGCAATATTAACTCCCTGGCCGCTCAAGACATTGAGTCAATATCCTTCTTGAAGGATGCTTCTGCAAATGCATTATACGGAAGTAGGGGTGCAAATGGAGTTATAATCATTACAACCAAAAAAGGTGGTAATAAAGGCCTTGAAGTAACATTCAATGCTAAGTACGGGGTAAATGATAGAGCTGTAAAAGAATACGATATCATTACTGATCCGGGTCAATACTATGAAATGTGGTTTGATAGAGTCCGTATTGGTAGAATGAATCTTCTGGGGGAGGATAATGCGACAGCAAGTGCTGCTGCTGCCTCAGGTTTAATCACAGGTGGAGACGCTCCGCTTGGGTACAATATATACGGTGCACCGGATAATGCTATCATTGATCCTTCAACAGGAAGATTAGCTTCCGGATTAAATCAGGTAATGACACTTGACAACTGGGAAAATGAATTATTTAATAGAAGTGCTCGACAAGAGTATCACCTTGGGATTAGATCTTCAGGAGATAATTCATCAACCTATTTCTCTTTAGGCTATCTGGATGATGAAGGGTATGCTATAAATTCTGGATTTTCCAGAATTAGTTCCAGACTGTCTGTTGACTATAATGCTACTGATTGGCTGGATTTCGGAGGAGCATTTAATTATGCTTACACTGATCAGGATGCGCCGCTAGCTACAGTTGGTTCAAACACTTATAGCAACACCTTTAGCTGGGTTAGAAATGTAGCTCCTATATATCCAATCTATGCCCATGATCAGACAACAAAAGAGCTTGTTTTTGATGCGAATGGAAATAGAATCTACGATTTTGGTGAAGCTGACAATGGTTACTATGGAACCAGACCTTATGGTGCTTTTAATAACCCAGTAGCTACTGGACTAGCTGATGTTGACAATTTTATTACTCATAATATCACTTCAAGGTTTTATGCAAGAGGCAGATTCCTAAATGATTTCCAGCTTGAATTAAGAGGGTCTGGTGATATTGTTTCTGGAGAGTTTACAACGTTTGCCACTCCAATTGGTGGGGATGCAAAAAATGCAAACGGACGATTGACTCAAGGAAGAAACAATACAGCTACTTTAAGTAGCCAGCAGTTGTTAACCTGGGATAAGGACTTCAATGAGCATACAATAAAAGTACTTCTAGGTCACGAAACCTCTGACTACAAGTTTACTTATACAAGTGCTCAAAGAACTGAGGTTGCCATTGGTACGCTACCTGTGTTAGATAATTCTGCCAATTTTCAGGCTCTTAGAGGTTTTGAGAAGAACTATGCAGTAGAAGGATATTTTGCTAGTGCAAATTACTCGTATAGAAACAGGTATTTTGTAAATGCGAATATTAGAAGAGATGGATCATCTGTATTTCATCCGGATAACCGATGGGGTACATTTTATGGTGCTGGCGTAGGATGGATAATTAGTGAGGAGTCATTTCTTTCAGGTATTGATCTCATTAATAACCTGAAACTAAAAGCGAGTATGGGACAAAATGGTAATGACGCAGTACTCTATCCATTTAATAGAACAATCGTAGGAGATGCTGATAACAGAAACTACTTCCCGTACTTAAATCAGAATCAAGTTGTTAATGTAAGCGGGTCACCGGGAATCCAGTTTTATACTCTTGGAAACCCAGACCTACAATGGGAAACAAACACCAACATCAACGCTGGTTTTGAATTGGATATGATGGACAATAGAGTGTCCTTTGGATTTGACTACTGGATTAGAAAAGTGGATGAAATGATATTTGATAATCCACTACCTATATCAGAAGGTAGACCATCTATACCTCAGAATATCGGATCTATGGAAAATAAAGGATTTGATTTCTCGATCAGAGCTGATGTCATCAGAACCACTGATTTGACAGTAACCCTAGATTTCAATGGATCAATGTGGAAGAATGAGTTAACAGAACTTCCAGATGAAGCTATAGATGATCCGAATGCTACTCGATTCAGATGGGAAGTGGGGAGATCTAGGTACGAGTATTTCATGCGCAGATATGCAGGAGTGGATGAAACTAACGGAGATGCATTGTGGTATGTAGACATTACTGATCCTGTAACAGGAGATCCCACTGGGGAAATCGAAACAACCAATGTTTGGAATGATGCAACCGAATACTATATCGGCAAAACTGCCATTCCTGATATCAATGGAGGATTTGGATTAACTGCTACCTACAAAGGATTTGATTTGAATGTTTCATTTGCTTATCAAATGGGTGGATATGGTTATGATGGACTTTATCAAGGATTGATGGGTTCTGCCGGTGACATAGGTCAAAACTATCACAAAGATGTTTTCAACTCCTGGACTCCAGAAAACACTTCAGCCTCTATTCCTAGATTAGATGTATTTGATGATGATCAGGACAATTTCTCTGATTACTGGCTAGTAAGTTCAGATTACCTGAGTTTGCAGAACGTTACACTTGGTTATACCATGCCAGAAGCAATAGCAAATAAAGCTTCACTTACAAATACCAGACTATTTGTAACAGCAAACAACGTAGCACTTTGGTCTAAAAGACAAGGGTTCGATCCAAGACTTAGCTTAACAGGCAATGGCTTGAATGAGTACTCTGTTGTGAGAGCAGTGAGTTTTGGGCTTACAACAAGGTTGAAATAAAGTTTAAGTAAACAACTTTTAGTTGTTTGTCAGAATTTAAAATATAAAAACATGAAAAATTTAAAGTCAAGTATTTTATTAACAATGGCTTTGGTTTTGATTTCCGGATGTAAAGAAGACTTCCTGGAAACAACACCAGCTGAGATAGTTAGTGATGATCAGGTGGCTTCAAGTCCTGCCGCTGCACAAGGTCTGGTGAATGGCATTTACGCTTCACTGAGAACTTTTGGTATAGGTGGCACAACCGGACACACTGATTATGGACACATGTCTGCAAAGATTGGATCCGACATGATGGCCCATGATATTACCATGCCCTTTTTACATTGGTATGGATTTTACCACAATTTGACAGGTCGGCTCCAGACTTCTTCAAGAACTCTGCTAACATGGACTACCTATTACAGTCAAATTGCGCAATGCAATCTTTTGATAAACGCAACAGATCCAACGGCGGCCTCTGAAGAAAGTCTTCATATTCTTGGTCAGGCTCATGCCCTAAAAGGAATGATGTTATTGAGACTTGTTCAAATGTATAGCTCTCCTTACAGCCAAGATCCGTCAGCTTTAGGTATACCTCTGCCAGACGGTCAGGATTTTCTTGGTAAGCCAAGGGCTACCGTACAGGACGCATATGATCAAATTGTATCTGATCTTACTGCTGCTGTAGGGTATTTAAATGGTTTTACCAGAACTTCAAAACAAGAAGTTGATTTAAGCGTTGCAAATGGCTTCTTGGCACGTGCATACCTGGATATGGAGAATTGGGGAGGTGCAAGAGATGCGGCTCTGGCTGCTAGAACTGGATATAGTTTAGCTGCTTATGACGGGTTCTCAAGTCTTGCGAATACTGAAGTAATGTGGGGTGCTGATATAGACGCAGAATCTTCCACCGTATTTGCTTCATTCTTCTCTCACTTTGGAAATACCACTCCGGGTTATACTGGGGCTCTAGGTGTCTACAAAGGGATTGACAGAAGTCTTTATGATGCTATACCTGCTACAGATACCAGAAGAAATGCATTTGTAGACCCAGTGACCGGTGATCCTACCGGAAACGGTCTTCCTGCGTATGCTAACATCAAGTTTATAGATGATACCTTTTTTGAAGGCGATTATGTATATATGAGAGCATCTGAAATGTATTTGATAGAGGCAGAAGCCAGAGCTATGCTTGGTGATGCAACAGCTGCCAACGTTTTATTTGAATTGGTTAGCTTCAGAGATCCCGGATATACATTGTCAACAAACACAGGGAACACCCTTCGAGAAGAGATTTACCTTCAGAGAAGAATTGAATTGTGGGGTGAAGGTGTTTCTTATAATGACTTGAAGAGGCTGAACAAGCCAATGGATAGAACATATTCGGGAAATAATCATGCTGCATTTGCGCTTCTTAGCTACACAGCTAATGGAACAGCATCTAAATGGCAAATCCCTGAGGCAGAGATTCTAGCCAATGACCAAATTCCGGCTACTGATCAAAATGCTAAAAATGATCTTAAGCAATTTGATTTAGCGGAACAATAGTTACTCATATACTTATATATTTTGAAGCAAAAGCTATCGTTTTGATAGCTTTTGCTCTTTATGAAACAAATGAAAAGAAATTTACAACATCTACTGAAGGGCAGTTTGTTATTAATATTAGCAGGCTGTGCTCCAACAAAAAGAACTGAAACCATCCAATCAGACTGCCTGAAAAATTTTGCCGGAGATCATTATTTATGTTCTAACGTGGATGGCAACAACAACTTGGTTGTGACCATTTTTAATAAAAATAAAGAAGAAATTTATAGAAGAAATACTGGCGCCATTGGATCTGCGAAGTGGGAAAATGACAGCATGGTAAAAGTGACACTTTTACCAGCAAATCCAAGGGTAAATCAAAACAAGATGAGTTATCTCATTGACATCAAGACTGGTAAACTCATTCCATTAAATCAAGAAAATCGTGAAAAAGAATAAATCAGTAATAGCTCTTGTGACTATAGGAGTCCTGTTATCAATTACAATTATATCCAAACTGGAGATAAACCTTGAACCTACTATTGATCAGACTGAATCAGATATTGATGTAGCAAACTATCTCTTCAGAATGATTAGAACTAAGACTGGAAATGAAGAAATAAGTATCAATCCAAATGAAAAAGTACTGCAATATTATTTATCACATTCGCAAGCTAGATCAACAAATGAAGAAATCGAATGGATTGAACGAGGGCCGGCAAATGTTGGGGGAAGGATGCGTTCGATCATAGTTGATAAGAATGATGACAGCAACTCAACATGGATTGCAGGTTCTGCTTCAGGAGGAATATGGAAAACGACTGATGCTGGAAATTCGTGGACAGAGGTTTCTACCGGCCTTCCTAATCTTTCTGTCGTGACCATTGCTCAATCAGAATCAAATCCAGCTGTATTATATGCAGGTTCTGGAGAGGGCGCACTTGGAGGCGGACTAGCTGATGGATATGGAATATTTAAGAGCACAGATGGAGGAAATACATGGACTCTACTTGAATCTACATCAATAACACAATCCGACGATTTTGTCAATTCAAATCGAGTGATAGTAAATCCTTTTAATGAAAATGATGTATTAGCTGCTACTTCCAATGGAGTTGATGGTTCGCTAGCATCTAGCCTAATGCGCTCGCTTGATGGAGGAGTTTCATGGGAAAAAATATGGGAACCTGACTCCAGAATTCTTCAGGTTATTCCACATCCTCATTCATTTGATACAATTTATGCATCCGTTTTATTCCGAGGAGTCGCTGTATCTACAGATGGAGGCGAAACATTTTCTTATTCCAATTTAGATGATATTGTCAACTCTTCAGGAGGTGTGGCAGGAAGAACAGAGCTTGCAATATCACCTACTAGCCCGAACATAATGTATGCCTCAGTAGGCTATGTGAATCGAACCGGGTCCGGACTCTATCGTTCTGAAAATGATGGTTTCACATGGACATTAGTTTCAGACCCCAATCAACCTGGCGATCTGGATTATTTGCTTCAAGGTGAATACGATAATTGCATTACAGTGAATCCATTCAATCCAAATGAAGTTTTCTGGGGTGGTGTATCGCTTTACAAAGCAAGTGTTGGGGAAAACATTGTGGAGGGAAATCCCACGTATCTCGGAACAGAGGAGAATGGCACAAGTGACTTCCTATCATTTATCAATTTCAATAACGGAACACACTTTCAAAACAGACTTGCTATTAAAAACGTGAGTAATACTCCTTCACTTGAGATACGATTTGGCCCTGGGAAATCTCAACTTGCGCACCGATTTCAAGTCCCTGTAGGTGGAAATGCAGGTGTTCCTGCCAATAACTACTCTTACATCGACTATGTAGAGGTTCCTTTTGAAGTTTGGGATATTGAATCAAACAGGCAGTTAATGGTATCGTTCCGAGATCAGGAGAGAAACAGCGCTTTCAATCTCAACGAAAGAGATCCTGATGATGAAGATTTGGCTGATAATAGAGAATATTTGTACATCCACTCACTGACCTATGACTCCTCTCCCAGTGAGGAAATAGCCGTGAATGGAGGTCAGGAAATTAGTCAGTATCTCTTTTTCTGGCCTACTTTAACTCCAGGAATTACATGGAATCCGGAGAACCTTCCCGAATCAACGTTAAAGATCAAATTCGGACCTCTTGTTTTTAACGAATCAGTTATTAATCAATTAACTGGTATTGTGCATCCGGATCATCACTATTTAACTACTATCATTACTTCAGAAAACAGTTTTAAGCTTTTAAGCGTCAATGATGGAGGTGTAGCAAGCTCCACTAACGCAGGAGCTACCTTCATGGAACATGAAACAGGGCTTAATACAACGCAGTTTTATTCCGCTGTTAAAATGCCTAAGGAGAGTCATTATTTAGGCGGTACCCAGGACAATGATGTTTTAATGTCGGCTGTAGCCAATCCCGGTAAAACAACATCCTATAAAGAGCAACACCCCACTCAGTTGGCAGATGGATTTGAAGTGCTATGGCATAGGAGAAATGAAAACAACATTTTGATTTCTTATCAAAGAAATGTTATTCACAAGTCCACAGATGGAGGGGATTCATACCAGCTAGCAACCAATGGCTTAGATGATAGCGGTTTTAGCAACGCCCAAGCGCCATTTATTACAAGGCTTTCAAATTCCTACTTGTCCCCTAACACCGTTTTTGCGGTAAGCTCATCCGGTATTTGGAAGAGTCCGAATTTTGGAGATTCCTGGGAGTTGAGCACAATAAACACTTCAAACAATAATTCATGGGGTGGTTTTTTAGACGTTGAAGTATCAGATATTGATTCAAAGATTGTATGGGCCGGTGGAGCAATGGATGAGAATAGAAATATTTTTGTTTCTACTGATAGAGGTGACACATTCAAGCCAGTCAGCAAATATGAGATGCCTCTTGGCAACATTACCTCTATAGTGCCGCATCCTACAAATCCGATGGCTGCATTCTTGCTTTTTTCACAATATGAAAGCCCTAAAATCTTAAAGACAACTGACCTGGGGAAGACATGGGAAGATCTCAGCGGGTTTGGAACAAACAACGTAAGCTCCAATGGGTTTCCAGATGTAGCTACTTTCTCATTAATTGTCTTTCCTGATAATGACAAAATTTGGGTAGGAACTGAACTGGGAATCTATGAAACACTGGATGGTGGAAGTTCATGGAACCCGCTCGAATCCAACCTACCAAAGGTGTTGATATTCGACATGAAAGTTTTTGAAGGGGAATTGGTTGTTGCATCTTTTGGCCGTGGTATATGGACAGTCAATCTGGATTTAGAATACCCATACGAACAAATTCTATCAAGCTCAGAAACTGATCGTTCATTGAATATTTATCCAAATCTAGTAACTAATGGGCAAATCCAAATAACCAATATCAGCGATGACGTGAAGTCTTGCTCTATCCACTCTATAAATGGGATGGAGATTAAAAAGATAAAAGTCCATTCAGACTCGATGAAGTTAGACGTAAGCCATTTAATTCCAGGTATTTATATATTCCATTTTGAATCTAAAAGTGGTTCAAGAGCAAGTCGGAAAATAATTGTTAAGTAGCTGAGCTACTTAACAATTTAAAGACTTAAAGTATTTCGACGGACTTGTGTCCAAGAAATACTTAAAGTCTTTAATCAAGTGCGACTGATCATAATACCCACATTGATAGGTCAATTCAGTAAGGCTGACCAGGTCATTTGACTGATAAATTGAAATGAAATGATTGATCTTTTCAATCTTGCAAAATTCCTTTGGCGTTAATCCAATTTCCTTATTGAAGTGCTGTTCAAGTTTCGATTTGCTCACATTAAGTTCAGAGTAAATCTCCTTCACAGAAACAGTTCCATGAGTATCCTTTATATGCTCAATGGAATCTAAAATGGTGCTATTATACTCGTAAAGATCATCCACGCCTTCCAACATTGATTCTAATAAATCACTTGCTTCATACCTGTCAATTATTGAACTGAAGCCCAATAATCTCTTTTGCTGCCTGACGGTGAATCCCAGTTCAAAAACACCATTAGAAATCTCCTTTTTGCTATTGGAAATCTTTCGTGCGTAAATTGGATTAACCTTAATAACCAAACACTGAGTTTTAGGCATCAATGGAATTTCCGCTCCTCTTCTCCGAGGCATCATAAAATAAGATTGCTCCTTTAAAAGTCGTAACGACCGCATGCTACCAATGCATTGAAAACACACCTCATCGCTTATTGGAATGATGATTTCTGCATTGTTATCGGGTACTAGTACGTGATTACCGTACTTTCCATCGCTATCTATGAGGATTATATCCTCGACGATAGCCAATTTTTCTTTTAGTCCTATATTTTGAGTGTACATCTTGGTGATATTTGTTTCAACCAAAACGTATTTAGGACCAGCGTTACCTATTGATTTTCAGGTACATATGTAAATAATCGCGATTCTTTATATAAAGGATCGTGCTTTTTTACATCTTCGGAAAAATAAAGTAGGGTATTTGCTAATTGGCTTGTTTTACTGCCCTGAATTCCGTTGGGGACATGCCTGTATCACTTTTGAACGCATTATAAAAGGATACTTTGTTGGAGAAGCCACACTCATCAGCAATTGCCTCTATGGTGTAGTGATCAAATTTGCCACCTATGAGAAGGTCTTTTGAATATTCTATGCGAAAAGAGTTTATAAACTTGTTGAAGTTCCCACTGCTATGCTTATTGATTGCCCGTGATACTAATCTTTCATTGCAGGAAAGCTCATTAGCTAGGTCAGAAAGTTTCAGACTTTTGTTTAAAAAATATTTCTCCTCATTTATTAAGGTGATCGTCTTATTGTAGACCTCCCTTAGCTGTTCCTCATCCAACTCATCTCTATCAACAACTGCTGTCTTTGGCCTATACTTAGTATACCAAATTAAAGCAATCCCCAGTAAGGTAAGACCTATGGCAATCATTATCCAGTTCACTTTGAATTTCTCCTTTTAAAACAAGTCTTAAAGCTAAACACCCTCATTGGTGAGAAAAATCTTCTTTTTTACAGTTAGCTGGTTTCAGCCATTTTTACAATTATCCATTTGGGGTCTACATTATTCTTGTATTCCTCTTCATACTTAACAGAGGGGTATCAGGTTGTTATCTGACCCCTCTTTTTTTATTATCCCTTTCGTATTTTTTATACACGGTTATATTTCAGTTTAGAATTATTCCAAGATTTCAATTTGAAAATTCTAGGGTTATCTCAATCTTGATAACCATAAACACATTTTTTTCGTTAAAAAATGTACATTTGGTAAACAATCAGCACAAGTCAGTCATGGAAAAGAAAAGAGACAATTGGCTCAATTTTAAGAACATTATTCATTATGCATTTGATGATATGTGGACCAGTCTTTGGCGATTTCTTCTGAAACGGCAGAATAGATTTCACCATCACCATGTCCATCACGATAATGATTAAAACTTAAGAAAATTAGAAATATTCAAGAAGTCGGCTTTTGCCGACTTTTTTTGTTTAAATAATTTCACCCCACGCAACCAATGGCTAACTAGCTGCATCTACCCCATGAAGGTCAAACCAATGCTGCGAATTAATAAGTCACTAACTGAAGAAGAATTGCTTGATGGCTGCCGGAAAGGCAGGGCTTCAGCACAGCGAGGTTTGTATGACCGACTGGCTCCTAAAATGTTAGGAGTATGCCTCAGATACATTAAAGACCGAGAAGAAGCAGAGCATATAATGATCGGAGGCATTGTGAAAGTATTTGAAAAAATGGATCAGTTTAAAAGTGAAGGAAGCTTTGAGGGATGGGTTAGACGCATCATAGTGAATGATTGCCTGATGTATATCCGGAAAAACAGGAATATGTCCCTGGAAACGGATATCGAGACGGCAACTAACCACCCCGATTTAAGTGTGATGGAAGACTCGCTCAACCAGGAAGATCTTTTAAAAATGATCGGGGAACTACCTGTAGGGTACAGGACAGTCTTTAACCTTTACGCAATAGAGGGATATAGTCATGCTGAGATAGCGGAGCAACTGGATATCAGTGAAAATACTTCGAAATCCCAGCTGAGCAGGGCCAGAAAATGGTTGCAAACCAAGCTGGTAGAAATTGAAAAAGAACTAGAAAACAATATTACCAATGGATCAACAAAACATTGATCGGCTATTTAGGGAAAAAATGAACCAACTGGAGGTTACACCTTCTAGTAGTTCATGGTCTCAGGTAGAAAAACAAATTCGACCTAAAAAGACTGCTGCAATTTATTGGGTAGCGGCATCTATATCCCTTGTGCTAATCTCATGGATTGCATGGCCGGAAACTAACAGTCAGGAATTTAATCCAATTGCATCTGAGGTGAATCATCCAATACAGCCAGCCACTGCTGAATTTGTGGTTCCTGTTATAGAGGAGAATGAGGAGTCATATGATAAACCTCAGAAGGTACAGAAAAGAACACCTGCAAAAACACAGTTTGCTTTGAACAAACAAGAGGAAACTAAGAAAGAGACAGAAGAAGAGTTACCAGTAATAGGGTTGGAGCCAAAAACCATGGTAGCTACTGAAGAAGTGGTAGCGCATGAGATTTTCAAAGAGGTAATAGAAGAAGTGAAGAAACCGGAGTTCAGGGCAGTCAGAATTACTTACATCGCTTCCTCTACCAACTCAAATGATAACAATGAAAATATTCAAAAAGCTGATTCCACAACTGCGCTGAAGAAATTCATTGCCTTTGCGGAAAAAATAGACCCGGGAGATATGTTGGCGGACATCAAAACCGCAAAAGACAATCTACTGAATGGTGGATTGAAAAGTAAAAAGGACAGAAACTCATTATAAAAAAAGGACATGGAAACGAAACAGAAAACATATACACGCATCAAGTCAATATTCACTGTCGTGATAGCAGTACTCCTATTGCCAGTCACAGCTCTGTCGAACACAGACCATGGTGACCCGAAGCAGGATACGGTAATTATTGAGCTGAACAATAACAGCAAAATTGTAATAGTTACCAAGAGCCGCGAGGACCTTGCCTCTCTTGAAAACTATGATATCAATCAAATGGTCAAAGACTTAAATGCTCAGCTAACCGACAGTGTTGAGTACATGGAGATCAAGGACGGCAAAGCTTATGTGAATGACGATGGTGAAGTTGAAATGAAAGATTGGAAAATTAATGATGACGAAGTGCGCATTAAACTAGGTGGTGTTGAGGTAGACGTAGACCCTGATAAAATTGACGACTGGGATGAGGATGACTGGGAAGATCGCAAAAAAGTCACATATGAAACTGAAAGATATGACAGAACCACCCATCACTTCAATATAGATATTGGATTAAACAATTGGATAGAAGGTGGTGAATTCCCTGATGCAAATAATGCTCCATATTCAATCAAACCTTTTGGATCATGGTATGTGGGGCTCAACAGTGTGAACAGAACATGGGTAGGTGGCCCTGTTTTCCTAGAATGGGGACTTGGTATCAACTGGTATAACTGGAAGCTGGAGGATGCGGATTATATAATCCAGGAAGGATCCGAAAGAATTGAGTTCAACCCTACTCCTCCTGAAGTAAAAGGTCAAAAAAGTAAACTCACCGCTTCTTACATCAATGCATCGGTAGTACCTATGTTCGATTTCTCCAGAGGAAGAAGAAAGATTACGAGTATCGAATCCGGGGCAGTGAAAATCAAAAAGTATTCAAGAAAAGGGTTTCGATTTGGTGTAGGTGGGTATGCAGGATACCGAATTGGAAGTCATACCAAGTTCAAGTACAAGGATGATGGTGGTAAAGAAAAAGACAAGGAAAGTGATAATTTCTTCCTTGAAAACTTTCGGTATGGACTAAGAGCGCAAGTGGGGTGGAAAGGTGTGGAACTCTTTGCTGCATATGATTTAAATGAAGTATTCTCTTCAAATAGAGGCCCGCTTAATGCTGATGGAAATAGTGCCGCACTTAATGCAATCACATTCGGAATCACTCTATAATCCAGGTCTCCATTAAGAATCATCTTAAAGCACCATTTAAAAAAGTGGTGCTTTTTTTATTTGCTATGCAATTCGTTTCGCTCTTCTTTAGACAAACGCATATCCCGAACGAGTTTATCTTCTGAGGGCCGCAAAAAAGAATATTGAACCAGAACAGCAAAATAAGCAATGACAAACAAGAATGAAGGCTGCACCCACATCGCAAAAGCTGCGATAAACCCGGCAGCAGCTAAAATAAGATACTTATAGATATTCTTTCTTTTAAACTCTTTGAGCTTCTCGTGCAAGCTCATCTCTTCTTCGAACACATACAGAACCCTCTCTCCTTTCCACACATACCAGCAAGCAAATCCAATGACCCAAAAAAGCTGTGCAGCAAGTATGAAAAGCACACTTGAGTAGTCAACCTCCACTTTTTCTAAGCTGGAGTCCCACTCTAAAAAAAGCAAAGCAAACGGTACCAAGGTCAACGCAATCATCCCGTGATATATCTGGTAAATCTGATGATGATAATCCTTCCAGTTGAAGTCTTTATTCTTCATCCAGCAAATGAATGAAATTATTTGATGATAACCATTTTAAAATATTTATCGTATATTACTATGATATCATTTTAATATCATTTGATGAAAAGATTAATAACACTCGCTTGCCACCTATAATAACCCCAATTTACCATTGAGTAAAATTGATGCAAGGGATGATCGAATTCATTCAAAAACTTTAAAACAAACTACTATGAAATCAAATGAAAAAACACTTACTCCCACTTCAGGCTACCTTGGTTTATTTATTAATATCATTCTATTAGGTGGTTTTATTGCGCTTATTGGCACAACCAAGAACCCCATTTGGCTTTTACTATTGATTCCATGGGTTGTAATGATCCCCGGATTTTTCTATGTGAACCCAAATGGCTCCAGGGTCCTGGTACTTTTTGGGGAGTATATAGGAACAGTTCGCAAAAACGGCTTTTATTGGGTAAATCCTTTTTATGCTAAAAAAAGAATCAGCCTCAGAGCCAGAAACTTTGATAGTGAGCGAATCAAAGTAAACGATAGCATAGGTAATCCAATTATGATTTCAGTGATTCTGGTGTGGCGGGTGAAGGATACATTTGCGGCAGCTTTTGAAGTGGATGATTATGAAAATTTTGTGCGGGTACAAACAGATGCAGCGGTAAGGAAGCTGGCAGGTTCTTATCCCTATGACAATTTTGATGATGAGCAAGCCGACGTAACCCTTCGTTCGGGCATCAAAGAAGTAAACGAAGATCTGGAAAAGGAACTGGACGAAAGATTGGCGATAGCAGGCATTGAGATTCTGGAAGCCAGAATTGGCTACCTGGCTTATGCACAGGAAATAGCTAGTGCTATGCTTAGAAGGCAACAGGCTACAGCGATTGTTGCAGCCAGGCACAAAATAGTAGAAGGGGCCGTTAGCATGGTAGAAATGGCGCTCGATCAACTAAAAGAAAAAGAGGTGATAGACCTGGATGAGGATAAAAGGGCCGCAATGGTCAGCAACCTTATGGTGGTGCTTTGCGCTGATAAAGATGTAGCACCTGTTGTTAACTCAGGAACACTTAATCATTAAGCCAATGAACAATCATAAATTTCTAAAACAAAAAACGTTTGAGAGTCTAGAGAAATTCGAGAAAAGGCTACAAGAAACAATCAGTCAAGGTTGGAGGGTGCATGGTTTTACTTCTGATCATCGTACAATAATTGTTATGCTAGATAGAGACAGGTGAACTTAACTCGATATGAAAGGAAAGATCATTTTTAAAGAAGAGCAAAGTTTTGTTGGTACCTGGATGTGGTATCTGGTGATTGGGATTGCGTTATTGACAATCGCAGGTATAGCAATAAGTTTGACACAAGGGGTAGATAATGAGGGTATCAGCGGTCTGGTACTTGCCATTGTTGTTATCGCCGGAATTATCCTATTTCTCTACTTTGCTAAATTATATGTCACCATCGATCAGCATTCGCTTTATTATCGCTACCCTCCTTTTGTCAACAATGAGAAAAAAGTAACGAAGGATGATGTCGACGAAATCCATGTTAGAAAGTACCGGCCAATTTGGGAATATGGGGGGTATGGCTATCGCTTTCGTTTCCGATCAGGAAGGGCGATGAGTGTAGCTGGAAATGTAGGTGTACAGCTCATCAAAAAGGACGGCAAAAGACTATTAATAGGCACTCAAAAACCAGATGCGATGAAACAGGCAGTGAGGCGATTGAAAGAAAACTGGGAAATAAATGGCTAAGAAAAAACCATTTGCACTTCGACTAAATGAAGACACTATGAAGGCCGTTGAAAAATGGGCAGCAGATGAATTTCGCTCTACCAATGGACAAATCGAGTGGATTATTCATAAGGCTTTGAAAGAAAACGGGAGATTGAAAAAGTCGGAGGATTGAAGATGGAAGCTAGAAGTTTGAACCTACTTCTAGCTTCCATCTATCTCATTGCCCAACAAAAAACATTGCATTAACCAACAGCAGCTTCCCATTTTGCCAAAAAGAACGGAATAGTGGATTATCTACAATGTGAACGATTTGACCTCTGCCCTTTTCCTCCACTCCAAAAACCAGTGAACCTGCCATATCTTCTTTGGCATACTGACCTGTAAATCCACTCATCAGGTCGTCCTTATCTGTCACTATTCCCACGTTGTTTCCATCCAGGTAAGCCACTTTATTAGATCCGGTTTTCAATGTGTAATAAGTGTCCCCATAGCCAAAAGCCAGTGGATGTGTATTATCCATTTTCACTTTGTAAATAGCGCCCGGCGCAAATCCTTTAATGAATTCCCTTTCCTGATCTTCATAGGAAACCAGTCTTGCGGCCTCCTCACGTTTCTTTTCATTCTCCTCTGCCTTTTTCTTTTCGTCCTCATCTACATAGGCGGATAGTGAGGAATAATCAGAGTCTTTTAGTTTATTCAACGCATCTTCAACAGCTATCAGTTTTCCTCCGGCAGCTACCCATTCCATCATTTTTTTCATTTCTCGCTCTTCTAAACTACTGTACCATCCGCTCTGCATGAGTAAAACATCATATTCTGATAAGTCTATTCGATTGAAATAATCAGTCCCCAGGATAGTCACAGGGTACTGTAGTTCCTGCTCCATAAAATGCCAAGTCGCACCGAATGCTAGCGAGGAAGTTCCTTCATGTCCCAATAAAGCAATCTTTGGCTTCTTCAAATACCTTACATCTGAAGATCCGATATCAGGGCCGCCATCCATAAAACCTGTTTGAATGACAGACAAAGTACGTTCGTTTTCATTGGCTAATTGCGTAATCTTTGATTCAAAATCAGGCATGTTCTTATTGTCTCGTTTGGCTATTATCAAACTCCCTCGATCAAAGGACTCTCCCTTGTAATCCATTGGCTTTTGTGTGAAACGGACCTTTACATCGTTTTTCAATAGCCCGGCTAAAAATCGCGCATCATCCATACTATTCCACTTACAGATAAATGCGTACGCCTTTTCTGGCGCGACTACAGCTTTGAAGTCACTTTGGACAGACTTTGAAACCGCGATGTTTTGCTCAGATGCATAGGCTTGAATACCATAAGCATAAGGTACTCCCCAGGCGGTGATGTCATAGGTCACCGAATCAACCAGCTTGGTCTTAGGTTCAAAAAGTATATGTGCCAATGTCGCTTTTGGTTGGTTTGTGCTTACAACCAGGTCGGTTGAAGAGATAGTAAAATCTGTCATTCGTCCGGATTGATAATCATAGCCCTTGAGCTTGGCATTCGCGTTTCCATATTCAATCCCCTGATCATCAAGCCAAGCCTTTATCGCATTGAACTTGTCCTCATTTCCATCATATTTTAGCACAAAGGTTTTGTACTTTAAGCTAGCATTATCTCCAAAGAAGCTACCAAATTGCCTTAGAAGTCTGTCAGAATTATTAACTGCAATTTCTATGGTGGAAAGTCCTGTTGTGTAGTGATGAGCAATTCGATCCTTTAGCGTAAGCGTATCCCCTTCCTGCTTTATAATTCCCAATCCGGCTCTTCCATGTCCGGCCTGCTCATAAGTCATCCCAATGGCACCATTGTAAGTTGGGTAGGTATCCCCATAACTTGGGTACAACAGATCGAAAAATTGTTTGGTAAAATAAAACCAGTTGTTTTCGTCAAAATACTTTGCATGATTTCGGCCAATTTCCTTTTGGAAATCACGCTGAAACCCGGTGATCAATTCATGATATGGTTGGGCAGCCGGAGCAAAGTAATACGGAGAGTTGATTCCCTGCTCATGAAAATCTACATGGATTTGTGGTAGCCATTGATTGTATACCTTGATTCTACTTTTTGACTCAATTTGTGTTTGCCATGCCCAGTCTCTATTCAAATCAAATAAATAGTGATTAGGTCTTCCTCCCGGCCATACTTCATTATGCTCTATTGCATTTGGGTCAGGATTATATGGTTGGCTACCGTATTGCCAATAAAAATTCACATATCTGTCTCTTCCATCAGGATTGATACATGGATCGATCACGACAATAGCCTTTTCCAACCATTCACTTTTATCAGATCCTTCACGTATCAGTTCATAAATGGTAGCCATGGACGCTTCTGTAGATGAAGATTCATTCCCATGCACATTGTAGCTAAGCCATACAATTGGAATGTTAGTACCGGGTATTCCTTCAATAATTCCTGCTCTTTTTAGATTATCCCGCCGTATATTTTCCAGATTCTCCAGGTTTTCTTTTGAAGAAATAAATGCCAGAATTAGTGGCCGATCTTCGTAGGTTTTTCCATATTGTTGCAAGACTACAGCTTCTGAATTGCCAGATAAATGATTGTAGTAGTCTACTACCTGATGGTGTCTTGTGAATTTCTCACCCAACTCGTATCCTAAAAAATCTTTAGGACTTTGAATCTGAGCTACAAGTAATATGGGAAAAATGGCTAGGATACTAAAAAGCTTCTTCATCTGTGTCGGTTTTTTTTGCCACCAAGATAAATCGATAAACCTATCATGCAAACAGATAAGTGTTGG
Organism: Ekhidna sp.; assembly: GCF_040220215.1. Taxonomy (GTDB): domain Bacteria; phylum Bacteroidota; class Bacteroidia; order Cytophagales; family Cyclobacteriaceae; genus Ekhidna. Next base: position 471,475 of record NZ_JAVJTR010000011.1, read on the forward strand.
ACGGTTCATTTCATTCAGCATTACCAAAAGATTATCTTTGGGTAATTAGGGCTTAATAACCATGAAGAGATTCACCAGCTTAATTCTCGTCATTCTTTCGCTAAACATCGTTTTTAGCCAAGGCAACAAGCTTGACAGCTTGAAGATAGCATTAGAAAATGCCAAAAGTGATACAGCTAAAATTACTACCTTGATAGGCCTGGCATATGAGTCAAACAACAACCCTGAGCAACAACTGGGATATGCCAAGCAGGCTTTTGAACTTGGAAAAGGCATTACTTCCATTAAACATAAGAGTAGATCAGAGCTGGTTCTTGGGTTGTTTTACTCCTCCACCAACTTAGATTCTGCAATTGTATTAATGGAACGAGGTGCTCAGAGGTACCTCAAAAATGAACTCTACAACTATACCGTAAATGCAAAATATGTCATAGGAATCACCTATGAAATAGAGAATAAGCTTGATTCTGCGATATCTAATTATACCAAAGCCTATGAGTTGGGTAAGGAACATGAAGTATTGCCTGAATATGGAAATGCTGCCTATGCTATTGCCAACATCAATAACCTAAGGGGTAAGAATGTTGAAGCGTTGAAATGGGCAATAAAGGCCAAAGAAGCTTACCAGGTAGGAGGGCTCACCAAAGAAGTTAGTCAGGCATTGAATCAAATTGGGATCATATATGATCAAAAGGGGCTTTATTCAGAAGCGCTTGAGAATTATCTACAGGCAAGGGATCTGGCTATCCAAAGTGAGGACGCTAATGGCGAAATCTTTATCAACAATAATATGGGGGTTATCTATGACAACATGAATAACCCTGACATGGCGATGCAGTATTATAGCAATGCACTAGAAAAAGCCCGTATTCATAATATGGCTGATAATGAAGCAACTCTTTTAAACAATCTTTCTTACATCCATTTAAAAAAAGGTGACACCACTAAAGCAATAAGTTTGCTGAAAAGCTCCCTAAAAATAGACCTTTCGGATACCTATCCCTGCTTTGAGAGTTACCCACTGGAGGGCATGGGATCTATATATATAGCAAAAGGGAAACTTGATTCGGCTGAATTTTTTCTACAGCAAGCATTAGAAACATCGACGGCCTGTGAAGATGTAGTAGTAATTTCTACGGTAAAAAAAGATTTGGGGCAACTCTACTCGAAAAGGGGGAATGCTACAAAAGCTGTTAACGCCCTAAACGAGTCACTTGCCCTTAGCAGAAATGCAAGCCTAAGGGCTGAGACAAAGGAAGTGCTGTATGCACTCTATGAATTCCACAAGAAATATAAAAACAGTAGCCTGGCCATGAAATACCTTGAAGATTACCAGCAGCTGACAGATTCTATTTATAAAGAAAATAATATCGAAAAAGCGACCCAACTAGCTTCACAGTACGAGTTTAAAAAGCAAGTAGCGATGATGGAGCAAGAGCGCTTGGAGTCGGAACAAAAATTCAGGGAAGAGCTGGAGACCAAATCGAGAGAAAACAGGTTGGTCCTCCTGGCTCTGCTTTTATTTTTTCTGCTCGCGGTGACACTCTCGCGATCCTACTTCCTTATCCAAAAACAGAATAAGAAGTTGAAGTGGCTAAATGACGAAAAAAATAAACTCATGGGCATTGTTGCTCATGACTTACGCAATCCACTGAACATGATCATTGGGTTGATGCCATTGTTTGAAGATGTGATCAAGACTAATTCCGATAAAAATCTAAAGAAGTATGTGGAGCTTTTGGGTGTCTCGTCAGAGCGAATGCGTAACATGATAGATCGTGTACTGGACATCAGTGCTATAGAAAACATGAAGGTAAATCTCAAATTGGAGAAGACCGATTTAACTTCCCTTACATATGAATCCATTCACAATTTTGATGTCATAGCGGCTCAAAAGCAAATTGAAATCATTGACAGTATTGACAAATCAAAAGAACTTTTTTCGAATGTGGATCCAAATTACCTTGTACAGGTCATTGATAACCTTCTTTCCAATGCAATCAAATTTTCAGATCGAGGCAAAAAAATCGAAGTATCCTTGATATCTGAAAATAATCACCATGAAATTAAAGTAAAGGATCAAGGCCCTGGCATCTCTGAGGAGGAACAAAAAAGCTTATTCCAGGCCTATACTACACTTAGCTCTAAACCTACCGCCCAGGAAAGATCTACGGGACTGGGGCTGTCCATCGCATACAAATTTATCCATGCAATGGGAGGACAGATAGAATGTCAAAGCAAACCGGGAGAAGGAACCACCTTCAACCTCATCTTTGATAAGGCCTAACCTATTTCTACCCTAATTCTATCCGTAAGTGGCTTACCTACGCATGTAAGTACATATCCTTCATCCAGTTCTTCTTGTGACAAGCCTTCAGCTTCATCAATGCTTATTTTACCTTCAACGCATTTTCCTCGGCATGCAGTACACAAACCACTCTGACATGAGTAAGGCATATCCAAATCATTATCAAGCGCAGTATCTAGAACGGAAGCGTTTTTCTTAACTGTGATTGAATATTCCTCTCCATCGAGAAGAATAGTAACCTCACTTTCTGACGCTCCTTCTTTGTCAATAATTTCAGATGGTGACGTTTTCCCAGCCTCAAAACTCTCCATTCTGATTTTGGTTTGATCTACTTTGGCCTTACCTAATCCTTCTGCAACAACATCCATCATTGGTTGAGGGCCGCAGATATAAAATTCCGTATTCTTATTGACTGAAATTTCTTCACAAATTTCATTTATCAAATCAGGAGTCGGCCTGCCGGTATAGTCTGCATCACCATCCTCCAAAATATGAAGTGCTTTGAATCGTCCTTCATATTTCTTTTCCAGGCTGGAAATAAGATCTTTGAAAATGACAAATTCCGCCCTTCGGTTTCCATAAACCAATGTAGTCGTGCTCTCTGGTTCTTTGAGTAGAATTGATCTTATTATTGACATCAGCGGCGTAATTCCGCTACCACCCCCAAAAAATACCGCATTGCGCTTATTCGAAGAGTCATACTCTGTGGTGAACATACCCATTGGCTCCATAATCTGAATCTGATCACCAGCCTTAGCGTTATCATTCAGATCATTTGACATAGCTCCTCCATCAACTCTTTTAACGGTCACTGCAGGATTTTCATCTTCGAATGGTGTGGTGCAAAGCGAATAAGCTCGTCTGATCTTCTTTCCGTTTACTTCTTTAATCAAAGTAATGAATTGACCCGGCTCGTATTCAAAATTGTCTGGCTTCTCAAAAACAAGATTTACAGCATCCTTTGCCACATTCACCACCTCCTTGATGGTCAGCGTCTGGTACCTGTCGTCTGTCTTGCTCTTTTTCTTTTTAAATAATGAAAATGCCATAGTGTAATTTTTAAGGGCGCAAAGGTAATTCTCTAATTGAGGCCAGACAAGTAAAACTTACCTCCCCTTTCAGCTATGGCAAGTAAACAGTATAGGGTACTTTTGTGTTCGTTTTTAGCCAACAATAAATCCATGGAATAAGCCATGATTCCCTGATCATCGATGGTAGATGAATTGTGAACCATGCAAGTTTCAAGAATCTCGTTGAAAATAATCTACTAATGAATTTTAATCCACTTGAAGGCATCTCGCCAATTGACGGGCGTTACAGATCCAAAGTTTCTCAACTTGCCGACTTTTTTTCTGAAAAAGCCTTGATTCAATATCGTGTTAAAGTAGAAGTTCTATACTTCATTGCCTTGCATGAAAGTGGCATTCCACAGCTTAAAAGCTACGATTCTTCGAACAACAAAAAACTAAAAGATATTTATGAATCTTTTTCACTCGAGGATGCCGAGTCAATTAAAGAAATTGAAAAAACGACCAACCATGATGTGAAAGCTGTGGAGTATTTCATTAAGGAAAAGTTTGATGGAATCGGGATTTCAGAGTTTAAGGAATTCATCCACTTTGGCCTAACATCTCAAGACATCAATAATACTTCCATCCCACTTTCTCTAAAAGAGGCGCTTGAGCAAGCATTTTTACCCAAACTGGAAGCCCTGATAATAGAATTGGAATCTAAAGCAAATCAATGGGAAAGCATACCCATGTTGGCTAAAACACATGGACAGCCTGCCTCACCCACTCGATTAGGTAAGGAAATAGATGTTTTTGTAGTACGTCTTAAAGAACAAGTTAAATTGCTAAAGCTAGTACCATTTGCCGCCAAATTTGGTGGAGCTACTGGGAATTTCAATGCGCATAGCATAGCATATCCTAATCATGACTGGCATGCTTTCGGGGACAAATTTGTGGGCGAAAAACTAGGTCTTAAAAGAAGTCATCCGACTACTCAAATTGAGCATTATGACCATTTGGCGGCTCTTTTTGATGCAATGAAGCGCATCAATACCATCTTAATTGATCTGAGCAGAGATGTCTGGCAGTACATTTCCATGAACTATTTCACACAGACCATTGCGAAAAATGAAGTGGGATCTTCAGCTATGCCACATAAAGTAAACCCGATTGATTTTGAAAATGCGGAAGGAAACTTAGGGATTGCGAACGCATTGTTCGAGCATTTGAGTGCTAAACTTCCAATTTCACGGTTACAACGGGATTTGACCGATTCTACGGTGCTAAGAAATATTGGTGTTCCTATTGCTCACACATTCATTTCACTACTTTCGTTGGAAAAAGGATTGTCAAAAATCAATGCAAATAAAGGAGTCATCAGAGCGGACTTAGAGGCTAATTGGGCTGTAGTGGCAGAGGCCATCCAGACCATTTTGAGAAGGGAAGGGTATCCAAAACCATACGAAGCATTGAAGGCATTAACAAGGACCAATGAAGCTATTACCGCTGATTCAATTAAAGTATTTATTGAAGGTCTGAATGTCTCCGATGAAATTAAAGGTGAATTAAAGATGATCACGCCTTTTAACTATGTTGGAAAATAAGCTAGCTACCTCCAGCTAATAGATAAAGCACTGCCATTCGTATAGCCACACCATTTTCCACTTGCTGGAGAATAATGGAGTGCTCAGAGTCTGCAACATCACTGGTAATCTCCACACCCCTATTGATTGGGCCCGGGTGCATAATGGTTATTTCCTTATTCAGTGAATCCAGTAATTGTTTATTGACTCCAAAATACTTGGAATATTCCCGTAAGGAAGGAAAGTATTTCATTTGCTGACGCTCAATCTGAATTCTTAGGATATTGGCTATATCACACCATTCTAAAGCTTTTCTAATGTTCGTTTCAACTTTAACCCCCAATTCACCAATATGCTTAGGAAGTAAGGTAGCCGGCCCACACACCATGACCTCTGCTCCCAGGGTCTGAAGTGCGAAAATATTTGAAAGCGCAACCCGTGAATGGAGGATGTCACCGATTATTACAACCTTCTTTCCTTCTACACTTCCACGTTTTTCCTGAATAGAGAATGTATCCAGCAATGCTTGTGTTGGATGTTCATGAGTTCCATCACCAGCATTAATGATATTTGCGTCAATATGTTTTGATAAAAAGTGGGGAGCTCCAGGACTTGGGTGTCGCATCACCACCATATCCACTTTCATCGCCAAAATGTTGTTAACAGTATCGAGAAGTGTTTCTCCCTTTTTTACCGAACTCCCGGAAGAAGAAAAATTGATTACATCAGCCGAAAGTCTCTTTTCTGCCAGCTCGAAAGACAGCTTGGTGCGTGTGGAGTTCTCAAAAAAGATATTTGCGACGGTAACATCCCGGAGTGATGGCACCTTTTTTATGGGCCTGTTTATTACTTCTTTGAAATTACTGGCTGTTTGAAAAATGAGTTCTATATCCTCCCTGTCGAGGTTTTTTATACCTAAGAGATGCTTGGTTTTTAATTGACTCATTCTTCTTTAGTGATTAACCAAATATGATCTTCTTTTTGCTTTTCATCCAGCTCCACCAATACTTTCTGAGATTGGATGGTATTTACTTTCCTTCCAACATAGTTTGCCTCTACAGGAATGTGCCTGCTGTATAACCTATCAATAAGCACCAGCAATTCTACTTTAGCCGGTCTGCCAAAAGTATTCATCGCATCAAGTGCTGCTCGCACTGTCCTGCCTGTAAAGAGTACATCATCGACAAGAATTACATTCTTGTTTTCTATCAGAAAAGAAATCTTAGTCTGGCTTGGGGTGATAGGCTCATCACGCCTTCTAAAGTCATCTCTATGAAATGTAGTATCGAGATACCCAAGATGAATGTCTTTATTGATTAATTTTTTAAGTTCTGCTTTGATGCGCTCGGCAACATATATACCTCGGGGCTGCATACCAATGATGACTGATTGAGAAAAATCCTCATGTACTTCAATGAGTTGCTGACACAATCGGCGGATTGTGACCTTAAGAAGTGGGCTATCGAAAAGCAGGCGCTTTTGCATGAGTAATTATTCCTGCAAAAGTAATAGTTAACTATTAATTGGGCTGTCTATCCAGGTCGTATTGAATCTTATTAATGTAAAAAACCTTTCGATTTGTTTTACCGCCTATTCCACTTACATTTTTAATGGATTGCTCACCATAGGCAAAAAGCGTTTCATCATACCACATTTTCAAGCCTTCCACACTTGGGTCTTTTGATTTGAGCTCGTCTGTTTCAAAGGAGAGTTTAACGGGGTTAAATGTTCTTCCTTCCACGATTTTATTTCCTTCAACAACTTTAGACCGAATCTCATTCTCTTCCAAATACATTAAAATCACTCGGTCTCCTGATGCACTGACTACTACATTTTCCTCTAACGAATACGTTTGGATATCCTCAATCTTAAAAGTTTGATCCCATAAAATGTTACAATTCTGATCAAATCCCAATACAACTGCATGTGTGTATTTATACCCCAAAAAGTACGGATTTGTACTTCCAAAACCACGGTTACCGAACCCGCCATAAGGGCTAAAGCTATTATTGCTAGAATAATTATATCTTGGATAATAGGCTTCCGCAATCATGATATACTCGCCATCCCGTTCTAGAATTTTATGAACCAGTAACCGATAATTGAATTTTTTCACTTTCCCCTTTGCCCGTTTGCGCTCTATTCTATTCATGATGCGTTCCTCACGCTTTGGCTTCATGTGACCAAAGAAATTATTTAAATCAGCAAAAGCGAAGTACTTGTTAAACTGCTGCTGACCATTAATAAACTTGCTCAGATAAAACCCTTGACTGTACTGTAAAGATTTTTTGGAGTGCGTGCCGGCCAGATATTGAAGCCCTCCTGAAAAGGTAGTACTAGCCGCATCTAATAAACTTTTCCTTTCACCAGGGTTGATCAAATTATCCTGAATGATATCCCCCTTATCTGTAAAGGTCTTCACACGAACGGTATATTTCTTGTTCCTCATCTTTTCAGACATGATGACAGTAAAAAGTTTAGAATCATCATCTACGGTGAGATCCAATATTTCATTTTTATTGTCATAAAATCCAGGAACCACTCGTGGAATCCGATCACTGATGTTGTAAGTGATTACAACCGGGCGGAAGTTAGCATAGCCTGCTATGAGCAATGTTTCACCAATAGATTCAAAGTGAAATATTTCTATAGGAAAAACTGTTGTGATTTCGTAGGTTATAAAATCAGGTGATTCTGCAGTAAACTGATAAACCAATAAGTCTTCACTTCTGTATCTACTTTTATTAAACAATAAATAAAACCTCCCGTCAAAATATTCATAACCAATAATTGACCCATCGGTAGGAATAACTAGGTTTTGAGACCATCTGACCTGAAGAGCTGTATCCACCATGCTTAATTTCCACTGCCATCCGCCACCACGTCCTGACTCTGACGTTTCTTCAACCACTAATATTCCGTCCAAATCACCTGGCACCACATAGAAATCTGAATCATCGCCATCTTTTTCAAACTCAATTCGTGTGGGCTGAATAATAACCGCACTGGTATCCCTATTCTTCTTCCGTTGCGAAAAACCAAGGATAGGTATTATTAATAGGATGATTAGTAAATTCTTCATTGACATATAAAACAATTACGTTATTGACCTCCCTATCGTTCGCTCATCGCCAGGATAATGTCGAACTCTTCTTTCTTAACTCCCTGTACAGAAAGTCGTGAGTACTTTACTAATTGCATCCCACTCAGTCTCTCATCCGCTTTTACTTCGGCCAAAGTAACCGGTCGTTTTAGCTTCTTTACAGGCACAACGTCCATCACATACCATCGGTGATCATCGGTTGTGGGATCTCTATAATACTCCTTTACAACCTCCGCAATACCAACAACCGCCTTTTCATTCACGCTATGATAGAAAAGACACAAATCACCAACCTTCATTTGCTTGATGTTGTTTCGAGCTTTAAAGTTTCTGACGCCATCCCAATGATCCCTTCCAAGCTTAACAAGATCATCCCATGAATAAGTGTTGGGTTCACTCTTTATTAACCAATAATTCATTTTTGACTTTTTTAATAAATCTAACTAAAAGCTCACAGGTGTATTTCTGTTTTATAATTGTTTTTTGAACATTTTACGTTTAATTCATTTTTTATATTAATGAAAATCCTAATAATTAAGTCAGGATCTATTGGAGACGTATTACTTGTTACACCCATCGCAAGAACATTAAAAACAGAGCTTGACTCAGATGTAGATGTAATAACCAGTAAAAGCTGTGTTTCAGTTTTTGATGAAAATCCCTACATCAACAGAGTCCACAATTATGATGATTCATTTTTTCCGGTGAGACATTTGATAAAACAGCAGATGTACGATTTTATAATCGATCTGGACAATAGCTTGAAATCAAAGTTTGTAAGCTTTAGGCTCACCAAAACCAAATACACTTTCTATGGTTTTCCATTTAAAAAATGGCTATATATCAAAACAAAAATTAACCTACTTCCAAAGACACATATCGTGGATCAGTATTTCAAACTACTGACTCCACTTGGGCTTAACCATGATCACCTTGGATTGGATTATTACATCCCGGATAAAGATGAGGTTGAAAATGGCTGGCTGCCTAAACAACATCAAAATGGGTATGCCGCTGTTGTGATCAGCGGCAAATATGTTACCCGAACACTTCCCGTCAATCGATTGATTGAGCTTTGTGATCGGATCAATAAACCGATTGTAATAATTGGAAACAAAGAGGATGAACATAAAGCAAATGAGATAGAGCGTTTCTTTCAACACGGAACCAAAGCAGAGGAGGAGGCGATTGAAGAGCTTAACAAAAAAGCAGTCATTTTCAACGCTTGCGGCAAATTCAACTTCAACCAGCAGGCATCCTTAGTTAAAAATGCTTCATGGGTATTTACACATGATAACGATCTTATGCATATTGCCTCAGCTTTCAAAAAGCACATTTTTTCTATCTGGGGAAATACAACTCCTCACTTTGGTGAATATCCGTATAAAACCCAGTTTACAGTCTTTGAGAATAATAAATTAAGATGCCGTCCGTGCTCTTCTAAAGGGTTTTCAAATTGCCCAAAAGGACATTTTAAGTGCATGAATGATGTAACTTTTGACTTTTATTTGCCAGATTAATGAAAACACTCTATTTAATCCGTCATGCAAAATCGTCCTGGTCATTCGATCTAAATGATCATGATCGTCCACTTGGTAAACGAGGCAGAAAAGATGTGATTAAAATGGGGCAGCATTTAGCCTCCAATCAACCCAATCCGGAAATATTCATTTCAAGTACTGCCAGCCGGGCCTTATACACTGCTTTACATATATGCGATCAAATGGGTGTGGATGAGGGGCAAATCAGGTTAGAAAAAGGTCTTTATCATGCAGGGGCTAACGAAATTTTACAAATCGTTCAAAGCGCACCGGAGTGTGATCGTTTAGCTGTTTTCGGACATAACCCCGGATTTACCAGCATTGCAAATGCAATGGCAAATAGCAGCTTCGACAATATCCCTACATGTGGTATTGTCGGGATTGATTTCAACGCGAAATATTGGAAGGATGTGAAGTTTGGAGAAGGGGCGCTATCTTTTTTTTACTTCCCAAAAGAGATTTAAAGAATATATCTACTCAAATCTTTATCCTTAACTAACCCTGCCAACTTCTCCTCAACCATGTTCTTGTCAATAACAATTTGAGCATTTGGCCCTATGGTATCAGGTATATCAAAAAGGATTTCATTAAGCAGCTTACTCATCACTGTATGAAGCCTTCTTGCCCCAATGTTTTCTACCTCCTCATTGATCTGAAATGCCATCTCAGCGATTTCCTCTAAGGCTTCATCCTGGAATGTTAGTTTTACTTCTTCCGCTGCAACCAGCGCTTCGTATTGCTTGGTGAGCGCATTTTTAGGCTCTGTTAATATCCTTAGAAAATCAGCCTTTGTTAAATTATCCAGTTCGACACGAATAGGAAAACGCCCCTGCAACTCAGGGATCAAATCGGATGGTTTACTAAAATGAAATGCCCCGGCAGCTACAAACAAGATGTGATCAGTATTAATGATTCCGTACTTAGTATTTACAGCGCTTCCTTCCACAATCGGCAATAAATCTCGCTGAACACCTTCCCTGCTTACATCCGGACCACCTTTGCCTCCGTCTCCTCCTTTCGCAATCTTGTCCACCTCATCTATGAATATGATTCCTGTATTTTCTGCTTTGAAAATAGCTTCCTCCTTCACTTCATCCATGTCGATCATTTTTGAAGCTTCCTCTTCTAAAAGAATTTTTCTGGCCTCCGCGATCGTCACTTTTCGCTTCTTCTTCTTCTTCGGCATCATATTGCCAATCATTTCCTGGATATTGATCATTGAAGCTTCATCCATGCCCCCACCGATCACACCCATATTTCCTCCGGGTGTTTGTGTTACATCAATTTCAATTTTTCGATCATCCAGCTCTCCATTTCTTATTTTATCGCGAAAACGAGCGCGCGTTTGCTCATTTAGCTCAACCTCATTTTCCGGCTCATCACTTCCTATTTTGGTGGCGTATGCATTGGGGCTTCCTTTTAAAGGCGGGATTAATGCATCAAGGATGATCCCCTCTACTACTTCAGCAGCCTTTTCCTTTACTTCTTCTTTCTTGGCAACCTTCACCATATTTACTGCCTGCTCAACCAAGTCCCTAACCATGCTTTCGACATCACGACCTACATAGCCCACTTCAGTGAATTTAGATGCCTCAACTTTTGTGAAGGGCGCGTCAGCGATTTTTGCCAGCCTTCTGGCTATCTCTGTTTTACCGACTCCAGTTGATCCTATAAGCAGAATATTATTGGGGACGATTTCACCCTGGATTTCCTCCTTCACATTCATCCTTCTCCATCGGTTTCTCAAGGCAATCGCTACATTTCTTTTTGCATCTTTTTGTCCGATGATGTACTTATCTAACTCTTCAACTATCTGTCTCGGTGTTAAATCGTTTTTTATTTCGCTCATAAAATTTTCTTAAAGTCATTTAAATCAGTCCGCAAGCTTATAAAACTGCTTCCGCCTGCCACATGATAGGTGGCCCGTGAAAATCGAAACTCAATTCGCTTTACTTTCACCATAAGTCCATACGAAAAACCGGCTCCTCCGCCCGTTTCTTTCAATCTCAACTCCTGCTTTCTTTTATGGCTATATCCTATCAGAAATTGAAAGTTCTTACTTAACAAAACCTCTGCTCCTAGGTTCACGCGCTTCCACATTTTATCTATAGACTTGCTGCTCCGTCCGGTGGACTCTTGTTCAAGGCTTAAGTTATCATCTACCAAGTTGGTACTGGTCAATGTAAATCGCAACGGCATATATTCCGGTTTAAATGTAGTTCCCAATTTAATGTCAAAAGGAATTTGGGGTGATGAGAATGGGGTGTATTCTGATACTCTAGCCCCTATATTTTTAAATACCATGCCTACCGTCCAGTTTTTATTCACCCGAAAAACACCACCAATATCCATTAATACAGCAGTAGATCCATAATTTTCTATAGAAGAATGCGTCAATTTAAGGTTAGCACCCAATGTAAACGGCCCTAGCTGATGTGCTTTGCCCACTAGAAAAGTGTAATCCTGGGCACTAAAAATTCCAAACTGGCCTCCTGTTTCATCCGTCAATTCAAATGAACCATAATTCACATAATTGATCCCCGAGGCAAAATTTCCCACATTTCCTATATTAAAAGTATATACACCTGAATAGACGAATACATCAGCAAAATATGGATTGAAATGAAAAAAAAGATTCTGCGATCGCACTGAATCCAGAGTGGCCGGGTTTTCAAAAAATTGTGAAACATCACCATCTGCCAAAGACACTGTAGTTCCACCGAGGGCTGCTGCACGAGGGTTGCTAGTAATATTTAAGGACTGATATCCAGACTGCCCTCCTATCTGCGTCCACCCGTATAGTGGAATCAAAAATGCTATAGCAATTAAAAATTTCAATCTTTCTTTTCTTCGGGAAGGATAAACTCAATCGGATTATCGGCTTTTTGCTTGGTTAACGCAATTTCAAGTACATCAGGTACATATTCTACAAAATGAATTTTCAAACCTTTCAGGTATACCTGATTTATTTCCTCTAAATCTTTTTCATTCCGTTTACACATTATAATCTCCTTGATGCCTGCTCTCCTTGCTGCCAGAATTTTTTCTTTGATTCCACCAACAGGAAGAACCTTTCCCCTAAGAGTAATCTCACCAGTCATAGCTAGTTGCTTCTTCACCTTCCTTTGGGTAAAAACAGATGCTAATGAGGTAAGCATTGTAATTCCTGCGGATGGCCCATCTTTCGGTATTGCTCCTGCTGGTACATGAACATGAAGGTCATAATTATCAAAAACCCTGTGATCAATACCCATCTCCTTTGAATGAGACCGTAAATAAGATAATGCAGCCACCGCTGACTCCTTCATAACATCTCCAAGCTGACCGGAAAGGGTAAGCTTACCTTTTCCGCGGCTCAAAGAAGACTCAATAAACAAAATATCTCCTCCAGAAGGCGTCCAGGCTAAACCGGTTACCACTCCAGGAACAGAGTTATCTTCATAGTTATCTTTATCAAAAGTCTCCGGACCAAGAATTTCTCGAACTCTAGTGGCATTAATTTTCTTATCGTATTCCTCTTCCATCGCCACAGATTTTGCAACAGATCGAATTACAGCTGCAATCTTTCTTTCCAGACTTCTAACCCCGGATTCACGGGTGTAATCATTGATTAATTTAGCAACAGCAGTTTTATCAAAAGAAATGTCAGTTCCTTTCAGCCCATGCTCTTTTCGTTGTTTTGGAATTAAGTGTTTTTTCGCTATTTCCACTTTTTCCTCCAATGTATAGCCACTTATATCAATAATCTCCATACGATCTCTTAAAGGAGGCTGAATGGAATCTAAAGAATTTGCCGTTGCAATGAATAGAACCTTAGATAGGTCATAGTCTACCTCCAGATAGTTGTCCTTGAAAGTTGAGTTTTGTTCCGGGTCCAGAACCTCTAATAATGCTGAAGACGGATCTCCTCTGAAATCAGAGCTTACTTTATCAATTTCATCTAAAATAAAAACCGGATTGGACGATTTCGCTCTGTTCAGATTTTGAATGATTTTTCCCGGCATTGCTCCAATGTAGGTTTTTCGATGGCCTCTCACTTCAGCCTCATCGTGCACTCCACCTAATGACATACGAACATATTTTCGATTAAGTGCATCGGCAATTGATTTTCCTAATGAGGTCTTACCTACTCCGGGAGGGCCGTAAAGACACAAAATCGGTCCCTTGAGATCTTGCTTTAACTTTCGAACCGCCAGATATTCAATGATTCGATCCTTCACTTTTTCCAATCCAAAGTGATCACGATCTAAAACCTTTCTAGCGTTTTTAAGATCGAAATTATCCTCAGTAACTTCATTCCATGGTAAATCCACAAGCAATTCTGCATAGCTCATAGCAACCGGAAATTCCGCTGCTGCCGGGTTCATTCGTGAGATTTTATCCAATTCTTTTTCGAAGTGTTCATTCACCTCACCCGGCCAGTTTTTCTTTTCTCCGCGCTTACGTAAGGCTTCCACTTCCTGATCAGGTCCGTCTTGACCCAGTTCATCTTGCAAAATCCTGATTTGCTGTCTTAGGAAGTAGTCTCTCTGCTGCTGGTCTATATCCGTGTGAACTTTTTCTTGAATCTCCTGCTTTAGCTCCAGCATCTGCAAATCCTTCAGCATAAACTGAAGTAGCTTCTCTGATCGGGCTTTTGGGTCGTCCATTTCCAACAGGGACTGCTTATCGCTAACCTCTGCGTTTACATTTGAGGAAAGGAAGTGGGTCAGGAAATTAAAGCTGTCAATGTTATCTACTGCTACCCTTGCCTCTTTAGGGATTTCAGGACTCAACCCCATGATCTTTGTAGCTGTGTCTTTCAGCGATTGAATAATCGCTTTTTGCTCTTTCTTTGGTAGCCCGTTCTTTTGATCAGGAAATAGCTGATAATTGACAATATGATGTGGCTCTTCCTGAACTTGCTCAGTGATTTTAAACCGTTTTTGTCCCTGAATAATAATAGTGGTATTTCCATCCGGAAGCACAATCATTTTCAATATTTTCGCTACGGTTCCTACGTCATACAAATCCTTGAATGAAGGTTCTTCTGTTTTCACATTCTTCTGAGCGATCACTCCGATAATCCGATCTCCTCTGTAGGCCTTCTTTACCAATCGGATAGATTTTGTTCTACCAACAGTAATAGGCAAAACAACCCCAGGAAAAAGAACCGTATTTCGAATTGGCAGAATAGGTAGGTTTTTCGGAAGGTCAGATTCAGTCATCTGAGTATCCTCCGGAGAAATGATTTGGATCAATTCTTCCGAGTCTTCATCTACAAATTCAGGTATAAAAATTGATTTTAAATTAGCGTCGTTCATAAAATGTCAATGTGTCAGATAATTCAAACACATCACTGCGTTTTTGTGAAAGGTATATAATTGTCAATCGCTATGCCAAAGTAGAAGCTGATAACAAATAGTGCTAACTTTAAATTAATTTTAATTTTTACTGACGAATCGACAGCATGCGCCTGAATTTCCATCGCCATATTGGACTTTTTTTAGTTCTAAGTACTTTTTGGGTGACTGCCCAAAGAGGCGGTAAGGAAGTGCAGATAGTCACTGATTCCGTTCCGAAAGATGCTGTTTTCAATGCATATGAATTTAAGGGAATCAATAAATATCCCGAATATTTTAACAAACAGAAATTAGAGCGGATCATTGAGCTGGATAGAGCTGAAAAATGGGAAGAACTATACGGAGCACTAAAAGACTATGTAAGTCGTTTTGGTATTCGAAATTTCTATAAAGATACAAAGCTAATTTGGCGGCTTGCCAAAATGACGGAACTCTTTGGTGATCCTGATGAAGCTAAAACACTCTATAGAATGGTGCTTCGTCATCACTATCAAGGTATCAATATTAAAGAAATTGAGCTGTATTATGACTCCCTGAACCGACAAGCCGCCGAGCAGTTCGTACCTATCGACTACTACTATGAACTTGTTGAGCATAGAAAATTAATTGATACCCTGCAGCCTCCAAGAGGAGTTCTTTTGAATATGGGCATGCTGGTGAATAGCTCCAGTGCAGATTATGGGCCTTCTCTCAATATTCATAATGATATTTTAGTCTTTACCTCAAAACGCAAGAAAGTGGATGAAACAATTCGATTCAGGGAGGATGAGGATCTGTTTTTTAGTCATAAGGATCCTTATGGAACCTGGTCAAAAGCTAAGCCAATTGAAAAATTAAACTCACATTATAATGAAGGTTCACCATGCCTGAGCGGGGACGGGAAAACTTTGGTTTTCTCTAGGTGTGATTCCCCAGACTCATATGGGGATTGTGATCTATTCATTGCCAAGTTGCAAGAGGATAGCACATGGACAAGACCAGAAAATTTAGGCGTTAGTGTAAATAGTTTGGCCTGGGACTCTCATCCGGCACTTTCCCATGCTGGAGATACTTTATTTTTCGCTTCAGACCGGTTAGGCGGATTCGGCCTATCTGATATTTATTATACAGTAAAAGATGAAAAAGGAAGATGGTCAGCAGCTCTGAATATGGGCCCGGTCATCAATACTCGTCAGAATGACGTGAGTCCATTTTACCATCCGGTTTACGAGGTGTTATATTTCAGCTCTCAAGGACAACTGTACAATTTTGGGGAATTTGATATTTATAAGGCTTACCATGTCAATGGCTATTGGACAGAGCCTCAAAATATTGGGCCATTGGTAAATGGTCGAGGAAGTGAGTTCTATTTTACTATTGACTCTGAATCTGAGTTACTTTTTTATGCACGTTCGTCCACCAGGGATTTGAATAAACAAGACATTTATTCATTTCCGCTTCCAATGGAGGCACAGCCGGAAGCAACCACTACAGTTACAGGAACACTAACCGATTCGCTTACCGGAGTGCCATTTCAGGGAATTGTGTCCATTATTGATTTGGAGAAGGGCAATGAAGTTGCACCCAAATTTCTTAAGTCTGACGGCTCATTTGAATTTGACTTAATTAATCAACGGAAATACCTTCTGGTTCTTCAGGGGGACGATTTCTTCAGAATTGAAGAAGTCTTCTATCTCGACGGTCCGATGGAGCTAAACAAGGTCACAGAACCTCTGGCCTCAAAAATGAAGTTTGAATCCATCGAATTTGATGTAGGGAAGGCAGAATTGAAAACGGAAATGTATGCTGATTTAAATAAGGTTGTCAACTTTTTATACGACAACCCTGACTTTAAACTTCGTATATCCGGTCATACGGATTCTGTTGGAGATCCCGCGAAGAACCTCCAACTTTCTAAGGAGAGAGCCCAGAATATCAGGGACTACATTGTGATTTTTGCTGGTATCATTAAGGAGCGAGTAGAAGCTGAAGGATATGGTGATACCAAGCCTATCATTGCAAATGAGGTCACTGAAGCAGACCGAAAACTGAACCGCCGAGTTGAATTTGAAATCTATAGAGAAGCTCCTCCAACACCAGAGTCAGAGGAGTCAGACAATGATTTTTAGAATAAGCTAATGGTATCGTTGATGATCACAAAAGCCATCAACGATAGTAGAATGACCATCCCTACTTTTTGAGCATTTTCAAGGAATCGATCCGATGGTTTTCTGCCGGTTACTATTTCCCATGTCAAGAACATAACATGCCCACCATCTAAAGCGGGAATTGGCAAGAAGTTCATGAAAGCAAGAACCATAGAAAGCAATCCTACTATTCTCCAGAAGTTGTTCCAATCCCAGGTGCCTCCAAAAAATGTAGCAATTCTGATAGGTCCTGACAAGGACTTTCTAACATCCACATCGCCGGCAATCATCTTCTGAAATCCCTTAATATTGAGCCATACGACAGCAAATGCATTGTAGGTTCCTTCGTTAATAGCTTCACCAAAAGTAAAATCGCGAGTCACATAATTTAGCTCCCTGTATTGATAAAAACCGATCGTGCCATCTTCACTCACTGGTATTTCCAGATCAATTTTTTCACCGCTCCTAAGAATTTCAAAAGAAGCAACTTCTCCTTTAAGTCCCTCTAGTGAGGTACTCAGCTCATCAAAATATTTGATCGGCTCTGCATTAATGCCAACAATTCTATCCCCGTCTTTAAGGCCTGCCTTATCGGCATTACTTCCCGGCATAACCGACTCTACGTAAAATGGCCACCTGGGAATAATAACGTTTTCTCGATTTTTCTTATCAGCGAATTTGTCAATGAAATCATTTGGCATCTCCACTTTGACTTCTTGTCCATCTCTCAATACGGTATAGTAATTATCAGAACCAAGCAAAAGGTCAGGGCTTAACAGATCCGAGAATCTTGAATATTCTTTACCATTTATTGACAGTACCTTGTCTCCTGTTTTGAATCCAAGCTGTTCGCCTAAATCATAGGCAACAATACCATGCTTATTTAATTCTTCTTTTGGCAAAAAAGCTTCACCGTTTGCTAAAGCAAGGCCAATGAAAATAATGATTCCGGTAACCACATTTACAATGATCCCGCCCATCATCACTATTAGTCTTTGCCAGGCTGGTTTTGCCCTGAACTCATAGGGCTCTGGCTCAGCGCTCATGCTCTTTGTATCCAAAGATTCATCGATCATCCCAGTGATTTTCACAAATCCGCCTAATGGAATAGCTCCAATTGAATATTCGGTCTCACCAATTTGCTTTCCCCAGATTTTCGGGGGGAAACCAATTGAGAACTTCTCCACACGCATTCCGAAGGCCTTGGCAGCCACCATATGCCCCCATTCATGCACTCCCACCAAGATTGACAGCCCCAAAAGAAGCTGCGCTACCATTATTAAAGTTTCCATTATCGTATCAATTCGAGCGCCCGGGCCCTTGTTTCTTTGTCAGTTTGAATAAAATCGTCTAATTCCGGGTTGCGAATATAGCTCACCTTTTTCAGGCAGCTTTCAATCACATCTGAAATCTCGAGGAAACCAACCTTATCCTCTAGAAATCCTTGAACAGCAATTTCGTTTGCAGCGTTCAAAATACATGGTTGATTTCCACCTTCTTTAGCAACTTCAAAAGCAAGTCCAAGGTTACGAAAAGTTTTTATGTCCGGTTTTTCAAAAGTCAATTCAGGATAGTTTATAAAATCAAACCTGGGGTAATCAGCTTTTAGCCTTGCAGGATATGACATGGCATACTGTATTGGTACACGCATATCAGGAAATCCCATTTGTGCCTTCATTGATCCGTCTTCAAACTGAACTATTGAATGAATAATAGATTGAGGATGCACTACCACTTCAATTTGATCCAGGGAAACTCCGAACAGCCACTTTGCCTCAATTACTTCGAGACCTTTGTTCATCATAGTGGCCGAATCAATCGTGATCTTCGCTCCCATATCCCAGTTTGGGTGTTTCAAAGCTTGTTCCTTTGTCACAGAAGCAAGCAATTTCCGATTCTTACCTCTAAAAGGACCACCGGAAGCAGTCAGAATCAACTTTTCGATTGGGTTCTGGAATTCTCCAACAATGCATTGAAAAATTGCTGAATGCTCGGAATCAACAGGTAAAATATTTACACCTCTTTCCTGAGCAAGCTTTGTTATCATTTCACCCGCTACTACCAGTGTTTCTTTATTAGCCAACGCAATTGTTTTACCGGCATTTATAGCCCTTATGGTTGGGAGCAATCCGGAGTATCCAACAAGCGCAGTTAATACCATATCAATTGATTCCATTTCCACAACAGAAGCAAGCGCATTTACACCAGCATAGACCTTGATATCATGCGGATCCAATGCATCAAATACTTGCTGATATAATGCTTCATTAGCAATAACCACACAGTTTGGTTTAACCTCAAGCGCCTGAGTAATTAAGAGGTCGGCACTATTTTGAGCTGTCAATACTTCTACCTGGAAATGATCCGGATGCCTTCTTATCACATCCAAAGCTTGTGTTCCTATTGAACCTGTAGAGCCAAGAATGGCTATATTTCTTTTCTTCATTTTCAACTTTCTTCACACCTTCCTTTACGAGGTGACCGGCAAAGGTAAGAGTTTGCATTTTTTAACAGTCCTATGGATCAATTTTTGCGACGATTCAGTTTAATTTCAAGCAAACTTCAACAAATGACCATGAAGACAATAAAGACAATAGCACTTGGCCTGATAGCAGGAATGTGTGGAGCACTGCTTGTAGATAGATTTACCAAAAAGAAAGAAAGTGAAGAATTTGTCCAACAGCCAATCGTGGAGGAATCGCCTACTCCTCAAATCAGCACGGTTTCCTATCCATCAAAAGTACCTAATGAAAATTTTGTTGAGGCCTCAGAGAAAAGCACTGGAAGCGTCGTTTTCATCCAAACACTCAGTGAGATAGAATATAGAACTGGGGGATGGATGGATTGGTTTTTCGAGCCAAGATCTTCACAGCGTGTTGGAAGTGGTTCAGGAGTTGTCTTCTCAAATGATGGATACATTGTTACCAACAATCATGTGATTATGGATGCTGATGAAATTACAGTGATTGCAGGTAAAAAAAGTTTTCAGGCTGAGCTCATCGGAAGAGATCCGAGTACGGATTTAGCAGTTGTAAAAATAAATTCCGGTGAGCTACCTGTCATTGAAAAGGGTGATTCTGAACAAGTGAAAGTAGGTGAATGGGTTCTGGCAGTTGGTAATCCTTTTAATCTCACATCAACGGTTACAGCTGGGATAGTAAGTGCAAAAGGGCGTAACATCAATATCCTGCGTGACAAATTTCCGATCGAAAGTTTCATACAAACAGATGCTGCGATTAATCCTGGAAATAGTGGCGGGGCATTGGTCAACTCTGCAGGTAAACTCATTGGAATTAATACGGCTATTCTTTCAAGGACAGGATCTTATGCCGGATATGGGTTCGCAATTCCGGTCAATATTGTAAAGAAAGTGTTCAATGATCTTGTGAAATATGGCGAGGTGCAGAAGGCTTTTACTGGTGCTGACTTCATTGATATTGACAGTGAGCTAGCCTCAAGAATAGGCATTGAAGACTTAGATGGGGTATTAATTACTGAGGTGAAGGATGGGAGTGCCGCTGACAAAGCAGGCTTGAGAAAGCGTGATGTCATACGAAAAGTAAGCGGGAAGCAAATAAATAATAAAGCAAACCTTGAGGAGTTGATTGCAAAAAGCTATCCTGGAGATAAACTGAATATGCTTGTGGAGCGTGATAATGAAATGCTTAATAAGGAATTGATTTTGACAAATCGCGATGGGACTACCTCCATCATAAAAAGAGATATCTATTTTGCAGAAGACCTTGAAGCTACATTCGAAAGTGTGTCGAAAGTTGAGCGGGACTTACTTGGAATCAATAGCGGTGTAAAAGTGATTGATTACAAGATTAATGGCTTTTTTGCGGGGCTTGGAATTCCTAAAGGTTTTATTATCACCCGGATCAACAACAAAGAAATAGACAAGCCAGAAGAGCTTGCCAAAATCCTTGAAAATATCAGAGGACGATTTGATGTAATCGGAATAGACGAAAGAGGAAGAAAAGTGTACTTTCCGTTTAGACGTTAAGCCGTACGCATTTTCAGCTTTTTCTTCAATTCATCTACAGAATATCTGAATTTCGCATCAGTGTCCATCATGTCATTTACTGACTGAAGGGCATGAATCACTGTACTATGATCTCTTCCTCCAAAATGATACCCTATTGATTTTAGGGAATGATTGGTGTAATCTTTGGAAAAATACATCGCAACCTGACGAGCGATCACTATTTCCTTTTTGCGAGTTTTCGCTTTCAGATCATCCTGGCCTACATGGAAATAGTCAGAAACTGTTTTTTGGATGTAATCAATCCCAACCTCTGAATCAATTTCTTTCACGATGTTCTTAAGTACCCTCTTAGCCAGCTCAAGGTCTACCTCAACACGCATTAGTGAGGCATGGGCAATCAGTGAAACAATCACTCCTTCCAGCTCCCGGATATTGGTGTCGACCGTATAGGCAATATATTCGATCACCTCTTCCGGAATGTGAATGCCATCTTCCTGAATCTTTCGTTGGATAATGGCCATTCTGGTTTCAAAAGCAGGCTGTTGAAGATCGGCAGTAAGACCCCATTTAAATCTGGAAACCAAACGCTCTTGCAGGCCTTTCAGGTCTTTAGGTGCACAATCGCTTGTCATTACGATCTGCTTTCCGGATTGATGAAGGTGATTAAATATATGAAAGAAGATTTCCTGTGTCTTTTCCTTATCTCTCAAAAACTGAACATCATCGAGAATAAGAATATCCACTCCTCTATAATAAGAGATGAAGCTCTGAACATTATTATTCTTTAACGAATCAATAAATTGATTCGTGAATTTTTCAGAAGCCACGTATATGATTTTCTTCGATGCATCTTCCTTTTTGATGTGATTGCCAATCGCTTGCACCAAATGTGTTTTGCCCAAACCTACTCCACCATAAATCATAAGAGGATTGAATGAAGTAATCCCCGGCTTTTTCGCAACAGCATATCCAGCAGAACGTCCTAGTCTATTGCAATCCCCTTCAATAAAATTATCAAATAAGTAAGTGGGATTTAAATTATTTTCATTCTTAAGATCGTCGATAAATGCAGTATTGATGCCATTAGCATTACTTCCATTCCTATCAGCTAGGTGGTTGATTTTCAGGGAGGTGGGCTGAGTTTTCTTTGATTCTTCGTTTTCTACAACAACAGAATATTCCAATCTTGCATCCTCCCCCATCTCCTTGGCAATCGCCTCTTTTAGGATATGAACATAGTGCTCTTCTAACCACTCATAGAAAAACTGACTGGGGACTTGAATAGTAAGAACGTTACCCTCTGACTTTAAAGGGTTTATCGGTTCAAACCAAGTGCTAAAGCTTTGGCTTGGAATCCGCTCTTTTATATACTCAAGGCAGTTTTTCCATATTAATTCATGCATTTTCGATTAGCGTTATAAGTGGTTTATATTGGCTTAGGTGACCCTCTCATTTTCGGAAAGGGCATCAAATATGTTTGATTTTTTTTTCTTAAAAAAATGGATTTACCCCTTGACTTTTTCAAATAGTTTCCTATGTTCTAATAACAGCATTTTCAATTGAAAATTCTTTAAAAAATACAATTTTTCTTAAGGTGCTGTTTCTGGTCTAATTTCGTGAATTATTCATTGCAAAAGCTACCATTTTGAAAGATCTTAACTTAGATATATTTCCAGCAACAAATAAGGAACAGTGGAAGCAATTGGCTGAAAAACAGCTTAAGGGAGCTGATCCTGACAGAGAGTTGACCTGGAAAAACAATGCAGAAATTAACCTCGAGGCTTACTATGATACCAGCGATCTTGACGACCTGAAATATTTGCAAGACTACTTTGAAGGCATTGGGTCACACAAGTGGAAACTTTATGAGGAAGTAGAAGTAGATGATGAAAAAAATACCAACAAAAATATTCTAAAAGCATTAATGGGTGGTTGTGATGGAATCATTCTTAAAGTGAACGAGGATGTTGATTTTGAATCAGCTTTAAAAAATGTGGACAGGGATATTTGTGATATCGCTATACGCTCATCTAAATCCTTTGATTTAAGGGGAATTAATGGCTTCCTTAGTGCTCCAGAGGGGAATTGCTTTGAATCACCTATTTCAACGAACCCGATTTCTCAAATATCATCGATACTAAAAGGCCTTTCGGACAAAACTCATATTTACCGCACTGCCTACTCAGATTTCTTTTTGGAAATTTCTTCGCTTCGGGCTTTAAGATTTTTATTGAATCGATCTGATGTTCAAATTCACACAAACGTACCTAAACACAAATCTGATGAACATCAATGGTTTGTTAACACAACCGCCGGTCTCGCCAGTATTTTAGGTGGTACTCATTCTATCGATTTTTCAACAGTCACCGGGGATTCAAGGATTAGTAGAAATACAGGTAACCTGATTCGTGAAGAAAGTGGAATTGAAGAATATTCAGATCAGTGCGGTGGGTCTTACTATGTAGAAGTTTTGACAGACAGAATTATTCAAGAGGTAAAAGAAAAGCTGAAATAATGAAAGAAATAAAGTTTTTACAGGAGGGATTTTCAGCTGGAGCACCACCTTTTCTACGGGGGCCATACGCCACTATGTATACTTCTCGTCCATGGACTATTCGCCAATATGCCGGTTTTAGTACAGCAGAAGAATCCAATGCCTTCTACAGAAGAAATCTTGCAGCCGGCCAAAAAGGACTGTCAGTTGCTTTTGACTTAGCCACACATCGTGGGTATGATAGTGACAATCCTCGTGTAAAAGGAGATGTAGGAAAGGCAGGAGTAGCTATTGATTCGGTGGAGGATATGAAAATCCTCTTCGATCAGATACCACTGGATAAAATGTCCGTCTCGATGACCATGAATGGCGCAGTAATTCCGATAATGGCCTTTTTCATTGTAGCTGCTGAAGAGCAAGGTGTATCACCGGAACTACTCACCGGAACTATTCAAAATGACATTTTGAAGGAGTTTATGGTGCGGAACACCTATATATACCCACCAGCTCAATCGATGAGAATCATTGCTGACATCTTCAAGTATACCTCTCAGAAAATGCCCAAGTTTAACTCCATTAGCATCAGTGGATACCATATGCATGAAGCTGGAGCCACTGCGGAATTGGAAATGGCATTTACGCTTGCTGACGGACTGGAGTATGTGAGAACTGGGATAAAAGCGGGAATAGATATTGATTCTTTCGCTCCACGGCTTTCTTTTTTCTGGGGAATTGGAATGAATTTCTTTACCGAGATAGCCAAAATGAGAGCTGCGCGGGTATTGTGGGCACGAATAATCAAAGAATTCAACCCTAAGAATGAAAAGTCCATGGCGTTGAGGACCCACAGTCAGACTTCAGGCTATAGCTTAACAGCCCAGGATCCCTATAATAATGTGGCTAGAACTACCATTGAAGCACTTGCTGCAGTCCTCGGACACACCCAATCACTACATACCAATGCCTTGGATGAAGCTATTGCATTGCCAACCGACTTCTCGGCTAAAATTGCCAGAAACACTCAAATTTATTTGCAGGAAGAAACCAATGTAACCAAAGTGGTGGATCCGATGGGCGGATCGAAGCATGTTGAGAAGCTGACTCACGATTTAATTGGGAATAGCTGGAAAATCATACAGGAAGTTGAAGAAATGGGTGGCATGTCAAAAGCCATTGAGGCAGGATACCCGAAAATGAAAATAGAAGAAGCTGCAGCTCAAAAACAAGCTCGAATTGATTCAGGTGAAGAATCTATCATTGGAGTAAATAAATTTATCACCGATGAAAAAACAGAGATGGAGCTACTGGTTGTGGACAATAATCAGGTTCGAAAAAAGCAAATAGATCGAATCAATAGTGTCAAATCTTCCAGAAATGAGGATAATGCTCAACTTGCATTAAAAAACCTTGAAGAAGGAGCGAAATCAAACGGAAACCTATTGGAATTGGCCATAGATGCCGCTCGAGAGCGTGCCACACTTGGCGAAATTTCGCTGGCTATGGAAAAAGTTTTTGGTAGATTTCAGGCCACAAATCGAACTATATCCGGCGTGTATTCATCTGCAATTAAAAATAATGAAGACTTCAAGAAAGCACTCGAGCTTTCGGATAAGTTTGAAGAATTTGATGGTAGACGTCCACGAATAATGATCGCTAAAATGGGACAAGACGGACATGACCGTGGAGCCAAAGTGATTGCAACCTCCTTTGCCGACCTAGGATTTGATGTAGATATTGGGCCGTTATTTCAAACCCCTGAAGAGGTCGCAAAGCAAGCCATTGAAAACGATGTGCATATTGTTGGAGCTTCATCCCTGGCTGGTGGCCACCAAACATTAATTCCAGAATTGATAGAAGAGTTGAAAAAACAAGGACGTGGAGATATTTTAGTTGTAGCAGGTGGTATTATTCCTGAAAGTGATCATGAAGGACTGCTTTCAAAAGGGGTTACAGACATCTTTGGTCCAGGTACAATCATATCTAAAGCAGCAATTAGAATTCTTAACAAAATGATGAGCTGATAGTTCTCGCTTTTTCGATAACTTTATTCGATAGAAAATCCAATTTGAAAATGAAATATTTCCAAACCGCCATAGTGGTAGTGCTGTTGTTATGCTACACCACTACAAATGCACAATATCAAAAGTACATTGAGAAAGCCGACGAAAAATACGAATCGGGTGATTATTCGAAGGCCAGAAAACAAATTGAAAAGCTAAAAAAGAAAGCTACCAAAAGCTTAAGCTACAATAACCCATACAATGCTATTGGTCTTGTGAAAGAAGCTAAAATCAATGTTGGGCTGGGGGAACTGGTCAGTGTCATGAAACCATTAGAGGAAGCAATCACTATGAGCGAGCAAGTGAATGGTGTTGAAAGTGCGGAACATGGTTTCATATTAATGGAAGCCGCTGGTGTACTTATCTCTTATGGAAATTTTAAAACGGCTGGTGAGTTTATATCAAAAGCAGCTACCGCTTTCGAGGCTTCAGGATCATTAATTGAAGATATTCAAGCAGAGCTGGATGTGAAGAGGGCTCAGGTGTTGTCTGGAAAAGGTTTCTACAGAGATGCCATTAAATTGGTAAATCAGCAAACCAACTATTATTTACAAAGAGCAATGTCATCTGCCGGTGACAAGGATGAGCAGGAAGAGAGAAAGGAAGAGTTTGCTAAGATGATGATCGTAAAAGCCAACTCACTTAGGCACATGGGAGATTATCAGTCAGCAGATTCTGCATTTATTACTAACCTGCAATGGGTTGATGATAACCTGAAGAAAAGTCACTTGCTATGGTCACAAAATGCATTTTTGAATGCTAAACTCTTAGAAGAAAACGGATTGTCTATTGACGCTCAGGCGAAACTGTATGAGGATGCATACATCTGGGCGGTAAGAAAGTATGATCTATCACACAATACAGTAATGACCATGCAGGCAAATCTGATGCGGGCTTACTATCGGAATGGACAAAATGCCCGACTAAAAATAACCGCTGCAGATTTCAAAAAATCACTTAGAGAGTTTGATAAAACCAGTGTTTTCAACCTGGCTGAAGATAAGATGGATTTGACCTTTGATCTAGCCGATCAGGACATTAGAAGGATGGAGGATAAGATTAATAAGATGCTCGCTAGTCCAACCATTCCCGAGTTCCACTCAGAGCGAATAGAGTTGCTAGAGTTAGCTAAAAGGGTTGCGTTGTATGCTGGACGGCATAAAAATACTGAAGCTTATGATACAGAAATTCTTAAGATCAAGGAGTTTTTACTAGGCTCAGATGCCCCGGAATACCACTTAAGTAAAGTAGGACTCGCTAATTACTACGTCGACTATACGGATAAATTTACTGAGGCAAAGGAAATCTATGATAAGAGTTTCCATGAAATTGTAGAGCCGGAAATAACCAAAGGGCATTTTGAATACCTGAACATCATGAATCACCTGGCAAAATTTTACCAGGAAACTGACAACTATGGCAAAGCTTCTGAAATCCTGGATGATGCTTTGTTGGCTGCTCGGATAAAGTTTGACAATCAGGATATTGAATATGGAAAAGAACTTGAAAAGATAGCAGGTCTTCAAATTAGTATTGGTGAATATGAAAAGGCAACCAAGAATATCGATGAGGCTATTCGAATAATAGGAAATGTCAAAACCGATGAAGCTAAAAGCTACCTCGGTTCTGCTTTCATTACCAAAGCAAAATTGCTTACAATCAAAGGAGAGTATGACGAGGCAGAGGATCATATTTATGATTCTGAGGACTTGCGTAGGTCCGGGGCACTTACTACGGATGCATCTGGCCTGAGCTTTCAGGATGATTTAGGAGGATTATATACAAGCATTGGTAGATATTCGGATGCTGCAGAGTTGCTGAACGAGTCTTTAAAAGAAAAAACAGATCAATTTGGAAATACAAGTCGTCACCTCAATCAAACACTTGTGCTCAATGCAAGATTAAACCTGATAAAAGGTGATTATACTGCGGCAGAACAACAGGCTAGAAGAGCTAATACAATTTCTACAAGCATTTTTGGAGAAACATCATCAAAAGTAGTTCCTTCCATACTCCAGTTGGCAGATGTTTACACCATGATTGGTGACTATGATAAGGCTGAAACCTTGCTAAAAAACGCGATCAAAATCCAAAAAGACAAGTTTGGCCCTGAGCACGTGGATGTCGGGAACTCAACATCAAAACTGGCACTTGTGTATTTTTATCAAGATAAGCCACTCCCTCAGATTCAAACTTTATTTCAGGAAGCAGAAAATATCATTGGTAAAAAGCTAGGGTCAAGTAATCCAACGTACGCTGAGATTTTAAAGAACATGGCAATAGCCAACATTGCTGCAGGCAATTACTCGCTCGCCTTCACCTATCTCAATCAGGCTGAAGCAATTTGGAAGAAAAAAATAGGTAAGCGAAACAACATTAACGCAGCTACTGCATTGGTATTAAAAGGTGATATTTTTTACAAGCAGAAAAACTATGCGCAAGCAGAGGATTATTATGAAGACGCCCAAAAGCAATATCAGCGCGTATTCAACAATACACACCCGGAGTATGTGAAGGTTCAGTCAAAACTAAGCAAGACCTATTTCATGCAAGCCAATTATAAAAATGCTCAAAGTGAAATGGAAGCTGTTTTGGCTAACTATAAGAACTTTATTCGGGAATATTTTCCTGCCCTAAGTGAGCGTGAAAAAGCAAAGTTTTGGAATACCATAAAAGGCGATTATGAGTTTTACAATACGCTGATTGTAAGTAGGAACAGAAGTTCAAAATATATCGGCGAAATGTATAACAACGCCCTTCTGACGAAAGCCTTGCTACTTAACTCCTCCATTAAGGTTCGTCAGCGAATCATGAATAGCAATGACGAAGAACTCATTGATATGTACACCAAATGGGTTGATGACAAAGAACTCCTAACAGCTGCTTTGTCCATGAGCACTCAGGATTTAGTGGAAAATGGTATTGACCCTGTTAAACTTTCTAATGACGTTGAGTTACTGGAAAAGAATATAAGTTTAAAATCGGAGCTATTCTCCCAAAGTGCTGATAGCAGGCAGGTTTTATGGGAGGATGTGAAGAGCGCATTAGGCGAGAATGAAGTAGCCATAGAAATGGTGCGATTCAGGGTTTTTGATCATGTATTTACTGACTCAGTGATGTATGCTTTGCTTTATGTAAAAGGTAATCCAAGATCAGAACCTAAAATGATCCTCTTGGAAAATGGAAAGGATCTTGAGAGTAAGTACTTGAAAACGTACCGCAATAGTATTAAGTACAAGATCGAGGATAAGTATTCTTATGAATCATACTGGAAACCTATTCAGGATGAAGTTGGTGCCGTATCTACTTTGTACCTTTCTCCGGATGGGGTTTATAACCAAATTAATCTGGAAGCCATACCTACACCGGATGGAAAATATGTGCTTGACAACTCCAACATCCTGTTGATTAGTAATACAAAGGACCTTTTCATGAACAAAATCAGGACAAAAGTGGTGGCTGAAAAGGAGTATGCCATGATGTTCGGAAATCCTCAATTCTATCTGCAAACCCAACCCGGACAGCCTTTAGCGACTTCAGGTTTGACCAGAGCTACTGCTGAAGTAGTGAGTCCGCTCCCAGGAACAAAAGCAGAAATTGAAGAACTGAATGAACTTCTGGTTAGAAAAGGGTGGAGTATTGATAAGTTCACAGAGATACAAGCCAGTGAGACTTCTATTAAAGAAGTATCAAATCCAAGAGTGTTCCATGTGGCCACCCATGGTTTCTTTAAAGAGGCCCCCAAAGCAGCAAACCTGGATCAGGAGTATAACGAAACTGCAGCTTATGACAACCCGCTTTTAAAGACTGGCCTTCTACTTGCGGGTGCAGGAGATATCCTGAATCAAACGCAGTATAACTACAATGTTGACAATGGGATTCTAACAGCTTATGAAGCAATGAACCTGACCCTTGATCAGACAGATTTAGTGGTACTCTCAGCTTGTGAAACAGGACTTGGTGAGGTACAAGCAGGTGAAGGGGTTTATGGACTCCAGAGAGCTTTCCTTGTCGCTGGAGCACGTACGATCGTCATGTCCCTCTTTAAAGTAAGTGATGAAGCCACTCAGCAACTGATGGTGAAGTTCTATAGAAAGTGGATTGAGACCGGAAACAAACGTCAGGCATTCATTGATGCGAAGAAAGAAATACGAAACGAATATCGTGATCCAATCTACTGGGGTCCATTCGTGATGATTGGATTGGATTAAGAATCATTAAAAATCAGATAAGAAGGACACTCAATTGGGTGTCCTTTTTTTATATCCGGTTATTCATTGGGCACTCTTTACAAAAGAGCATTAGAGAGCTAAAAAAACTGAGCTTAAGTTTAAGCGATTGTCACGTAATAGAAACCCAATAGAAAGGATGTTTAGGGTGTGGATAATGCGAATCACTTAGATTTTTCACATTCCTTAAGTGCCATTCTAATTGAATCTATATTTATAATAAGAACATCATACTCAATTGATTTATTTGCCAAAGACTTTCTTAAATCGGAGATTTCACCAATTAATTCATGCTTATGATCATTCAAGCTATTAATTTCCTTGTACGATCTACTAGCACTCATAAAATAAATTATAGTGATAATAATTGAGTAGGTTATCAAAATAACCTTGAGTGTTCTTCCTTTCATAGTTGAAATTATTTCTCTCGCTAATGCAGTTTGCAACGAGTATTAATTATAATCATATAAAACAAAAAACCCTGGTCCATCCGGACCAGGGTTTCGAAAATTAGTTTCTATATGAGGAGGAAGTCTTATTTCTCCTCGTAAACTTTAATACCATTTCTTTCGATGATGTCCTTCTTAAGGATTTTGAAATCATCTACTTCAGGGTTCATTTTGATTGCTTCTTCGATAGCTGTCAAAGCATCTACAATCAATCCATTTTCTTCGTAGAAAGAAGCATAGATCACTTTGTTAAGCGGGCTGTCTTCATCCACTTCAGCTTTCAGGCTGCTAAGTCCTTCATCGTACTGAGATGGATTTTCAGGTCGCTTGATTGCAATATCTCCTGAAGTAACATCCTGGTTTTCCTTAGCTTTTACATTGATGATCCAAAGACCTTCTTCATTCTGCATTTGGCTGGAAGTGAAGTCAAGCTCGATAGCATTACCCATCACTTCTTCCTTCATTATTTCCTCGTCAAAAATGTTTTTAACAGTCACAATGAACGTATTTTCTTCCATTCCTTCCGGAGTATCCCAGTTTAAGATGGCATTGTCTCCAAGTACACTTGCATCCTCAGCAGGAATCAATACTTGAATTTGCTCGTCACCGGCCAAAGCTCTTGAAACCGCTCCCGTAGCATTCAATTTAGCCCGGTAGTTTGGCTCCTCTTTCTCATTCATCTTATTGGCTAAGAATTTAGCATATCTGCTTGATACGCTGGCAGATTTAGTATCTACCATTTTAGCTAAATCGGTTACTTTCTTAGTGCCCGGAGTTCTTACTTCCAGTGTCTTACCAGACTTGTGCATTAGTCCGATATAAGCGCCTTGAGATGCAATCAATTCATCACCATCGCTAAGGGTAGCTCCGGTTTTCAATGCGACTGCAGTAGTGGCACCATCTTTTTTTACTTGGTTCTGACCCTTATTGGCCAAAACTCTAAACGTGTATCCCTGACCATTGGCAAATCCAAAAGCAAAGACCAGCATTGTTGTGATAGCGATAGAAACAAACTTTCTCATAATAGTTCCAATTAATATTTGGTGTTTATAAAATTTATAATCTTGATACTTTAAATAATTCTTTTCTTCCTTCCCTGGATAGTGAATTTTTCACCACTCCATAGAATACTTCCAGACCATCGCCCGAAAGTGCTACTGCGAACAGTAGATATGTTAAATCCAATTTCATACTGAAGATATCCATGAAGTAAACCATCAGATAAATCAGCCCCACAAATTCAATTACCTGGATAATCTTTGTTATCCCATCATACCATTTTGGCAACTTCTTGTAAATCCACGAGAAGACCATGATATTCAAAAACAAACCTATGAAGCCTACTAATATTTTCTGCCAATCTTTCAGGTAAAAAATATAGTTTTCATTCATGATCATTGAGACAATATTTGCATGAATCACTCCTCCATACATATCCGGGAAAGCTCTTCCTATATACACCTCATTCAATGGAGTGAAAAATTTATCTTCAAAATTTTCCCTATCACCCAGATATTCACCTAGAAAACAAAAAATCACAACTTTACCTTCAATAATATCCGGTGTGTAATTACTTCCAAAGACATCTCCTACGTCCAGCGCATAATATTTATTCCCAAACTTTGTAGCTCCGTAATCAAGCACGTTACCCCGGTAATTAATTACTTCTACTTCGTTTCCTCTTTCAATAAATTTCTGAGCCTTTTCAGGTGCCACATAGGAGGCTAGTTTCACAGCAAATGCTTTATGAACAGAATCATCCGAAGTTGTTATAGTCGGGAAAAACTCCCTGCACATTTTCAAATCTTCCTGCACATCTGCATCTGTTATCAGATTAGCAAATGCGGGTTCAGCATTAAACGTAAACCATGGCCAAGACATATGGACTGAGTCAATTTCATCTGTACGTGGATTATACAAAACCTTTGTTACCATGACCAGGTTCTCTACCCTACTCAATGCATCCATCAACATCATATCCCCAAGAGTATCTTCTTTCGGATAATCAAAAAATGAATCCATTCCGATAACCGCCGGGTTATGCTGACTAATCGAATCGATCATCATCGCTATTCCAGCCCTTGACTCTAACCCTATATTCACTAGAACCACATTCTCATCTGCTATAGGATCGTCAAGCAATTGGGAGAAATAGATGTCCGTGAACTCCATATCCTCAAAAGCATCCCCAATTGGATCAAACATGTCAAAGACCTTGAAAGCTGCTACTGATCCTAAAAAGACCATTAAGCTTATAATAAAAAACGTTCCCAGGATTACATCCCGCCAGAATCTTCTAAACATTGTCTATTCGTTGGTGAGTTAGTTAGTTTCAGATTATATATGCAATTAAAACATTTATCACTAACGATCACAATTGCCATATTAGAAGAGTTCTATTTTTTCTTCAAATTACGCAATAAAAACTTACATAATCGTCCTATGGATTCAACTTTTCGGCGAACACCTGATATTCATCTACAAGACTTAATAGACGGCCTATTGAACGGAAACAGGGTTTTTCTAAGTAAGGCCATAACATTGGTGGAAAGTAAAAGATCTGATGATCGGAAGTTAAGTGCTGAGCTTATTGATCGAGTTATTGATTCAAATGAGGATAGTCTCCGCATAGGAATAACCGGTGTGCCCGGTGTTGGGAAGAGCACATTCATTGAATCTTTTGGAAAAATGCTGACAAGTCTGGGAAAAAAAGTCGCTGTACTTTCCGTTGACCCCAGCAGCAATCGTACAAAGGGGAGTATTCTTGGTGATAAGACCAGGATGGATGAACTCTCAAGAGATCCCAACGCCTTTATTCGTCCTTCTGCATCGGGATCAAGTTTGGGTGGTGTAGCGCATAGCACAAGAGAAACAATCTTGCTTTGTGAAGCTGCAGGATTTGATGTTATTATTATTGAAACAGTAGGCGTAGGACAAAGTGAAACTGTAGTGAAGGATATGGTTGATTATTTCCTCCTACTTATGCTGGCAGGTGGTGGTGATGAACTGCAAGGGATCAAAAGAGGCATTATGGAAATGGCAGATCATATACTCATCAATAAAGCAGATAAGGATAATCTAAAAGCTGCAAAGCAAGCCAAGGAAGATTACAAAAATGCTGTTCACCTTTTCCCTCCTAATGAAGCGGAATGGGTAGTTCCGGTCGGATTATGTTCAGCACTTGAGAAAACCGGAATAAAAGAATCGTGGGAGGAAATAGAAAAATATGTATCGAAAACTCGCTCCAATGGCTGGTTTAGTGAAAACAGAAAAAGACAAGCATTAAAATGGTTTCATGAACGTATCCATGCCCGGTTAGAAGATGACTTTTATTCGAAACCTGAAATAAAAGAAGAGATAAAAAAAAGGGAGAAGTTGATCTCCTCCCAGAAAATTTCCGTGCGTAAAGCTGTGGATGAGCTATTTAATTAAACTGGTATTTGATACCAATTCGATAATTTCTTTCCATTGAATTGAATCCATAAATAGCTTGATATTGCTCATCAAGAATATTATTGATACTTCCCGAAAAAGTAAAGTTCTGATACCTGTATGAGGCAACTAAATCCAACAAATCGAAAGCTTTTAACTCTGCTTCTTCTACAGTAAAGGTGGTATTATCAAAATACTGTTGCCTACGGTCTCCCGTGTGGAGGTAATTCAATGAAATGTTTAATCCTTTGAGCGATTGATATCCTAAAGAAGCACCATACTTATGGGATGGAATTCTGTAAAGTCTGGAATCATCCAGCCTTCTGACAAACGCGTAGTTTGCAGATAAGTCAAACTTCTCTGAAAGGTCATATTGACCATTAAGCTCGATTCCATCTGTTTCAATCATTTCGCCTGCATTCTCATATTGATCCGTGAAAATGATTAGGTTTTCATCCTTTCGATAGAAATACACTGCCTCCATTTGAATGCCTCCCTGCCGAACTGATATTCCTCCCTCCGTAGATTGAGATTCTTCAGGTTTCAATTCTGTATTAGCTCCAAAGGGGCCAAACAATTGATAAAGAGATGGGGCAATAAAGGATGTTGAGTACGAACTGAAAATCTTAATCTCTGTACCATCAGCATCGATCCGGTAAGATGGGTTTACATTCCAGACAAAGTTGTTTCCATATTCGCTGTGGTTATTAAGTCTTGCTCCCACCTGAAAATTGAAGTCTGATTGATCGAAAATCAATGAAACATAGGGATCAATCATGGTAAAGTCAGTTTTATCAAAGTTTGGCTGACTGTATGCTAGCTTTTGGTAATTTATTCCTCCAATTAACTTAAAATTTTCATTCAGATTTTGATCAATCACTATATCTGCCTGCTCATTTGTTGCATCATATTCATCAACAGATCGTGCGTTGGGATCAAAAAAGTCAGGTGAATTAAACAAACGATCCAGTTTGGTGATGAAAAAGTCACCTTTAAGATTTCCATTTTCCCATTTATAGGTCGTAGAAAGACCGACTCGAATTTGCTGATATTCCGAAAAATTATCTCCATCCGTAAATTGTCCCTGATCATAATCTGTTTCAAAGTCATCCAGAGCGCCTGTAAAACCTAAGGAGAGGGATTCTGAAAAATCATATCCCAACTTTCCTAAAAAATTATACCCCTCAAACCCATCATCATCAAAATTACCGGTACCCGATTCATCTCTGGCTGTTGAGAAACCATCAGATTTTTGATAACCGCCATTAAAAACATAATTTATTTTATTCTCTCGTCCGGTGACATTGAGGTTGGATTTTATTGTATTAAAACTACCATACTCAAACCCTATAGTTCCCTGAACTCCTTCCTGAGAAGACTCTTTCAGCTTGATGCTAATTACTCCTGCCGCCGCACCTGTACCATAAAGAGTACTCAACCCACCCTTCAATACTTCAATGGACTCAACCTGATCCAAATCCAATAATCGAAAATCATACGTTTGATCAATACCTGACGGGTCATTGAAGGGAACCCCATCGATGAGCACAAGCGTACCCTTACTGGAAGCTCCACGAACAAAATAGCCGATATTTGTTCCCATAGGTCCAAAGTTGCCATCCATCTGAACACCGGGCACTTCATTGAGCAGGTCAGCAACCGTCCCTGCTCCACTGGATTCAATGTCCTTTCTGGTGATTTTATAAATGGATTTACCTGATTTTTCAACAGGAATTTCTGATTTGGTGCCTGTAATCACCACCTCATCCAATCGGACGGTCTTGAGGGAGTCCTGTGCCTTGACAGTCCATCCCGTGCATAATAATGCAATAATTAATTGTGTTGTTCTCATAGTTGTTTGGTTACTATGAGCCTCGTAGAAAGAATGGAGTTAACCCCTTCCTCTGCCTTCACCCGAAGCTTAGATTATTTCTTATGACCGTGGCAGGTCTCCTGGCTTGTCTGGTTTTGGCTTCCTTCCCATCCCAACCAATTGTCGGAACAGTGGATTTTGTCGCCAAAACATTCTACAGACTTACAGTTGCGGGGACAGCTCTTGATTTTAACAAGATTCCCATTTTAATTCTGATCCGCCAGCTGGCGGATCAGAAACCATAGTCGAACACAAAACTAAAGAACAT
Organism: Ekhidna sp.; assembly: GCF_040220215.1. Classification (GTDB taxonomy): domain Bacteria; phylum Bacteroidota; class Bacteroidia; order Cytophagales; family Cyclobacteriaceae; genus Ekhidna. The sequence goes on from NZ_JAVJTR010000011.1 coordinate 507,281, forward strand.
AACCTGCTGATGGGCTACTTTTGAGCTATGATTAGACGCATTCTCGGAATAATAATTGTTTTGGGTAGTTGTTCTGCCCCGGAAAAAGGTGATTCTTCTGATAAAACAACGAATGAGGTGAAATACGCCAGTGGTTTCCACTTTGAAACTACGAATAACCAAAACTATCTGGTGATTGACGAGCCTTGGCCAAAAGCGACCAAACCCATTAAATATCTCCTATCGGACAACCCAAAGCGGATTGTTTGTACTTCTACCTCACATCTTCCTTACTTTGAAATGCTCAATGCGGAAGACCTTGTCATCGGTTTTCCCAACCTAAATTATATAAGCTCTGAAATATTTATTAAACGAGCTGAGGATGGATTACTCACAGATCTTGGACCCGATGGAAGCATCAATATGGAACTACTTCTTGGTATAAACCCGGATGCAGTTATAGCTTTCGATATGGGAGGTGAATCGCTGACCCTTGATAAAATAGAGGAGTCCGGGATCCCTGTCTACTACAATTCTGACTTTCTGGAACAATCTCCTTTAGGCCGGGCTGAATGGATAAAATTCTTTGGTGCCCTCATTGGTAAAGAAAAACAGGCCGATTCCATCTTTTCTTCCATTGAATCAGAATACATGAGAGTCAAGGAACTTGCAGAAACGGCAAAAGACCGACCTTCTATTTTGAGTGGTGTAGTCTACGGTGATACCTGGTTTTTACCCGGTGGAAATAATTGGGCGGCTACTTTTTTTAATAATGCTGGTGGTGAATATCTGTGGGATAATGACTCTACTTCCGGATGGCTGGAGCTAAGCTTCGAATCAGTCTATGAAAAGGCAAATGAGGCAGACATGTGGATTGGTACTTCCACTTTAAATTCCATGGATGAAATGTTAGGTCAGGATGACCGATATAGCTCATTCAAAGCTTTTGAAGATGGTGAAGTGTTTAATTACAATAAGAAAATTGGCCCGAATGGTGGATATGATTTCTTCGAATCTGGCTATTCCAGACCTGATTTAGTACTTTCCGACCTGATTAAGATTTTGCACCCTGAGTTACTCCCTGAGTACGAAACGGTATACTTTCAAAAGCTGAAATGATTGAAGCACAACTTGACGAGTCAAGAAAAAAGTGGAGAGTAATATTCATCATTCTTACACTAACTCTGATTTTCTGTTTCCTCCTAAGTATCTCTCTTGGATCCGTTGATATCTCTTTAGGTTATATTTTCCAATACTTTCTTGGCACTCCTGAGAATGAAGTATGGTCAAACATTATTCGGAATTTTCGAATTCCAAAAGCACTCACCTCCATGTTGGCAGGTAGTGCCCTGGCAATAAGCGGGTTACAGATGCAAACGCTTTTCAGGAATCCATTGGCTGGTCCGTTTATTCTCGGGATCAGCTCAGGAGCAGGATTAGGAGTTGCACTTGTGATTTTCCTTGGGGTTTGGCTTGGTGGCTTTATTGGTATGACGGGGATTGGCAGGAGTTGGTTATTGGTTGGTGCTTCAGGTATCGGATCCTTTTTAGTACTCTTTGTAGTGCTGATTGCTTCTTTTAGAATCCGATCCGGAGTTTCACTGCTCATTATTGGATTGATGTTCGGATCAGCTATGAGCGCTTTAGTAAGCATTCTACAATACTTCAGTCAGGCTGAAAACATTCAGGCCTATGTCATCTGGTCTTTTGGCAGTTTAGGAAGTCTTTCCTGGTCAGAGCTATCCATAATGGGACCTGTAATCCTTTTTGCACTGGCCTTATCATTTCTGCTTTCCAAGCCACTTAACGCATTATTGCTTGGTGAAAATTATGCCGAATCACTTGGGCTAAACCTAAAACAGGCACGGATGCTTATCATTATCAACACCAGCTTACTGGCTGGAACAGTGACTGCCTTCTGTGGCCCAATTGCTTTCATTGGTTTGGCTGTGCCACACATTGCAAGGATGCTATTCAATACAGGAAACCACCTCCTACTCACGCCATTGGTAATTTTATTAGGAGGTATTTTACTTCTTATTTTTGACATCATCGCACAGCTACCCGGTTTACAGGAAACACTCCCAATCAATGCCGTGACTTCTCTTTTCGGTGCACCTTTTGTCATTTGGTTGATTCTTAGAAAGTCTAACCTTAATTACCGATTCTGATGGAGCTGCTCAAAATAGATCAATTGAGTATTGGGTATGGGCATGAAAAAATTCTGGCCAAGAACATCAACCTGTCCGTTGAGAAAGGGGATTTGGTGGCCTTAGTAGGTCAGAATGGTGTAGGTAAATCAACACTCATCCGTACAATCTGTGGACTTCAACCTGCTATTGGGGGGCACACGTTCCTTGATGGAACCAATGTCAAAGAACTTACCCCAAAAACCATTGCCCAAAAAGTGAGTGTAGTGCTTACCGGCAAACCCGACTCGTTAAACCTTTCTGTCTTAGAGCTCATTGCCCTGGGACGTCACCCGTATTCCGGATGGTTGGGGAGTTTAAAGAAAGATGACAAGGAAAAAATTGATGAATCCATTTCTCAAATGGAGATCAATTATTTAGTGAAGAAACGACTGTATGAATTGAGCGACGGTCAGCTTCAAAAAGTAATGATTGCCAGAGCATTGGCACAGGACACTGACCTGATAATATTGGATGAACCAACTTCACACCTTGATTTAAAAAATAAAATTGAGGTTTTACATCTACTGAAGAAAATAGCTGAAGCCGGAAAAGGAGTATTAATCTCCTCTCATGAGATTCAGTTATCAGCTCAAGTTTGCGATCAGTTCTGGTGCATGGATTTTGGTAAAGAAATGTTGGTAGGAAACCCAAAGGAACTTATCAAATCAGGTGTATTGCAGGATTATTTACACATTCCTCGGGAGATTCTAACATAAAAAAAGGGGATCCGGGAGGATCCCCATTATATGGATGGGATAATCGTAACCTAACCTAACCGAATAGAAACGTGCCTTTGCACGCTAACCCACCCATTTCACCTAATCACCAATAGTTGGTACGTAAATAACTGAAATAAGATCAGGAAGGTTTAAAGAATTTTTTGTCAACCCATTGACAAACGCTCATGTATCTGGTTAACTTGAATGATCAAGCATTTTTAATCAGCGTATTATTGATCTTTAAATTCACTCAATGCAAAAAATTGTCATCATTGGAAATGGAGTTGCAGGAATAACTGCCGCCCGGCATATTCGGAAATTATCAGATGATCAAATCACGGTAATATCAGGTGAGACAGACCATTTCTTTTCCAGAACGGCACTCATGTATATCTACATGGGTCACATGAAATATGAGCACACCAAGCCTTATGAGGATTGGTTTTGGGAGAAGAATAAGATCGACCTGAAAAGAGCCTGGGTGAAATCGATTGACTTTGAAAAAAAGACTCTGCAGTTTGATGGTGGTAACTCCATGGAATATGATAAGCTTATTCTGGCCACAGGGAGCCAGTCTAACATGTTCGGGTGGCCCGGGCAGGACTTGAAAGGTGTTCAGGGGCTCTATTCATATCAGGATTTGGAATTGATGGAAGAAAACACCCAAAATATTGAAAGGGCAGTGATTATTGGTGGCGGGTTGATTGGCGTTGAAATGGCCGAAATGCTCCATTCCAGACATATTCCTGTTACTTATCTCATCCGTGAAAAACATTTTTGGGACAATATGCTTCCTCAGGAAGAAGCAACCTTAATCGACAAACATCTCTTCAAGCAAGGGATAGATCTGAGACAAGAAACAGAGCTGGAGGAGATTTTAGATGATGGCCATGGAAGGGTAAAGGGTGTAAAAACCAAGTCCGGTGATATCATTGATTGTCAGTTTGTCGGTCTCACCGTAGGTGTTCATCCAAATATCAAACTGGTAAAAAATTCAAAAGTGGAAACCGACAGGGGCATTTTAGTCGATGAATATTTACAGACGAATATTCCAGATGTATATGCTGTTGGTGATTGTGTTCAGCTCAAAAATCCTCCTCCACATAGAAGAGCAATCGAGGCAGTGTGGTATGCCGGCCGTATGATGGGGGAAACCGTTGCGAATACAGTAACTGGGAATGAAACGGAATATAAGCCGGGTATCTGGTTCAACTCTGCCAAATTCTTTGATATCGAGTATCAGAATTATGGCATTGTACCGCCACAGTGTCCGGATGGTTCAGGCTCGTTTTACTGGGAGTGTGATGATGGGGAAAAGTGCATAAAGATTATCTATAAAAAAGAGACGCTCGAGGTTCAAGGTGTGAACCTTTTTGGTGTTAGAAACAGACATGAGGTATGGGACAAATGGCTAAAGGAGAAGCGAACGCTGGATTATATCATTGCTAATCTTCCGAAAGCCAATTTTGACCCGGAGTTTTTTAAACATTGGGAAGGCGAGATTCAGGAGAAATTCAATACTGAGTTTCCTGACAAGAAAGTGGGCGTGAGGAAGAAGGGAATGTTAGAGAAAATACTTGGTTGAGATTTTAACCGCAGAGATAACTGAGAGTTGCACGGAGCAAACAGAGATAAAGTTAAAACCACAGAGAGAACTGAGATATGAACAGAGAAAACGGAGAGTTATGAAATTGAGCATAAATCCTCCCCCTACCCCCTCCAAAGGGGGATATTGAATCAATGCGTGGTTAAATAAAAAGATTATGAAAGCAATCAGATATACAGGACTTATACTATTTCTCTTTTCATTGGGATTGTTCCTGGGAAGTTTTTTTATGTCGACCCTTACTCTGACGGAGGAAACTTTTAACTCTATTGTTAAAAGTGAGCATCAGGAATCCCTTAGACCAGCACTTTCGGAAGTGTTTGGAAACAAATACTCCACCAGCATTCCATTAGTTAAGGAAATCAACAATGTAGTAGAGGAAATTAACACTCAAGCCAGAGCTAATCAGGAATGGGATAAGGTCATTTATGATGATTACGCCGGGTCACTGGCTAGAGCATCGGCTGAAGGATTGGTTCCGAATAATAAAGTGCTATTTTTTATCCTGATCTATGTTGTGGGAGCCATCGGGGCATTGATGTTCATCCTGCCTCAAGTGAAATTAAACGGCCCTCCCGGGATTAAAAACAATCATATTTTCCATCATGCACTCAACAATAAAGGTTGGATGGGAATCCTTACAGGCGCATTGTTAATCGGCTTTTATATCCTTCTTTACTTCTTTCCTGCGTACATCACCAACTGGATCATTATTGTTGATCCATTACAAAAACTGATAAACCCATCAGCCACTTCAAGTCAATGGTTTCTTTATGGCTTCCTTTACACGTTCGCTGTGCTAGTGATGGGCGTTCGGATGCTTATTAAGTATCGACACAGCAAATACCAGATTTTCAGAACTACCTCTGTGATGTTTTTCCAGCTGGCCTTCGCTTTCCTGATTCCGGAAATTTTGGTTCGCTTGAATCAGCCCTACTTCGACTTCAAAAACATGTGGCCACTCGATTATGATTTCTTCGATGCATGGCACATCAATACGCTTACATCAGCTGGCGGGATAGGACTTTTCATGTTTGTATGGGGAATCACGCTTTTTGTGGTAGGCGTTCCCGTGTTTGTTTATTTCTTCGGCAAGCGTTGGTATTGTAGCTGGGTGTGCGGCTGTGGAGGATTGGCTGAAACTGCCGGTGATCCATTCAGGCAGCTATCTGATAAATCTTTAAAAGCATGGCAAATTGAGCGCTATCTCGTACATGCTGTCCTTGTTTTTGCGGTGATTATGACAATCGGTGTGCTCTATACATTCATTACAGGAAGCAACACCATCATGGGATTGGATACCTATACCTATTTACGAAAGCCTTATGGATTTGCTATTGGCTCCATTTTCTCAGGTGTGGTTGGAACCGGATTTTACCCGTTGATGGGCAATCGTGTGTGGTGCCGATTTGGTTGTCCACTTGCTGCGTACCTCGGATTGGTACAGCGATTCAAATCAAAATTCAGAATCACTACCAATGGTGGTCAATGCATTTCCTGTGGCAATTGCTCCACCTACTGCGAAATGGGTATAGATGTAAGATGGTACGCTCAAAGAGGCCAAAACATCATTCGCTCTTCATGTGTGGGCTGTGGAGTTTGCTCCTCGGTTTGTCCGCGAGGCGTCCTTAACCTCGAAAACAGAGACGAAGATGGGCGGTTTAATCAACCAATTTTACTGGGTAACGATAGTTTTACCGTAAGTAAATAATTATGAAACTGATAATTCTTTTGGTACTTGTAATTCTGGCTGGTTGTGTTGGTCAGGATATTGTGATAGATGAAGTATCTCCGGAGGTACGAATTACCAATGCTATTTCGAATATGGAAATAAACACCACCTGGCAGTTTGAATACATGTTTTTAGATAATGTTGGATCAGAAATTACACCTGATGAAATGACCTGGTCCACCTCTGATGCTGACATTGCCATCGTTGATCAGGACGGATTGGCTACATCGCTCGACTATGGGAATGTGGAGCTCACACTTTCAGCTGTGATAAATGAACAAGCGGTTGATACCACAATCATGTTTGAAGTATCGGATAATCCGACCATGCTATCACAGAATACACGTAGCGGCGAAATTGCCACCACAAGCAGCTACGAATTAAAAGGAGATTTTGAAATATCAATGGATGGAAATGACCTGATCATTCAATTCTCTTCAAACTACGTTGCTGATCAGGGGCTACCAGGGCTATATGTATATCTCACAAACAACCCCAATACACCATCGGGTGGATATGAAATAGGTGCCGTTGAAGTTTTTTCCGGAGCGCATCAGTATCGGATTCCTGACACAGACCTATTTGACTATGATTACCTATTCTACTATTGCAAACCATTTAAAGTAAAAGTTGGCCATGGAGATATTGACTAAACTCAGACAGACATTTCTGCTAATCTTACTTGTTACTCCTTTTATACTACGTGCCGGTGGCGGATGGCCAAAGGAAAAAGGAACTGCTTACTACAAAGTATCACAGTGGTGGGTGGTAGCAGCCAAGCATTACACCAGCAATGGTGGCATTGATCCAAACGCTACAACGGGCATTTTCAATTCTTCCTTTTATGGAGAATATGGAATTACCGACAGGGTCACGGGGATCGTTTACTTTCCATTTTTCAGCAGAACATTTAGAAATGAACAAGTCTCCGGAACGACCGGAATGGTCACCTCTCCAGGCGAGTCTGTAAACTCTATAGGTGATACAGATATCGCTGTTAAATATGGCATCAGTAAACCGGGCAGCAAATTCGCTTTTGCCGGAACTTTTCTCTTAGGATTGCCACTAGGTAAAAATGATGGTGGTAGTGATGGCTCGCTTCAAACCGGAGACGGTGAATTCAACCAGATGTTGAGGTTTGACCTGAGTCGCTCATTTTCAATAGGCAGTGTGAATGCCTATGGAAATATATATGCCGCATTCAATAACCGAACTAAAAACTTTTCTGACGAATTCAGAACAGGAGGTGAAGTAGGTGCTTCTTTCCTAAAAAGTAAGCTCTGGACCATCCTAAGGCTGGATGCAGTAGAGTCGCTTCAAAACGGCCTGAGTTCTGCGGAAGGAAGCAGCGGAACGACCATTTTTGCCAACAACACAGAGTTTGTTGCTTACACCTATGAAGTTGCTTATTACGCAACTGAAAAGCTTGGTTTCTCTGCTTCATACGGTGGTGCTTTTAGTGCCAGATTGATTTTGGCAGCTCCATCCTATTCTGTAGGAGTGTTTCTTGACTTGAAATAACTCAATTCGGGTTGAGAATATTGAATCAAACACGTCGAAACACCCCTGTAGTCCCCTCAAGGGGACATTGAAGCGTCTAACCAAACCTGCGTGACATTAAAATAACTGTCCATTTAATGACTACCTTCTCGTCTTAATCAAAAAAGCATGGGACAAAAAGGAGATATACATACCAATGAAGCTCAATTAACCGCTGACCTACTGCTGGAGAAGTTAAGCTCGCTCAATGGGATTACTTCCAAAAAAATGTTTGGTGGACACGGCATTTTCCATAATGGAAAGATGTTTGGTATGGTCGATTCAAATGGGAATTGTGCATTAAAAGCGGATGGAGCGTTAGAAAAAGAGTACCAAAATATGGGTGGTCAAAAACATGGAAAGATGCCATACTACACCATCCCTGATAACATCTTTAGCTCAGAGGAATTTATTAGCTGGGTTAAAAAGTCAATTGCCATAGCCTAAAGCTTAATTCATGGGTAATTCTTATGTTGCAGTATGCTATATGAGAAGTTTGTCCCATCTGATTCATTAAAGAACCTGGTCAAGGAATATTGGATTTTTGAAAATGACAATCCTGAAATAGTAACTCAAAAAATCATTCCGGATGGATATAGTGAAATCATCATCCATTATGGAGACCCGTATAGAATCAATCTCCAGGGGAAATGGGAAGTTCAGTCCTCAATGCTTTTTTCTAACCAGATTAGTAAATACTTCTTTCTTGAAAACACCGGAAAATCCGGCATTATAGGCATCAAACTTCACCCTGCTGCATTTTATGAACTTTTTGAAAAAGACATTTCAACATTTACCGACCGGGTTGTTCCCCTTGAAGGTTTGATTGGGAGTAAAGTTTTGCACCTGAAGAAAATTCAGGCTAAAGGACTTGCTGTAAAGGACAAAGTAAGTATTGCAGAATCATGGTTAGCTTCTTTTTTGCACGAGCTTAAAACTCAGTCGAGAGTGAGACAAAGTCTTCAAAAGATTTTCGAAACTCATGGCATGACCGACATGGATGGCATTGCAAATGAAATCCAAATCAGCACCCGTCAACTAGAACGTCAGTTTAAAAAAGTCATTGGGCTTACCCCGAAGTTTTACAGTAGGATTGTACGGTTCAACTACATTTTTGAAGTGATGAAAGATCAAAACGATTCCTGGATCAGGACCGCACTGCAATCGGGTTACTTTGATCAATCTCATTTTATTAAAAACTTCAAAGAATTTACTGGTGAAGAACCCTCCTCCTACGGTTTTGATGAAATGAATCTGGCTAATTTTTTTCTGAAGAAATGATTCTTTGCTATCTCTCGACGGAATGCTTGATGGTGACAACACCATCAAAGGCTGAGAAGTAAGTGTTTTAATGGTTTGTGTGCATAGCACGTGTCCCGAAACGCTGAGCTATACACTATGTTGTGCTCAGTTTTATTCTTTTTAAATTTTCCTCAATTAATTCAAATACCCTGTGCTTTGGGTCAATTGTTCCTGAAAAGCAGTGTTTTGCTTTAGAAAAATATTTTTTGGCATCTTGTTCCTTATTAATCGCAGAACATAATAGTCCTAAATGATAGTTGAAATTCCCTTGAGCTTCTTTGTTATCAAAATAATCAGAAATCTTTCTGTTCATCACTTTGAAAAAATCATCAATCTTATTGTACTCAGAAAATAAGTCAATGATGTCAAGGCAAACAGTTGGATTAGTTGGATCCAACTGGCAAAAATCGTCAATTACTTGATTCAATTCAGCTTCTGATCTATTGGTTAAAAGATATAAATCAATTTTACCCTTCATTGCTCCATACGATGAGTTTAAGAGTTTCATACTTTCATTGTATTTGTTTTCTGCCTCTTCAAATCTTTCAAGTTGTTTCAAAATATTTCCTTGTCCGATATAGATTTCAGCTTTTGTAACTATATCCTCTGTTTGTTCCATTTGACGTTCTAGAGCACTCAAGTTGCTTTTTAGAACACTTTCAACATTAACTTGGAAGGGGAGAACTTTTGAAATTATATGCTCTAATTTTTTTATATTCTTTTCTTTAAGTTCTTCTGGCGTAAATAACACACAGAAGAAGATGAATTCCTCGAACTCTACAAATCCAGTAAATTCTGGTGTTGGATATGAGTCAAATTCAATAAGTCGTAGAAGAGTATTCGCATCCTTTCGTTTAATAGTCTTTTGATAGCTGATTTTTGCATCAGGCATATTATGCAAGGTGTCTGATTCGTGCATCTTGCAAAATGTATCTAAATCATTTATTTCATCAGTTTTACTAAAGATCTTCACGTACATCCATTCCTTGTTTTTTCCCGCTTCTTCTAAAGTCAACCCCCTTTGGTATAGAGTAGCTAAAAAACCATCTCGTCGCGTTGCATCTATTACCCAACCAAATGGACTAGGCATAACAACTCCATGTTTGCCACTATAAGGAAGAGCTCCAAATCCTTGAAATTGTTTTAGTTCTTCAAAATTCAAGATGTCTAATTCTATGCGACTTGGATCATTATGAGCTCTCATAATGGCTGCCTTGGAATACCCTTTTTGAGTTATAAGTAGTCCTTTGTCTACACTAACATCCTGCATCATTCCGATAAAACACTCAACTTCTTTTACGTCAATGTTTTCCGAGAAATATTTACCATCAACCATAATTCGAATTCTGTCACCTGCGACATAGTCTTCGATCAATACGTCTATCTGCCGGTCAATTTTTGAGTATCTCCCAGGCAAAGTAGTGTTATGCGTTATTTCAGCATCAGGGTACATTTCCTGAAACTGTTGATGTATTTCTTTCTCGTAATCTCTCCAGTTCATTTCTTAATTTTATCCTTTGTTGTTGTCTCCAACGAACCGTATTTCTAAACTAATTGATTTTAATAAATTCTTTTCAGCTTTCATTTGATGTGGGTTTGTTAGCTCAAATCGCACGTCTATCGATGGCAACACCACAGAGTCGGAAATCACTAAAACTTGTCTTTCCGACCTCAGGAGAAATATTTACTTGTAAGACTTTATTAAAGTAAGCTCATATAAGATTTCTATAGCCCAATAGATATTTCATTTTCATTCAATATGACAAGTTTTAAAGTGCATATGTGTCGGTTTTTTACAATATCCGTAACTCTACCACTACTATCATTGCTTTAAAAAAGATGAAAACAATATCACTAATTCTGATCGCATTTTGTGGCACTCATATAGGTTTTAGTCAATCGCTGAAAGACTTCAAATGGCTGGAAGGAAAATGGGAGCGCCACAATGTAAAACCCGGAACCACTGCTTTCGAAGTATGGGAGAAAACGAAGGATGGATATGAAGGCATTGGAGTTTCTATGAAAGGGTCTGACACTACTTTTGTGGAAAAACTGAAGATTGAAGAAAAGGAAGGAAGCATTTATTATGTGGCTGACGTAAGTAGCAACGCAGCACCCACTTATTTTAAGATCACTTCCTACTCTAAATCAGGATTTGTAAGTGAAAATCCCGAACATGATTTCCCAAAAAAGATTGAGTACATGCTGGAAGGAGACAGAATGACGGCCATCATCTCTGCTGGTGAGCAAAAGATGGGATTTGTGTTTGAGAAAATGAAGTAGGCTAATGTCTTGGAAACAACACGATTGAACTTATTATAAACCTACCTTTGCGCCTCACTAAAGGAGCGTCCATTGAGTAAACCAGACATTCGCGTAATTATCCCGGCATTTAACGAACAAAATGCAGTAGGTCTGGTCATCGATGAAATTCCTAAAGATTGGGTCTCTGAGGTCATCGTAGTGGACAATGGCTCTACGGATGACACCTTTGAACAGGCTAAATCAAGGGGCGCTACAGCACTCAAAGAACCCACCCGTGGCTATGGTAATGCCTGCCTCAAAGGCATGAAACACATTGCCGAATCCGAAACTCAACCTGAAATTGTTGTATTCCTTGATGGAGATCATTCAGACTACCCGGAACAGATGGTTGATTTGGTAAAACCTATTATTGCCAATGAAGCCGATATGGTGATTGGTTCCAGAGCTTTGGGACAAAAAGAAAAAGGTAGCATGACGCCTCAGCAGGTTTTTGGCAACTGGCTGGCCACCACACTTATTAAAATTTTTTATCGTAAGAAATACACTGATCTGGGGCCATTCAGAGCTATCCGATATGAAAGCCTCTTGACAATTGATATGAAAGATCGCACCTATGGATGGACTGTAGAGATGCAATTAAAAGCAGCTAAGCTAAATTTGCGAACGAAAGATGTGGCAGTGAATTATCGACAGAGGATCGGCGTTTCGAAGGTTAGTGGAACGATAAAAGGAACATTGGGTGCAGGGTATAAAATCATCTATACAATTTTTAAATATTTATAAAAGGTGGAGTGGTTAGTCATCGTACTATATGGGGTCACATTGTTGATCATTTGCCTTTTTAGTTTAGGCCAGTTCAATCTTACCTGGCATTATTTACAGGCAAAGAAGCAGAAAGAGGAATTGTTTGAAGAGCTTTCTGAGTATCCTGTGGTCACCATACAACTACCTGTTTTTAATGAGCGGTATGTGGTTGAGCGTCTAATAGATGCTGTGATGAAAATCCAATACCCGAAAGACAGGCTAGAGGTTCAGATTCTGGATGACTCAACGGATGAGACCGTCGGAATTATAGCTGAAAAAGTCAGTGAATACCTGGCGGATGGCTGGGATATCAAGCAAATCAGACGTCCTGAACGAGTTGGATTTAAGGCCGGTGCATTGGCCTATGGCCTGGAGAAAGCCAAAGGTGAATTCATCGCCATCTTCGATGCGGATTTCGTTCCCAATCCACAATTTTTGATGCGCACACTTTCGAAATTCAAAAACGAAAAAGTGGGCATGATACAGACCAAATGGAGTCACCTGAATACAGACTATGGCTCGCTGACAAAAATTCAGGCCTTCTGGTTGGATGCTCATTTCACGGTAGAACAAAAGGGTCGGGAGCATGCAGGAAGCTTCATTAACTTTAATGGGACAGCTGGCGTATGGCGAAAAGCTTGTATTCAGGATGCCGGAGGATGGCAATACGATACAATCACCGAAGATTTAGACCTTAGTTACCGTGCGCAATTGAAAGGATGGAAGTTTGTTTATCGGGAAGAAATTGAATCCCCCGCAGAACTTCCGGTTTTGATCCCGGCTGTGAAGTCACAGCAATATCGCTGGAACAAAGGTGCCGCGGAAACAGCACGTAAAACATTGGGCAAAGTGCTCACATCTAACATTGGCTGGAATCACAAAATCAGAGCGGTATTTCATTTACTAAACAGCTCCGTATTTCTATTGCTTTTAATAGCTGCGGTACTAAGCATACCTATGCTTTACATCAAGGAATACAACCCGGATCTGGCTCTCGTTTTTGATCTGGGAAGCATTTTCATCATTGGATTTCTCGCGATGGGATTCTTTTACTGGGTAGCTGCAAAAGCCACACATCCGGAATACACCTTTCGCTATTTCATCAAAAATTTTCCGATTTTTTTGGCCTTCTCTATGGGGATGGCGCTTCACAACTCCATTGCGGTTGTTGAGGGATACCTTGGTATCAAAACACCCTTTGTTCGAACTCCAAAATTCAATGTGCGATCCAAAGGAGACTCCTGGAAAGGCAATCAATACCTAAGCAAGGTGCTAACTCCAGTCACCTTCATGGAAGGCCTGCTTTCCATTTATTTCATTTACGGAATCTTTTCAGGATTCAAACTTGAAGATTACGGACTCATGCTTTTTCATGGCATGCTGGCGATAGGTTTTGCCTATGTTTTTATCTTGTCGGTGAAACCGATGAACAATGCCTAGGCAGCACAATACAGGTTATTATACTTTTTTAGCAATATTCCTATTGACCATTTTCTCGATTGGTAACTGGATAGAACGGCATCATACCCTCCCCCTTTTATTGGCCTATTCAAGTGCATTTTTAGGATACATATTTCTGCAATTGAAAAATGAGAATTCAAATCTCCTTCTGGGCACAGGGATACTGATTCGGGTTTTACTATTTCTTAGCCTGCCTTCTCTTTCCGATGATTTGTACCGTTTCATTTGGGATGGAACGCTGCTGAAAAATGGCATCCATCCTTTCAGTGAATTACCGGGATATTACCTGAATCAAAACATTCCTGGATTAGATCAGGAGCTATTCAATAAGCTTAATTCTCAAAACTACTTCACCATCTACCCTCCGCTCAATCAGTTCATTTTTTGGCTGAGCATCACTGTTACAGATTCTGATTGGCTCGTTTCAGCGAATATTATTCGCCTATTTCTTTTCGCAGCTGATTTTGGGTCTTTCTATTTCCTGAAGAAACTGCTTATACACTATAAAAAACCTCAGAAGTTGGCTTTTTGGTATTGGCTGAATCCCCTGATCATATTGGAATTCACTGGCAATCTTCACTTTGAAGGACTCGTGATCTTCTTTTTACTGGCAGGGATTTACTTCTATGAAAAAAACAAGAATTGGCTCTCAGCAACAGGACTTGGACTGGCAATTGGCACTAAACTTCTTCCACTGATTTATTTACCATTTCTTTTTCTAAAAGGACTCAGCGAAAAAAAATGGATCATTTCAATCATGGCTGGAATCATGGGGTTGGCAACCCTTCTTCCGCTTCTAAATGAAACCTTTATTCAGGCAATGAGTCAAAGCCTGGACCTCTATTTCAGATCTTTTGAATTCAATGCAAGTATTTACTTCATTGCAAGAGAAGTAGGTTATTGTATTTATGGATATAATAATATCGCATTGATCGGACCTACTCTTTCAATCATTTCTTTTCTATCCATCCTTTCTATTTCAGCAATTGCCTACTTTAAGAAATGGAGTATCCCAAAATCCTTCCTGTTCGTATTGACAGTCTATTTGCTCTTCGCCACAACAGTACATCCATGGTACATTTTACCGCTTATTGCATTCGGACTGTTATCGGGCTATTGGTATCCAATTGTTTGGTCATTCCTGATCTTTTTAACTTATGATGGCTACACTAAAAATGGTTTTGAACTACCTATGTACATCGTTGTTGTGGAGTATCTCGTAGTTATGATCGTGATCCTGTTGGAATTACGTTTTCACAGTAATGATTAAATTTATCATATGAATCCTGAAATGAAACTTGATCTCATCAGCAAGATTGCGCAAAGCAATGATTCGCTATTATTAGAGGAGATTAAGAAGCTACTCGAGTTAACTGACTCAGATAAAATTTATCAATTGTCCGATTCGCAATTAGAAAGCCTCAAAGCAGCGGAAAACGATATCAAATACGGGAATGTTATTGATCATGAAGAGGTAAAAACAATGACTTCAGAATGGTTAAAGAAGTAGTCTGGACGCAGACAGCTTATTCTCAAAAGATTGAAGTTTATGAGTACTGGAATAAAAAGAATGGATCTTCTTCGTTTAGTGAGAAACTTGAGAAAACGATCAATGATGCGATAGATCTAATTAAAAAATTTCCACAGCTTGGTGTAAAAACGCAGTTGAAAAATGTTCGGATTAAAATTATCAAAAACTACTTGTTGATTTACCGTGTTTCTGAAGACACCTTATTCATTTTGCTCTTCTGGGATTCCAGACAAAATCCTAAGGATCTTGATCGATTAATTAAGCTTTATCAATGAAAAAACTGATTCCACCCTTCATCCTGCTACTCATTTCCACTATTACATCATGTGGTCAGAAAACCTTTGATGAGAAAATGGAAAGTCTGTACAAAAAGACTGTTCCACTGATCAAGGCAGATTCATTAAAACCTAAACTGGCTGGAGTTGTTATTCTGGATACCCGGTCAGAAGAGGAATATCAGGTGAGCCATATAAACGGAGCTCGTTTTGTCGATTATGACAATTTTGAAGTGGGGCAGGTAAGTAACATTTCGAAGGATACAGAAGTGATTGTTTACTGCTCAGTGGGATATCGAAGTGAGCGAGTGGGTGAAAAATTGCAAAAGGCCGGATATACCAATGTGAAAAACTTGTACGGTGGTATTTTTGGTTGGAAAAATGAAGGATTTGAAGTGGTTGGGATGAACAATTTGCCCACCGATAGTGTACATGTATACAATCGACTGTGGGGAAAGTGGCTATTTAAAGGAACTAAAGTTTATTAAAAGAGAGTATTAGAAATGAGTGACAGTCTGTTAATGATTTTTGTGAAGAATCTGATTCCCGGAATGGTGAAAACGCGCCTGGCGGAGGATATCGGTATTGATAAAGCACTTGATGTTTACCATGAGTTGGTGCATCACACCCACAAAATCACAAAGAAAATTGAGGTAGACAAAGCAGTTTACTATTCCGAATATGTTGAGATAGAAGATATCTGGGACAATGGAGATTTTAAGCTTACCTCCCAAAAAGGTTTTAAACTCGGGGAGAAAATGTCTAACGCTTTTGACGAGGCATTTGACTCTTACAATAAGGTTATTATAATCGGAAGTGACTGCTATGATCTATCGTCCAAACACATCAAATTAGCTTTTGAAATGCTGGAAGAAAATGACTTGGTTGTCGGTCCGGCGAAAGACGGTGGCTACTATCTACTTGGCATGAATGAGTATCTTCCTCAGCTATTTCAAGATAAAGAATACAGCACTGATTCTGTCCTAAACGAACTGCTTGAAGAAGCGGAAGAAATGGAACTTTCTGTTTACAAGCTCCCAACACTCAACGATATTGATACGCTGGCAGACCTAAAAGAAACGGATATCGACTGGGAAAATCTGGGTGCTGACGCAGAAGTCGATGATGAAGGAGAGGCTTATTAAGCCCTCCTAATCACCTATTCGTACCTCAGTGAATCTATGGGGTTAGCACCAGATGCTTTCCATACTTTAGCTCCTATCGAGGCTAAAGCAATGATTATAGATACAAATCCGCCCAAAATATAAATCCACCAAGATATTTCCGTTTGATAAGCAAAATCCTCCATCCACTTGCTGATTACATAATATGAAATAGGCGTAGATACTACAAATGCGATTACAATGAGAAGAATAAATTCTTTTGACAGGATAGTGCCAATCTGCATGATAGAAGCTCCCAATACTTTACGAATTCCCAGTTCTTTCGATTTTTGAACAATCGTGAAAGATATCAGTCCAAACAATCCCAGGCAGGATATCAAAATTGCAACTCCTGTAGCTGTAGAAGCTAATTTTGAAGCTCTTCTTTCAGTTTCGTAAAAACGCTCAACTGTCTCATCCATAAAGTAAACTGTCAAAGGGTTATCGGGATATACCTCTCTCCATTTATCGGTAAGCTTATCTATGGTTTGTTCAATTTGATCCCCTTTCACCTTCAATGCAATACACCTTAACTCCTCCCGATACTGGTATAGCATTGGCTCAATTGGATGATGAAGTGAACGGAAATGAAAATCCTCCACCACACCAACAGCTGTATGTTTCTTGTTGCTATATTCAAAAGTAGCCCCTACTGCCTCTCTGGGGTCATCAAATCCCAGATCACGCATGAATGTTTCATTGATCAGCAATTCAGGTAAAGTGTCATTGGGCAAGAGGTTTCTTCCAGCTAACAACTTGATATCATAAAACCTTAAATAGGTAGTATCTCCTGTTTTTTGATGAGCGCTTGTTACTACTTCACCTTTCTCAGATTGATACTTTACTGTTGAGGTAGAATATCCGTTTTGAACCGGTGGGGTACTTTGCAATGCATAGTCCATCACCTCAGGCATCTCATCAAGATGATTTTTAATCAGTTCAGATTTATTGTATGACTCATAGTAGGGTGTGTAGAAATAAATGATCCCGTCTTCCTTGAACCCTAAATCCTTGTCCAACATAAAGGATATCTGCCAACCAATTGCCAGGGTTCCTACAATCAGGAGCTGAGAAAATAGGAATTGAAATAAAATCAGTGTTTTTCGAATTAAAGAGCCTCCGGGATTATTAGAACTTGCACCTGGTCTCAATGCTCGCACAGGCCTGAATGAAGAAATAACCCATGATGGATAAATCCCTGCGATCAATCCTACCAGAAAAGTCAACAGGGCCAGTACCATCCAAAAAAATGGATTTCCATAATCAAGCGCCACTCCTTCAGGCAAAAACTCTTCGAAATAGACGAATCCATAATGTGCAATGGGGATCGCTAACACAACGGCAAAAAGAGAGATTAAAATGCTTTCAGTAAGAAACCTTCCTACCAATTGACTTCTCGGGCTACCCAGCACTTTTCGCACCCCAACTTCCTTGGATTTTGATGTTGACTGGGCAGTCTCCAGATTCACAAAGTTGAAAATAGCAATGAGAAGAATTGCCAGGGCCACCACACTCAAAACGGTAAGTGTTGGCATATGAGCCGGTTTCCTGCCATTATCAAAAATTCCTATTTCAGGACTGAAGTGCACCTCAGAAAGTGGCTGCATTTGATAGCTCTGCACCCAATCCAAATCCTCGCTCTGCTCAGCCACATACTTATCCAAATCTTCCAGTTGAAGCATCACATCTGCCTCGCTTGTGTTTTTATTCAATCTCACCCAGAGTTGAGAAGAGCTATTCGTATTACCCGTCTCATCATTTCCAAACCTTTCTTTCAGCCATGATTTATCAATCGTAGCATGAGAAATAAAATCTGTGAATTCAAAGTCAGTATTGTAATCGGGCATTTTCACGATCCCGGAAACTGTTAAATTCAATGAGTCCTGATAGATCAAATCACGACCGATCATATCCAACCAGCTAATTTTTCCGAAATATTTTTGGGCTTGCTCACTGGTAAGGACAACTTTGAATGGTTCATCCAAGGATTCCTCCGGAGACCCAACCAGCCATTCATACTGATCAATGACTTTAAAGTATGAGGGAGCTGCTATTATAAAACCTCCTTGCCCATCAAATTCTTTTTTCTTTCCTGAGGGTTCTATTAAATCAACCTGAGCCCAAAATGTATGAATATAAGCGACCTCATCCAGTCCGGTAAAGGTCTCTTCAACATAAGGTCCGATGGGGACTGCCACCCCTTTATTAAGCGAAGTAAACGATCCGGTAAATGAGGTGTAAATTCTGTACACTTTTTCCTTCTCCGGTATCTGAGTGTTGAAACTCAATTCAAAACTCACTATACTCAAAATGGCTAGAAAGGCTCCCACTCCTATGGCCAGTCCAAGCACATTAATTGCAGCGGTCGATTTGTTTTTAAGCAGGTTTCTCCATGCAATCACGAGGTTGTGTCTCAGAAAAGTAAGTGATGTGTTTGCTTTGTTGTTTTTCATTTTAGTCCTTTTTAGTGCGAATGATCTGAAACTTCGAATGACGATCCACCAATAAAATAATTTCGCAAAACGAGCTCCCTTCTCTCGTATATGTTCATTGTAAACCTCATAAAGATCTCCTTCCAATTCTTCTAACCGATCGTCAGAACAGTAAAACCTGAATAGCTTCAGCGGTAACTTCGGTGGCTGATGGATACTCATGCTAAACTTTCAAATGCAATTTTGGGGATTTGATTTCTCATCCGGTTCCGCAATTCATTGGCAGTTTCCAGGGAGACTTTTCCTGCCTTCGAAATAGTGAAAATACGCTTCCGCTTGCCTCCTCTTTCACTTGACATTTCGCCCATTCTGGAATTTAGTAATCCTTTTTCCTCTAACCGATAAACAGCGGCATGCACCGAACTGATACTGACTTTTCGATCCGTTTGTTTGTTCAATTCCTGCTGAATAGCAACACTATAGGCATTGTCATACAATATTCCTACGGTTAGCAATACCAGTTCTTCAAACTCTCCCAGGTTAGTTCCCTTCATTTTTTGAAATATTAATTTCGTAAATGTAAGTATTATACTAAAAAAGAAAAGGAAGGTTACAGGTGTCTCATTTAAAAGTATTGCCCAATTCCAAGTACAAAACCATTGACCTCTGGTTTTTGTAGGTTAAATCCATAATCGATTCGAAATATTGCATTGTAGATTTTCTTGTGAATAAACCGAAATCCTCCTCCCGAGAAAAATACAAAATTCTGAGAATCAGCAAAGTCAGCAAAATCACCTCCCGGATTACGCCAGGAGCCAGAGTCAGAGAAAATAACTCCTTGAATTGCTACCTTATTTTTGTCCAAAAGGGTATGTCGATATTCTGCATTAAGAATGATAGCTCCTGTACCCCTATCCACTCTATTTCCCACCCCACGAATGTTCAGATAACTATCCAAAACAAAAGGGGCAAAAGGGCTTTCTTCGTTTGTACTTAAACCCAACCTCAATCGTGATGCAAAATTCCCTCTGTCGCCGCTCCTCCAAAAGTTCTTAATATCATTGAATGCGATATAAAATGCAGGGTCAGTGTCTAATGAATGTACCGTTTGAAGGTTAAGTTGATTGTGGAATCCTTCAAGGTAGTGAAAATGATAATCCACACGATTCCAAACAAATATTGCTTTTCCTAAAAGTTTATTTTTATCCACTTTATCAGGAGCACCCTCTATACTTCCAGATGTGAATTTCCTATAGTCCTCCGTAAAAAATGCAGCACCAAACTCCACTCGATCCGTAAAATTGAAGTGGCGAATTAAATTAGTTCCAATCGTATAGTTATCGTACTCATACTCTACTGTCTGATCGGAAAAGAACAATGGTTCCAGCGTAGACCACTTTATTATATTAAGGTTGACCCCCCAGTCACTTTGCTTAATTCGATCGAAAGTAAGATGGACAGCCAGAGAGCTACGGTCGTAATATTGATAGTAGGCTGTCAACTTATTCCCCCTCCCATCCAGATTTACTTCTGAAGCTCCTAGCTGAATCCAAAAATTTTCTTCAATTCCACCAAAACTGAAAATGGGCAAGAGGGTGTAGAGCTCTTGAAAAGTGAAAACAACTCCTACCCCGTCATTTTTGGATTCAACGTCAAATGAAACATCTGAAAACATTTCGAGATTAGACAGACGCTGCTTAGTGACCTGAAGTTGAACAGAGTCCAATTGATCGCCAATCCTAATAGATATAAACTGTTGTAAATAGGAAGGTTCGGTTTTCTTCAACCCAACCAATTGAACGGAATTGATCTCTTGTGAATGGGAATGGAGAACGTTCAAAAAAGCAAATACAACTATTGCAATGTTTTTCACTTTTGGTGTATCAACCGGATGCCCAAATTTATCGTTTCCCCGGCACCTTCTCCTTCGCTCCCATTCCAGAAGTTGGTGTATAGGCCTTCCAGCTCTATCAAATTAGGAACTAGCTGATATTTGAGTCCAATGCCGGATTGAATAAAATAAGAAAAAAAAGCTGAAGCTGCTTCCCCATTAAGATCATAGTGACGAGGAAAATATTCACTCATACCATAAACGGTCCATCGGCTTGTTGGAAAGTAACTATAAAAAATACTCGTTTGTGTTTCAAGAAAGTTATTCTCAACGGAGGATCCATCCTTTACCAAACGATACCAAAAGGCCTGTTGAAAAAACAATTGCGATTTATCGCTCAATAGCATGTCAAAAAACACCTGATTCAACCACAGGTTTGCATCCCATTCAAGGAAATACCTGGTACCAGACGCTCCTTCCGAATCATCAGCCGTATTGAATAGAAAAGTGCTTTGAATTGAAAGTCTTGGGATATTCTTAAATGGAGCAACTTTTATCTTGGGTCCAATACCTGTTAAACCAGTAGAAGAATTGAAGTTATCTGCAGAATTATTAGAGGTCTTAAGCCAAACATCAAAACCCACATTAACCTGATCATTTAAACCATATAGAAATTGGTTGATGGATGTGAAAAACGTTTCTCGAAAACCTTTGGAAAGTTTGATGCCATCAGAATCAAATTGTTTTGTCTGAGTGTATAAGTTTTGGAAAGTTTTATACTCCCAATCCCCTTTTTTAAACAAAATGGATGGGGTATAATTCTGAAGGTTACTTTGCGAGTGGATCGCTGTAGAAACCAATAAAAACAAGGTGATCAGCGTGATTCTCATTTCTTTTTTCGAACAAAGAAACGTGTAAGTCACATAAACATCGGTCAACCCAAAGACAATTACGCCAGCTTCTCTAAATCCCGGATCAGGATTCGTCTTCTATCAAAGGTGATCAGGTTCTTTTCTCTCAGCTCATTCATGACAGTGGTTACCGTTTGTCTGGATGTCCCAGTGAGGCTGGCAATGTCTTTATGGGTTAGATGATTTTTGATCATCATCTCAAAACCTACTTTTTGCCCCTTTTCTTCCGCCATTTCTCGTAAAAACTCCACAATTCTCGTTCGGGCATCTTTAAATACCAGTGATTCAATTTTGCGCTCCATTTTACGCAAACGGAAACCCACGATTTTCAAAATCTTGAAGCTGAGCTCTTTGTTGTCCAGCATCAAATTCTGTAAATCATCAATGGTCATGGCACATACACGCGTGTCATTATCCATAGCCTGTGCAAAATCCTGTCGTTTTTCTTCCCCGGCTAGTGCCAGTTCGCCAAAAATTTCTCCCCGTGTCAGAATGGCTTTTACAATTTCCTTACCATCCGGACCGTAGGTTCCTATTTTCACACGACCATATGAGACCATGTAAATGTTTTCGGAAGACTGATCTTTGAAATAGATGAAATCATCTTTCTTATATACTCCGGGAGTATGCTGATCCTCCATGTAAGGAGTCTTCTTTGGACACAAAACCTCGAATAGGTCCGTGTCTTCAAAATACCATAGATTTCTTTCGGCGCTCATGATTTTGTGATGTCGGGATTATGCAAATTTGCAACAACCACGGGTTAACAACAATTATAACTAAAAAGCTCCCGAATGGATTATTTATATCTGAAAGCTCTTCATATCATATTCGTAATAACCTGGTTTGCCGGATTGTTTTATATCGTAAGACTTTTCATTTATCACACGGAAGCCCTGGAGAAACCCGAACCGGATCGATCTATTCTATCCAAACAGCTTGCCCTGATGAGCAGAAAGCTGTGGTACATCATTACCTGGCCATCTGCTATTATAACAATAATCCTGGGCACATCGCTATTGGTTAGTCAGCCTTCGTGGCTAAAAATGCCTTTCATGCATATTAAGCTGGGATTTGTGTTTCTGTTGATTTTATATCACCTGGGATGTCATAGCATTTTCAGGCAGCTTCAAAAAGGAACTGCAAAGTACAGTTCCATTCAATTGCGCGTTTTTAACGAAGCAGCTACGTTAATACTTTTTGCAATTGTGTTTTTGATTGTATTGAAGAATGAGCTCAGCTGGATATGGGGCACGATGGGACTTATTAGTTTTGCGATCGTATTAATGATTGCGATTAAACTCTACAAAAGATTACGGTCTAAATGAAAAAACTAACATTTCTATTGATTATCCTGATTGCCTGCGATCAGCAGACCTCCTCAGAAAAACTTCCTGTCCTTGGCAATACAGTTTATGAAGAAAACGACACCATTTATCACACCATCCAGGATTTCCAACTGGTAGACCAGGATAGCAGTATCGTGACAAATGAGACGTTTAATGACAAAATATATGTAGCCGATTTTTTCTTCACATCCTGTCCAACCATCTGTCCGAAGATGAAGGCACAGATGCTTCGGGTTTATGGAAAATTTGAAGATAATCCTGAAGTGGCAATTCTTTCTCACACCATCGATCCAACCTATGACACGGTCGCTCTCCTCAAAGATTACGCAGAAAGGTTGGGTGTGAGCTCGGATAAATGGAAGTTTGTGACTGGAGATCAGGATGACATCTATGATCTGGCAGAAAAAAGTTACTTGTCCATTGCGGACGAAGATGCTGATGCTCCCGGTGGATATATTCACTCCGGCGCATTCTTGCTGGTGGATAAAAACAGAAGAATCAGAGGTTTTTATGATGGCACAGTCCCTGAGCAAGTGGATGTTCTGATGAATGATATTGAAAAATTATTGAACGAATGAGAAATAGATATTTTGTAATAGGATTTATTGCTGTTCTACTTTTTGGATGTGGAGGTGGAAAAGAGAAGCAGGAGGAGGAAAAATCAGGACTTAGCTCAAGGGACGAGATACGCTTAAAGCAGTATCAGGTACAGGGAGCAAAAGTTTACGCTACTTATTGTGCCAACTGTCACCAACAGGATGGAAAAGGACTCGCTTCCTTGTATCCTCCCTTAGCAGGATCTGATTATTTATTGGAAAATCTTCCAAGAGCAGCCTGCATCATTAAAAATGGGCAGAGCAAAGAGATTGTGGTAAATGGAGTAACCTACAATCAGATGATGCCGGGCAATCCTATCACAAACCTTGAAGTAGCCGAAGTACTCACGTTTATCGCTAACGCATGGGGTAATGAGGGCGGATTAATCGGAGTTAAGGATGTAGATAAATGGATAGATGAGTGTGCTGAGGAGTATTAATCCTCTAAAATCTCTTTCCCTTTCGCGAGCGACCCATTCATGTTTTCCTTAACCTGCTGAATGGATTTTTTCTGTTCTTCCAGGTATTTTCTGATTTCTTCATCTGTGCCTTCAAACTCAGGCTCATAATCCCGCATCCACTGCATCATGCTTTCATTCGCATCACCTATTTCATCTGCTGCTGTGGTGAGCATTGCAGCACGATCAGGATTGCTCTCAATCAATGAATCTGCCTGAAGCAAAAGATCTTTTCTGGTTCTTCTCAGCTCACTCATTTTAGGCATCACTTCATCGTGAATGGATAGCACTTCACTTTTAAGACTATCAAGGGTAATCTCGTCTGATTGGTTTTCTTTAGCTGTTCCGCATGCAGTCAAAAGAATGATTAATAGTAGGGATAGGTTTTTCATTTGATTAATCGATTTTTACTTCAGCGTCTTTGAGGATGTACATGAGTTGATCGTAATCGGTATCGTTGAGCTCTAGCCTTCCGGTCACCGTCACAGGTTTAGCAGTGTACTTCACTTCTTCTTTGAGGTAAGCTTCTGCTACCGTCTCAGGTCCACTACCTCCACAGAAAAAACATGCAGCGATAGGGAGAGAAGAAATGATGATGTGTTTAGGCTCGAACATGCCCTCAAAAGGAATGATGAACCCTTTCAATGAAACTGTCTTACCACTCATTTTTCGTACATCATCACCAAACTTAGGCACATAGATTTCACCGTATTCATCCTGTGATTTTTCGTATTTCACATCTGCCATTGTTTCCCAGTTTTTGCTGGAATTGGTGAATTGAGCAGTGGCTCCAACAGAAAACAAAAGAGTGAAAAGGATTAAGCATCCTCTTTTGTTAACCATTGAGATCAGTGAGTTTGTGACTTGAAAGTCGATCTTACCTATTCCTAAATCTAATGTCAGTTTCTTCATAATATTTTAATTTTCCTTTACACGAGAGAAATCTGAGTGTAACCTGATATTTCTTGTCTCCGTTTTCTCAGTGCAATCTCCGTGCGCTCAGCGGTTATCCTAAGCTTTTGAAAGCGTTTCCGAGATATCTGACTTATACGCAAGAAATGCCGGAATGATCGAGGCAAAAATACCAACTACAAGGCTTCCCAACATCACATAGTATTCGTCAGTCACAAAAAACATTCCACTCGTCTGGATTTGTTCCATGGAGTTAGTTAAAATACCAAATCCGGCATGTGCTAAACCAAATCCACACAGGCTTCCGATGATTGTAAGTACAATTCCTTCTGTGAGAATCAGCAAAAAGATTTTCAGTTGGCTTGCTCCCATCGAGCGCATGATCGCCAATTCGTATTTACGCTCTTTTAGTGAATTGATCAATGCAATAAAAACACTTGTGGCACTCAGAATGATGATTACAAGCCCCAGTACATTCACCACATCTACTCCTACTCCAATGATATTAAACAGTCGTGCGGTTTCGTATGGGGGTGAAGCTGCTTGTAAGTTGCTGGTTCCATTGACAATTCTTGGCAGCTGAACAGCTGCCATTGGTGAACGATATTTTAATAGCAATGAAGTAATGTCCTCATTTTCTAATTGTTCATTGGTCACTTCCAGTCCCAGTCGATCCAGAGACACCAGTTCATGATGATTGCCTCCCTCTTCATGATCATGCTCCTCATGATTGCCGTGTACTTCCCATACGCTTTGCACTGAAACCAAAATCAATTGATCCATGACAGAGCCTGTAGACGCCATAATGCCAACCACCTCAAAAGGATGCTCTTCATGCCCTCCTGCTCCTTCCGACAAACCGTGTGCACTTTTCAGTTGATCCCCAACATTGATTCCAAGGTTTTTTGCAATTGTAGATCCTACAGTGGCAGTCATTTCACTGCCAAACCATGCACCTTCAGCGAGGCTAGCTTCATAAAGCTGTGGATATTCTCGGGTTGTTCCTACTATCCGATAACCCTGATAACTATCCCCTAGCGACAATGGAATTGCTGAGGCTACCAGCCTATTTCTTGTGAGATTATTCGCATCCTCCAATGAAATATTCCCCGTAGGGAAGTCTATATGGAAAATACTTGCAAGAATAATTTGCAAAGGACTTCCTTTTGCCCCTACAACCAGATCAATACCTTGGGCATTTTTGTTGATTTCATTCTTCAGAAATGTGCTGGTGAGCAAAATGGAAACGATGATTGCCACTCCAAATCCAAAAAGCAGCACACTTAGCAATGAGCTGAGTGGCTTAGCAAAAACGTTTTTAATGCTGAGTGAAAATAGATTCATAAGTCCAGCTCGTTTTTAAATTCACTTTTCACGCGATGATCGTGGGTAGCAACAATAAGGGTAGCTCCTGTTTCCTCTGCTTGTGACTTAAGTAGATCAATTACTTTTTTACAATTTTCATCGTCCAGACTTGCTGTGGGCTCATCAGCCAATAAAAGTTTTGGTGAGTTGATAACTGCTCTAGCTATCGAAACACGCTGTGCTTGTCCCTGACTGATCTGATGGATTTTTCTATTTTTTAAATCCTTTATTCCCAGTTGAGCAAGTACCTCTTCAGCTCGTTTACCATCCGTTTTTTTCTGCCCCAGGTATTGGGATAAGGTCAGGTTCTCCTTCACTGTTAGAGACCTTACCAAGTGCGGTTTCTGAAAGACAATCCCAATGTTTTCTCCCCGAAATCGGTCGAGTTTGGCATTTGATTTTTCGGAAAGGTTTTCTCCTCCTACTTCCAATAAACCCTCTTTTGGAGGCATTAATCCTCCTATCAGATGCAAAAGTGTCGTTTTGCCACTTCCTGAGTTTCCTAATATAATTCCGTGATTTCCTTTTTCAACCTCCCAATCCGGATAGTCAATTGTTGAGCTTCCATCATAGGAATGCTTTAGTCCTTTGATTCGCAGCATTAAATTCCCAGTTGCTTTTTTATTCTCTTGATTTGATGAACATGATGAATTTGGTGATAAATAAATGAGTCAACAGCTCTTTCCAGGTTTTGCCTCCCGCCCATCGGATGTTTATACACAAGCTTATTCATCCATTGCTCAGGGTATTCATCTACAAACATCTGAATGGCCTTTCGAGTTTCAGCCCACTTCTTCTTAATCTCTTCGAATTCATATTCAGGAGGGTCAGAAATGTAGGAAGGCGCACCCCATTTCAATGAACTCTTTAAGGCCTGATTGGTCCACCACATTCGAAAAGCATTGCCCATTCCTGATTCCTTCATTCTGTCTCCAGCGTGTACTTTCTTTTGCATGTATTTCAATGAGGCGGTTTCTGCGTCATTCAGATGAGAAAAAACCTGGATAATGCTCCATCCGTACGTGTGATCACTTAATTTTTCAGCTGGAATACCATTCAGCGAATCATAGATTTTCTCCGTTTCAGCATTCAGCCTTTTCAGCTTTTCGTTTATCCTATTTTTCACCGATATTCATTTTTTGCTGAAAAATATAAAAAAAGTTATCTTCGTTCCTGTAAATCAGCCTTTTATAAGGTATAACCCACCAAATAAACCCTTTTAACCAAAGGTGGTACTAAAAGAAGTACCAAATTATAAAGTATTCTACAATCACCTGATGTATTCTTGTGATAGATCAGATACAAAAAGTTACTCTCATACGCTTGTATTATTGTTCGTACTGTTAGTTTTTAAAATTAATATTGCGTTGAATCACCTTTAAATTGCACGGAAGTGAGTATTCTCGACATTATCGCCTTATTTATCTTCCTTTCAGGAGCGTTTATTTTCATAAACACTTTTTACCTGAAACTGCCATCATCAATTGGATTGATGATTATGGCATTGGTACTTTCCTTTTTTGTCTTAATTGTTGGGAATGTATTCCCAGAACTGCACCTGGCAGAGCATGTGAAGGAGTATGAATTTGAGGAGGTGCTCTATCAAATCGTTTTGACTTTCATGCTCTTTTCAGGAGCTCTGAATATAGATTTTAGGAAATTAAGTAGTCAGCGAAGCTCTGTTCTTGTACTTGCGATTGTAGGAGTGCTTATTTCTACGCTTGTGATCGGTACCGGGGTATATTTCATGCTGGACGCCATGAATATCCATTTGGATTTTCTTTACTGTCTGGTATTCGGAGCATTGATTTCACCTACTGATCCGATTGCTGTAACACGAACAATCAAGAGATTTAATTTATCCAAAGAGCTTGAAATAAAAATTGCCGGAGAATCATTGTTCAATGATGGAATTGCCGTAGTGCTGGCACTAACACTATTAGATATTGCCCATGCGGGCGAAGATCATACACTGACCGTGTTTGAGACGATCTATATCGTAATCGCTGATGTTGGGGGTGGTATTTTCATCGGGCTACTATTGGGCTACATTGGCTACCGTTTGCTGAAATATGTAGACAATGATGCGGTTGAAGTAGAGGTATTGATCACTTTAGCTCTTGTCCTGGTTGGTTCACAATTAGCTGATTTCATTCACGTTTCTGCCAAACAAGCAGCGGTTGTAATGGGGCTGGTGATAGGAAATGAAGGAAAAAGCACCCATGTGGCCAGTGCTGCCGGTGACTATGTGTTCAAATTCTGGAAACTTCTGGAAGAAACTTTCAGTGCCATGCTTTTCGTGCTCATTGGGCTTGAAATGCTCGTTTTGGATCTCAGGTTAGATTTCATAGCAGCAGGATTTTTCGCGATATGTATTGTTTTATTCGGAAGATGGACGAGTGTCTTCGTTCCTATTAAAATGATGTCCGTAAAAAATCATTTTGCGCCAAATACTATTTCCGTACTAACCTGGGGCGCTTTACGTGGAGGATTGCCGATTGCACTTTCGCTATCCCTTACTGAGTTTCATGGAAAAGATGTCATAGTCACAATGACCTACATTGTAGTGGTGTGTTCAGTTCTTTATCAAGGATTGACTGTTCCCACGCTCATGAGGTCTGCCGGAAGTAAGAGTAATACATAAATAACCTTGCTATCTCTTCTGACGTATCTTGCTAAATTTATGGCATGATAAGACTTAGCTATGTGTGTCTTGTCTTTGCGATCTTATTTGGTTGTAAAGACAATAAAGGAGAAACTGAAAAACCATCCTCACCAAGGATTCGAAAATCGACCAGCATTGAAAGCCCATCACAGAATCAAAACTTTACCAGAGGTTCCAGCATTCCTGTTTCTATGGCCACTACAGATGAGTTCCCGATAGACTCCATTGAAGTATCTGTTGGCGATGAGAATGTCGTTTTTAGCGATCTGAATTTTGAAGTAGATATTCCAAATCGACGGGTTGGTTCCTGGAGGTTACTTATAAAAGCTTATAGCGGGGAAAATTCTGAAACACACTACCGGAATGTGGTCATTCTTCCTGAGAATAAACCTGAAGAATACACCTATACTGTGGTGAACACCTATCCGCATGACACAGAAGACTATACGCAGGGACTCCTGATAAAAGACGGAGTTTTATACGAGAGTACAGGACAGAAGGGCCACTCAACATTTAAAAAGAAAGACCTCAAAACCGGTGAAGCTTTGAAAGTGGTCAATCTTGCTTCCAATTTATTTGGTGAAGGGCTAGCAGTAATTAACGATGAATTTTATCAGCTGACCTGGACTGCAGGTCAGGGCTTTGTTTACAATCAAGAGATGGAGCAGATTCGAACCTTTAACTATACGGTTGAGGGGTGGGGGCTGACAACCTTAGGTGAGGAATTGATTTTAACTGACGAGACTGAGAAACTTTACTTTGTCGAACCAAAAAGCTTTACCATCCAGCGTGAGCTTGAGGTATACGACGATAATGGCAAAGTAGACTCACTCAATGAACTGGAGGTGATTGACGGGTTGGTTTATGCTAATGTTTATCAGGAAGATTATCTTGTAGTGGTGGATCCTGAAACCGGTGAAGTGCTCCGGAGAATAGATTGTACCGGCATGCTAACCAGTGAAGAAGCGAAAGATGCGGATGTCCTTAATGGAATCGCACATGATGAAACAACGGGGCAGATTTACGTAACCGGTAAATGGTGGCCTAAACTATTTGAAGTGACTTTTCAACCAAAAACCATACAATAATGACATTAGAGGAAATTACAGGCAAAATCCAAAAACTAGCTGATAAACATAGTGGACAGTTTCAAGGAAAAGCAAACTTTAAGTTTGATGAAGGGGTAGTTCATCTGGATGATACTGTATCACCCACGGTTGTGGTAAATGAAGAAAGAGAGGCTCCATTTGCTATAAAAATGAGTGCAGAAAATTTCAACAAAATTTTATCCGGTGATCTTAACGTGATGATGGCCTTTATGAGTGGGAAATTAAAAATTGAGGGAGACAAAGGTGCTGCTATGAAGTTGACCGCACTCTTTTAAGGATTAGCAAACGAAGAAAATTGAAGAGCCTCTATTTGAGGCTTTTATTCTCAATCATTTAGATCCATCGCCTCCAAATCTTCATCAGGCGTATTATCGTTTCCGAGATTTTCCCTATTTAAGTATTTTTCAAAATAGATGTAAAGCCCTGTAGCCATTATGACTCCTATTAGTGAACCTGCCATTACATCAATTAAAAAGTGTTGAGACAAGTAAATCCTGGAGAGAGCTGTAAGGCTTGCGCCAATCAAAAACATGGATGAATAATTATTGCTTTGAAGCATCAAAGACATGAACGCCCCTAAGGCAAATGCTGCCATAGCATGTCCTGAAGGGAAGGAGTTCATACTCAATACATCCACCCCACTTACAATATGTAAAAGACCCGGTTCAAAATATATAATAGGTCTGGGCGCCTCCGGAAATAGAATGAATTTAAAAAACAGGGAAATTGTTAATACTGAAATTCCAATAAGAGCAAGAATGAACCCAAATCGTCTATTCAAAAAAATCAATAAAATACAAATCGCAGTAAAAAAGTAAACACTGCCTGTATGGGTCCAATATTTAAAAAAGATATCCCAAACCGGATTGTGAAGACTATTGAGCCAAATAACGAAATCACCATGACTTTGATAGAAATAAAAAACGACAGACAACCCAAATAGAATAAGGTAAGGGATGTAAAAAAGACTTGCGTTTTTTAAGCGATTAATCATAGACTAACGCAAGATATACAGTTTGCCAAATCCATGTTTAAATGCCCGATCGGCACTGGTAGCTCTTTGCTTCAGCGCATTACCTTCAGAGTTTATGAAAACTTTATAGAAGTACACCCCATTTGCAAGCTGATCTCCGTATTCATCCCGACCATCCCAGGCATAACTTGTAATATTATTTCCGATTCTGATCGGCCCTATCTCGTCCTGGGTTATTTCCCTCACCACTCTACCGGTCACGGTCATTATCTGAATTTTTATTTGATCCGGAATTTCGCTTCCTGTCAGTGTGAAAACGAACCTACACCTGGTAGAGAATGGATTTGGGTACGGATAAAAATGGGTAACCGTTGATTCATTAATTACCTCAAAATTAATCTGATATGGCTCTGTGCCTGCTTCATTTCCTGACTCATCCTGCGCCTGAATCTGGATGGAGTGCATCCCGTCTTCCAATGGTCCCGGTTGATATGAAATCTGAAAATCCTGATTTTCAGTTGCCAGCGTATACGTCAAACGCGGATCAGAGAAATTTACCCGCTGAAACTGGCTCTCTTCACCAGGTAATTTCAATGAAATATTAATTCCCACTGTATCTGTCTTGAAAATAAATGGATTATCATCCCTCATCTTTACGACAATGTTTGGATTAGGAGAAACTATATCTCCATCTAAAATATGATACCCATCAAATGTAACATCAATTACGGGGTTGGTCTCGTCCGCTTCCACTTCAATGAGGTTAGCTAAAGTGAGTCGGTTGTTTGAAGTATACGCTTCATTTTCATTTGCCATCACTTCTACAATCAGGCTATTTCGTCCATCCATTTCAAATGATGGGAAATCAGTACTGAAGCTTGTGGTATCACCACTTGCAGGTGGAGTAATCTTGAAGCTGGATTCCAGTATTTCTCCTGATTGTTGGTTGACTAAAGTTGCCATAACACTCAACGAATCTGAAAAATCAATAGCTGAGAGGTTCAGGAAATTAAAAGGCCGGGAAATTGGCTCACCTTCCTTAATTGTCATTAATGATTTATCAGCCGGGAGCAATATTCCGTCAGGAGGATATTGATAGTTCAATTCCCAAAAATTCAACTGGGCTGGTGTTTGATCGGTCTCATCTTCAAAAGTGAAAGTCAATTCCATTTGAGGATAGAGGATTGGATCTACTGTAGAAACATCTATGGATTCTGTCCGTGCTCTAGATTCGAGGGTGGTCAGATTACCATCTTTGTCAATCCCCTTCAGTTCAATGGTTATGTTATCGTTGGTCTCTTCAGAAATACTATATGTAAACGCATCCCAACTTTTAGATGGCCCTATCCTTTTACTCTTGAATGCTCCGCTCACAAATTTGCCTGTTACATCATCCTGAAGTTCGATACTTTGCTCGGTTACTGGCGTAGCGGATCCATTGTCAATAACAGTGGTTGCGGTCCCAGGATCAGCTCCTTTTCTCCCAAGAAAAATAACCGGTTGTCCATCCGTCAAAGAAGCAATTGTTCCTAAACTCACCCCAAGAGATTCTAAGGTCGAAGTAACTTGTGCATCCCAATTGGAGTAAACTACGTTCCCGATATTGAACATAACAATCATATCTCCATCACGCATGTTATCAACCAACACCTGAAATCTTCTCTCGGTACCTATCATATCTGCTTCATCAAACTGATAAATGCGCTGTGGCAGCCTGCCACAAACTTCATTGTTTTCCACATCCCTTGCTGTTGTTTCTATTGGTTTGTATGGATCACCACTTTCCTTATCAAATGCAATCGCATTAAAAGTATTTGTAGCGCAAGTTGGATCAATGGTGTTCGAGGTTACGAAGAAATCAAGACCACCTATAATGGCTTCCATATCTTCATAAGAATAGGTAGTATTGTCTACTCCAAACGTGAAAATGTCTATAGGCGTCACATTTTCTAAAAACTCCCAATTGTTGGTTACGCCATTGTACTTCACTCCAGTAACATTATTTCCTTCGATCTGATCCGGCCTGTATTGGCCCCAACCTTCTCCTATGTTATTGATCAGCGTGAAAGAAGACTCAACCCATTCATTAGTTTCATCAGCACTTACATTGGCATACCTGGTTCTCCAATAAACAGTGGATGTGTCAGGCAATGAGAAGACAGAAAAATCGAATGCGTGAGAAAGGAGCACCTCACCTGAAACGGTAAACTGCCGTTGGTTTGGTCCGAAAAAATCAGGTTGCGTATCAATCTCTAATTGATAGGCACGCTCTTCTTCTAATAAATTACTGGACTGCCAAATGAAGTTAACTGAAGAGTTTGATTGAGTGCCATTGTCTATTGGGAAAAGGTGAACGGTATTTCCGCTGAATATCGGAACTTCTAAAGAAGCCGAATTATTTGTTTCGTTGAGTTCTTCAGTTTCATTCAATGGATCTAAAACAACTGAAAACAAATTCAATCCTTCATTATCTTTAAGAAGGTCATTCGGAATGAAAAACTCCAGCGTATCCTGCCGTAATGGTCGCTCGAATTCTTTTAAATAAACCTGCTGTGAGCCATCCACAAACGTTCGGGTAACCTCCACGAACAATGAATCCTGAACAGTCCTGCCAAAGTTTTTAACAATCACGTCAATTTTAAATGAATCCTGTGTAGCTAAAATTACATTAGCACCTATAGCGGATGCACTTAATGAATTATCCTCGATCTGATAATCAGGAAATTCAGCTCCAAAAATTTTATATGCCGGATCTCCCTGCAAGACCATTTGTTGTATTTGTGTCAAATTCACATCACTGGTTCCATATTGAGCAGCATATCTACTAGACGTTTCCACTATCACATTTCCTACTGTCTCACCTATATAGACATCATC
Source organism: Ekhidna sp. (assembly GCF_040220215.1). Lineage (GTDB taxonomy): Bacteria > Bacteroidota > Bacteroidia > Cytophagales > Cyclobacteriaceae > Ekhidna. The sequence continues at coordinate 541,327 of NZ_JAVJTR010000011.1, forward strand.
ACCAAACCCTAGTCCATAAAAGAGATCACTCCATCTTTTCAACGTGGAAGAAAGTGCAACATCTGAATGAGCGATAAAACCGATCGCTCCTAAGTTCGGGGTGTTGAGCCAGTCTTCTCCGAAAGTGAAACCACTGCCAAAAATCTCCCCTGCTTTACAACCATTGACGAGGAAAAGTGGATACTTGCCCTGATTTGAAAAGCCGAAAGAAGCATCGCTGACTCTACCTATTTCAATATCTGTAACGGTCCCGCTTGAGTGTCCAAAAAATGTGATGTACCCGACCCCCTTATTCACTCTATCAGTCACATCTACAAATTCAACCGCATCACTTGTCTTTTTCCCGGTATTGAATGCTCTCCCACCAATAAAATCATCTATTAAAATGGAGGTGAAGCCTTGGATGAAATTGGTGAAACTGTTGATCTCAGATTCTGTCAAACCTCCGCTTAATTGCAAGAAATCCTTTCTGAAAAGATCATCAAATGGAAGAGCCTCCATTTCTATTACCTTGTTTAAGTAGGCTGTTACATCAGAAGTAGTAAAAGCATTTAATCTCCCGACCGGTATGCCAGGCAAATCAGGATCACCTCCAATTCCTAGTGTATACATCAAATCACTTCCGGGCAGGCCATAAGTCGGCACATTAACCGCCATTTGATCTCCACGATAATAGTTGGTGTTCAGTGTAAATCCCTTCCCAATAATGAAGACATTTTGAATAGGATTTTGATTATTAGCATCAATAATAAAATTCCGAATGGCCAAAGGTGAAGGATCACCGTAACTATATAAGTTGAAAAGATCATCGATATTTCCAATCTGAATACTATATGCTCCCCCAGTTGCCGATTCACGATAATCCTTATAATCTTCTACTGGGTCTCCTGCCCCTCGTAAGTCAGGATGAGTAATGATCAAATAGTCCTTGTTTCCAAGATTGTATTCGGGTAATGTAATCGGCTCGATAACAGGTGCTGTCAATGGAGTCGTTACAGTTAAAATCTCCTTCCCCTGAATGGCATTCGGAATAACAGCTTCTACCCTATCAGAGAAATTAGTTGTTGCGATTCTGATGGCGTTGTAAGGGTCAGAAACATCAAAGATTCGTGTACTTGATGCATTAGATGTGGAAATGTGCATCCATGCTTTTGACTGTGATGGGTTATTCAATGTGAATATCTTATTCTCGTTGACACCCAAGTTTATTGACTGGGGATATTTTACTCTGACATAGGCTACAGATATCCTTTCTGAAACTTCAGGAAAGCCTTTTGCAGTAGCTCTCACTACCAATTCTCCCCCAGCACCAACGCTCGCGTTTGTAAATGATCCTGAGAAAAAAGTTTTACCCCAGCCATCAAACTCAACGTTTGAAAGGACTCCCAACGAGCTTGCATTCGGGCCAATACTGATTTCCACATTGTGAGTGAGGCTGTTCCCTCCAATTATAACCATCTCAAGAGTAGGATTGGTACCCGAGGATTCATAGTCCTCCAGAAGAAAGCTGAAATCCTTTGTTGCATTTTTAGATTGAAAATTTCCTGTCCATCCTTCGCCATCATCGTATTTACTCAGACTGAATGCAGAACCGGAACCGAACTTTACTCCAGCTGCGTAGTTGCTAGTGAAAATCTGTATCGAATCCGCAATGTGGTAAGGTTCTGGTGATAATCCAGTGGCATTTTTATCTGAAGAAAAAACCATTCGCTTTCCATTTCCACTTCCAAGTTTATAGGTTAGAAAATAGCTGGCTGTATCTGCAAATAGACTATAAAATGTGTGGGGTTGATCTCCCGCATCATACAGCGGAGTATCACTCTCACCATCGTTTTTTAAGCCATAAAACTCAAAGTAATTCAATGTAAAATCATCATTTTTGCTCACATTTATCGCCACTTCCTGACCCCTTCTAAAGAGTTGGATTCTGTCGGCATCAATTTGAGAGGGGAATCCAATCGCTTGCAATTGTTCCTGATTGACCCGGTAAAATCCATCCTCAGCTACCTTGATTTTATAATACGATTGCGCAAAGTCAATCCATTCATTTCCCACCTGCCCGACAGCAGATGTCGCTGAAAAGAATAATATCGCTATGAGTTTATTCCTCCACATTGAAATCTACTTTTATTGAAAAAACATGAGAGAAAAGACCTGGAGCTAAATCCCCAATGTCTGTTAATGCATAATCAATAGTCAGCTCTTTTATACTAACACCTACCCCAAGGTTGGGCTGATAAGTCCATGAGGTAGTTCCATCAAAATCTTTTATTTGTTGAAACTGATTTACTCCAAATCGTAAAAAACCAATCCGCTTATAATCAAATTCAACCCCGGCCTTCGGATCAAGAGATATAACTGAAGAATGTACCAACGTATTTCTTTCCCCGTCAAAAGTCATATCAAGATCAATGGATGCCATTGCTCCAAAGTGTTGGCTGATATCAAATTCCCGGGATCCACCTATTATTAGTCTTGGTAATGTCACCTCTACCGAATTTACCGGGACATCATTTCCAGTTAATGCATAAATCTCCTCAACCTCAGCGGCGTTATGTGACCAGGCATTGAAAGTTCCTAGAATATCTCTGGCTACCAAACCCAACTTCCATTGATTGATCTCTTTCTGAGCGCCAACATCAAAACCAAAGCCCCAGGCTTTCGAAAAACTACCAACTGTCCTGTGAATAACTTTCAGGTTACCCCCAACATCTAAACCACCCCAAACCGGAAGCTCCCTGGCGTAGGAAACTAGAAAGCCATAATCAGCCGATGAAAAAAATTGAATATTGTCATAGTTGATTGAGCCATTGACATCAACCAAGAAACGGGTATCTGGAATGTCATCCACTGCAAAACGAATAACTGAAAAGGCTATTTTACTTTTTTCATCTACGGAAGTGGCAAAAGCAGCATAATCGTAATTTGCCAGGCCTCCAAAATAGGATGAATGCATTAGAGCCATTTGGTGATCCGAACCAAGGTTGTTTAACCCTGCAGGATTCCAATATCCGGCGGTCACATCATCCACAAATGAAACGGCCGTAAAGCCCATTCCAAATGAACGCGCACTTACACCGATATTCATGAATTCATTGCTATACTTTGGCGTATTATCACGGGATTCGCTTTCGTCCTGTGCCATTCCGACACACACGATTCCAAGACTAAGAATAGCAACTAAAAAATACCTCATACAAACTCTTATCAATCGCAATTTAGCTATAGCCATTCTATTGAAATAAAAGAGATCGTTGAATTCTGACTTATATACGACAAAAGGCAAAAAGTCTATTTTATTGAACTTTTTAAATATAGTATATGAATAAATAAAGAATATTACGGGTTCCGGATAATTTTATTGAAAGTACTTGGCCATACATAGTACCTTTACGTATACAGAACCGAAACCTACCATGTCTAAATAAAAGTTTGACCGAAATGAGAGCACATGAAATGAGTCCAAAAATGAAAGGACGAATTCCATATGGTTTTTTAATAAAGAGAAAGACATATGAATATTGAAAATACACAAGTTCAAATGAGGAAGGGGATTCTGGAGTTTTGCATTTTGCATATCATCTCCAGAGGAGAAGTATATGCTTCCGATATGCTGGTGGAACTGACCTCAGCCAAAATCATGGTAGTGGAGGGAACTTTGTACCCTTTGCTGACTCGGTTAAGAAAAGCCGGTTTAGTAGATTACAAGTGGGTAGAATCGCAATCAGGACCTCCACGAAAATATTATACGCTAACAAAGGATGGTGAAGATTTTCTAGGCGGTCTGGATCAGACCTGGACTGAACTGGTAAACTCCACTAAAAAAATCATCGCTAATAAAAACACCAAGAAGAAATGATGAGTCAAGCCTATCCATCAAGGAAAGACCTAATTGAGACTCAACTAAAAAGACAATACACATGAAAAAGAATATAAGTATCAACATTGGCGGTATCATATTTCACATCGAGGAAGATGGATATGATAAACTGAAAAACTACCTAGATTCAGTCAATAAATACTTCTCATCTTTCGAAGACAGCAAAGAAATCATTGATGATATCGAAGGTAGAATTGCTGAAATATTCCTTTCCAAACTCGATGAAGGCAAGCAGATCATCACAAGCGTAGACGTGAAAGATTTGATTGCTACGATGGGTACCACAAAAGATTTTGAGGCGTCTATTGAAGTTGAGCCTGAAGAAAAAGCAGAAGAAACTGAAGCTGAGGAAAAAGAAGAGAAAGAAGAGCCTAAAGGCACACAGGAAAAAGCAAAACGCTTGTACAGAGATGCCAAGCGAAAAGTCATTGGTGGTGTAGCAGCAGGTATAGCAAACTACTTCGGAATTGATCCTATTTGGGTGAGATTACTAATGCTTGCATTCTTATTCAACATCTTTTTCTGGGGATTAAGTGGATTCATTCTTCTAACCTATATCATTCTATGGATAGCAGTTCCCGCCAGTGAAAAACTAGAAGATGATAAGGCAATCAAAAAGCTCTTCAGAAATACCGATGATCGTGTGCTTGGTGGTGTATCCGGTGGTATCGCTTCTTATTTTGGGACGGATCCTGTGGTAATAAGGGTGCTATTTGTCATCTCCATATTTCTGGGTGGTGCCGGCTTACTTGTTTACTTAATCCTCTGGATAATTACACCTGAAGCCAAGTCTATCACTGAAAAAATGCAAATGCAGGGAGAGCCTGTGACAATTTCTAACATCGAGGAGAATGTTAAGAAAAGCCTGAATGTAAAAGAAGGAGATGAAAATGTATTTGTGAAAATCCTTTTATTCCCTTTCCGACTGATCGCCATGATATTCAAGGCGCTTGGCGAAGTTTTGGGTCCACTTTTAAAGTTCGCCGTAGAGGCCTTGAGAATTGGTTTGGGTGTATTCCTTGTCTTCCTTGGTTTCGTCCTAATGATATGTTTCACTATTTCGCTTGCAGTTTTACTAGGTGTAGGAGGTGCTATGGAAACCTGGGTACAATTTGGAGATTTCCCGGCAAGGGAGCTATTCAGCTCAATGAGTACAATTGCTATTATCTCTTCCTATCTAACCTCAATGGTACCATCATTAGCTATACTCTTAGTTGGCCTAATGGTCATTCTGAAGAAGAAAGTAACAAATGCGTTGGTCGCCTGGAGTTTGTTTGGGTTGTGGCTCATCGGTATGATCGGTCTGGCTATCTCCGTACCTACCATTATTAGAGATTTTAGTGTAGAAAGCACTTTCAAAGAAGAGCGGACATTTACTGTAACTGAAGGAATAACAGAGCTGAAACTTAATGATCTGGATTGGGACACATATAATAGTGTAGATCTTAAGATTCGAGGACATGAAGATACAACAGCCTATCTGCTGGAAATGGAATTTGATGCAAGAGGATACTCAAGAACCAACGCCAAAGAAAATGGTGAGGCTGTTGATTATGTGGTGACGCAAGATGGAAATGTTTTTTATTTCGACTCTGAAATCACGTTTGGAGATGCTCCGTTTAGGTTTCAGGATGTGTCCGCTACCTTCTATGTTCCCTACGGCAAAGTATTCCGTATGGATTATGATTTAAGAGAAATACTCAGAAATACGCTTTGGATTCATGATTACGATTCGCGCGATTTGGGTGATAATGAATGGGTATTTGACGAATCAGGTCTAAAGTGTTTAACCTGTGATAACTCCAACAGGAGCTCGTACAATAGGGGATCATTTGGGTCAGATGCTGAAGAATATGCATTCCAGGATTTCAATGAGATATCACTCATTTCTTTGTTTGATTTTGACATTATTCGAGGCGATGAATATTCTGTGAGGCTTGAAGGAGTTGACGATGATTTGGATGATGTCTATTTAAGTCAAAGCGGGGATGAGCTGGAAATACGATATGGGAAAGATACAGACTGGTGGAAAAACCGGAAAAGAAAAGATAAAATCAAGGTATTTATTACAATGCCAAATCTTGAGTATTTAAAAGCAACTGGTGCCTGTACCGGAGAGGTGCGGGATTTCTCAGAATCTGAAATGACATTTGACATTGAAGGTGCATCAGAAGTTTGGGCAGATGTAAATGCTGCATATTTTCAAGTGGATCTCAGCGGAGCTTCCGAACTCATCTTGGTGGGAAGAGGGGATGATTTAAAAGCTGATTTAAATGGAGCGTCCGAATTGAATGCTTTCAGCTTTACAGTAGATGATGCAGATATTACGGCCTCCGGAGCTTCTACCGCCAAAGTGTATGTAAAAAATGAGTTGGAGGCTGATGCATCGGGAGCTAGCAAGATTCGCTACCGTGGAGACGCCAGAGTTTCATCAGAAAGCAACGGACTTAGCTCCATAAGAAAAGATTAAAAATATCTAAACTGGTCACGAGCCCATTGGCTCAGTCATTTAGGTTTTGGTATCCCTCGCTTTTGGTCGGGCGAGGGATTTTTTTATTGTGGATTTAACGAATAAGCCAGAGGCTTCCCACCAAACAATACTTTCGTTTTAGCCCAGGTATCTTCAAAAAATTCAGACTGCCGATATTTTTGTAGATCCTCTTCTCCTTGCCATTTGCTGAAAGTGTAATAAACGTGATCCAGTTTTGCATCCTTGCAAAGCTCCAGATGTGAACAACCGGGGAAGGCTTTAATCTTGTTTTCCACTTTTTCGAAGAGCTTCAAAAAATCCTTCACTTTTTCAGGTTTGAAATCCATCCGTACGATTCGTATGAGCATAATTATCCGTTTGCAAATTCAATGAGCACAGGCGAGTCAACCGACAGGCCTAATAACTCGGAAGCATTCCCTTTGTTAATTCCTATTTGAAGATTACCTGAAGAGTTGAATAATACAAAGCAATCTCCGGATTCAACCTCACTAAAATAGTTATGAAGATGCTGAAATTGCTCCCTGCCAAAGCGAATGGAATACCTCACTCCTGCCCCATTGATTTCCAGTATTTTCTCAAACTCCTCTTTATTGATATTGGTCATCAGGTTTCCATAATGATCCACCATAATCACATGTCCTGAAATCTCCCGCTTAGTCACTTTAAGCTGACGTGCATACAATTCCGTCATTCCTTCCACGATTGTACCTACATCCTTAAGCGTCTTACCATTGGCCAGCCTTAGTGCGGCTTTTGCTAAAACATCCTTAGCTGGAAAAGTAGATTCACCATTTTCAAGTTCTGCGATTTGATCTGGCTTTTTAGGTGAAATAAGGCTAAAAAGACCCGAATCAAAACCCAAAAAAACATGTCCGTCCATTTCAATGGCTAGTGTCCTTGACTTTTCTCGCATAGCATCCACAGCCACAATATGAACCGTTTTACCTGGAAAATCCTTGTATACATTACGAAGGACATTAGCAGCATGTGAGATATCAAATGGTCTGATATCATGTGTAATATCGGTAATGGTTTGAGAGGGTGATTCTGAGACAATAGCGGCCTTCACAGCAGCCACATAGTGGTCTGTTGTCCCAAAATCAGACATGAAGGTGATTATCGCCATTTGCAGGAATTCAGCTTACATTTGCTCTCACAAAGCTATATATTTTACTCACACAGTGAGTTTTTAAACCACTAGGTTTATCACAAAAAATCGCAATGAAATTTGGAAAAAATATTGTGTTCCATAAATGATTTACATTCGAAGGATTAACTGAAATATCGATTGCTGGAAAAAATAATTACACTTGAAAACGTTTCTCTGGTTGATTTCCTTGGAATTGAAAACCAGAACATCAAAACCATTGCTACGGCCTTCCCGGATAGCAAAATTGTGAGCCGTGGCAATGAAATAAGGATCAAAGGATCCGCGCCGCAAATCCTTAAAATCAACGAAATTTTAAACTCGCTTTTAGCTCACTACCATGAATATGGAAAAGTGACAGCAGAAAACGTAAAAGATTTTGTGGACAATGAAGAAAACACAATTGATGCCAATAAAGATTCAGCTGTTTTGGTTCACGGTACCAGAGGCTTTCGGATAGTACCAAAGACAGTAAATCAGAAAAAACTTGTTTCTGCAGTTGAGAAGAATGACTTAGTTTTTGCAATCGGTCCTGCAGGAACCGGTAAAACTTATATATCAGTAGCGTTAGCTGTACGGGCACTAAAAAACAAAGAAGTAAAGAAGATCATCATCACAAGACCAGCGGTAGAAGCCGGTGAGAATCTGGGGTTTCTGCCTGGAGATCTGAAGGAAAAGATCGATCCGTACCTTCGACCTATCTACGATGCACTCCGTGATATGATTCCATCAGAAAAGCTGAGGTACTATCAGGAAAATGGGGTAGTAGAAATTGCGCCACTTGCTTACATGCGTGGAAGAACATTAAATGACGCCTATGTGCTTTTGGATGAAGCTCAAAACACCACTCCCATGCAGATCAAAATGTTTTTGACACGGATGGGGCCACAATCCAAGGTGATCATTACCGGTGATGTATCGCAAATTGACCTTCCTAAAAAGCAAACTTCGGGATTGATTGAAACCATGAAAGTACTCAAAGAAGTAAACGGTATTGGGTTTGTCCAGCTCGACGATCGTGATGTGGTGCGTCATAAACTCGTAAAAGCAATCATAAAAGCATATAATCAATATGACCTACAGGGTGACTCTGGTAACAACCGATGAGCTAAAAAAGAAAGCTTTTGAAATTCGTGAAGAAGTTTTTGTAGTTGAACAGCAGGTATCACGAGAAGAAGAGTTCGATGAATTTGAAGATGAATCATACCACTTTGTAGCGCTAGATGAAAACGATGATCCAATTGGTTCAGCACGCTGGAGATATACAGAAAAGGGGATTAAACTTGAACGATTTACCGCTAAGAAAGAGTGGCGAGGAAAGGGACTTGGCACTTCCATTGTACAATCAGTGATAGATCATATTTCCCAAAATGCAGACAAAGGCACTTTCTTATATCTACATGCACAACTAACTGCCGTCCCGCTTTATTTAAAATTTGGATTTCAAACCAAAGGCGACCAGTTTGATGAGTGCGGGATCATGCATTATTTGATGTGGAGGGAGTTGTAGAGCAGAATTCTTCCATCTTTTAGACTTCCGAAGTTTTAGAACTTCGGAAGTCTGTACATGACGAGAGTTATAAATTGTACTGTCATGGTAACAGAACTGGAATACAACATACTTACAAATAATTCTTCAATAGCGTTAGTTGCATTTTAAAGAAAACCTAAACATCTTTATCATGCATCGGCATGTATTTTTGGAATTCATATCCCTTTGTGCGACTTACGATCGCACTCATTTTAGGCATTTTTAGCTTCGATCACTTCTCCAGTTTATGGACTAAGTCGATAATAACATTGTGTTTGGGCTTTCTTAGTTATTCGATACTGGTAATTCTCTCTCATAAGTTTGGCTTTTATAAACTGAGACTCCTAAACGGAACGCTAGCTATTTCTATCATCTTTTTTATAGGCGGATGCTTTACTAAGTTCATCTACCATAATCACACAACCTCTCATTACACCAATCTTAATGCTGATATTCTTGGCTTTTCAGGCACAATTGCTAGTCCGGTCAATGAAAGAACCAACCACTATCGCTTCGATTTTGAGCTTGATCAGGTTATTACAAAATCTGATTCCATTCACCTAACCGAAGGTATTATCCATTTATACGTTAGAAAAGATAGTTCAGGCAATTCACTTAAATATGGAGATCAACTCAACATTTATGGTGGATTCTACCCCGTTCCAGGACCTGATAATCCAGATGAGTTTAACTACCAACTTTACCTAAAAAGACAAAATATTTACAGCCACGCTTTTGTTAAAACGAGTGATATTAAGGTCAACGGTAATTACCCGCAAAATCGATTTTTAAGTTGGGCATATTCGCTTCGTGAGGTAGCCGCACAAACAATAGATAAAAACATACAAAACCCGCGTGAAAATGGGATCGCAAAAGCTCTGCTTATTGGCATCAAGGATTATTTGGATAATGATGTGAAGCAAGCATATTCATCCGCTGGAGCAATGCACGTACTTGCAGTTTCTGGTCTGCACGTAGGGATCATTTTTCTGATCATAAAGCTCTTCCTTGGTCGACTTAGAGCATACGGAAAATGGGGAAAGTATGCCTTTGGATTCATAAGTGTTTTCATTATTTGGCTATATGCGACTGTAACCGGATTAAGCCCTTCTGTACTAAGAGCAGCAACAATGTTTTCACTAGTAGCCATTAGTCAGGCCTCTGTGAGAGAGGGGAATATTTATAACACTTTAGGATTTGCTGCATTTATATTGTTGATTTTTGATCCATACCTGATCTATTCTGTAGGATTTCAACTATCGTTTGCGGCAGTTATTGGGATTGTATACCTACAACCAAAGTTGTATCGACTCTTGGACTTCCGTTTATGGCTTACTGATAAAGCTTGGGCAATTACTTGTGTTTCAATTGCCGCTCAATTAGCCACGTTTCCACTTTCAGTATATTATTTCCACCAGTTCCCAACATATTTCCTCGCTTCAAATTTAATCGTGATACCAGCTGCATTTATCATGTTGGTGGGAGGAATGAGCATGCTCATAATTGAACCAATTTATGAGTCACTAAGTACAGTTATTGGTCAGCTTCTGGGTCACTTTATGTGGCTAATCAACGAGATGATTAGTTATGTTGATATACTTCCAAACAGTCTCATTGAATGGATTTATATAGATCAAATGGGGCTTTTGCTTACGTACTCTATAGTTTTTACCCTCATTGCCGGATTCCACTATCGATCCTTTAAGACAATTTTTGTTTCCGCATCACTAGCTATCACTTTCATTGGATGGACCTTCTTTTCCAATCTTGCCCAATCAAAAAGGCAAGAGCTAGTGTTCTATGAAATATCAAATAAACTGGCCATAGACCATATAGACGGACATCAGGCACGGTTATATCTTGATGAATTCAAAAACGAAGAATTAGAATTACTTTCATTCCAAATTAATCCACACAGGTTGTCCTCTCATTTACAACCCATCGCCGAGTCTTTTTCAGTTTTGGATTCAACTGGCTTCAAAGAAATTAATGAAATAAAAGCAGGAATGATTGCCGGAAAACGATTTCTCATACTTGATTCCACGACCTTTCATGTTGACTTCAAAAAGATAATCGAAACGGATTTTATTGTGATTAACAATCAGGCTATTAAAAGTTTAAAATGGCTCAAAGAGCATTTTTCCTTCGAAACAGTCATAATCAGCAACAGAAATTCTAATTATTATTCTCGTAAAATGAAAGATCAGGCTACCAGCCTTGACATAAAGATTCATTCCTTGAAAGCGGATGGTTCATTAAAAATCGACTTGAAAAAGGATATAAAAAAAGAGCGGACAATTCAGTCCGCTCTGTTCACCACCAATCCCGACTAGCATCGGGAAAAAACTTACTACCGCCTAGTAGTATCACAAATGTATATACTTAATGTTTTACACCAAAGCACTTTTTTGAAAAAGTAATGATTAAATGTCCCATTTAACGATACACCCTGCAAATGTCAGTCCACCGCCAAACCCTATCATCAGTATTGTGTCCCCTTTTTTAATACCTCCGTTGGTCATAGACTTTTTTATCGCCAATGGGATAGAAGCAGAAGAAGTATTTCCAAACTCTGTTACACTTTCAGGTATCTTTTCCATTGGATAGTTCAGGCTCTTGGCAATTGCCTCAATAATGCGAAGATTAGCACTGTGTGGCACTATGTAATCAATATCATCAATTGTCAATCCGGCTTTGTTTACCAATTCATGAATTTTTTTAGGAATATTTCCCACTGCCCATTTAAAAACAGATCGTCCATTTTGGACAATTTTTCCATGTGGATTAATTCCTACTCCATTAATGCTGTTCTTTTTATGACTTAAATAGAGGTCATGGCCAAAATCCCCATTTGTACCTGAATTAAAGGCGATAAATTGCTCCTTATCGCCAGGTTCAACTAGGGCAGCTCCGGCAGCATCTCCAAATAGAATACAGGAAGTTCTGTCTTCAATATCCATGATCTTGGAAAGTGTTTCTGCCCCAATCACCAACACTTTTTTGTACACTCCGCTGTTCACAAATCCGTGAGCCACCTGCAACCCATATACAAACCCTGCACATGCGGCATATATGTCGTTACACCCACAATTTTCGATACCTAACTTATATTGTACCCTTGAAGCAGAATTGGGCATAGGCTGATCCGGTGATGTAGTACAAACTACAATAAAGTCCACATCAGAAACATCCTTACCACTTACTTCCATAAGGTTCTGAACAGCTTTTACAGCCAGATCACTGGTATACTCACCTTCTTTTGCAAAACGGCGCGTCTTTATCCCGGTACGGGAAATGATCCATTCATCATTAGTGTCAATGAATTCTTCGAAATAATGATTGTCTACAATTTTTTCAGGCACATATGTACCGAATGCTGTGATTTGTGACATAATAAGTATTGGGAGTTTTTGGTTTGAAAAAGATTTTCTTTGGGCACAGTTATCTACTTCCAAAGCAAGTTGAATCAGGAAGGTCTTAAATCCAAAGAACTACTTGTTTTCTTTCATCAACTTTTCTATCTCTTGAAGTTCGTCTCGTAACCTGGCGGCTTCCATAAAGTCAAGATCTTTGGCAGCTTTCTCCATTTTCTTTCTCGTTTCTGAAGCAAGCTTGCTCAATTGATCTTTAGACATGTAGGCAACAACCGGATCTGCAGCCAAAGTATGCTCTTCCTCCATATAATATTTTTTAGCGCCTTTCTTCTTGTCCGCCACTCCTGTTTGACGTAAAATTTCCTCCTTGTTCTTTTTCAATGAAAGCGGTGTAATACCATGCTTCTCATTGTATTCCATTTGGATACTTCTCCTTCTATTGGTTTCATCAATGGCAAGTTTCATAGAACCGGTTACCTTATCTGCATACATGATGACTTTACCACGGTCGTTTCGAGCCGCCCTACCAATCGTTTGAACCAGTGATCGTTCATTTCTCAGGAAACCTTCCTTATCAGCATCCAGAACGGCCACTAACGAAACTTCCGGAAGGTCAAGCCCCTCCCTAAGCAGGTTTACTCCAACAAGTACATCAAAAACACCAAGACGAAGTTCCCGCAGTATCTCCACCCTATCGAGTGTGTCCACCTCTGAGTGGATATATCTGGTTTTAACTCCGGCATTCAGCAAGTATTTGGTCAGCTCTTCTGCCATCCGTTTCGTCAATGTGGTAACCAGCACCCGATCTTCCATTTCAATGCGTTGCTGAATTTCATCCATCAAATCATCTATTTGATTCTGACTTGGGCGAACATCTATCACAGGATCTAATAAGCCAGTGGGTCGAATCAGTTGCTCAATGATAACCCCTTCTGATTTTCGAAGCTCATAATCAGCTGGCGTAGCGCTTACAAAAACAACCTGATTGAGCATATCCTCAAACTCGTTGAAGGTCAATGGCCGGTTGTCCATCGCGGAAGGCAATCGAAAGCCATAATCGACCAGATTTACCTTCCTAGCCCTATCTCCACCCCACATCCCTCGCACTTGCGGCACGGTTACATGACTTTCGTCAATGATCATTAGGAAATCATCAGGAAAATAATCCAACAAACAGAATGGTCTGCTACCCGGGGATCGACGGTCGAAGTATCTGGAATAGTTTTCTACTCCAGAGCAATATCCGATCTCCCGGATCATTTCCAGATCAAATTCAGTTCGTTCTTTCAAGCGCTTGGCCTCTAAAAACCTTCGCTCATCTTCAAAAAATTGCACCTGCTCCACCATGTCATCCTGGATTTCCCTGACCGCCACCTGGAGCTGATCCTTGCCAGTAACAAAAAGGTTAGCTGGAAAAATAGTAACAATGCGTTCGTCTGATTCTTTTTCTCCTGTAACAGGGTCAATACGTTGAATTGACTCAATTTCATCTCCCCAGAAAATAAATCGATAAGCAAAATCGGCATAAGCTACAAAGACATCTACTGTATCCCCTTTCACTCTGAAAGTCCCCCGTTTGAATTCGGCCTCTGTCCTGCTGTACAGAATATCCACCAGGTCAAAAAGGAATTTATTCCTGGGAATGCTGTCTCCTTCCTGAAGCCTAATGACATTTTTTCCAAATTCCTCAGGATTCCCTATACCATAAATGCATGAAACAGACGCTACCACTATGACATCCCTGCGCCCAGAGAGTAATGCTGAAGTAGCACTTAACCGCAGTTTTTCAATTTCGTCATTAATTGAAAGATCCTTCTCAATGTAAACATTGCTGGTCGGGATGTACGCTTCCGGTTGATAGTAGTCATAGTAGGATATGAAATATTCCACAGCATTGTCTGGAAAGAATCGCTTAAACTCTCCGTACAATTGAGCTGCAAGTGTCTTATTGTGACTAAGTACCAGCGTCGGCTTTTGCACTTGTTCCACCACATTAGCCATTGTAAATGTTTTGCCCGATCCAGTAACGCCAAGAAGGGTTTGAGAAGCCTCCCCATTGTTTATGCCCTCCACAAGCTGACGGATGGCTTCCGGTTGATCGCCTGTTGGGCTGTATTCAGAAGTTAGTTTAAAATCCATGCAATTATTAGCTATTCCAGATATCCCAGGATCTTTCTGCCTGAAGCTCCAACATCTCCAGTCCGTTTTTAGTTTTTGCACCCTGCTCCTTGCCTAGTTTCATAAAGACAGTCTCTTCAGGATTATAGACCAAGTCATACAAATAGCTGCCATTGGATATTTTCTTATATGGAATTTCAGGCTTGGTTTCATTATTCGGAAACATTCCGAGTGGAGTGGTATTGACTATTAAATTAAATCGCTTAATAATATCCGGGTTGCTTTTAAGCTGTTCATAGGTGTAGTCACCTCCTTTTATATTGCGACTCACCTGATTATATGGGATATTTAAATCAGTTAGCCCTGCCTGAACTGCTTTAGAAGCACCTCCTGAGCCTAAAACCAACGCTTCTCCTTTGAAATCACCAATCCATTTCTTTAAGGATTCCCGAAAGGCCATATAATCTGTATTGAATCCGATCAGCTTACCACTTTTTTTCTGAATTACGTTTGCAGCGCCAACTTTTATCGCACTTGCATCCTGCTTGTCCAAATATTTCAATACTTTTTCCTTGTGAGGTACAGTCACATTTACCCCTGCAAGATCACCATGCTTCAACCAAAGAGCGGGAAATTCATTTAGATATTCCATCTCAAATAGCTCATAGGAATGATCCTTCAGTTTAAGTTTTTTAAACTTTTTCTTAAAAAATTCCTGAGAGTAGCTATGCCCAACAGGGTATCCGATCAAACCGTATTTTTTCATTGGAAAATAAAGTTACCGCGAAAAGATGAAGCAAAAAGGAAAGGTTCAACTATTCTGCCACTCTTCCAAAACGCTCAAGAATGATGACTAATACACCACCTACAACATAAAAAATAGATGCCAGCACGAATTCATTCGGTTCACCAGTCATCTCCTCAAACTGCGAGGGTAAAACATTATTAAATGACACTTCAGAAGATGTCTTCCATGGCCATATTTTATTAAGCGATCCAAGCATAAACCCTGCTAAAGTAGCCATGGTTATAGCCTTATACTTTTGAAGCAGCCAATGGATCAATTTTGAAAAAGATAAGAGTCCGGTAGCGCATCCTAAGCCAAAGATTATGATGATTTTGAAATCGAATTCTTTAACTGAATTTAAAATGAACTCGTATTTCGCCAGTAGAATCAGAATAAATGATCCGGAAATTCCTGGTAAAATCATGGCACAAATTGCAATAGCCCCTGAAATGAATATAAACCAGAGCTGTTCTGAGGTTTCCAATGGAGTCAATGATGTGACGATATATGCGCTTGCAGCTCCGATTATTACAAATAAGAATGAGGTGAAGCTGGTCTTTTTAGGCATCACATAAAATGCTGAGACCAATATCAGTCCAAAGAAAAAAGACCATAATGGTATTGGATGATTTTCAAGAAAAAAGGTGATGAGTTGAGATAGGGAGAAAATGCTTAGCAGAATTCCACCAAATACGTGTAGTAGAAACAAACCATTTACATGCTGCCATAAATCTTTTATCCTGAGCTTCAGCAACAATTTCAAAGCCTGACCATCGATGGACTTGATTGAATTGATCAACTCCTCGTAAATGCCTGTAATTAAGGCAATTGTACCTCCAGAAACCCCGGGGATCAGATCTGCACAACCCATAGCTGCACCTTTAAAGAAGAGTTTATAATTGATCATTGAATAGCTGAATAATTTTTGAAGTGGCAAATATTAATAAAAATATTTTGGGGGAATGGGTATTAATTCATTCCTTAATGAAAAACACAAAAAATCACCTAATGAAACCCTTAATCACACTTTTAGTAATCGCCTTTGCTTCACAATCAGTTGCGCAACAAATAGACACTGACTATGCTAAAAATAAAAAGAAAGCGATCAAGTTTGAATTCTTTTCACCTTTGACCGGGAATTCTACAATTGGTTATGAAAGCTACATAAAGGATTGGCTTTCATGGGAAGCTAAAGTCGGATTCATTGGTTTAAACATAGGAACTGCCTCAGATATCAATCAATCCGGCTTCCTAATAAAAGGCGGACCCAAGTTTAAATTAAATCCTGATTTTGTAACAGACGATCTAAAAAGCGCTCATCTTTTAAGCGGAAAATATATTCGCCCGGAAATTGTTTTTTCACAATACACTGAAGATTTTAAAGGTTACAACGGAAGTCTTGAACTGCAGAGGCAAAGTTTCACCTCGTTTGCATTTCTGATAACATACGGCCATCAATATGTCCTCGCCAATATTATGACATTGGACTATCATTTTGGTTTAGGCTATGGCTATTCTTCCGCAAAAGATGGAAAATACAACTATAGTCACAGCTCTGGAGACTCAAGTTTTCCCATTGCTGTCTCAGCTGGCTTTACTATTGGTGTGCTTTTGAAGTGATTTAAAGGAAAAAACTGAACGTATCCCCCCTTAGTCCTAATCTTATGGTTTCTAGTGGGATTACTTCATTTGGAGCAATATTTCCAAGGTTCACATTTGGCCCGCTGAGCTTGATAAACCAAACTTGCTGCGCTTTTTGAGGTGCCTCCCACAGGATTTTTTCTGATGGGATTTTGGTTAAAATCTCTTCCACAAGTCCCTGTCTTACTTCACCTGAATCCCGGAAAAGGCCTACATTACCACTCTCACGAGCCTCGCCAATGACCTTCCAGGCACCAGCTTCCAGTTCAGTTGACATCTGCTCAATCCATTTATATGGAGGGATGATTTTAGCGGCATCTTTCGACCCAACCTCACTCAATACCGTCACTTGTTTTGCCAGCGTACTTATATATTCACATTTTAAGTCATGATTCATTTCTAAAGACCCATCAGAAACTTCCGCGTACTCCAGACCAAATTCATCAAGAATCTTTTGATAGTCAGCAAACTGATCACGTACGACAAATGCCTCAAATAAGGTACCTCCAAAATAACATGGAATCCCGGCAGATTTATAAAGGGCAATTTTTTCATTGAGTTTGGGATAAACATATGATGTGGCCCAGCCAAACTTGACAATATCTATGTACTCGCCACTGGATTCTATCATGTCCTCAACCTCTCTCAAGCTGAGTCCCTTATCCATAACCATTGTATAGCCTTCTGTTCTTGGCTTATTCGTTCGCTCTGGTATGTTATTAAGATGGTAATTCATGTAGGTTATTTGGTGCTTATTTCAAAAGAAGCCCCAAAAATCACAAATTATCTTTAGACGGTCAAAGTTTATTTGTTATCCTGACGAAACTGATCAATAATTCTGTATAGAGCCTTTTGAGTTGGTAGATTAGGGAAGAAATCAAAAAGAACTTCATGACCTTCAAAATCCAGGATTAGAGCCGTCTCTAATCTATTGATTGCGTTCTTATAACTGCCTGAGCCTATTAAGTAAACTACTCCTCTGTAATACATTTCAGCATTGTCCGGACACTCGTCCAATCCATTTTCCAGAATAGAGATGGCTTGGTCATAATCTCCTTGTTCATAATACACCATTGACCAATCAAGCCAGATTTTAGGATCTTCCGAACTCATCTCGCTTGCCTCGCGATAAGCATCCAATGCCGAAACCATATTTCCGGTTTTATACTCTGCATCGGCTACAGCCTTCCAGTAATGGGCATTTTCAGCATCTAGTTTAAGTGCTTTGTTCAAAAAATGAATTGCCTCATACCATTTATCCTGAAGCGCAAGACATACCCCAACCCCATACCAGGCTTCATGGTACATCTGATCCAATTTGGTAGCCTTTTGATAGTATTTGATAGCTAGCTCGTGTTGCTGTAACTTTTCATATGCAGCCCCAATATGGCAGTAAGTTTCAGGTGAAGCCCCTTCCTGATCATATGTTTTTAGGTATGACGCCAGTGCCCTGTCATATTTTCCTAGGTTCATCAAGGCATTGCCCATATTAAACCAGGCACTACTAAAGTCCTCATCAATGGCAGTTGCATATTCATATGCGTCAACCGCCTCATCAAAGCGAGCAAGTTTGTTGTAGACAATTCCCAAGTTGTACCATGCATATTCTGAATATGGATCCTGATCAATAAACTTTTGATAGTAGGAAAGACTGCTTTCCAGTTCACCTGAAACATCAAGACAATAAGCCAACTCATAAAGTGCATTTTCATTGAGCATGTTAATCTCAATTGCTAGCTTATATTGTTCAGCAGCCTCATTATATTTCCCGAGCCCCTGATAGGCCATTCCAATGCTGAAATAAACCTCATCTTTCTCATCCACATTCAAAAGGGCATTTCCATAGGTTTCAATTGCCTCTTCAAATTCTGATAACAAACAATGAATCGCTCCTTTCTGAAGTAATAATTCAGGGTCGTTTGGTTGGATATTAAGTGTCTCTTCCAGGAGTTCTATCGCCTCGTCAGCCTTTTCCATCTTCACCAGAACATCAGATTTTTCAATGGTAATATCTATTGAGTAGGGGAATTGCTCCAATGCAATATTTGATGCCTTTAATGCTTTACTCAATTTATCATGTACACTATAGTAGCAAATGATCTGAATCATCGTTTCTTCATCGAAGAAATGGTTCTCCCTGTTTTTAAGAAATGCTTCAAACTTTCTTATCAACTCTCTCTCTTCCTTACGTTTATGTTCTTCAGCCATGCCAAAAGTTTATTTTCCGGTGGTAAATGATAGGAGGAATTTAGACGAAAATGTGTTTAAATCCCTCGTGGGAGGGCTTAAAAAGTTTTCCACACCCTCATAAAAGTTCTTTATTTTTTAATCGATTCTGATTGATACATTTTTGAACTTCCTTTGATTTCATCCCTTTTTTTAGAAATTCCAAATGGGTTTCCCGATGTAAGTCAGAGCCTAAAAAATCAACCATTTCTTTTTGAAGCAATCGCCTGCCTATTTCTTGTGGCATTGCCCCATAATACCCGCCAATCGATCCTAAAGTAACCTGAAACAGCACCCCCATACTTTTAAGTTCCTCCAGCCAGTCTATTCTTCCTTCTAAAAATTGGTAACGCTCCGGGTGAGCCAAAACGGGTCTATAACCCTTAGATTGTAAATCAAACATTACAGATTCAAAAAAAACTGGCTTATTTACAAAAGAAGACTCTACCAACACATATCGATCACCAAACGATAAGATAGGTTCATCGCTGGACAATTTTGCATAAAAAACTTCATCTACATAGTACTCCGCAGCAGCCTCAATCTCAACGTCCATTTTTTTTCGTTTTATTTCTACCTGCAATTCTTTGAGCCCCGACATTATAATTTCAGTAGTATTTGGGTAGCGTGGATGTATATGAGGTGTGGTAATCAGCTTTTTAAACCCTATGGATATCAGCTCATTGATCATTCCAATGCTTTGTTCCAATGATTGTGATCCATCATCAATATTGGGTATCAAATGAGAATGGATATCAACCAAAAGTGGATTTATACTCTTTTTCCCAAAGAGCTTCATTAGAATAGATTTTTTATACTTGAGGCTACCCTTTTTGTTTTTGATTCATCTTCGGTATAGTAGCCATACCCGTAACCATAGCCATAACCATAACCTGGCGTTGAGTCAATTGAATTGAGAATGGTGGTCATGTTAGGAAACTGGCCAGTTCCTTTCAAATCATTGATCACCTTAATAAAACTTCTCTTCGAGTAATCAGCACGGACTATGTATAACTGAATATCACAATATTTCATAACCAATCTACCGTCTGTAACTAAACCAACAGGTGGTGTATCAAGAATTACCACATCGTATATTTTTCGAAGACCTTCCAACATATCATTAAATTCTGACTGTAGCAGAAGCTCAGAAGGATTTGGTGGTGTCGGGCCTGCACCAACAAAATGTAAATCTTTGATAGGCGTCTCCTGGATGCTACTTTTTAGTTTGCTTTTTCCTGACAAGATTGTGCTAACTCCATCTTTGCTACTCACTCCACCAAATGCAAGGTGTACTTTGGGTTTTCTCATGTCAATATCAACCACACACACTTTCTGTCCTGTCATGGCTATTATAGCACCAAGGTTTGCAGCAACGAAGGTTTTTCCTTCCCCTGAAATAGTAGAAGTAACGCTTATTGTTTTTGAACCTGCTGAAGAATGGATAAAATCCATGTTGGTTCTGATCGTTCTCAATGCCTCGCTTAATGAGCTTTTAGAGTCTTTCTTAACAACCAAAGAAGTATGACTAAGCGATTCCTTTTTATAATGAGGGATGGCACCAAGAACAGGGACCTTTACCAGCCTTTCCAGCTCCCTTACCCCAGCGACTTTGTTATGAGCGAGGTACCTAATCAATAGATAAACTACACTTATAACTAGTCCAATCATAAGCCCTGCTCCTATTATTAGTACCTTTTGAGGTTTAACAGGAATAGAAGGAAGCGATGCAGGCGAGAGAACTACATTTTTTGTTACTGTTCCAGCTCGGGTTATCTCAAGCTCCATTTTAGAAGTTTGGAGGGATAACATAAACTCTTCTTGCAATTCATAAAAGCGACGGTTTTTACCATACTCAGTACCCATAGATGGCATTTGCGTCAAGTTGTTTTCAAGGATATTTCTTCTTCTATCGACTTGTGCCATTCGATCCTCCAAGGTCTCTTCATACGTTTCAAGAAGATCGACCAGCAGATTTTTTGATTTATCAAGCTTGGTATCAATTTGTTCTATGATGTAGGATGTCTCGTTGTAAGAGGCAAGCTTCAACTCTCTCTCCTGCTGTAGTTTTGAATATTCTGTGATTGATTCTGTTAATGATTTAGGTAATTGTTCCATTAAAAAAGGATTGACAGCAATAGCACCCTTTGCATTGACCTGCTTGTGTATGAGATTGAAGTCATTCATGCTCTTTTTCAAAAAATATCGCTGAGAGTCCAGAAGGGCAAGCTGCTCAATGGTTCTGTTGAGGTCTTCTCCTAGATTTGTAGTTCTATTTTCAATGGTGAATTCTTCAAAGTAATCCTCGTATTCTGAAAGCTTCTTTTCAGTGCTCTCAATCTGACTATTCAGGAATTGAATTTTCTGTTCAATCGCAACATTTTTAACCTCCCTGGTATAATCTAAATAAAGAGAGTCTATCAAGTCTACCAGGTCCCTGGCCTTATACTTATTATGATCTGAGTATGAAACTTTAATTGTTTTAGCATTAAAATTTTCAGGTATCACATTTAAGTTTTCTTGTAATGTAGAGATCAGCGCATCTCTACTTGAGATTATAAAAAAGTACCTATTGTCATCTGAGGAATCAAAGTTTTCAGTCCGTTCAATCAACAGGTTAAATCCATCAGTTTGTATTTCGTCACCGAAATTGTACGTCTGAGATGTTTCTTCTCCTCCTTTTATAAATGTGAGCTTAAAAGAATCTTCAGCTCCAAATTCAATATCGAATGGCCTGTTGAAATAGATGGGGTCATGGATTTTATAAGAAACCCTAAACGGTGAATTTTTATATCGCTCGTCCGTCAGGTATCGACCATATACATGATATGAAACATCCATCTTGGCAGACTCGGCTACTCTTGAAAGAAACAATCTGGATTTTATCAATTCAATCTCTCCGGAGATTTCATTTCTCTCTTGGGTGTTTACAACTTCTACCAAGCCTAGCACGTTGGCCTCACTTTCAAACTCAAGTTTGATGATTGATTCAGAATTGTAAACCGGCTTAGTGTACCTGACATACACATATGCAAGAGAAGTGGTCAAAATAACAAAACCAACTAACCAGAATTTGCTTCTTTTAAGAACATACCAAAACCTCTCCAGGTCAAACGACTCAAAGAAGTCTTTTTCTGCCTCCATACTTTTATGTGATGGTAAATTGTTTTCCATTTACAGATTCTGAACGACTACAATTAACGTTAGGACACTGGAAACCAAACTAAGGGCAGGTGAAACATCCCTGAGTGTCTCAAGCCAAGGTCTTCTCCATGGTTCTACATATATGATGTCTCCGGGAGCTACCAACATATTTGTTTGCTTCATGCCGCTAATAGTAGCCAGGTTTATGCGGTACACATCTTTGCCCCTTATCAATTTAATATTTTGCGCCTTTGCGCCCATATCCAAACCTTCTGATGATGCAAGTACTTCTACAATACTTGTATTTTCATTTGGCAATGGGACCACTCTCCCTCCGGGAGCACCTAGCACAAACACTCTTCGATTCGTAATTCTAAGTTTGACAAATGATCCTTTATATACTTTATCAAACCTTTCGGCAATAGCAATCTCAGCTTCAAAAAGTGTCATTCCGGCAAGGTTAACATCACCAATCATTGGAAAAGTAGCTTTTCCATCTACCTGAATAATATATTGAAACCGATCCCTAAATTGCTGTTGCTGTTGTCCGGGGTTGGCCATCAATTCCTGGTTGGGGTCTATCAACCTCTCACCTTCATTTGTGAAAACATCCAGCAAAAGCGCATCATTTGGCTTAAGGATATAGTTACTTTCAATTTGATCAGTTACGGTCGATAAATCACTTTCAGTAAATTCATCATCAAGACGAAACATAATATCCTGTTTGTAAGCTTTGCAGCTACTTAAAACAGCGATTAAAACAATTAATACTAAACGGTTCACAGATAAGTGTTTATATGTCGTAAAAATAGAAGAAATATTCTATGCTCACCCGATGATTCGACGTATTGTCTGTTCATACATATCAATGACGATATTTTCATCAAATGACTCTTCAACCAATTTACGAGAGTTAGCTGCAAGTTGCTTTCTTTCCTGCTTATTTAAGGAAAGAAATAATCTGATTTTATCAATCAAGCTCTTCGAGTTTTGGACTTCAAAAAGAAATCCATTGTACCCGTCCCTCACGACTTCCTTACATCCGGGAACATTGGAAGCTAACAAGGGACGCCCCATGGCGGCTCCCTCGAGCAATGTTCGCGAGGTTCCTTCACGATAAGACGGCAAGACCAGCGCATCCGATTTTGCTATCAGATCGACAATTTCATCAGAATGCTCTTTATAGTCAATTATTCCTTCCTCTATCCAATGGTTCAGTTCGCTTTGAGGTATGGATCGTGAATGATCTGGATCAAATTTCCCAATCAATGTAAATTTTACATTTTTTTCTTCTTTGAAATGAGAGGCAGCCTCAGCAAATTCCCTAACGCCTTTTTCAATGATTACTCTTGAAACCATCAGAAATTCTATTGATTCATTATCCGGAATAGTTGTAGGTAAAAATTTCTTCAAATCGATCCCTGAACCCGGTAATATCCCAATACGCTCTTCTGAGATATTTACTTGGTTAGTGAAAAGCTCCCTATCATCCTGATTTTGAAAAAATACATAAGTCGCAGATCGAAAAGCCACTTTATATAGCCTCAGTGCAATCTTCCCTATCAACCCCTCCACCAAAAAAACAGTACCCAAGCCACTCACATTGCATATCACTGGCACCCCAGTGAATTTACCTGCTAAAGATGAATATATATTGGCCTTGATCGTGTACGATAGGGCTATTTCAGGCTTTTCGGATTTGAATATTTTTTGAAGCTTGAGAAAATATGACATATCTCTCATCGGATTTGCTCCCGTTCCTTGAAGTGGGATATCAATCCACTTGACTCCCCATT
This sequence comes from Ekhidna sp., assembly GCF_040220215.1. Classification (GTDB taxonomy): domain Bacteria; phylum Bacteroidota; class Bacteroidia; order Cytophagales; family Cyclobacteriaceae; genus Ekhidna. The sequence goes on from NZ_JAVJTR010000011.1 coordinate 565,462, forward strand.
CCACAATTTTCTCTGCGTATTCATCCCAGGGTGCTAGTACAATAACCTTATCACCTTTTGAAAGAAAGTGGTGAACGAGACCTTTACGAAAATTGTAGATATTCCAGCAAGTATTGGCAACAAAAGCGATCTTCACTGTGTAAACTCTTTGAGTAGCAAACTTTTGTAAGCTATGCTTAATTAGCAAACTTTGCGATAAATATGATAGAAACTGCAAAAAAGAACGATCGAGGGGTTCTCGTGGCTGTTGGCTCAAAATCTGAGTCTGACGACCGTATGGAAGAAATGATGGATGAGCTTGAATTTCTTTCTCAAACGCTTCAAATAGATATTTTGGGTAAAATCACCCAAAAACTAGAACATCCTGATCCAAAAACATTTGTAGGTAAAGGGAAGCTTGAGGAAATCAAAACCATATGTAGCATGGACAAGATTGACGTTGCGGTTTTTGATGACGACCTCTCTCCCTCACAACTTAGAAACCTGGAAAAAGAGCTGAAAGTAAAAATATACGATCGCAGTTTACTTATCCTTGATATTTTCCTGAAAAGGGCAAAAACCGCTCAGGCTAAAACACAGGTTGAACTTGCACGATACCAGTATTTACTTCCACGACTGACACGCATGTGGACTCACCTGGAAAGGCAAAGAGGAGGAACCGGTACACGTGGTGGTGCCGGTGAAAAAGAAATAGAAACAGATAGAAGGATGATTCGGGATCAGATAAACGTTCTGAAAAAGAAGCTAGAGAAAATAGAAAAGCAATCCAATACTCAGCGCAAATCCCGAAGTGGAATTGTAAGGGTTGCTTTGGTTGGATATACGAATGCGGGCAAGTCAACGCTCATGAAGGTCTTGAGTAAGGAGAAAGTTTATGCAAAAGACGAATTGTTTGCTACAGTAGATTCAACGGTTAGAAAAGTAGTTTTAAATAATATTCCTTTCTTGCTTTCTGACACAGTTGGATTTATCAGAAAGCTTCCACATTCACTGATTGAATCCTTCAAATCAACACTGGCTGAAGTAATGGAAGCTGATATTCTCTTACATGTTATTGATGCCTCGAACCCATCTCATGAAGATCACATGAGAGTAGTGGACGAAACTTTAGCTGAAATAGGGGCAGGAGACATCACCACCGTTAAGGTCTACAACAAAATAGATAAAGCTGATGATGTCATAACAACGAATGGTAATGGCACATCCATTCAAATAAGTGCTAAAAAAGGAACTGGCGTTTCGGATCTTAAGGAGTTGCTAACTGCAGAGGTTAGAAAAGTTCATATGAAAATTTATCCTAACTACATGCAGCAGGAGACATACTAAGCTGACAAAATGACCTATCCAAAAACGTTAGCCCGATATTCCACTATTTTGGAAAGGAATTTGATTTCCAGATTACTTAAAAAAAGGAGGTAATAATGGGAAAGTTAGCACTCGGTTTATCAATCATTTGCTTTGCTATTGCTATCCTCTTTCTATTTCTGATGAAGGCCGTCGGCCTGGTTAGATCAGATGAATTAATGCTGTTAAAGAGGATAGTAACCCAAGATAATAATCGGCGATTCAAAAAAGAAAGAGGGGGCGACACACGTTTAAGGTGATTGCCTTTCTCATAAGTTTATATTTTTGCTCTTCTTGGCGTTGTAGCTCAATGCCTGCCTGTCACAGACAGGGATAGATAGAAGTTATTATGGCCTCTTAGTTCAAGGGATAGAATAGGCGTTTCCTAAACGCTTGATCCAGGTTCGAGTCCTGGAGAGGCTACTAAAAATCTGGGGAAAATTTTCTAAACACATGATCCAATCGGGACGCTGGTGCGATTCGAGTCCTGATAACTATATCTGTCAACTCCCACAATTTTTCCCGTAATTAAAACAATTTTCTCATTTTGAGAATTGGCTTCAGTGACAGATCGAACAAACCGTGGCTTTCGGCTATAAAATCAAGGAGTTCATCTAGCTGATTCCCGTTGGCACAGGCTTAGCACTAGTCCCTTGTGAAAATTAATGTTGAACAAAAAAAATTATTCACAATGAAAAAGTTTAAAATAACATCGAAATTATTAGGGATTCTATTGCTTACAGGACTCTTCGCATGTGGCGATGGAAGTGCTGAAATTGAATCCAAAGGAAAAGTCAGGGTATCAGCAACTGATGCTGCAGTAGATGCCAGAAACGTAAACAGCGTAAACTTATCTGTTAGTGAAGTTAGAGCAACTGCAAATGGAGAATCTAGAACCGTTGCTACTTTTAGTTCGCCTAAAGAGTTTAACCTGATGGCTTATCAAAATGGTGAAACCTATTTTTTAGGTGAAGGTGATATTGAAGCTGGGTCATACTCAGATCTCCGATTCATTCTATCTGGCGCATCTGATTCATACGTAGAAATGAAAGATGGATCCAGAAAAGATTTGATCATTGAGAACGCAACGACAACAGGTTATCAAATAAGTGGAGCTTTTGATGTGGCTGCTAATAGCACTACAAACCTAGTGGCTGACATTGACTTGAGAAAAGCTATTGTAGCAGAAGCTAACAATACTTCTGAGGCTTCATTTAGACTTAGATCAAATGGCCGTGTAGTAGTAGAAGATCTATCCGGTGAGATCAAAGGAACCGTAGAAGGTGAAGCAAATTCTAGTCATCAACTAGTCGTATATGCTTATCAAAAAGGTACCTTTTCTGCTTCTGAAGAAGCTGAACCAGGTGAAGGAAGAACCAGATATGAAGGTTCTATAAACTCAGCAATTGTAGCTGAAGATGGGTCTTATACACTGGCATTTATGGAAGAAGGTGACTATGAAATAGTTGTTGCTTCCTACTCTAACATTGATGATGATGAAGACCTTGAATTTCAGGGAAGAGTTGAATCCGAACTTATGATTGACGGATCACTTTTTAACACGATAAGTGTTACTTCAAACTCAACAGTTACTGCTAACATTTTGTTGAAGTAATAATTTTGAACTTTAAGAGGGCACTTTGCCCTCTTTTTTTATGTTCACACAACTATCCACCTTTGTCTGAAAAAATATCTTTGAAAAGAAATCGATTCCCATATATACTGGGTTCCTCACTTTTGGTACTAACCATTGGAGCTGCATTCCTGGGGTTTTTTACTTATAAAAACCTTGACCAAATAATTGGGTCTTTAGAAAAGGAAGTTGAACCAAACATAAATCTTCTCTTACTTAATAATATCACGCTTGAACTTCATGCAGTTGAAAACTCCATGGAGCGATATGTGTACACAGGCGAAGACCTGTACATGAATAATTTCAAAAAAAGCATAGCATCTGCTGTTCGAATAATAGATACACTCAAAAAGCAAAATGATGATAGAGTTGTCCTTAATTCATTGGATTCACTTCAAAACCTAATTCTGAACAAAGGAACAGTTTTATCTCAGGTTGCTGATCTCGATTATGAGTCAATGGAAGAAACGTTTGCCAATCTGAAACTGCAACTAAATGACATTCAAACCAAGCAAATTTTAGAAGACACCCTCCTTCGAAAAAAGCGTGGGTTTCTGCAAAGTCTTTTTGGGAAAGATGAGCAAGTAATCGTTTCAGATACTGTCGATATTTATGAGTCGAATGAATATAAAGATTTGATTAATAGTCAACTTGACTCAATTGCAAATCGATCACAACGAAGGGCATATAAACAAAAGTTAAAAGAGTTTTCACTTCAGCAGGACCATCAGGAAATTCAGACTCAAATTTCATCCCTCCTTGCCGAAATGGAAAAATGGGAACTAAACCGCATAAGGGATCACGCTGCAAAAGCCAGGGAAATTGCCCGATATACTAACAAGTATGTCACCATGTTCAGCATTGTGATGCCGCTTCTGCTGCTTATCACTTTTTCTGTTTTGGTGATCTATATTCTCCGCACAAAAAAGCATCAGGAAGCAATGGATTCATCTCGCAAAAACGCCTTAAAACTTGCGAAGGAGAAAGAACAATTCTTGGCCAATATGAGTCATGAAATCAGAACCCCGATGAATGCCATTGGTGGATTTGCTAAACTTTTACTAAAAACTGATCTAAATCAGGAACAGGAAGAACATCTTCGAATCATAGACAAATCCACCGAGCACTTAAATCATATCCTCAATGATGTCCTGGATTTTTCTAAACTTCAAAGCGGCAAAATCAAGCTGGCAAGGAAGCCTTTCAAGCCGGCTGAGCTACTCCATGATACAATAAAACTTCTGGAAGATAAAGCCGAAGAAAAGAATCTGAGGCTGGAGTATGAGGTTCAAAACCTACCAGAAATTGTGATTGGAGACCCATATCGTCTCAGACAAATACTTCTGAACATCATCTATAATGGCATAAAGTTTACCGACAAGGGAGGGGTTTATGTTACAGCAAGACAGGAAAAAATCACAAAAAAAGGGATACAGATCACTTTTGAAATTATGGATACAGGGATAGGTATCCCATCGACGCGAAAAAAACACATCTTTAATGAATTCGAGCAGGTCAATCGTGATGACAAGCGTAAAGGAACCGGGCTAGGACTTTCCATTACTAAAAGATTGGTGACCATTCACCGAGGCAAAATAAAAGTGGACAGTACCGAAGGAAAAGGCTCCACTTTTACAGTAACCCTACCCTATTTATTGGCTGACAAAGACACAAGGGCCGTCAAAAATTCCGTAATGGAAGAAATAGAATTGAGTAATATGCACATCCTCATTGCTGATGATGAGGCATTTAACAGAAAGCTACTAATTGCTATTTTCAAAGAACATGATGTCACATTTGATATTGCCGAAAACGGAAAGGAAGCTTATGAGCTCCTGAAAAAAAAGAAATATGACATTGTGCTGATGGATTTTAGAATGCCTGAAATGGACGGCCCTCAGGTGGCTGAAAAAACGAATGCGGAAAAAGGGATCAATGCAAAAACACCTATTATTGGCTTGACAGCAACCGTGTCGGATCAAGATCTAAAAGAAGCCAATGAATCAGGTATTGTTGATGTGTTGCGAAAGCCATTTGATGCTGAAACCCTCCTATCGCTAATAAAAGAAACCTATATATCATCCAACATGAAACAAGAAAGACAGCCAAAAGACGTTGAAGGAATGTTCGACCTGGTTGCCCTCAATAAGATGGGTGATGAAGCATTCGTATTAGACATGGTAGAAACCTTCATAACCAGTACGCATGAGAATTTACGTCAGCTAGACAAAAGGGTTAAAGAGGAGCAATGGAAGGATGCTGCTGAAGTGCTGCACAAAATCATAGCCCCAGCCAGGCACCTGAGAGCAAATGAGCTGGTAAGTCTACTGAAAAAGCAAGAAACAAGCGCCCGGGCAGCTGATCCAATTTCAAAAGAGGATTATCAAAAAATCAAATCATCTACTCAAAATCTCGTTGAGGCGCTTCAATTACATTTACAGAAAAAGGGGAAATAATGAGCGAACAATCATTCAAAATATTTGTGGTAGAAGATGACGAATGGTATAGAAAACTACTCGTTCATACGCTTAGTTTAAATCCAGATCACCATGTCAAAGCATTTGAGGATGGTGCTTCCATGCTCGCTGCTCTGAAAGACAAACCACAACTTGTCACGCTTGACTTCCGCCTACCGGACTACTCTGGATCTGAGCTCTTTGATAAGATTAAAGCTATTGATCCTTCCATTGAGGTTATCATAATCTCTGAGCAACAGGACATTGAAACTGCCATAAACCTACTCAAAAAAGGAGCTTACGATTACCTTACCAAAACAGATGACATACGTGATCGATTAATCCATGTATTGAACAAATTGGGTAAGAATAAAAAATTAGAAGCGAGGGTTGAATCCTTGCAGGAAGAGGTTGAGAAGAAGTATGAGTTTCAATCTAATATCATAGGTCAGAGTCCCGATATCAAACGAGTCTTTCGTTTGATCGAAAAAGCAATCTCTACTAATATCACTGTGATGATCACAGGTGAAACGGGTACAGGAAAGGAGGTAGTTGCTAAATCCATTCATTATAATGGCAGGCAAAAAACCAAGCCTTTTGTTCCTGTAAATATGAGTGCTATTCCCAAAGACTTAGTTGAAAGTGAGCTTTTTGGTCACGAAAAAGGCTCCTTTACAGGAGCTACGGGAAAACACATTGGGAAATTTGAACAAGCTCATGGGGGCACACTTTTCCTGGATGAAATCGGAGAAATGGATATTGCACTGCAAGCGAAATTACTCCGCGCATTGCAGGAAAAAGAAATTATCAGAGTAGGCGGATCAGCTACTATCAAAGTAGACTGTAGGGTAATTGTTGCAACTCACCGAAACTTACAGCAAGAGGTGAAAAATGGTAACTTTAGAGAAGATCTTTATTACCGCCTTTTTGGATTGCCAATAGAATTACCGCCACTCCGGGAAAGGGATAAGGACATTATCATCCTAGCCAAACACTTTGCAGGGCTATTTGCTAACGAAAACGATCAGGAATTAAAGACCTTTAGTAAAGAAGCCATGCAAAAACTGATGAACTATTCGTTCCCCGGAAATATACGCGAGCTAAAGTCCATCGTAGAACTGGCTATGGTAATGGCAGACGGTGAAGAAATCATGCCGGATGATATCACATTTGCCCAAAAGGATGTATTAGCAGATATTTTATCAGAAGAGATGAGCATGAAAGAATATCAAATGCGTATTATCCACTCTTACCTAAAAAAATACAATGAAGACATCAAGCTAGTTTCAGAAAAGCTTGATATAGGCCAATCCACCATCTATCGGTTGCTGAAAGAAGAGAAAGAATCCTCTCAATAAGATACATTTTCTCAAATTGAGAAATATCATCATCTTGTCTTAATCATAACTTACTGATTACTAGTGGTTTAATTTTAAGGCACATCGATTGAGTATTCATAGTCGGAATTAAAACAAACGGCATGAAATATATAAAATCGATATCAATCCTAATTTTAGTTGGCTTTCTTTCTACTCCTGCAGTAGGTCAGCAATTAAAAACCGGAACCAGTTACAACACCGCTATCGGTGTTCGAGGATTAGGTACCTCCGGGTTGACAATCAAACATTTCACAGAATCCAATAAAGCACTTGAAGGTATTATCGGATTTTACCCGAATGCTTTCTCGGCTACTTTATTGGTGGAAAGATATGCCCCGGCATTTTCAGAGCCGGGATTGAATTGGTATTACGGTATTGGTGGCCATGTAGCTACTCAATCAGACGTAGTGAGAAATGACGGTCTCTATAGAAGAGAGACTTCCGAAGTAGGATTTGGAATAGACGGAATCTTCGGAATCGAATATAAAATACAGGAAGTACCTATTGCAATGAGTTTGGACTTCAAACCATTCTTTGAGGTAGCAACTGATGGCGATGCATTCATCGCTCTCGACCCTGGACTTGGAATCAAAGTAACTTTTTAATCAATGAATCATGGAACTAATAGCACTTGCATACATCCTACTCGGAATTGTGGTATGCACAATCGCACACTTAAGTACTTATAGAGATACTTATGAAGAACGAGTTCCGGTAATATTCAGATTGAGCGCATTAAAAAGATGGGTCAAATCAATTCTAAATCAAGTAAAATTTTAAACATATATCAATTATGAATAAGCAAACCAAAAACATACTAGCCGTGGTAATTGGCTTGGCCATTACCATAGGTCTTGCAGCGGTGTTTATCTCCATGCAAGAAGAGAAAGAAGAATTAACCGTACAATCGGTTAAGCTAGAAGAAGAACTACAAAAAAGGGATTCTGCCTACAATGAAATAATTGACATCATGTATGGGGTAGAAAATAAAATAGAGCGAATTAAAAAACGTGAAAACCTATTATCTGAGGTCAGCAATACCAGCGACTTTACATCCGCAGATAAAAAGCAGATGGTCAAAGACATGAGCATGATTGACAGTCTGATTGTGCAAACGAATGAGACGGTAGCAAAGCTTGTTGCTAAGCTCGACAATGCGAACATCAATCTTAATTCTTTTAAGAATAGAGTAAATCAACTTGCGAGTGAACTGGAAGATCGGAAAAAATCGATAGCCACACTAAGAGATGAATTGAAGCAAAAAGATGTGGCGATTGCTGAAATGACCTCCGACATTAAATCCCTGGAGTATCGCGTAGAAACACAGGAAGAAACCCTGGGCACACAAATGACGAAAATTAACATGCAGCAAGAAAAGCTTAACAAAGCATTCTTTGCCATAGGGTCTGAAAAGTCACTTATTGAAGACGGACTTGTCTCTAAAGAAGGTGGATTTCTATGGTTTGGAAAAACCAATGAACTTGATCCGGATGCGGCTAAAGACAAATTCAGCCAAATAGACATTCGAACAACAAATCGTTTGATTGTTGATGCTGAAAAAGTTGATTTGATCACAGAGCACCCTTCAGACTCTTATGAGATTGTAAAAGAAGGCCAAGTGATCAAGTATATAGATATCAAAAACCCGGACAAGTTCTGGGAAATATCAAAATACCTGGTTGTAGCTGTTAAAAGCTAGGATCAGTTATGGGTTGTGGTGACTCTAAGGGCCCACGTACCAGTGGGCCCTTCTTTTTAAATTATTTTCAAGCTTAAAACTCGAAACGACATGAAAACTAAAGCAATATTATTAAGCATATTTTTTATCACCTCAGGATTATTAATGGCTCAACGAAGTGGTATAAAAGGCGGGGCAAACTTCTCCAACCTTTACGTGGATGACGTGAGCGACGAAAACATGAAGATCGGACTTAATCTGGGTTTATGGCATCAGGCGGCAAGTGGAGCACTTCAGACAGAGCTAAACTATTCAAATAAAGGTGCAGAGGTCATTTATAATGGCGCACTCGGAAGTGGCAAATATCGATACAATCTGAATTACCTGGAGATGCCAATACTTTTCGTTGGGCATGTGGGAGATTTCAACCTTCACATTGGTCCATACATTGGTTTCCTTGTTGGTGCTAATATCAAAGATGTTGATTCAGACGGAAATATTAATCAGGTAGCACAATTAGATCGGGATGACTTCAACACTTTTGACTATGGTCTTTCCGGTGGTGCAGCAATCGAATTTGATGCAAGTCAAATCGGGCTAAGATATAACTATGGATTAAGAGAGATCGGCAAGTCCGGATCTTTTGCAGGTGAAGCAGCCAATAATGCAAAGAATTCAGTCTTTCAACTTTACGTAGCATTTGACTTTTAAGACTTGTCTTGTCCTCATCTGAAGAGCCTTCCCGAGTATAGGGAGGGCTTTTTTAATTTAATATTGTTTGTTATACGATTAGGAAACTAATTGAATGATCAAACGTATATCCTTTCAAATGAAACATACACAACTAGGTGAATTTGAAGAGCTGGTTCTCTTGTTGGTAGGCTCTTTAAATGAAAATGCTTACAGTATTTCCATTAAGAAAGAGCTTCAGGAAAGAACCAAAAGGAGCCCCAGTATCGGAGCTTTGCATTCTGCATTAAACAGGCTTGAGAAGAAAGGGTTTATTGATTCGCATGAAGGAGGAGCAACATCAGAAAGAGGTGGACGCAGAAAACGATTCTATCAAATCACCGCATTCGGGAGGAAGGCATTGGATCAGTCTTATGAATTGAGATCTGCACTATATCATACGCTACCTAAAGTCAGCTATGCCGGAGAATAGAAACACCAACTCATTGAATCCTCCAAAGTGGCCAGATAAATTCCTGGGCTGGTTTTGCCATGATGATCACCTGGAGATTCTAAGAGGTGATGTGTATGAGCTCTATGAGGAGCGTATTGAAAACATGAAGAAATGGAAAGCAGATCTTTTATTCATTCTCGATGTATTAGGTCTCTTTCGCCCTTTTGCATTTAAAAAAAGAAGTCAAAACTTAACTCAAATTGCCATGTTCAAAAACTATCTCAAAATCACTTATCGCACTTTTGTCAGGCAAAAAGTCTATTCATTGTTAAATGTTAGCGGCCTGGCCATTGGTCTCGCTTGCTGTATGCTCATTTGTTTCTACATCTATGATGAGTTGAGCTATGATACTTTTCATTCTAAATCTGATCGTATTTATCGGGTTATAGAAAAATTTGAAAGCGAAGGTGTCGGCGAACATTCTGCAAGCTTACCCTTCCCTACCGGTCCAGCGCTCAAGGTTGATTTTGACAGGCAAGTAGAACAGGTAGTACGTTTTTTTAATTTCCAGTCTCCATCACTAGCACTGACGAACAAAGCAGCAGATAAGGGCTTCAACGAATCAAATATCTTCTTCGCAGACTCAACCTTCTTTGATGTATTTGATTTCAGGATGATTGCCGGGAATAAGAATACGGCACTGAATGAACCAAACTCCATTTTGATCACCCGATCCATGGCAAAAAAATATTTCCGTGATGAAGACCCAATGGGTAAGACATTGGAGTTTCAGGGAAATCAAAACCTATTGGTTACCGGAGTGCTTGAAGACACACCAAATAATGCACATTTTAAGTTCGACTTTATCGTTTCATTCTCTACGCTGAAGCAGGCTTTTGGAGGGGGATATCCGACTACCTGGTATTGGAATCCATGCTGGACATACATTGTGTTGGAAGAAAACACCAACAAAGAAGACTTTGAGGCTCAGTTACCTGAGTTTGTCTTGAAATATTTTCCCGATTTTGTAAAAGAGGATATTGAACTTCAGCTTCAACCTATTGAGGATATTCACCTGCATAGCAAATTGGACTATGAAATCACCGCAAATAGTGACATAAAGAATGTGTACATATTCGGGCTTGTGGCCATTATAGTTTTAATCATTGCTTCAATCAATTTTATAAACCTCAGTACCGCAAGAGCTAATAAGCGTGTCAAGGAAGTAGGCGTCCGCAAATCTCTGGGAAGTCCCAAGTCTCAACTCATTAACCAATTTATTTTCGAGTCAATTCTACTAACATTTTTCTCATTGATAGCTGCAATAGTCATTGTAGCAATTGTACTCCCTGGATTTAATCAACTCACTGAGAAATCTGTAAACCTGGCGATTTTACTGGAGCCGATTTTTCTTTTTGGACTTATTGGTTCCGGGCTGATCATTGGGCTTCTGTCCGGGTTTTATCCGGCCTTTGTATTGTCTTCTTTCAAAACAGTGTTAGTGCTAAAGAATGGCCACTTAAAGACCAGTGGACTTTTGTTCAGAAGGATCCTGGTAACCTCACAGTTTTCCATTTCTATCATGCTGATTATTGGTACCTTGATTGTGCTGAGTCAGCTAAACTTTCTTCAGAATAAGGACGCAGGATTTGATGAAGAGAATGTGGTGATGATACCCGTTATCCAATCGCCAATGGGAAACCATTATGAAAGCTTCAAGACGATGGCCATTCAGAGTCCTCATGTTAAATCAATGACCGCTGTGGAAGAAATTGTGGGTGCAAAATTTCAAGTGGGTAACTATCAATTTGAAGGCATGGAGCAGTCAAAACCGTTTCCCCGATTTAATGTAAGACATGAGTTTATCTCAACAATGAATATTCCTTTGGCTGCAGGCAGAGCCTATGATCAAACCATCCAAACGGATGATTCGCTGGCACTTGTGATTAATGAAACCATGGCCAAAACTCTTGGCTGGAGTGCCGAAGAAGCTATTGGCAAACGTTTCAAGTTCAAAGGTGAATTTAGAGGTCAAATCGTTGGAGTGGTGGAAGATTACAATTTTGCCTCAAAACATCATCCTATTGCTCCCCTGGTAATTACGTTGAACACACACCCCGGTGCTTTTAATCTCTTCATAAAATATGTAGCAGTGAAAATAGATGGGCAACAAACCCAAAGTGCCATTAGCGATTTGGGTACCGCATGGACTTCCGTCCTTCCTGACCGACCATTTGATTTTTTCTTTCTCGATGATCGCTTAAATGATTCCTATAAGTCTGAACAAAAACTTAGCAGCGTAACGCTCATTTTCTCCATTCTGGCCATTCTTGTTGCCTGTTTAGGATTGTTCGGGTTAGCTACCTTCAGTGTAGAGCAGCGAACAAAAGAGATTGGGGTTCGAAAAGTGTTGGGCATCAACACTTCACAAATATTGATGCTTCTTTCAAAAGAATTTATGCTATTGATCGCAGTAGCTTTCCTTATAGCTATCCCACTCGCATACTATTCTTTAAATCAATGGCTAAATGGATTTGCTTTTCGGGTGGATATAGCGTTTTGGCCTTTTATAATTGCCGGAGTAGTGACCTTTATAATATCTATGGTTACGATCGCATATCACGCGATGAAAGCATCCTTTATTAATCCTGTGGAGACGTTGAAATGTGAGTGAGGGATAGTTAGCCTTCTCTCCAGTTTTCTATTGTTAGTGAGGGGATTCTTTGAAATTCGCTGACATTTGATGTCACGAGGGTTAAGTCATTTCCCAAAGCAGTTGAGGCTATTAGAACATCATAGGGGCCTATGGGTCTTCCGTTGCTCTCTAGATTGACCCTGATTTTAGCTGCAATTATTGATTCTTCCGTTTTAAATGGAAGAATTTCAATATCCTTTAAAAACCCTAGAACTGCGTCTTTGATATCCTTCTTTAAATTGATGTTTTTCGATAAGCCATAATGCAACTCATACGCAGTAATGGACGATATTTTTACCTGAAGCGGGGAAAGTGATTGCAGTTTTTTTAATGTGGGCCTATCTCCTTTTACAAAATCGCTAACGACGCAGGTATCTAAAAGATAATTCACTTAGAAAATGGCTTGATTTGGAGCTTTTAGGTTATCTCTTGATTTCTCAAATGGCTCTAGTGATGGATCACCTTCAAACTTATCCATCCACTTTCCCCATGATGTATTTTTATCTTGCTTCAAAAGAAGTTCGATAGCTTTTCTAAAAGCAGCACTTCGAGAAATCCCTTTGCTTTGAACATAGGCCTCAAATTGCTCTTTCAACTTATTCGGTAAATAAATGGATAAGTTCATTATACAAATATATTATAATATATTATACGAAAAGACTAGTAATCCGTTTTGATGGACTTATTCAATGGCAAACCAAGTTGATAGCTAATACTCTCATCTTTTGTTTCATCTGCAACATCCAAGCCGTATTTGATTTTTCGGGGGTCATCATACACGAAGGTGCCAAAAATTCGATCCCAAAGAGAAAAGATGTTTCCAAAATTGGTATCTGTCCATGGGCGCTCAAAATGGTGGTGGAATTTGTGAACATTTGGTGTAATGAATAAATAACTCAGCGGCTTATCCAACCAAGTGGGTATAGAAATATTTGCGTGTGAAACGTAGGTGAAGAAAATTGTACAAATCCGGTAGAATACATAAAATGAAACCGGTATTCCAAAAACGATCACCGTACCAATGGCAAAACATTCCCTCAATAAGTAATCACCGGGGTGATGACGAGTTCCGGTGGTTGCATCCACTTTTGTATCACTATGATGTACCATATGAAACTTCCACATCCACTTCACCCGATGCAACATATAGTGTACTACATATTGTGCGATAAAATCAAGGGCCATCACAGCAATCAGCAATTCAGCCCACAATGGCAGGTCTACCCATTGGAGCAACCCGACGTTGGCCTCACTTACCCAAAAGAAAACGCCTACAGTTACAATGCCAACCAAAACATTGATTACCAGTGAAAAAGAAAGGAAAACCAGGTTGATCCCATCATGTCTCCATTTTTTGTATTCATGTCGGACCAATGGAATTGCAGCTTCCAAAATCCACACGAAAAGCAAACATGCTACAACCCAAGCAAGTTTTTGGATGGCAGGCATATTTTCAAACAAGACAAGAAAGTCCTCCATGGTATACTGGTTAATTCTTTAACGAATATACAACAGAGGACTCTAAATGAATGTTTCTAAAACTCGCAATTACCCGGCGTACGTGGGAAAGGGATGACGTCTCTGATATTGCCCATGCCGGTAACAAACTGGATCATACGCTCAAATCCAAGTCCATATCCACTGTGAGGAACTGTTCCAAATCTTCGCGTGTCGAGGTACCACGAAAGCTCTTCTTTTGGAATGTTCATTTCGTCCATACGTGTTTCCAGGTTTGCTTTTCGCTCTTCGCGCTGGGAACCGCCAACTATTTCACCGATTCCGGGAAACAATACATCCATTGCAGCTACGGTCTTTCCATCATCGTTTTGTCGCATGTAGAATGCTTTGATATTCTTCGGATAGTTGTAAAGGATTACTGGTTTTTTGAAATGCTTTTCCACCAGGAATCGCTCATGCTCAGACTGAAGATCTGCACCCCACTCCTCTATCAGGTATTGAAACTTCTTTTTCTGGTTTGGCTTGGAGCGTTTTAGGATTTCAATAGCCTCTGTATAAGTGACACGCTCAAATTCATTTTCAGCAATAAATTTCAGTCTCTCCAATAATGACATTTCGCTTCGTTCATTCTGAGGCTTTTGCTGTTCCTCATCAAGCGCACGCTTATTCAAGAACTCAAGGTCATCCTTACAATTTTCCAACGCATGCTTCACCATGAACTTGAGCATCTCTTCAGCTAAATCCATATTGTCCTCCAAATCATAAAAAGCCATTTCAGGTTCCACCATCCAGAACTCCGCTAAATGACGGGTAGTGTTGCTGTTTTCTGCGCGGAAAGTTGGTCCGAACGTATAAATCTCTGAAATAGCCAATGCTGCCAACTCCCCTTCCAGTTGTCCTGATACAGTCAGGTTTGTCTCTTTCTCGAAAAAATCTTGTTTATAATCAACTTCACCCTCATCATTTTTAGGTACGTTGTTCAGGTCCATTGTCGTCACCCGAAATGTCTCTCCTGCACCTTCTGCGTCTGATGCAGTCAAAATTGGCGTGTGGAGATAGAAAAAACCTTTTTTATGAAAAAATGTATGGAGCGCATAAGCCATCTCATGGCGAATCCTCAAAATAGCTCCGAAGGTGTTCGTCCTTGGTCTTAGGTGAGCGATCTCGCGAAGAAACTCCAACGAATGACGCTTTGGCTGAAGTGGATACTCATCCGGGTGTGCTTCACCCAACACCTCAATATTTTCTACTAAAAGTTCTACCGACTGTCCTGCACCTTGAGATTCAGCCAATTTTCCGATCGCAGAAATACTCGCCCCGGTTGTAATTTTTCTTAGGAGCTGCTCTTCCATTTTTGGAACATCCAGCACCAGCTGTAAATTATTGATGGTAGAACCGTCATTCAGCGCTACAAAGGCTACATTTTTGCTTTCGCGCTTTGTTCTTACCCAACCTTTTACACATAATTCTGCTCCTGATTTTCCATCGTGCAGAATTTGCCTGATTTTTGTTCTTCTAAATTTGTTCACCATCTTTAAATATTTGCGCGGCAAAAGTAACGAATGTGATATTTTTGGCTCAATTAGTGAGGTCTTATACTTTTAGGCTTGCCTCTTTGTAAGACTTTATTAAATATTATGCTACTAGAGTTTACTCAGGGGGCACTAATTAGGACTTTAAAATGCAAAAACTCTCACTTACTCAATCTCTTCAACAAAAACTGTCTCCCCAACAGATTCAGTTTATAAAACTATTGCAGGTGCCTACTGCAGAATTAGAGGCACGTGTGGAGGAGGAGTTGGAGATCAATCCTGCATTGGAAGAAGGAAAAGAAGAGAAAGAGCAAGATGAACAGACGGATGAATTCGAGGAGGAGTATGATAGTACTACAGAAGGGATAGAGGACTACTTGCAAGATGACTATGCGGGATACAAAATGCAGGGGGACGGAAGAAGCCCTGATGAAGAAGACAAAGAGTCTCCGATCTCTATGGGAAAAACCTTGCACGAACACCTCATTTCGCAACTTGGGTATTTGAAATTAGATGAGAGGCAAGAGATTCTTGGACGTCAGTTAATTGGGAGCATTGACTCGGATGGCTATATCAGAAGGGAATTAGAAGCGATCGTAAATGACCTGGCTTTCTCACAAGGAGTAGAAACGGATGAGGAAGAGTTGGAAAGTTTGCTTTACAAAATTCAAAATTTTGATCCGGCCGGAATTGGCGCGAGGAGCCTTCAGGAATGCCTTTCCATTCAATTGGATAGAAAAGATGAGGATAGTGAAATCGTTCAAATCTCAAAAAGAATTATCGATAGTTGTTTCAATGAATTTTCTAAAAAACACTACGATAAAATAGCCAGGAAGCTTAGCATTGACAATGAGGACTTACTTAGAGAGGCTATCTATCTGATTACGAAGCTTAACCCCAAACCTGGTGGAACAGGAGATGATATTGTAAAAACACAGTATATCATTCCTGATTTTATACTGGTAAATAATGATGAAAAACTGGAGTTATCACTCAATTCAAGAAACGCTCCACAACTAAAAGTAAGTCGCTCATACTCCGAAATGCTTCAGGCTTATGACAAGAGTGACAAAAAAGATAAAAAACTCAAAGAGACTGTTTCGTTCATCAAGCAAAAGCTGGATTCAGCCAAATGGTTTATTGATGCCATTCGCCAGCGACAGCAAACGCTGCTAAATACCATGCAGGCCATCATCGACTTTCAGTATGAATATTTTCTTGAGGGAGATGAAAGTAAGTTGAGGCCGATGATCCTAAAAGATATTGCAGAACGTATAAACATGGACATATCCACTGTGTCCAGGGTGGCGAGTAGCAAGTCAGTACAAACAGAGTTTGGGGTGTTTCCACTTAAATATTTCTTCTCCGAAGGCATTTCGACCGAATCAGGTGAAGATGTGAGCAGTCGGGAAGTGAAAAACAAGCTGCGATCTTTCATTGAAGCTGAGGACAAATCGAAACCACTATCCGATGAAAAATTAGAAAAAGCACTAAAAGAGTGTGGCTACAACATCGCCAGAAGAACAGTAGCCAAATATAGGGAGCAGCTAAACATACCTGTGGCACGCCTCAGAAAAGAGCTTTGAAGATATTCATGAAGATAATTTCGGTGGTATTCCACCCGTTGCTGATGGCGACCTATCTCAGTGCGATACTGTTTACTAAAACTCCTGAGTTATTCCCACGAGTTATGCCGCAGATCGTACCTGAGTTCGTACTTGTGGTTTTTATCACCACATGCTTGATGCCTGCACTCAGTCTTCTTCTTCTTCGCACATTTTCCTTTATCACTAACCTGGAATTAACCCAACGGAGTGAACGGATAAGACCTTTCATCTTTATCGCTTTCTACTATGGCGCCTCCTCCTACCTATTTTCGGACAAACTCGAGATGGGGCCCGTATTCATGACTGTAATGATCAGTGTTTCCATTTTGATTTTAATCCTGCTGATTATAACCACATGGTTTAAGGTCAGCATTCACTCTGCAGCAATATGGAGTGGGGTTGGATTTCTGACAGCTCTGGTTTTGCATCTGGGAGTCATCATCGGATGGTATTATTTTGGCTTTATTCTGGCAGCCGGATTGACAAGCTCAAGTCGGTTATATCTTGGCTACCACAAACCAAAAGAAGTATGGTCAGGTGCCATTCTTGGCTTCATATACAGCTACCTGACCATTGTATTATTTCTTTAGAATCCTGTGACGTTGATACCAATGGTGGTCATCACCGGATTGCTTCCATCTTCAAATTCGTCATTGAAAACATTAGAAAGGTATCTCTTGTAGAAAAAGTGGACTCCTCTGAAACCTCCTCTAATCTGATATCCGTATCTGAAAGAATTCAAATTAAACTTACCGGACACTTTCTCACGGGTCGTTTCACCATTGTTTTCGTACTTCCATTTGGTGTGTGCATTGAGTCTAATCCCAACAATACCTCCAGCTCCGATAAAAAGTCCTTCACCATCTTCAGTACCAAACGGATGGAATCTAAACTCTACTGGTAAATCCAGATAGGTCATTGCCAACCTATTTTTATCAAAGTTTTCAGGATTTGTGATGATTGCGACTGATCTAATGAAATCATCATCTTGGTTGTTAGCTGTACCATTATTGTCAAGTAGATTGCTTGCCAATGTAACGGTATCACCCAGACTCATTTTCTCAAGCCCTAATCCAATCCCGTAATTGAAAGAAAGTTTTCCGTTAAGAGCTTTTCGTTTAGCATAGTAAAGGCCTATGGATTTTGATCTCCAGGTTTTTCGTTCAAGGTCACCAGGCATAGAAGACCACACATTAAAGCCCACATCTACCATCAATTCTCCGGGAAGATCTGGTCTTTTCAATCCACCATCTTGGGCGCTAGCACCAATTACCAAAAGAGTGAAAAGTACTCCGTATACGTATCTCATATTTTTATTCATATTTCCTGCAAAGAAGAGGCTTTTTCTCTTTTTATGTTCTTAACGAATGTTAAATGATTGGTTGCCTCTGTTAGAAAAATTTCGGCAAAGATAGAATCATGGAGCAGTAACGAAAATTTTAAAGCATAATTGTTACTTTTGCGCTCCTGTTGGACTCGTAGCACTCCTGATAATTATCGAGAGTATACATCACGACGTTACAGTCGGAAGATTGGGAGTTTAAAGGGAAAAAGTGCAAATGGACTCGTAGCACAACTGGATAATGCACCTGGTTACGGCCCAGGAGATTGGGGGTTCGAATCCCTCCGAGTTCACGAAGAGAAGAAAGCTTAAGTCGAAAGACTTGGGCTTTTTTTTATTTAAGTCGAACGAAACATTGTTTCAGAGAGGAATTAAATTAAAAAAAGAAATCGTGAAATGATTTAAATTTTCTTCTCGGAATTCTGAATGGCTAGGGATCACCGAAGGTAATCCCTCCGAGTTCACGAAGAATGAAAAGAATCGGTGCGTCAGCATCGATTTTTTTTATTTCTGATCTTCCTTGGAGGTTCGCGATTCCGATTACCTCATCAATTAAACACTCCATTCATAGTTAAGCCAATCCTGATTTTCTTTTGCACCCAGCCTTTGGTAGAATTTGATTCCGGCTTCATTCCAGGGTGCCACCGTCCATTTTATTTGCTTACAATTGTTTGCCTCCGCTTCTTTTCTCAAGGCGATCATTAATTTTTGGCCAATATTTTGTCCTCTATACACCTCCTGAACATAAAGCTCCTTCATGTAAATGGCCGGACGGTTTTGAGCCGTATACGGCAGAAAATAATACACCAACATTCCTACAATTTCCATATTTACCTCAGCGACGAGACAATGAAAATCTCGTGGTTCTTTTCGAAACCCACTATGAGCTACAATTTCCGGGGTGATGGCAAAATCGTCAATATAGTGTTCGAAGACAGCCAACTCCCTCATCAATATCCATAATTGATCACTATCAGCTTCTTCGGCATTTCTGATTATAATATCCATTATTATTGTTTTTAAATACCTAACTCCATCGTGAATTGATCGATGTGATTTTCAATATTTGACCTATTCAGGAAGTTTATTAAATCCGTTCTGGTTACCGGAATATTGTTGATTTTGATACTAGTATTAACCTGGCTAATTCCATTAAATACACTTTGCCAGTCACCGGAATACGCCTCCAGTTGAAGGATGTACCCAGACTGAGGGTTAATAACAAAATGACCAATTGATTCCATAGAGGTGTGTGACCTCACCAGATAGCATACATAATCATCTTGCCCTCGTTGAACGGCTTGATAATTATTCTCCCAGGAGTATAAATGATTGAAATATTGAAGATCTGCCTTATCAAAATCAGATTCCAGATTAACTACCGGAAACGTTGATGAAATCGTTCCTTTGTAGCATTTCAACATCTTAGATATCTTGAAGCCGATGCGTTGATAGACGGTAATTGCACGCTCGTTTTTGGTGATCACTTCCAGGGAGCATCGTTTTATTCCTTTCTCTCTCAACGCAGGTAACCCAAATTCATACATTCGGTCCACTAGCTTTTGACCTCTGAAATCCTGAAGGATTCCGGTTCCCATGTTAAAAACAGTTAGTAATCCTTCCTGAGTTCCAGATGCATTCAAAATGAATCCAACTAATTGATCATTTGAAAAAGCGCCCCAGGACATTTCCGGGGTAAACCCGGCATTCCTTAACCTGTTTTTCCAAAAATGGAGATCGGATGGCATCTGAACGAAATAGCCTTCAAAAGCCACCAGCAGGCAGTCAATAATATCTTGAATTGGGGTTTTCTCCAGTGTCTTTATTTCAATCATTGGAGCTCTATTTTAGTATGGCGCATTGTTCAAGCAATCGGATAACTTTTTCAATGTCTTTATCTGTGGTGCGCAAATTGACAAGTGCTGCTCTTATAACACTCGGATTTTCTTTGTCAAAAACATTTTTTTCCATTTGTCAGTTTTGAGAGGTGCAGTGCTTCGTCCTTTACGTAAATGGATCGCAAACAGATATGTCCAGGTTAAATAAAATTTGAAAGGAATTTTAAACCATCCTATCCCGAATCGTTTGGTTTCAAGGATCAGATAGTTTTGGTTTTCTATGGCCACCTCGATGTGGTCGGAAGAATAGGTATCAGGAAAAAGATCAGCACCATCGAGCAACTACTTGCAAGCCAGGCTAAAAAAAGGGCAGCCTAAGCCACCCTTTTACAACCCAACCTAATCACGAATTTTAGCTTACTTTTTCAGCAGTATATCCTGCCTTTTCTACTGCTGCGATCACATCACTTTCCGATGCTCCGGCAGTTTCTACTGTCAGAATCTTATTTGGATTCATGATGTCCACTTCCCATTTTTCAATGCCGTGGGCAGCATTGAGGTGTGGAGTCACATTTGCGAGGCAACCGCTGCACTTGATCGTTGTTTTGAATTTTAACGTACTCATTGTCCTTTATTTTGATTGTTTAATATGCTTCAAATTTCGCTTATTCAATAGCCTGAATTTTTACATTTTTCCTGCTTTGGGTTACATAATTTTATTCGTATTGCAATTCCAGTTTATCTGATTCCGGAAACCCTGAACATAGCAATACATAGCCCTGATCCAATTCGTCATCCGGTAAAGCATAATTGGTTTTCATGTTCAGTTTACCCGAGAGTAACCTGACTTTGCAAGCTCCACACATAGACTCCTGGCAGGAATGTTTCAATCGAAAACCAGCATCAAAAGCTGACTTTAGTACAGACTGGTTTCGGTTGGCGCTGAAAGTGACCGGTGCTCCATTGAAGTTCTCAATGATTACTTCAGTGAAAGCCTCCTCATGACCAGCAGCATTTTCCCCAAAACCTGACCCTACAAATGCCTCCGTTTTAATCCTTTCATCCGGAACACCTAGGTTGATCAAGGAATCCTGCGACATCTTCATAATGGAATCAGGTCCACAAATGAAGGCTTCAGGATTTTGCTTCCAATAGGTATCTATATACTTCTGAAAGTCCTTTGGGTTCAATCTTCGATAAATTGCATTATCAAGCGTTTCATTATTGTTTTCCGATAGAAAATGAGTCACTTTCAGGCGACTTTCATATTGCCTTTCGAATGAATCCAATTGATTTCTGAAAATAATCGAATCAGCATTTCGATTTGCATAAAAGAGGCTGATAATGCTGTCTGACTCACTTGCCAGAATCGTTTTGAGTATCGAGTAGAGCGGAGTGATCCCACTTCCTCCAGCCACCATCAGTATTTGACGTCCATTATTAGTAGATGTAGTGAAGCGACCATTTGGTGTGCTTACTTCAATACTATCTCCGGGTTTGAGTTGGTCTCCCAGATAATTGGAGGCCAACCCCCCTGGTACACGTTTGATGGTAATGCCGGGCTTTTCATTGAGATATGGGGAAGTTGAGAAGGAGTATTGCCTCACAACTTCCTCACCATTGATGTCAAGGAAGAAATTCAAAAACTGACCCGGCTTGTAGTTAGCAATCTCCGGATGGTTCTCCAACTCAAGCGTAAAAGCGTCCCCGATTTCCTGAATGATCTGTTCGATTTTCACCTGCACTTGCATAGCTGTACTGTTTACAGTTTGGAAGCTTTCAATCGAAGGCTATTGGCCACCACAGAAACTGAACTGAAAGCCATGGCTGCACCGGCTATCATTGGATCAAGTAAGAATCCATTGAATGGATAGAGCACACCGGCTGCAATCGGGATACCGATCAGGTTGTAGATGAATGCCCAGAACAAGTTTTGACGAATACCCATCACGGTTTTAGTGGAAAGGTTCAATGCCTTCGGGATAGACATGAGATCTGATGTGATCAGTGTCATCTTTGCCACATCCATGGCAATGTCAGATCCTTTACCCATCGCGATGCTGACATCAGCTTGTGCAAGGGCATGAGAATCATTGATTCCGTCACCAACCATGGCCACCACTTTTCCCTGAGCCTGTAGCTCTTTGACAAAGTCTGCCTTTTCGGATGGCATCACTTCTGCTTTAAAATGCTTTAATCCTACCTGCTCTGCCACTGCTCCGGCAGTTTGATGATTGTCTCCTGTAAGCATGTAAACATCAATATCCCGATCCTGCAGTGTTTGTATAGCCTGTTTGGAACTGGCCTTCACCTGATCAGCTATGGCCAACACCGCAAGCACCTGGTGCTCATTGGCAAAATAGATGACTGTCTTAGCTTCCTGCTGTAACCAGCCGGCATTTTGATTGAGCGGTAGACTTATGCTAATGTTGTTTTCAGAAATCAGCTTGCGGTTTCCAACGAAGTACATGACGTCCCCTGAAACTGCCTTGACACCCCTACCTGTGATGCTTTCAAAAGAGGATACCTCAGCAGCCTCTATGTGGTCTTCTTTCAATTTGTTGACCACTGCTTCTGCTAATGGGTGCTCAGAAACGGCTTCCATTCCCAGGAGAATCTGCGTAGACTTTTGCACATCTGAATCGTTGGTGTCCCAAATCATATCTGTCACAACAGGCCGGCCTTCTGTGATGGTGCCGGTTTTGTCCAGGATCACTGCGTTCACTTTATGCGCAAGTTCCAGGCTTTCTGCGTCTTTAATCAAGATGTTGTTTTCAGCACCTTTGCCCACTCCTACCATGATGGCAGTTGGAGTAGCTAGTCCTAACGCACACGGACAGGCGATGACAAGTACCGCAACGGAAGTAAGCAGAGCTTGTGTGAACGCATTGTCGCCACCAACCAACATCCACGTGATGAATGTAACAATGGAAATACCTACTACGATTGGCACAAAAATGCCTGCGATCTTGTCTACCAATTTTTGCACTGGTGCCTTACTACCCTGCGCCTCCTGTACCATTTTGATGATCTGAGAAAGGAGCGTTTCTCCACCTACCTTCTCTGCCCGAAACTGGAATGAACTTTTCTGATTGATCGTTCCGGCGAATACTTTGTCGCCACTTGTTTTTGAAACGGCAATGGGTTCACCCGTAATCATGCTTTCATCCACAAAAGACTCCCCTTTGATCACCTCGCCATCCACAGGAATTTTTTCACCCGGTCTGACAATAATGGTATAACCCACCTGAACAGATGAAATTGGAATCTCTACTTCTTCTCCATCAATCAGGGCTTTTAAAGTCTTTGGTTGAAGACCCATCAGCTTTTTGATAGCAGATGAGGTATTGGATTTAGCTTTTTCCTCAAGGAGTTTACCCAATGAAATAAATGTGATAATCACAACAGCCGCCTCATAATAGACATGAGGATGAATACCCTTGCTGTGCCAGAATTCAGGAAATAATGTATTGAATAGGCTATATATAAATGCGATTCCGGTACTTAGAGCCACAAGGGTGTCCATATTCGCTTTACCATGTTTTGCCTGCTTGAAAGCATTGATGTAAAAGCTGCGACCAAACCAAAAAAGGATGGGGATGGTCAGTGTAAGGGATATCCATCGCCCTTCGTTCCACTCCATGAAGAACATCCCTATGATAAAGACCGGTAGCGTGAGCAGTGCCGACCAGATGGTTCGGTTTTTTACGTCCTTATAATGTTTCTGTTGTAACTCTTCCTGCTTTGCGGATGGATCTACTTCGTCCACGATCAGGTCGTAACCTATTGCCTGTACTGCCTGACGGAGCATCTCAGATGTCACTGATTTTTCACGCTCCACCAATACGGAGTTTGTTGCAAAGTTTACACTCGCCATGGTGACGCCTGGTGTATTGCTGATCATGGACTCCACACTGGAGGCGCATGCCGCACAGGTCATCCCTGTCACCGGGAAGCTTTCCTTGATAACCTCATTGGTTATATTGGCTGATTTTTCTATTACTGTTTCCATTTTATTTTGATTTACTCTGCAAAGTTCAGATCGACCTCCGGGTTATCTGTTACATAATTACCGATATGGATTGCATCATTTTGCATTGAATTTTGATTTAGAACCTGCGCCTTTGCAGCTTGTATCTCCCTGAAGTGGGAGGGATTCAGGCCTGTGACTTTCTTGAACTGAGTTGAAAGATGATGAACGCTGCTGAATCCTTTTTTGAAAGCAATTTTTGATAAGGATAGATCGGTATATACCAGCAATTCCTTTACAGCTTCCAAACGCTTCTCAATGTGATACTTCTCAATGGACTTACCTTCCATTTGAGAGAATAGTTCACTAAGGGAGTCATAGTGTATGATAAAATGTCTTGCAAGGCTTTCAGAAAGTGACAAATTCGAATCCTTGCCACTACCTTCCTCAATCCATGTATGAATGAATGCCTTAATTTCTTCCAGACGTTTTTCTTTTTTGTCTGAAATAAGCTCAAAGCCTAAGTCCGAAAGAATGGACCGAATTTTTACCTTATCGATTTCAGCAATCGGCTTGCAAAATGCGACTTTTCCCAATGAGATGTCCCGAATGAACATTCCGGCCAATTGCAAGCTTTCCCTGATGGTGTAAATGCAACGACTGCAAACCATCCCTTTGATATTGACTTGAGTGCTTTCCATCGTACCAATTTTTATCAAAGTTGCGTACGAAAAGCACCGAAAGCGTTACATAATCACCAGGAAGGATTGCAAGATTATATGATCTGGTCCAGTGACTTTCTTGACTGGGTATTTTGAATACTTTTCTTGAATTCAGTGGGTGACATTCCGATAACTTTTTTGAATTGATTGGACAGATGAGCCACACTGCTAAAACCCATTTTGTAAGCTATTTCTTTCACCGATAATTCATCATAAAATAGAAACTCCTTCACTTTTTCCATCTTCTGACGTATGATGTATTGCTCTAATGTAATACCCGCCATAGACGAAAAAAGACCACTCAAATAGTTGTAATCATAGTTGAGATGATCTGCCAGAAAAGCAGACCATTGGATATGGGTATCGTAAGGATCTTTATGATGGATGGTGTCAATAATCAGGGTTTTGATCTTTTCCTGGAGCCTGACTTTCTTATCATCAATTCGCTCAAAACCATTTTTTTGCAGCAAGTCGTCTAAACGCTTTTGCTGTTCTGAATTCAATTCGTCATTCAGCTTCACCTCCCCCAGTTCAACAGATAAAGGTTCAACTCCAATCTGATCAAAGGCTTGTTTGACCACCATAATGCATCGGGGACAAACCATGTTTTTAATATGTAGCTGAGTGATTTCCAACGTCTTTCAAATTGACTTAGTTAAGGTAAATAAATAGGATGAGGATTGCTATTTCAACAACTATCTCCTTTATAAAGTCAATAACAATTCCAGTATCAAAATTGTGCAATCAATAGAGGCAATTGTGTAAAGTAGCTCATGAGTGGCTGTCGGAATTTTGTGAAAATAAATTTCACAATTATGTCAAATTCAATGTCATTAAACGCCGGCACGCTCTTCGAGAAAAGATGGGCAGCTTTGGCGGTCTTGTGTACTGCACAGTTTATGGTGATTATGGACACTTCCATTATTGGAGTAGCCCTTCCTGCCATTCAAAGTGCATTAAACTACACCCCATCCGCATTGCAGTGGATCTTCAATGCTTATGTGATTGTATTGGGGGGTATGTTGCTTTTGGGCGGAAAGCTTTCCGACCTGTATGGCTCAAAGAACATCTTTCTTTGGGGTTTTTCTATTCTTACGTTGGCTTCTTTACTAACAGGGTTGGCCTGGTCAGAAACATCTATGAACGTGGGAAGAGCATTGCAAGGACTGGGTTCAGCCCTTATTGCTCCTGCAGCACTGAACTTGCTTATGAGCATCTTCACTGATCCAAAAGAGCTGGGAAAAGCTTTTGGTTTCTGGGGTGCTTCTGCTGCGGCCGGTGGTTCTGCCGGTGTTTTCCTTGGTGGTGTACTTACCGAGTACATGTCATGGAGATGGGTGTTTTTCATCAACATCCCTATGGGAATAATTGTCATGCTGTTCAGTGCATCTCTATTGATGAATGGAAGTAAAGTTCGTGGCAAAATTGATTATCTAAGTGCCATTCTGGTAACTGCTGCTACCATGCTAATTGTATACACCCTTGTCATGGTGGAGCAAAATGGGTGGAGTTCTTTAACTACCATTAGCTTGTTTGCGATTGCATTGGTGTTACTAATCGTTTTCATTGCGATCCAGAAGAATTCCAAATCTCCATTACTTCCATTGAGCATCTTCAAAGCTCCTAATTTGTCTGCTGCCAATCTGGTGATGGCGCTGATGGCAGGTGCATGGATTCCAATGTGGTTTTATCTGAACCTTTATTTACAGCAAACGCTTGGCTACTCCGCGTTTTGGTCAGGTGTGGCACTGTTGCCTATGACCATTGCGATCATGATCCTAATGGTTGGCGTGAGTGGTAAAATGATTGAGCGCTTTGGGGTGAAAAATAACCTTGTTGCCGGACTGATTGTACTAACTGCTTCACTCGTGTGGTTTTCGACAGTATCCGTAGATGGAAATTTCCTTGTAGATGTATTGGGTGCCTCATTACTTGGTGCTATTGGTATGTCACTGGCATACATCCCCGGAACTATGGCCGCCATGTCGGGTGCAAAGCCAGAAGAAACCGGATTGGCTTCAGGTCTGGTGAACACTACATATCAGGTGGGGTCTGCTATTGGTTTAGCGATTGTTGTGGCTATTGCCATAGCCATCACCAACGGATTGTCTATTGACGGAACGGTTTCAAAAGAAGCACTGACTGAAGGTTTTCAGGGTGCATTCCGAACAGCTGCCATTATTGGTGTGCTTGGGACTTTGGTGGCCGTAGTTGGTATTAAATCACCGAAATAATAAGAGAAAAATCTATTCAAGGGTCCCTGTTTTAACAAGGGCCCTTCTTTAAAAAAAAACTTAAAGTTTATGAAAAATTCAAGAACTAAAATCTACTTGAACCTACTGTTTGCAGTGATAGTCATTGCGATTCAGAGTTGTTCAAGTGCTAGTGCAGAAGTAAGCAATAATATAGCTGAACCTTTTAAGCTACCTGTCGATGTGAAGGTGGTTTCTGCCACATCAATCGATCAAATTGAAGTTGTTTCGGGCTCTGCTATTTCCAACCGAGAAATAGCGGTGGTCAGTGAAGTATCTAGAAAAATAGTTAATGTGGGTTTCACTGATGGTAGCTATGTTACCAAAGGTCAACTTCTATACAAGCTTGATGATGCTGATCTCATGGCACGACTTAAGCAAGTTGATGCTGACCTTCAGTTGGCAATTATCAACAAAAACCGAATTTCCGCTTTATTGAAGAATGATGTGGTAAGTCAGGAGGAGTTCGACATTGCTAATGCCCGTTTGATCTCCTTACAGGCATCAAAAGACCTTCTACAGGTTGAAATACAAAAGACGCAAATCACAGCTCCATTTTCAGGAATTGCTGGTATAACAAGGGCTTTTACGGGCTCACTTGCCAATCCTGGAATGACCCTTGTGAAACTTCATGAAGTTAACCCGTTAAAGATTGAATTTTCGGTTCCGGAAAAATATTCGTCAGCGGTCAAAACAGGCATGAAGATTTCATTTTCTCTTCCGAATGTTGATGAGCAATTCGACGCGAAAATAACCGCAATTGAATCCGAGATCAATACCCAAACAAGGGCATTAACAGTCCACGCTACTGCCGACAACAAGGACGGACAGTTGAAGCCTGGCATGTCAGCAAGGGTTTATTATTCAACTTCTTCGTCCAATAATCTTGGGATCAAGATACCAACGGAAGCTCTGATTCCAGGCGCTGGCGGGTATTCTGTTTTTGTTGTTAAAGGCGGTGTAGCTAAGTCTACCAGTGTCAAACTAAGCAACCGGAGCGAGTCAGAGGCATTGATCTCTGAAGGACTTGTTGATGGCGATACGGTGATGATTTCCAACCTTCTCAGAACCGGTGAAGGCACACCTGTACAAATAGTTACTTCTAAATAATACGATCATGAGTTTACCTTCATTAAGTATAAGAAAACCCGTTCTGGCCGGCGTATTTTCAGCCGTCATAGTCATAATGGGTTTTGTGGGGTGGAAGTATTTGGGAATCAGAGAATTTCCACTTACTGAACCTCCTGTGATTTCAGTGATCTCTTTTTATCCGGGTGCAAGCCCTGATGTAATCGCATCTAAAATTACCAAGCCACTGGAAGAATCCATTGCAGAAGCAAATGGTGTCCGAACCATATCCTCAGAGTCGAGGGAACAGGTAGGGATTATCTCCATTGAGTTCAATCGAAATATTGATCTGGAGGATGCCCTTAATGATGTGCGTGATAAAGTCGCTAAGGCGAAAAATCAACTACCATCAGATCTGGACCCTCCTATTGTGGAAAAATCAAGTTCACCCGATAATCTGGTGGCGTTTCTTGAAGTGGAAAGTGAAACAAAGGACATCAAGGAAGTGAGTCATCTGGCTTCAACAACCATCAAGGAGCGGATTCAATCCATTCCTGGTATTCAGCGGGTTAGCATTGTCGGAGAACATAAATATGCAATGAGATTGCGTTTCGATCCAATCAAACTAACAGCGTATCAATTGACTCCCGAGGATATCAGGGTGGCTTTGATGAGAGAAAACATCGATTTACCTGCTGGTAGGATTGAAGGCCAGAGTAATGAATTAAGTGTTCGCACACTGGGCAGGCTAACAACAGCCGAGGAGTTTAATGAAATGATCATCAAACAAACACCTACCTCCTCTATCAAATTGAAGGACATTGGTTATGCGGAGCTGGGCGAGGTGAATGAAAGAAACGCCATCATTAATGGAACTGATAAGGCAGACCGGATAGGTGTGGGTGTAGCTATTCAAATTCAAAGGGGAGCCAATGCTATTGAGGTAGTGGACGAATTCTACAGACGACTGGATCAATTGAGAACAGAAGTTTCTTCAGAATACAAACTGATCGTAGGATTTGACTTTACAAAGCCCGTACGTGAGTCTGTAAAAGAAGTGGAGGAGACTTTGCTCATTGCATTTGGATTGGTAGTGGTCATTATCTTCCTTTTTCTAAGAGATTGGAGGTCAACCATTATTCCTGTTCTCGCCATTCCTGTATCTATTCTTTCTGCATTCTTCATCATGTACATCGCTGGATTTTCAATCAATGTACTAACCCTTCTGGGCCTGGTACTGGCCATTGGTCTTGTAGTGGATGATGCAATTGTGGTTTTGGAGAATATCTATAAAAAAGTAGAGGAAGGCATGGATCCAATTCAGGCGGCATTCGCAGGGTCTAAGGAAATTTACTTCGCTGTAATTTCTACTACCATAACTCTGGCCGCAGTGTTCTTGCCCATCATTTTCATGGGTGGAATCAGTGGTCAACTCTTTAAGGAATTTGCTATTGTGGTGTCCGGATCCGTATTGGTCTCCGCCTTTGTAGCTCTTTCATTATCTCCTATGCTAAGTGCTTATTTACTTAAGAAGCAAGATAAGCCAACCTGGTTGTATCGAGTGACTGAGCCATTCTTTGTAGGCCTAAATAATGGGTATGGAAAATTACTCAGTGCATTTATGCAATACAGATTTTTGGCCTGGATTTTTCTCCCTTTAACTGGTGCATTGATCTACTTTTTAGGCACTAAACTTCCTTCAGAATTAGCTCCTCTGGAGGATAGGTCCAATATGATGTTGATCGCAATTGCTCCTGAGGGAGTCTCTTATGACTTCATGAAGAAAAACATGGAAGAAGTAGGACATTATGTAAATGACAATACGGATGGACTGTATCAGACCTATTCGATGGTTGCTATTTCATTTATTCCGGCACCAGCACCGGTGAATGTGGCAGTACAAAGTATTTACTTGAAAGATCCAAAAGAGCGCAAGATGTCAGCTCAGGAATTGTACTATCAGTATGGAGCGGCTTCTGGCCAATTCAGAAATATCTTGCTATTCCCATACATGCCACCAACCATCGGCACGAAATACGGTGGCGGTCAACCGGTACAGTATGTGCTTCAGGCTTCAAATCTTGACAGCATCTCGAGTGTACTTCCTAAATTTTTGGTGGCAGCAAGGCAGAGCAACAAACTCATGTTTGTGGATAGTGACCTTAAAATCAATAAACCCGAACTAATGATCAATATTGATCGGGATAAGGCTGCAATGCTGGGAGTTTCCATTCAGGAAGTAGCACGGGCTCTTCAGTTGGCATTTTCAGGTCAGCGATATGGCTATTTCCTCATGAATGACCGACAGTATGAAGTAATAGGTCAGGTGGAGCAAATCAACAGAAATGACATAAGCGATATCCGAGCCATCAACGTTCGGTCCAGCAATGGACAGATGATATCCATAGACAATTTGGTAACCATCGAGGAAGGCATCAGCCCGGCAGCCATTTATCGCTATGACCAGTATACTTCTGCGACTATCTCTGCAGGACTTGCTCAGGGGGTGAGTTTGGATGAAGGTATTCGCGAGATGGAGCGAATAAAAGCTGAAGTTCTGGGAGAGAACTTTACAAGTTCATTGGCTGGGCAATCTCGCGACTATATGGAAAGCAAGGGGAGTTTGTCATTCACTTTGATATTGGCTCTGGTGATGATCTATATGATTCTTGCAGCTCAATTTGAGAGTTTACGAGATCCGCTCATCATTATGCTTACCGTGCCTATGGCGATTGCCGGAGCATTATTGAGTCTGGAATGGTTCGACCAAAGCCTTAATGTTTTTAGTCAGATTGGAATAATTACCCTAATCGGATTGATTACGAAAAATGGCATTCTGATCGTTGAGTTTGCCAATCACCTGAAGAGCACAGGGCTCTCCAAATTCGAAGCAGCAAAAGAGGCAGCTGAGCAACGATTCAGACCTATTTTAATGACTTCATTGGCCATGATTTTTGGTGCCATTCCAATCGCGCTGACCGCCAATAGCCGTCAGTCACTAGGAATTGTAATCGTTGGTGGTTTAATCTTCGCTGGTATCCTGACGCTATTTATTATCCCTGCCATTTATTCCTATTTGTCTTCATCAAAATTCACTACTGAAGTGGTGGATGAATCCGGGAACATTTAATGACACATATTATGAAAAACATACATAACATATTATCCGGACTTTTGTTGCTTGGACTGGGTTATTCCGGCCAGGCACAAAGGCTCGAGTTAAATTTGAATGAGGCCATTGAGTTAGCGAAAAAGAATAATAAGGAACTCATGGTTCAGAAGCTGGAAAATAGTCTGGCTGAGCAGGCCATAAAAGAAAGCAAGGGTCACTTGCTACCAACTATTTCCGCAGGTGGTACTTATACCCATTTTATTGATCGGGCAGTCATATTTATGCCCGGATCATTTGTAGGTAGTGAATCTCCGGTGGTAGATGTAGCAGTGGGTGGCAGAAATGCCTGGAGTGCGGCTATCAATCTGAATCAACCGATCCTTTCGGAGGTCACAAGAAAGCAGATTAAATCGGCCAAACTGAATGCTTTGGTGACGAAAGAACAATCCAAAGATTTGGAGTCTATTCTTGTTTTGGATGTTGCCAAAGCCTACTATGAGGTTCTTTTGATTGAGGAGACCATTCTATTGCATCGTCAGAGTCTTGAGCGAAATATTTATGCGCTAAAAGATGCGAAGCAACTTTTTGAACAAGGAAAGGGATTAAAGATTGACACGGTAAGAAGTGCCATCGCAACGGATAATCTGACGACTGAGATCTCATATTTGGAAAATCTCTATCAAATAGCTTTGATTCAGTTTAAACATAAAATTGGGCTTTCTGATACAGAGGAACTAGTACTTACTGATCGATTGATTTCAGTAAATCAGAAAGACTTTCAGATTAGTGAAAAGGAAAAAAGATCGGATTTGCAACAGCAGCAGTGGATAGTTGAACTAAGTAAAAATGGGCTTGAAAAATCGCAAGCTCAGCGACTACCAGTGCTTTCACTAGTTGGGAGTTATCAGCTTCAAGCTCAGTCCGATGATATGGATTTCGCTCAATATAATTGGCCAAAAACTACTTATGTAGGACTCCAGCTAAATGTACCGGTATTCAACGGCGGCAGAACCAATTATCAGGCAGTACAAGCGAAACTGAAATTGCAACAAGCGAAGACGTCTTTGCAGGATCTCGAAGAAAAGGTGGATATCGAAATACGAAGCAAGCAAGTTCGTCTGGAAGGAGCAAATGATCGTCTGGAAATGCACCACCGAACATTTTCTGCAGCGGAGCTTCATTACAACATGGTAAAGCAGAGATATCAAGAAGGTTTAAGTAGTCGATTGGAATTAACTGATGCCGATTTGCAATTGTCTCAAGCAAAGCTTAATGTCCTGGGTTCAGTGTACGAGGTGAGTATTTCGCAACTGGAATTGCAGAAGGCGTTGGGCTTATTGTAAGTGACTAAAAACCATTCAATTTAGTTGAGTAAGAGAATAGAGCCAGGATAATTATCCTGGCTCTTTTTTGTTGTCTCTATCTTCAAGTTTTTTCGAACATGCTTTAAGTGAAAAAGATATAATTTGAATCTAATGCATATTTGAAATAGTCAGGCCAAATCTATCGGCCTAACTATCCTATATCTGGTTAATCCTTCCTTGAACTAACCAACTCATACACACATGGGATCACAATGAGATTGAGCAAAGTAGCCGAGAGTAATCCTCCCAAAATCACAACGGCCATTGGGCTTTGAATTTCATTGCCTGGCTCCCCTCCTTTCAAAGCAAGCGGAATCAAGGCAAGACCTGTTGTGAAGGCTGTCATCAGAATTGGATTCAGTCTATCCAGGGCTCCTGTTTTGAGTAATTCAAAACCTTGCAAACCTTCCTTCCTCAAATCCTCATAACGAGAAACTAGCAAAATCCCATTTCGTGTAGCAATACCAAACAAGCTGATAAAGCCAATGGTAGCCGCAATGCTGATGATACCGGAAGTGAAGTACACAATCAAAATCCCTCCGATCAGTGCCAGTGGCAAATTGATCAAGACAATGAATGAAAGTTTCACATCCTGAAACTCATAATAGAGCAATAGGAATATGATGAGAATAGCCACCACTGCAGTAATGAGCAATAATTGAGAGGCTTTCGCTTCACTCTCAAACTGACCTCCATATTCTACTCGATAGCCTTCAGGCATGTCAATATTGGTATCAACAATCTGTTGAATTTCATTGACCACTCCACGCAAATCACGGCCTTGAACATTAGCTGCTACCACTATCTTTCGCTTTACATTCTCTCGTGAAATAGTATTGGGAGAACTCACCGATTTCACATCTGCCAATTGATCCAATGTGATTTGTCCTCCGTTTGGTAAGGTGACCAAAGCCGCTTGTATGGATTCCATACTGCTCCTTGACTCCTTTTGGAAACGGACGATAAGGTCAAAATACTTCTGCCCTTCATAGATTTCTCCGGCCTTTTCTCCGGCAAAAGCGATATCTACCTGCCCCATCAAATCACCTACCGTCACACCATAAGCAGACAGCATTTGTCGCTTGGGTGTAATGCGAATTTGTGGCACTTCGATCTGCTGATCCACTGCCACATCGGCAATTCCCTCTATGGAATTGATATTGGTTTCCACACTTTTACCCAACTCAAACAAACGCTGCAAATCATCGCCAAAAATCTTGATGGCAATGTTTGCTCGAGTACCAGAAAGCATGTGATCAATTCGGTGGGCAATGGGCTGACCCAAGGTGATATTTACCCCCGGAACCACACTTAGCTTCGTTCGTACTTCCTCAAAGAATTGCTCCTTTGATTTTCCGTCTAGCGTAAAAGGCACATCTATTTCAGCTGCATTCACTCCCTGAGCATGTTCGTCCAGCTCAGCACGTCCGGTTCTACGGGTTACCACATCCACTTCAGGTATTTCCAACAGCAATTGTTCAATCAGCTTTCCGTTCTTGTTGCTCTCTTCTAGCGACATTCCTGGAATTCCAACTGCACTGATTACTAAAGAGCCTTCATTGAACTCAGGCAGGAAACTGCGCCCCAATTGTGTCAATAGAATCAAACTGATAATGAATGCACCCACTGTCAAGCCAATTACCGTTTTTGGAAACTTTAGTGTCCGTTCTAATACACCCACATAGCGAGCTCGAAGGAAGCGTTCCACTTTTGTCCCTTCAGCCTGCCTGGTAAGTACCTTTTCACTTTTCAATAAATACGAACACAACACTGGAGTAACCGTAACTGCCACAATCAGAGAAGTCAATACTGAAGTAATGAATGCTATGCCAAGTGGCTGCAACAATCGTCCTTCCATCCCACTCAGAAAGAATAGAGGCACAAACGATACGATGATGATGAGGGTAGCAATTATGATCGAGCTACGAATCTCCACCGAAGCGTCTTTCACCACCGTAAGCACTGGTTGTTGCTCTGCTTTTGGTTTTCGAATATTCTCTCGCAATCGCTTGAAAACATTTTCTACATCAATGATCGCATCGTCTACCAATGCACCAATGGCTATAGCCATACCTCCCAAACTCATCGTATTGATGGTATATCCCAGCATTTTAAGAACAATGATGGATACCAACAGCGAGATGGGAATGGCCAGCAATGAAATA
>NZ_JAVJTR010000012.1:0-101179 GCF_040220215.1 Ekhidna sp.
CACCACTTCACTGGCTGAAGGGGATGTCATCATCACGGGTACTGAGCAATTAGTCGTTTCTACTACCAATGGAGTGGATGTGACCAATAATGCAACCATCGGAGGCACACTAGGGGTGACTGGCGCAACGACTACAGCAGGTATTACGAACACAGGCAATATTACCAACACAGGCAATGTGATTTTTGATGAATTGTCCTTTGATGCAACACTGGCCGCTTTAGATCAGACAACTGATGCGACGACTTTCAACCTACCAAACTTTGCAGGCGCATCAGCCACCCTTGCCACCACAGCTAATGCAAATGGTGTAATGGCAGCTTCGGAAGTTTCCTTTGCAAATGCAACCTCGGGTCTTTCTGCAACAGATGTTCAGGCAGCTATTGACGAAATAGATGCTACAGTCGATGGTTTATCAACTCCTACAATGCAGCAGACTTATGCTCAGGGAAGTACAATTACTACTAATGGCACAAGTGGTAGCGTTACAATTGCCGGTGATCAGTCATTAGCAGTGACAGCCACTAATGGGTTGAATGTTGCAACTGATACTCAACTGGGTGACGACAATACTTTGGATAGGTTATTTATAGATGCTGAAATTCAAGATGATCTAATTTTTGAGGGTGGGGTTGTCGATGGGAATCGACTTACATTATCACCAGGCAATGCATCTGCTAATTATCTGGTGACTTTACCTCAAGCAACTACAACGCTTGTTGGTGATAATGCTACGCAAACCCTGACAAATAAAACCCTTACAAGTCCAGCAATTAACAGTGCAACAATCGAAGGAGGCACAATTGGTAGCACCACTGCGGCTACAATTGCGAATGTGGATCAAGTAAGAATCGACGGAAACTCAGTTTCTTCGGTTTCTGGAAATCTAGCCATCACAGCTAACGCAATTGCTGATATAGATGGAACTGGAGTTACAATTGACGCATCCTCAAGCACAGTTAATATCAACGCTGCGGCTGGAGCAATTAATATTGGTAACAATGCTAATACTCAGCCGATAAATATTGGAACAGGAGCTGCGGTACGAACCATTACCCTTGGGAATACTACTGGAGCAACTACAGTTAATATAGATGCAGGTACAGGAGGTGTAGATATAGATGCCGCTGAACTTGCCATTTCAGGAAGAGCCTCTATTGGCAACACCAACTTTTTAACTGCTGCAACTTCAGATAGTGGAACCCCAAATAAGATGGGGTCAACTTCTGCAACTTCTGCAAATGTTTTTGCAACTACAGGACTTGCTGTTAACGGAGATATTATCTCAAATGCTAACATTTATGCCAGTGGGGCGCTTACATTTTCCGATGAGAGGTACAAAAAGGAAATAGTACCACTTAAAAATGTAGGTGAAAATTTGGCAAAACTAGAAGGAGTATCATACTACTGGAAGAAAGATGAATTTCCTGATAATGATTTTTCTGAAAGACAGCAAATAGGATTAATCGCACAAGAGGTTGAAAAAGTCTTCCCTGAGTTGGTCAATACTTTACCGAATGGGTATAAGACAGTTAACTATCAGGCATTAGTGCCTGTGCTTATCGAAGCACTAAAAGAACAACAAAAGCTTATTGACAAATTGATTGCAGACCTTACCGAAGAAAAAGCTTCTGCTGCTGATTTGAAAAATGCACTCGAAGATCAGCGTAAGCTTTCTGCTATGCAACTTGAGATCATGAGTAAGCTTCAGGAAGAGAATACAGATATTAAAAGTGATGTTGAGATGCTGAAGGAAATTGTCCTTGGAACTAAAACAGCCGATAAAAAAGATTGATGAATAGATTAATCACCATACTATTCTTTTTACCACTGATTTTATCAGCCCAGCAGCTATATATTCCAAGCAATGCTCTGGTACATATATCTGATGGGGCAAATCTTGAGGTAGGGGGAGATTTGGAGAATAATGGGGTTATTCAAAATAATGGGACATTATCTCTTTATGGTGACTGGCTGATAAACAATAATTTCAATGGGCTTGGAGGGAGGTTGCAATTTCTTGGATCTGCAGACCAAAGAATTAGTCCTCCACAGCTTACCGTTGAAGATTTCATTGTCAATAAAGGAGGTGAGCTCTTGCTTACTGGTGATAGTTATTCTGTATCGAATAGATTGGAATTGGATTTTGGGAACATCGTATTACCTGATGGTTCCAGATTTGTTTTAGAATCGACAGCCCGTGTCTATGAAGGATCTAATGCGTCATATTTCGATGGTACTTTAATAATAAGAGGAAGCGGAATAAAAACCTTTCCTCTAGGATCGAATGGTGTATATGCTCCCGTTACATTACTAAATGTATTTGGACTTAACACCGAGATTGCTGCAAACTTTGAAAGGGATAATGCCGTCGATCCAGTGCCTGGAGATAGTCTACTGGGAGTTTCTCATTTAGGCCTTTGGGAGATTGAACTACTTAATGGTGGTACGGACCCAACGCCAGTTTCCATTGACTTCAGCGAAGAAAACCTGGAGTTGGGTGATTTTAGAATTAATAATGATATCAGGCATAGGGTAAACTCCCCAGTCATTGCATACGCTTCTGATCCGGCTGGAATTTATGAATCTCTTGGCGTTAAGTCATTAATGAATTCAGATTCACTCACTTTTGGAACTATAGAGAGTGAACTTCCCATAATGCCCAGCTTAGGGGAAAAAATATATCTCGCCATGGCTCTTGCACCACGTATACCGGAAGAGGGGCTTTACTACATACCAGAGGCATTTTCGCCACAGGCAAGTGACCCTAAGAATCAGACATTTAAAATTTTTGGTGAACGAATTTCAGAAGATGGCTTTGACCTTCAGATTTACAATAGATATGGATCAATTGTTTATTCTACCAGTTCATTCACTGAGGCTAATCAAAATGGTTGGAATGGTGAAAACCAACGAACAGGAGCAGAGGAGCCTGCTGGAGTGTATTATTATACCGTAAGATTTCAATTTGAAACAGGCCTGCCAGTGCAGCAGAAAGGAGCATTTTATTTAGTGAAATGAAAAAGGTCATCACCATATTGCTCATAGGTTTAGCTGCAAGAGTTGCTGGTCAGGATGCTCAGTTCTCCCAGTACTATGCAGCTTCATTGTATCTAAATCCGGCATTTAGTGGAATATACAATGATCCGTCCATTCATATGAACCATAAGCGTCAATTGCAAAGTGTGGACATTGTGAATGAATTGACGCAGGTTTCGTTCATATTCCCTCTCAAGCCTCAAGGCAAGTTGGAACAATCAATTGGGGGCATAGGTCTAATGGCTTTTAATGAAAAAAGCGGCTTTCAGGGTATCTATGAAAGGAATTCTGTTTTTGCAAACTATGCTCACAATTTAAAATTTGGACTACTGAGTTCGTATTTAGTTTCAATAGGAGTCCAGGCGGGCTATGAGATGCGAAAACTTAATTTCAGTAACCTGGCCTGGGGATCGCAATACAATGCTTTTTACGGTTTCGACAATACCCTTCCGATACCTGTTACGGAATTCGATGATCAGCAGCAAAACATAGTGGTGAATGCAGGAATTATGTACTACTACAACCCTGAGAGGAATTACTTGTTGCATAATTATAGTGCTTTCGTTGGCCTTTCTGCTACTAACCTTAACAGGCCCAACACTTCATTTACGGTAGATTCAGAAAGCCCGGAGGCAATGCTGTTTAAGTATAATGGAGGAATCGAGTTTAAAATGAATAAGTTGTTTATAACCCCTAGTTTGTTGTATTTATATATCAGACAGAATCAGCAGTTTAATGCCGGTCTCAATGTAGCCTACGTACCGAACGCTGAGCAGTATCGTGCCAGGGGGACTCAATTACTTATTGGCACGTGGTATCGCCTCAGGGATTCCTTTATTTTCATGGGGGGAGTAAAAGTAAACTCCCTGACGGTAAGGGTGAGTTATGATATGAATACCACCTTGTTTGTTCCTGAAAAAGGGATTGATTTAGCGCAAAATTCTATGGAGATATCAATACAGTACAGCCTCTCCAAGAACCTGAATATGCGTAAAATATCTAATCCGCTTTTCTAGTTTTTTGGATAAATAATTAATCTGGTGCCCGGCTCTAATTCGGTAGAAATCAATCCATTTTGCTCCATAATCAGCTCTTCAGGGACATTGAATTTCTTGGAAACTACTTGAAGGTTATCACCAGGTCTTACGGTGTATATAAAGTCACTACCACTTTTAATATCCGCCGGGACTACCAAGTTAAAATCAGGTTCAATTTCAACATCTTTCTGCAACCTTATCGGCTGATAAACTGAAAGATCATCATTTCCTAGTCCGTTTAATTCCCTTATTTTTTCTTCTGAGACACCCATGGTCGTTGATAGTTTGGAAACAGTAGCACCAGGTCGGATCAAATAGAAATTACCAAATGATTCCCTTCGTTTTCCTATCAAACGAACATCAATACGCCTGTTTAGCTGCCGACCATACGGATTACTATTGTCAGCAATTGGTTTTTCGGACCCATGCCATATTACTGAAATTTTCGATTGGTCAATCCCATTTGCGATCAGATAGTCCCGTGCTGAATAGCCACGGTTTTTGCTAAGTAACAGGTTATAGTCTGCAGCCCCAGTATCATCGGTATGAGATTCAATCTCAATTTTATTCCCGGCATTGCGGAAAGCAACTATTACGTCATCCAATAGGATTTTAACTTCTGGTCGCAATTCTGATGAGTTTACATCGAAAAAGGCTCTTGTGGCATTTGTGAAAACACCTGACTCTTTCTCACGTCTTCCTTCTACATTGAAGTCTTCGAGAACTACGGATTCAGAATCATTTCCTTTCTTGAAGGTCAGGTCGTATTTAGCCGGGGAAATCTTGAATTCAAACTCTCCCACTGAATTTGTATAGCCTTCAATTACTGTCTTGGTATTATCAAATTCAATCAGCGTTATTGCAAAAGAAGATAGTGGCTTGCCTGAGCTAGCCCCTACTAATTTTCCTGTAATGGTAATTTCATCATAACCATCAATCTTGTCAATTGGAAGGGCTATTTTGATATCGTCAAGTTCTTCAGAGGCCAAAATATCTTCGGCACCCATTAATTTCTTAGTATCAGATGAGCTACCCAAGTCGCTATTAGCAGCCAGAGCGATAAGGTCTACTGGCGCTTCGTCTACATCTTTTGCATCTAATGCAAGGTTTTCTGTCAGAATACGATCATTGTTAAATCTGAATTTCTTAATTCTTTCAAGCAATGATTGCTCGTCTGCTGTAAGTGAACCTCTTGCTCGAGCATCACTTTCAGGTAATACATACCGAGTATTTTTTTGAGGTAGCCCTTTATCCAAAACGACCCTGTTGATGAATGCTTTGCGATCTTGAGATAAATTATTGTAGTAAATAAATGCATCTCTTATGAAGCCTTGCTCGGAGGCCTTAATCTCTTCTCCGGAGACTTTTTTCGACAATGCAGCGATGTGAACCTTTTCTCTTCCTGTTACTTCAGTCAGCTTGTGCTCGTCGCTAAGTCGAACTGTACGATCAGAGTACTCTGTTACTAGATAATCCAGTGCAATTACATTGTCTATAACCCGCTTCTTAGCGTCGCTAAGTGCTTCGTATTGACTGATATCGCTGCTTGTCAATCTAGCCGAAGGATCTGCACCTGAAGCTACAGGAGTCGAAGTGCTTACAATGGTTGGTGTCGTTTCGAAAAAAATAGGCTTAGCTTCTGATAAATATGAATCATAGGCTGTGTTAACAAATCGCTCA
Source organism: Ekhidna sp. (assembly GCF_040220215.1). Classification (GTDB taxonomy): domain Bacteria; phylum Bacteroidota; class Bacteroidia; order Cytophagales; family Cyclobacteriaceae; genus Ekhidna. The sequence goes on from NZ_JAVJTR010000012.1 coordinate 5,757, forward strand.
ACTGCACTCTTTTGCGACTCAGTTAAGTCCGGTCGTAATTTTAATAATTTGTCTACTGTTTCTTCCGGGCTATCACCAAGGGCAGCTTGAAGTTCAGATTGTGAAAAAGTGGTTTCCGTAAGATAAATACTTGAGTTAGCAAGGTTCGAAATTTGCTTTAATAGTAGCTTATCCAGCTTGTTCTGCTCTTGCGTGTTTTTGTTTTTGAAAACATCCAGGTCAGAATTACTTACATTTTGATCAAAATTTGAAAGATCGGAAAGCATAAAAGTTTCCGCGATGGACTTCAGCTTTCCTTTTTCGTCTTCATTTAATGTCTCATAGAAATCCCGATCCTCTTTTACCAGCCGGTATTTTTCTTCATTGCTTAGTCCAATCAACCGCTCTCTAATTGCCGTGCTCACATCATCCACCGCTTCCTGATTGTCCCTAATGAAAACTTTTTCTGACATATCTAAAGCTATACTCTCCAGGTTTCGCTTCTGTTTTAAGTATTTGATGGCAATTCCATCCAGGCTTTTTTGCTCTTTTGGTTCGAAGGAATTGTAGGTAGGAGTGGCAGGCTTGAAGTCCTGCGCGTTTTTTAATCGATCAGAAATTAAGATGTCTATTTTTTCACGCTCATCGGTACCTACACCACTATAGAAACTAAAAACATCATCAGCAAGGTTTACACTATTCCCCATTCCCTGCTGCTCCAGATAAGTAGAAACGATGTTGTCCACTTTTCTTCTTTTATCCGTGCTAAGCTGCTGATAATAATAGTCATCCTCAGTCCGGATGGAACGAATCATATTGCTGGTCATCTTTCTGACCCTGGCATTTACAATCTTATCAATTCGTTCTTTATCGTCTTCGCTCAATGAGTTGTAGACAGCCAGCTGTCTTTCTGTTAAAATCAAGTCAACGTCGGATACGGATGAGGAAAGCATTCTTGAAATAATCTGATTGATAATTTCCGTCTCGCTACTATCGAAATTGTAATCATCTGTAAACAGGGAGTTTCTTCCTGCAATCGTACCTTCATTGGAAACCTCTGAAATGATGTCGCTTTTCGACCTAATATCAAAAGCATAGATGTCAAATTTACCCAAGCCCTCTTCTCTGTTGGATGAGAGATATCCTTTCCGATTGCCCATAAAAAAGAAGATATCGTCTTTGTACGAATTGAATGGAATCCCGGCGTTGTAAATTTCTGCAGATTCAAACTTGGTGCCTCTTGCTATATAAATGTCAAAACCGCCAAAACCTCTGTGGCCATTTGAGGCGAAAAACAATACGCGCTCTCCCGGATCATAGAATGGGGAAACTTCGTTGAAAGGGGTATTTATTTGATCTCCCAAATTCATAGGGGGTCCCCAGTTTTCATCTCCGGAATTAATGCTCATATAAATATCGAGCTGGCCAATACCACCTTCTCTATCAGATACATAGAATAGTGTGTCTCCACCCGGCGTGAGGTTTGGATGTTTTGAGTTGAATCCATACTCATTGATATTAAGATTTAAAGGTTTTGGCTCACTCCATTTGCCACCAACAAGTCGTGAAAGGTATATATGGCAAACATCACCCAAATCCTCGTCACAATTAGTATAATAAAATTTGGTTCTATCTCTATTGAACGATCCTGATCCGTCCCCATATTTTGTGTTGATCATTTTTTCGAAACGATCCCCTTGATCCAGCTCTTTCCACTGTCCATTCACCTTTGTAAATCGAAACAAATCAGCAAAAGACTCACCAAATTGGTTGTCAATTAAGCTTCCTTTCCCACTGCTACGAGCTGATGTAAGGCACAAAATGGAGTCAGAACCTACGCTAAACGCGGCATAGTCATTAAACTCAGAATTAAGCGGGGCGGAAAGAGGGACGAACTTGTGATCCGGGTGGACAAGCGTAATTTGATTTAAGGCTAATTGACACCCATCAATTTCAATCTTTGCTTGTTTGTAGTAGTAACGAAAATTATCTGATTCGTGAAGATCATTATTAACTAAAAAACTTCTGAAGGATTTGAAATTTTTCAAGGCCTGATCATATCTACCCTTCAGCTTTTGCATGGTTGCATAGTAAAAGCCAGCGAGGGGATATCTTATGTCCTGATCAGCGCCAATAGATTCATAATAGTATTCGGCACTCTCATAGTCTTGAACCAGCCTGTAACATTCTCCAAGCTGATATTGGGCTTTCAAGTTTGTTGGATTTTCATCCAAAACTGCCTTGTAATGCCTTATGGCATTCATGTACTGATCATTCTTAAAATAATCATCGCCAATAGTTAAGAGTCTTTGAATCGTTGCGTGATTGCCTTGCGCCGCAGCAAATAATCCAATTAAAAAACCAAGAAGAAAGAACGACTTTCTCATAACTTAAAAATTTTTATTATCCATTACCTGTTAGAATAAACGCCCCCCACACTTTAGGATCATTGTACTTTTCCTTCAATTTAAGCTGTGCGTGCCTGAGAGACTCACTAACATTGTTTGTTTCTGTAAATTTTTTATAAAAATGAATCATTAATTCACTTGTAGCTGCATCATCGACTTTTGTTAAGCTTGTGATTATATTTCTGGCTCCCGCCACCATAAACGCCCTTTGCAGTCCATAAACACCCTCCCCATTCTCAATATCACCCAAACCAGACTCACAGGCAGAAAGTACGACAAGTCGTGTCCGGCTCAAATCTAAATTCATTGCTTCATAAGCTGTAAGTATTCCGTCATTCTCCGGAATAGTTGCAATACCATTAATAAACCTTGAGAATGTAACGGATGCACCAGTTAAATAGATACCAGACTTGAACAAGGGGTTATTGATAGGGCTATTCGCTGAAATAAAATTATATTGATCACCAAAGAAGCCATGTGTGGCGATATGAAGAACCGTAGGGTTATAGGCTGATCTGATTTTCAATTCGTTGGCATCTTTCTTCAAATAAGTTTTCAAATCCCATCCGTCATTTAGAATGCTGCCTATTTGACTAATCTCTGATTCTGATCCCGGAAGACTGGACAGGTTTAAATGGTCTTCTACATTGTCGGGATTAAACGCCGGATTGCCAAATAAATAGGCCTTTTTATTGAAGATTTGAGCCTCTGGCCTAAAAAGGTCTTTTGTACTTGTGAGGTAGGTAACGTAGTATTTATTGATCACATGCTTTCCATCAGGCATGGTTAAAGCATTTGGATTCATTTTATTAAAAATACCATCTGGCGCCATTTTAACAGAGGTAACACCATTAATGACTTTGTCGATCGGATTCCAGAAAACATCATAGGTTTCCTTCTGATCTACATTGAATAGGATTGAGTTTTTGTACTTAGCATAGTGCTGATCTTCAGTTTTATAATCGCCACCCAAAACCACATAAGAAGGCTCTGTTTGCCCATGTTTAAAAATAATGGCCAGATATTGTGTGAAATCAGTAAAGCCGAAAAGGGTGCCCTCAGTTTTAGTTAAAGATTTAAACTCTCTCACCCGAACTACCTCAATAATGGCCTCATTTGGTTTCACATAATCCTGTATTGATTTCCAGTTTTGCTCTACTCGCTGTAGCACTCCTTCAAAGTTTTCAAGCTTTTGCATTAGCTCTTTTTCCTGCCGCTCAACTTTCGATTCTTCAAACTTCAGGTTGATATTTTGCTGCTCCAGCTCTTGTACCCCCATCTGATAGTAGCTGGCAAGTAGTCGCTTGTCAGATTGCCACCTACGAAAATTTTCCTTGAGCTCCTCATCCGGGCTTTCAAAAATGATTTCACGCACCTTGTCGGAGGTGCTAAACAGAATAGCCTTTGTTTTAACCTGAAAATCAAAAATGGTTTTGATGAGATCAGGTTTTTGATTGAGTAATTCAAAGGCGATATAATTGTACCGATCTATATTTGATTTAATGTTCTGAAAGAAAGACTGACGTTCCTGTTGCGTCATGATAGGGAATAATGTACCTATCTGCCCGATTTGTATTTCAATGGATTTTCGAAAGAATTTCTCAGCGTCCATCTTGTTGTTGATAGCCAGACAATGCATACCCATATACTCCAGAGCACTTCCATAACCCGGATGGTTGACTCCCAGCACCCTTTCTCTTATGTCAACAGCCTCTTTGTAGTATTTTTCGGCTTCTAGTTCCCTTCCGTTTGCACTGTAGAGCACACCGAGGTTAATAAGCGTAGTGGCATAATCCGGATGGTTTTTGCCATATATTTTTTCGTCAATCTGAAGTACCTCTATGTAGTACCTCTCGGCCATTGCATTATTGCCCAACTTTCTTTCTACTCTCGCCAGATTATTAAGTGCGTTGGCATAATAAGGGTGATTGCTGCCAAACTTTGCTTTATAGGTGGCCAGTGCAGAAACAAACATATCTCTTGCCAGAGCTACATTCCCTTCATCCAGCGCAAGGGTGCCCAGGTTATTTTTGGCAGTAGCATAAAAAGGGTGATCTGTGCCCACATTTTCTTCGCTTTCTTTCACTACCTCGCTAAACATCTCTTTAGCTTTATCGTGATTGCCAAGTTGATGGTAAAGAATCCCCAAATCATTCAGCGTTTCGATTATTAAGATATCAGCTTCATCAGGAATACTTCTTTTCAGAGAAAGAACTTCCAGTAAGGTTTTTTCAGCCTCACCAAAACGCCCCATTCTTTCATAGAAAAGTGCCAGGTGTTCCAATGACTCGGCCTGCTCCACGGCATATTGACCACCTAATGATCTGTAAATGGTGGAACTTAGGTTAATGAATTTTTCGCCCTCAATGGGATCCCCGGTCAGAATAAGAATTCTCCCTTTGTGCATGCATATCTCAGCAAAATCAGGAGAAAGGTCATTTCCACTTGCCACCAGTTGATCATAGCAATTGTTGTAAATACTCAGTGCCAATGTATAGGAACCTGCCTCTTCATAAAGTGTGGCCAGCTTGGATCTTGCAATCCAGTAATCAACTTTATCTCCGGGAATTTGATCAAAAATGTCCAACGACTTTTGAATGTATCTCCTGGCTAAATCATATTCTACCTGCTCAGTGTATAAGATGCCCATATTTAAAAGGGCATTCGCATAGTCTTTTTGATTTGGGATACCTGCTTCCTCATGGTAAAGGATGGAGAGGTTCAGGTTTCGCTCTGCTTCAAACGGATCAAGCAAATTGAGGCTTAGAAACCCAAGATTGTTGTAGATGTTGGCGCGTTGGTGATACGTCAGGTCATCTATATGATTTTCAACAATAAATTTGAAATTCTCTGTGGCCTGTTCCCAATGATTTTTATCGAGATTTTCTTCAGCTTGAGTGATCAGGCCATTGACGTTTTGACCATTGGATACACCTATTGCTAATGAAAAAAGTATACCAGCAAGTACGTTTTTCATGGCGGTGATAATAATACACCACTAACCTAACACTTTAATTACCAAATGATAAATGTATAATTGAAGGAAAGAGGGAATTTTTTGCAGTTAAAAAGGATTTAGTAACCTAGATGTAAATTTTTCGGTAAATGCCTTTCTTTGTGGCACGAAAAACAGGCGTATGACAGGCAAACTCAAAGTTTTTAATTCCCTCACCCGACAGAAAGAAGAGTTCCAACCCCTTCACCCTCCACATGTGGGAATGTACGTTTGCGGCCCTACGGTTTATAGCAATGTACACCTGGGAAACGTGCGTACTTTTTTGAGTTTCGATGTTGTCAATAGATACCTCCGATTTTTAGGATATAAAGTTCGATATGTTCGAAACATTACGGACGTAGGACACCTTTCTGATACTGGTGAAGATAAGATTTCCAAGAAAGCCAAACTGGACAAGCTGGAGCCGATGGAAATCGTCCAAATGTACGCCAATGATTTTCATGATGTCATGCTACAGTTCAATGCTATTCCACCTGATATTGAGCCTTCGGCGATTGGTCATTTAATGGAACAAATTGAGATGACTCAAAAGCTCATCGATAATGGCTATGCATACGAATCCAATGGATCTGTCTATTTCGATGTGGAGAAGTACCACAAGGAAAATGACAACTCCTATGGTGTGCTTTCAGGAAGGAAGATAGAAGACTTGCTAAGTGACACCCGTGATCTGGATGGTGGTGGAGATAAGAGGAGTCCTTTGGATTTTGCACTATGGAAGAAGGCTGCTCCCGAGCACATTATGCGGTGGAAAACCCAGTGGAGCGATGGATTCCCGGGCTGGCATCTGGAGTGCTCGGTGATGAGTACCAAATACCTCGGCGAAGAATTTGACATCCATGGTGGTGGTATGGACTTACAGTTTCCTCATCATGAGTGTGAGATCGCACAGAATGCAGGCACCCATGGAAAAGGAGGAGCGAAGTATTGGCTGCACACCAATATGCTTACGGTAAACGGTCAGAAAATGAGTAAGTCGCTAGGTAACTCGTTCCTTCCACGTGAGCTAATGACCGGAGATCATGAGCTGCTGGAACGAGGCTACAGCCCGATGACGATTCGTTTCTTTATGATGCAATCGCACTATGCGAGCACACTCGACTTTTCCAATGAAGCACTGGAAGCTTCCAGAAAAGGATATGTACGACTGGCCAACGGAATGCGCCTGATGCATGAAATGGAATGGATCAAAGACTATGGCGAGCTGGATGAAAAGCAGGTAGAACAGATCAATAAGATGTGCGACAATTGCTATCATGCCATGAACGATGACTTTAATACTGCCCTGACCATTGGGCATTTGTTCAATCTCGTAAAAAAGATAAACTCACTCCACACCGGACAATTGAAGTATGCTGAAATCGGTGAGGAGGCTTTTAAGCGAATGAAAAAAACTTTCTTGGGCTTTGCTGAGGATGTGCTTGGGCTGAAAGTAGAAGCGGATGTGAACTACAAAGTACTGATAAATACTATTATTGGAGAGTACAAAGACGCAAAATACAATCGTGATTTTGAGCGGGTGGATAAGCTACGAGCCGAGCTAAAAGCAGAAGGCATTGTAGTTAAGGATATGAAGGAGAAAATTGAATGGGCCTTTGAGGAGTGAGGTCGATTTACGATTGATTCGATTTGGGGATTGAAGATTGTTCTTATTTGCCCTTAATTTTTTGCTCCAATTCTTTGATGCATGTTTCAATCACTGGCATAATTTCTTGAAATTGATTTTCTGTTGACTCACTTGAGACTTGTAAATATTCTTGTTTAGAGAACTTTTCTTGAATTTTTTTAGTCGAGCAAATACAATACTCTTTTGTAAAAGCAGGATGATTAATAGCAGTTTTATCAGCATCCTTTAAGCACTATTGACCAGGATTTCGTAATCACTCTGACTCCATTCAGGCTTTACTAAAAGCTGCTGAAGCCCATTTATTGACCCATAACCAGCTACTAGAATAATTAGGAAAATGACCAAATGTTTTCCTTTCATAGTCTGGATTATTCTTTCTTTATTCAAAATATCTAATCTTCAAATCGAGTCAATCACCAAATCGTCAAATCCCCTTAGCCCTTTCCCAATACGCATCCATCTCTTCCAGCGTCATCTCTCCCAGACTTTTTCCATCTTTTTTAGATTCAGACTCGAGATACTGAAAGCGTTTGATGAATTTCTTATTGGTGCGCTCCAGTGCTTCTTCCGGATTGATGTCCACAAAACGCGCATAATTGATCAATGAGAATAGCAGGTCACCAAACTCTCCGGCTTGCTTTTCCTTGTCGGTTTCCTGCTGGAATTCTTCCATCTCTTCATTTACTTTTTCCCACACCTGATCCTGGTTGTCCCAGTCAAACCCAACCCCTCGCGCTTTTTCTTGTATGCGCATCGCCTTTACCAATGCAGGTAAAGATTTAGGCACCCCGCCCAGCACAGATCTGTTCCCCTTTTCTTTCAGCTTAATCTTTTCCCAGTTGGCTTTCACGGTTTCTTCGTCTTCAGCATTCAAATCCCCATAAATGTGTGGGTGACGGTTGATCAACTTATCACAGACCGAGTTCAACACATCGTCTACATCAAAGGATTTTTTTTCCCTCCCAATGCGGGCATAAAACACCATATGGAGCATTAAGTCTCCCAACTCTTTTTTCACCTCGTCCAAATCATTTTCGATGATCGCATCGGAGAGTTCATAGGTCTCCTCAATAGTGAGATGACGCAGCGTTTCCATTGTCTGCTTCTTATCCCACGGACAATTCTCCCTCAACTCATCCATGATGGTAAGCAGACGGTCAAACGCTTCGAGCTTGGCTTTTCTGTTTGGGTCTGGGGTGGATAGTGGTTTGTTTAGCATATCTACAATAAGTCATTAACATCCCCCTTCCATCGCTTTTGCCTACACACCCCCCTTCAAAGGGGGAATAATGTCCCCTTCAGGGGACTACAGGGGTGTCTTTTGGAATTATTACAAAGATGAGCTTGTTCATCAACTACAGCCGCAAATTGGCTAATTTTGTACCAAAATCGGAACGAATGCAGGTAGTATTATTAGGAATCGGAATATTCGCGTTGTTTTTTGTGGGGTTGTCCATCCGTATTTTGCTAAAAAAAGATGGAGAATTTAAGGGGACATGCGCCTCTCAAAACCCTTACCTCAACAAAGAAGGTGCGTCCTGTGGATTTTGTGGAAAGACCGTGAAGCCCGGAGAAGACTGTGCAAACCCTGATTCTGAGGTAAATAAGGTCCTCGCCAAGTTCTGACAAGAAGGCTTTTTACTTCTACCTACATTTCTATCTTTGCGCACCGCTTTAAAAAATAGAACGCTTTGACATTAATAAAATCAATATCCGGCCTGCGTGGAACGATAGGAGGAAAAGCCGGAGACAATCTATCGCCTCTTGATGTTGTCAAGTTTGCTGCCGGCTATGGTGCCTGGCTCAAGGACACACATAAGAAACCTAAAGTTATTATTGGTAGAGATGCACGCCCATCAGGCGCGTCTTTTACTCAACTGGTAGCTAATACGCTGATCAATCAGGGTATAGATGTTATTGATTTGGGGTTGAGCACCACGCCTACCGTAGAAATGGCGGTACTTGCCGAAAAAGCACAAGGTGGTATTATTCTTACAGCCAGCCACAATCCGGCAGGATGGAATGCCCTCAAACTTTTGAACAATAGAGGTGAGTTCATTTCTGCCGAAGAAGGAAAGGTAGTGCTAGACTACTCCGAATCGAGTGACATTGAATTCGCTCAATCCGGGAAGCTTGGCAAACTAAGCAACAACGATTTTTACATTGACTATCACATAGAACAAATCCTGAAACATCCACTCGTAGATGTTGAGGCAATTAAAAAGGCCGGATTTAAAGTCGTGGTTGATGCGGTAAATAGTACCGGTGGAGTATCTATAGTGCCCTTACTAAGACAAATGGGAGTAGAAGTAAAAGAACTTTTCTGCGAACCAACAGGCAACTTTCCTCACAATCCTGAACCACTCCCTGAAAACTTGCAGCAAATCTGTAGCGAACTGGAAAATGGAAGCTATGACCTTGGGGTTGTAGTGGATCCTGATGTTGACAGGCTAGCTTTAATCTGTGAAAATGGAGAACCATTTGGTGAAGAGTATACACTTGTTGCTGTTGCTGATTATGTGCTTTCACAGAAAAAGGGAAATACGGTTTCCAACTTATCCTCAACCCGGGCATTGAGAGATGTGACAGAGAAACATGGATGCGAATACAACGCATCAGCTGTTGGTGAGGTTCATGTAGTATCCAAAATGAAAGAAACGAATGCGGTGATTGGCGGAGAAGGAAATGGCGGAGTGATCGTTCCTGACTTGCATTACGGAAGAGATGCTTTGGCTGGTGTGGCATTGTTTTTAACTCATTTAGCCAAATTTGGAAAGAGTGCTTCTATGTTGAGAGCGACCTATCCAAACTACCATATTTCCAAAAACAAGATTGAATTAACACCGGAAATCAACGTGGACGGTGTATTGGATGCAATCAAGGAAAAATACAAAGGTCAGCCCATCAACACGATCGATGGTGTAAAGATCGAGTTTGATAAGGAGTGGGTACAATTACGAAAGTCAAATACTGAACCGATTATTCGTATTTTTGCAGAGTCAGAAAGTCAGAATACAGCCGAACATTTGGCTAAAAAGCTGATGATGGACATTAAGGAGATCATATCCAATACCTAATTCGTTATATTTAGATAATGAAAAATGAGGACAAAATAGTTGAGTTACTATCTGAAATGCTAGTCAAACAAGATGCGTTTGTGACTGGAATTGATAAGGTAGATAAACGGTTCAATGGTGTAGAGCGCAAGCTTGGAGGAATGGAGCGGGAATTAAAAAAAGTTGCTGCTATACAAGAAAGACAGGAGCAACTCATGCTTAAACTCCTCGAAATCATGGATGATGATGTTCCAAAATTTGATCAGGTTATTAATATAGAAAACCTCAAGGATGGATCTGTGATCTTGAAAAGGCATCAATAGTATGAAAGTGTATTTTGATAATGCTGCTACTACAGCGATCGACTTAGACGTTTTTGAGGCGATGAAGCCTTATATGCTGGAACATTTCGGTAACCCATCTTCCATTCATTCGCATGGAAGGCAGGTTCGAACGGCTATAGAGCGCTCAAGAAAAAAAGTAGCTGATTTATTGAATGCTGCGCCTGCAGAAATCTTTTTTACTTCCGGCGGAACCGAAGCTGATAATACGGCCATTCGATGCACGGTGAGCGAAAAGCAAATCAAACACATCATCACGAGCAAAGTTGAACACCATGCCGTACTTCATACTGTCCAGTCATTGGAAAAAAGAGGTATGAAAGTGAGCTATGTTGACCTGAATGACAAGGGTCAGGTCGATTATGATCATTTGGAAAGCTTGCTCAAAAGCAATCCGGATACGTTGGTGACGTTGATGCATGCCAACAATGAAATCGGCAACCTGCTGGACATTGAAAAAGTGGGCGACATGTGTCAGGAATACAAAGCATGCTTCCACTCAGATACCGTACAGAGTATGGCGCACTACGCGCATGACATGCCTAACCTGAAATTGGATTTTGCTGTAGGTTCTGCTCATAAGTTTCATGGGCCAAAAGGAATCGGCTTTTTATACATCAACCATAAGAATAAAATCCATCCATTCATCCACGGTGGTGCCCAAGAGCGAAACATGCGTGGAGGCACTGAAAACGTGTACGGAATCGTTGGCCTGGCTAAAGCCATGGAGATTGCGTATGCTGATATGGATGGACATAGAAAGCACATTGAAGGTCTGAAGAAGCACATGATTGAAAAGCTGAAAGCATCGATTGATGGAATCGCTTTCAATGGGGTTTCAGATGAACTTGACAAAAGCCTTTATACTGTTTTGAATGTTTGTCTGCCACCAAATGACGATAACGACATGCTGCTGTTCAACCTGGACATTGCTGGCGTTTCTGTATCAGGAGGAAGTGCATGTAGTAGCGGGTCAAGTATTGGGTCACATGTCTTGGCGGAGCTAAACAGGGATCAAAATCGTGGAGCGATTCGATTTTCTTTCAGTAAATACAATACCTTAGAAGAAGTGGATTATGCGGTTGAAAAGCTGACTCAGCTTTATCAGCCTGAGATTACTTCTGCATGAGGATAAAACCAATTTTTCATTCTTTTCAAGCCGGTGATTTAATTCACATTATTCCCAGATTAATCGTAGCTATTATTCTGGCTCAAACCCTTCCATTTAAGTTTAGCGGAGCGGAAGAAAGTGTCTGGATATTTGAGAAGATCGGATGGGAACCTTGGGGTCGTTATCTGATTGCCAGTATTGAGTCTGTTTCCACTTTCCTCCTACTGACCAACTATTACATTTTTGGTGCCATCATTTCACTCAGTATTATCAGTGCCGCCAACTTCCTCCATTTCACGAAGCTTGGTTTTATTGTGAACAATGATGGAGGATTACTTTTCATAATGAGCATCATCGTCATCTTCTGCTCGCTTTGGATCATCCTATATTGGAACATGCAGCGAGTGGAAAGCAAAACCTCCAACTTTGATTTCGATTGGAGCGATGAAGATTATTTGGAAGAGGATAATTAACTAGCTGTTTCAGACGTTATCGAAGCGTTATGAAAAAAAAGTTTGTTTTTGCTATAATTAGTACAATAATCATTCTTTCGTGTAAAGAAAATAATTCAGAGTTAATACCAGTTGAAGGAACCTACTCAGGTGTTTTCAATGTGCATTATGACGATCAGACTAACAGTGGAGAAACCAGGCTTTCTTTACAATCAGGAAAGTTTGAATGTGATGGAAATCCCGATAGGATACCTGCAGGGGGTTCTGGGACTTATAAAGTGGAAGCTAATACGATCATTTTTAGAGATGAAAATGTCTGGACTGCAGATTTTGACTGGGGTCTTATTCTATCCGGTGAGTATACTTATTCTTTTGATGGAAGTAATTTGATATTAATAAAAACTAATGGATGGGGTAAATATGAATATTTGCTTAAGTTAGAATGATTTCCCGCCCAATACGTTAGCATCATTAATGAGGGTTAAACTAGTTTTTATTCTTCTGGTAATCATTGGGCATTTGGCTTCAGGTCAAAAGTTGATCTCCCAATCTGAGCATGTTGAGTTATTTCAGCAGCAGAGTACTGACTCGCTTGTCACGCTAAACTCTTCAAATACAATAACAGCCTTAGCCATTAAATCTGAGAGTGAAGGAGTTTTCAAGTTGGTGCTTGGCGAAGAGGAACGAATGATCCCCAGAGACCCTGATGTGGACGATCCTACCTATTTTATTTCACTGGAAAATCCCACGAAAGAGATAATCCTCTTGGTTCGCGAAGGAATTGATTTTGATATATACCTGATCGCCAGTAGTCAGCCACCCGCTTTTAGTCCGGATCAATTTAGAAATTCACAATCCAATGAATGCAATGATCCACCACCGGCCGTACCTCAATCAACCTGGAGGAGTGGCTTACCCGAACCCAATTACACACGTTCTTTTCATGAAGTCTTTCATAATGTTATCCATCACTCCGCAGGGTCAAATACAAATACCAATTACACACAAGTCGTGAGGGATATTTACCTCTATCATACTGAAGTAAATGGCTGGTCTGATATCGGGTATAATTACCTGATAGCTCAGAATGGCACCTTGTATACCGGAAGAGATCCCGGAAACGGCAGTCAGGATAATGTGCGAGGCGCACATTTTTGCGGAGCAAACTCAGGTACATTAGGCATTTGTCTTCTGGGAAATTATGAGACGGCAACTGTCACCGCATCTACGTGGGAAACTTTAGAATCGCTCGTGACTTTTGAGCTGCTGGATCAGGGTCGCGATCCATTTGATTCATTCAATCATTCGTTGGGAAGTTTGGGAACAATTGTCGGTCATAGAGACGGGTGTGCTACCCTCTGTCCGGGTGAGAATGTGTATAATCAATTGATGACTTTCAAGTCAACTGTAGATGCTAAAATGCAGGAATGTATAGAACCTGAATTGTTGACAATAAAAACTGATACCACATTAGTAAAGGTTGCCGAAACTGTCGTTTATCAGGCACAGGGAGATTATGAGGAGTTTGAATGGATACTGCCTGGAGCGCTTCCACGGACATGGAGAGGGGAGTCTGTTTCAGCGACTTATGCAGTTCCCGGAACTATGACATCACACTGATCGCAAGAAGAGGATCAATCTCAGATACATTGACATTAGATGAATTCATGAAGGTAAGCTTGATGGAAAATGAGCCAGTGGTTTTTCCTAATCCGGTTTTAGGTCAAAATAAGATCAACATTGATTTTGTGGATGAAATAGTAGCCACAATGCTTTATGATTTTAATGGGAGACTGGTCGGCCAGTGGAATTCTGAATCCATCCTGCTGAACGAATTGCGACCAGGCATCTATTTTTTATCTATTAAGACAAGCACTCAGGTTTTTAAAGAGAAACTGGTGATCCTTTAGACAGGATTTATGCCGCACTTTTTATCATTTCAATGTGGATAGTGATTCCTACAATATCCTGAAAATCCATTCCGGTTTCCAACATATCTTCATCATCTTCCTCAGCAAACCAGATGACCTTGACATTTTTTCCTTTGTCCTCCAGTTTTTTTAGCTCTTTGATAATTAAATAAATGCACCGCGCAGAGCTGGTGTTGAAGTACATCATTTTAAACTTTGCCTTGATATCATTTTTAGCAGATTTGGACATCATGGCTATGGCTCTTAAGAATGGCTCATAAAACTCCATTGTGTTTTCCGGGCTGGATCGACCCCCTAATTTTATAATACCGGCCTGATAATTCACACAGGCATATGGAGTAGTTCGGGTTGCTTCTTTTATATAGGACTCTTTCATAATACTGACTTTAGACTTTCACACCGATAATGAGCATATCATCTAATTGCTCTTCATCACCTCGCCAATCTTCTATCTCTTTTTCGAGGAGTTGCAATTGTGAATCAGTGTCTTGGTTATTGATAGATTGTAAGAATTTTTTAAAGTTTTTGGAGGAATACTTTCTGTCTCCCTCACCTCCAATTTGATCCTGGAAACCATCGCTATAGATATAGAATGAATCGCCTGCTTTTAGCTCCATGGAATGGTTGGTGTACTCTTTGTCTATTTTACCAAAATAGGAACCTATAGGCATGCGATCGGCACGTGTCTCGAGCAACTCACCATCTCTGAAAAGACATAAAGGATTGAAAGCACCAGCATATTCCAATACTTTGGTACGATGATTTATGGTGCAAAACGCTATATCCATTCCATCCTGCTGTGAGTTTTCTTCTCCTTGCTCCATGGTGGTGATAACCTCTTTTCGCATTGCATTTAAAATCTTAGCTGGTTCTGTATGATGGTCGGGGACAATCTTGTTCAGAATTGTATTTCCAATCATACTCATAAAAGCACCAGGAACGCCATGACCTGTACAATCTACCGCTGCGATGTAAGAGATATCATCTACGTGCTTGAACCAGTAGAAGTCCCCACTAACAATATCACGAGGGCGATAAAATACAAAAGAGTTTGGAAGGTATTTTTTGATACTTTTTTCCGAAGGCAGAATCGCTTCCTGAATTTTCTTGGCATACCGGATACTTGAAGTGATATCCTTGTTTTTAGACTCAATGATTTTCTTCTGTTTGTTCAGTTCCTTGTTTGATGCTTCAAGTGATAGCCGAGCAATGATTTCTCGTTTGGTCAGATTATATCGCGTTTGAATCAGAATGATGGAGAAAATCATGACTGTACCGGTGAGTAATCCACCGCTCGCGAGGATTTCCTCTACTCCGAGGGTGCTGTTTCTAATCAAGAAAAAGAAGTTCGCAGCAATAGAAATAACTACCACAATAATGGACCAGTAGATTTTCCATAGAACAAGCATGCCTGCACCAATAAATAGCGCGATGTAGGCGAGCGTGTGTTTTTGAAGAAGATCAGCATCCATCAAACTCCACATGAATGCATTTTGAATAGAAATCAGGAGGAAGGGAACGAAAATCAGGAAGTCAGCAGAGATATTCAGCGGCTTTCTTAGAACCAAAAGGATGGCTGTCAGCGCTGATACTGCTAGTCTGAATATGAAAAAGACCTCAAAATGGTGATTAACATTGATGTAATCGGTAGCGCCAAATACAAGATTGAAAATAACAGCGACCCATGCTCCTGCAATGTGATACTTGACTGTTGCTCGCTTGAGGGCTCCTTCCCATTGCACTTCAAGAGCACGTTGGGCTAGAATTTTAGATGTATTCATAAACTCCTTTCGGTTGTTGGTTAATAGATAACCAACCTACGAAGGGAGCCTGTGTTTTGGATTTCTGATTTAAGTGCTTTCTGAAATAATCAGACTAAACCCAACTCCATGATGGTTACGAATTTCGAGTGTAGTGTCTTCCCTTAAATACTTCCTCAGGCGTGTAATGAAGACATCAAGACTTCTTCCTTTGAAATAGTCGTTTTCTCCCCAAATGGTTTCAAGGATAAACTCTCTTTTTACAAGCTCATTTTGATTGCGAATGAGGAGGCCAAGCAAATCGCCCTCCATTTGCGTCAGTGTTTGTTTGTGATCCTTATAGGAGTACAACAGGTTTCTAACATCAAATTGTGAATCACCAAGTTGAATAATCTTAGTGCCTGATTCCTGTGATGGTTGGTGATTGGCTCGCCTTAAAAAAACATTGATACGGTATTCCAATTCTTTCATGGAGAATGGCTTGGTCACATAATCATCTCCACCTATTTCAAAGCCTGCAAGCCTGTCTTCTTCTTGTGATTTAGCAGTTAAGAAAATAATAGGGACAAATTCATTCACCTCTCTGATCTTGGATGCCAGCTCAAACCCATCCATTTTAGGCATCATCACATCTAAGATGCAAATCTCGAATGTGTCTTTTTGAAAAGCATCAAATGCCTTGGATCCGTCTGAGCACCAGGTCACTTCGTTGTTCAGTGATTGCAGATTATCCTCGATCATAAAACCGAGGTTTTCATCGTCTTCTGCGAGTAGGATTTTAGCCATTAGGCAATGTTATTTTAAATGTACTCCCAACTCCTTCAGTTGAATCGACCGAGATTTTACCTCCTAATTTTTTTATTTCTGAAGCCACAATATGCAGCCCCAACCCAAAACCTTTTTGATTGTGCTGGTGACTGGACTCAGGGACACGATAGAATTTCTTGAAAATCTTTTTTTGATGTTTCTTCGGTATTCCCTGACCATTATCACTAACCGAAATGGTAGTACTCTTTGATGACTGATCGACATGAATTGAAATATGCTTTCCACCATATTTCACGCTGTTATCTACCAGGTTTCTCACACAGTTCTCAAGGAATTTTTTATTAGAAAGTATTGATCTGTCTGCAGTGCCTGATAACGACCATTCAATCATTTCACCGGAATATTCCTCCTTTACTTCTGTCACTATATCCTGAAGAAACTCCATGATTTGAACAGGAGCTTTCTCTACTTTTAAATGTGACTCTAATAATGAAGAGTGGAGGATGTCCTCAACATTTTTCTGTAGTCTACCAACCTCTTTTTGTATGACCTGAACATACTTATTCTCCTTATCTCCGGATCGTTCTTTCAAAGTTTCTGAGGCGAGCGATAAAGTGGCTAATGGCGTTTTTAATTCGTGGCTGACATTGTTGATGAAATCTTTTTGAACCTCACTTAATCTCTTTTGCCGTAGAATCACGAACAAAGCAAATCCGAAGAATATGGTAACAACTAGTGTAATTGCTGTGGTGAATTTCCAGAGGTCAAATCCCGCAAAAAGGTTTCTGGACTTTTCCGGAAAGTAGACCCCAAAATAGTACTCATCGTTCTTGAGTACCGGCATGATATCTTGATCATTTTCTGCCATGAGGTTCACATTCTCAGCATATACCATCTTATCGTTAGCGCAATCGTAAACCCCATATTCAAAATCCTGCGAAATAGACCTTTTTTTAATTTCTGCAGAAATGAGATACTCGAGATTGGCCAGATCTATTCGATCATTTGTACGCACGATGAAATAATTCCCGGACACTTGCTCCACTGGATTAACCGTTGGAAAATCTTTTCCGTTTGCTTCGCAAAGAGATTCGACCACATTTCTTAAGGCTACCTGCACATTATAGTTGAAAACCTGATCTTGTTGCTCGATTGCACGGTTGAGCCAAAAGACTTGCGTGCCTACAATACCTAATAAGGTTAAAACAGCAAGAATGATTAAAACACGAATGTGTGCATTCTTCATACCATCAAAAGTAAGCACTTCAAAGGGTAGAAATTGGTGTTTAACAACTCGTTAACAATCATTAAGAGGTTATTAACAGTGATTTGGAAGCTGACCACACAGCTTTGGTTCAAACAAAATTTTAGAAATATGAGAAAAGCAACATTTATCGTAATGCTGGGTATCGCAGTAGCTGTGGTAGCCGGGATGGCACCTTTAAAGTGGAAAACTACTTCAATTGATTTGGGTCAGGTTTCCAAAGATGAGGTTAAGGAGCTAAGTTTTGAATTCACCAACACCAGTGGGGAAACCATAAGAATTATTGAAGCCAAAGGTTCATGCGGATGCACAAATGTGAAGTATCCTGAAGGAGAGATCAAGGCTGGTGAATCGGCATCTATTTCTGCCAATTTCAAATCCGGGAAACTCGGTGCTTTCAAAAAGAATATTCGAATCAAAACCTCTGACTCTGATGAGTACACTTATTTGTACTTCAATGGAGAGGTGGTAGAATAATTTCTGAGTAGCAAGCTGCCTAACCTGGTGGCTTGCTATTAAAAGAAAAAGCTCATGGAGAAAGTCGGCAGGTTCTCATCTTCTCCGAATGCATAATTGAAATTGAGTACTACCGTATTCAATGGACTTAGCCACACACCAAAACCTTTTCCTGTATGCCATGCATCAGAGTTTTCACCATCCACCCAAACTCTACCTGTGTCATGAAATCCAAGTATTCCGAATTGGCCAGGAAAAATGTAGCTCCTGAAAGAAAACAATTTCAATCTCAAATCGAGGTTATGATAAAAGGACGTTTGCCCGTAAAATCTGGTACGCCTTGTGCCTCGAAGGTTAGAACGACCTCCCAGAATATTAGCATTAAAGAAATCAAACTTGTCTGATGTGATGTGTGCAGCCCCGAGTCTGTTAGCGATGACCAGTCTGGATGGCAGCTTTGCTGTCAAGTAGAAAGCCCACTCCGCACTTAATCTGGTGGTGTTTTCAGAAAAATCAGTGATGGCTTCCAGGTGTTCTACTTCTGCTTTTGCCGTCATCCCGGCTCTAGGTAAAACCTTTTGATCTCTCGAGTCAAACGAAATCCCTGTTAAAAATCGAGCGTACTGATTAGACTCAAAATCATCCTGATCGGATGGCTGATCCGTAATGAATCGGTTGGCGGTTTCTTCTACTTCTACAGATTTGTATCCGGAGCTAACATAGAATTTGGCCTTCGCACCAACATTTCTTGATACACCTGCATTGAGTTCAAGCCGATCCATTCTCACACGGTAGTAGTCAATTGGATCGTCATCCGGAGCTACAAACTGATCCATCAGGAATTCTGTCTTATTTCCGATACCGAAGTAATTATTCACGAAAAAGGGTTCCTGCCATAGCGCAGAAGTGTTTAGGTCCCACTTTCCAAATATGTCAGTATAATCACCGGAGTAATCAAATTGAAAGGAGCCTGTCTCAAATGCTCCAATGGCAGTAAATTTGTGCATGGCAGCAAAAGGTTCTTTTCTCCAGCCATGCTTGGTGTAAACAAAGCCACCTCCTAAAAAGATGCCGTCATCGGGGTTGATAGCACCGGTTACCAGTGGCATCAAAACATCATATTTGAATGCTTTGCGGTCGTATCGATTGATATTCGGATTGTCACTTAGTTTTAAAATTCCTTTGGAATTCCCCTGAACACGTGTGCTCTTGTAGCGGTCATAGATCTTTACTTTTTTAAGTTTTTCATCAGCATTTCCATTAACAATTAGATCCTTGTCTGTGCCTCCAATGACACGAATTTTAATTTTGGAATCAGCACCCTTTATTTCAAACACGTCTTCTCCATCCAATCCATAGAGCCTAACCTCCTTTGTCTCATCTGACTGAAAGATCCGCTCATAAATCACTTGTTCCAGTTCCCCATCTTTCTTTCTTTTTCTGACGGTCACTTTCGTTTCTCTCTCATTTAGATGTTCGACCAAAAAATGCTCATGTTTATCCGATCCAGTTATCTCAACTTCTTTCGATAAATAGAGGTACAACTCGCGGGCATAAGATTCCATATTGTCACGTCTGGCCTTAAGTCCTGTTCTGATTCGCACACCGGTTAGTTCTTCAATTTTATCAGGCCATTGAGCTACTGCACCGTCAATTACTTCATCTGTAAGGTTTGCTTTTAAAAATCTAATTTGTTCTTCCCAGTCTTCCCAGTCAGGTTCATTCATAAATGTCCGATCAAAGAATCGTGCATTTTGACTTATGCCGGGGGCCCAATCCACTTCTTCATCAAATCCTTCAATTTTTGGTAAGGCCCACTTTCTGGCAGCAATCTTTGGAATGATGCCCTCATTGATAAAAAAGACCTGATCCCGATCCCTAGGAATGGGGCGATAGATATTGCCATTCTCTTTATCAATTTGTGCCCATCTCCATTGGTCATCGTGTCGGTCCCAATCCCCAATCCACATATCGAAAAGACGATTTCTGACAACAAAATTTTGATCCACTTCATTGTCATTATCCTCTCTCAGATTTTCAATGACCGTATCAGTCCCGTCGATATCCTCTCCACCACCAAAATGTGGGTCTCTGGATGCTGCCTCATTAGGACGTTCTTCATAAAGAGCCAAGGTTCCGGCGAAGGTGTTTTGAAATTGGCCCAGGCGAGGATCATTTGGGATGAATACAGGTTTAGGATTGGTATGATAGATATTGGCAGCTTCCGCCAAAGGAGGCACTATAAATGCGCCGTAAGGGTGAGAAGACGAAATCTGGTCTTCCACTATATCCTGAGCAAAAGTTTTCTGAAGAGCTGTGGGAATAGCATTTTCAGGATATTTTTCAATAGATCTTAAAACATATTCTCTTCCGTCTTCCGCTTCCAGGCGCAGTGATTTGGTTTGCATTCCCCCACCTTTTTTGACAACAGAAAGACCCCCTTTTTCAGTACCAATATCGAAAACGTCAACTTCAACCGGAGTACTCCAAACATCTCTGTAGTTCTTGCCAAGCCATCGATGTTTCACTTTATCACCTTCGTATTTCCTACTCGCTACAACAGTTATTGTACTATCTGAAAAGTTTAAAGGGGCTGTTTCTTTTGGACTTTCTTTTAATTCTTTTTGGTAAAGCTCAGTTTCAAATAACAGACCACCTTCAACGCCCCAATAAGCTACGCCTGCTTCGCCAGTTTCTTGCATCGTCAGAATGGCGAATCCTTGTTCTTCTTTGGCGAAAAGACTTCCTTTCCCTTTTTTCACATGGGTAGTTTTTGAACCAGATCCGCTGACAATAAAGTGATGCCCGTCCTTTTGAATAAACTGTAGTGAGTGTTCATGCCCCGCCGCATAAACTACATTTTCGGCCTGATTCATAGCCGCAATTATCTGATTCATCACTGCCCGGTATTTCGGGTGGGTGTTATCCTGAATGTTACCTATCAGTCTTCGAAATAATGGCTGCAGACTCCCCAAAATTGGGAGTGGCAACATTTGATTTTTGAAGCTAAAATTCCCGTGATGTTCGCCATATGTATAAACAGGATGGTGTGCTGCAATCAGGATATGCTTTCCAGCATTTCGAGTAATAATTGCTTTTAAATCTTCTAGTGCCTCTATGGTTGATTTGTTCTCACAGTTATCATCTTCATCTGGTTTGTCCCACCCGTGTAGGAAATACTGTGTGTTTAGAATAATTAAAGTGGACTTGTCGCCCATCGGGATTTCATAGGGTCCGGGACATCCGCCGGTTGGAAGGAAAATATTCTCACCCTCAAAGTAGTCTCGGACGAACCGCTCCATATTGAGGGCACGTTCCCATCCAAAATTCCTACCTTGAGCCCAGTCATGATTGCCGGGAATGATATAGGCTTTACCTGGAAATGCTTTCATGATTTCAAGCTGCGGTATCAACTTGTTTTCCATCTCCTCTCGCAGGGGATCTTCTATATCAGGGAGTCCCTTGGGGTACAAATTATCACCAAGGAAAACGAGAAAATCATTGGAGGTCGCTTCAGCAATTTTGTTCTTGAGGAGATTAAGGTTTAGATCTGGGTTTTTGGGTTCTCCAGCATCTCCTATCAAATAGATTTTTTGGCTCAATGAAAGGAAAGGAAGTAGAAGTAAGGCGATCGACACAAATTTTTTCATGAGCTGACTTTCATATCAAATTTTAGAATATACCCTCGGTCACCTTCCCCTTCACTGCTAATATACAGGTCTCCATTTGGAGCGAAGCATATACCTTCCGGTTGACCCAACACACGAGGTGAAATGGGATAGGTGCCTAAAATTTGACCTTTTTTATTCACTACGACCATCATTTTCCCGATGGAAGACAGGACGTAATAATGCCCTGAAATGGGATGAGTGGCAATGGCAGATGGCTTGAATTTGATTCGATCTTTCTCATAATCAAAAGACTTGTGTGTTTCCCAAAATGCTTCTAATTGTTTCGGTCCGATAATAAATCTCGGTGTTAATGAAAGCTTTTTAGTGCCTAAATCAAAAGCGTAAAAAGCGCGCCCTTCAATTTCAGACTTATCAATATGTCCATCTTCTTTACATGCAATCAAGAGTTCATTTCTTGAGCGATCATATCCGAGCCCTTCTGTGTCATTGTCACTATGAAGCTCAGTTTCATACTTTTTGGAAATGGTTTCTTTTTCCTCACTATAATTGAAATGAAAAATATCACCATCATTTTTCAACACATAGACATCCTCGCCTACAAGTTCGATTCCTTCATAATCATCCGCTTTGTAGAATGTGATGGAATGAACAATTTTTCTTTGTTTTAGATCGTACTCAAAAATTTTCCCTGACTCGTCATCTACCGTAAGAACATTGGAAGGATTCTTGTATGTCAAACCTGAGATTTCTTCCAGGACGTATGGTAAGAAGTGTTTTTCACTTGGCCTTTTTAAGTTGTAGGTGTGTTCTAATTGATGGTCGACTAAAAACAAGCTATCAGCGTGCTGACCAAAAGAGGAGGTGGAGCAACTTTGGTTAAAAGAAATGAGAGAAATGAACAATAAAATGAGCAATATGTTCTTTATGAAATTCATAGGTTGTTCTAAAATGTCAAGGCTACAACACTAAAATGCTTATTTTTTGTTCTATTTTGTGCAGGATTAGATGAGAATGATGACCGAGAGTTCAATTATTAGTCTTGTAAAAGATCATACAATAAAGCTATTGTCAAAGAAGCTGCCTGATAATATGACTTATCATTCTATTAATCATACGCTTGACGTAGTAAACTCAGCCATTGAGATTGCTGAGAAACAAAACCTTAATTATGAGGAGGCAGAAATCGTTCAGATTGCAGCCTGGTTTCATGATATTGGATACATCAGAGGCTGTGATAACCACGAGCGGAATGGTGCAGAAATGGCACGAGAGTTTTTGTCAGAACATGATTACCCCGAGAGTAAAATAGAAAAAGTAGAGGGGTGTATCATGGCAACCCAAATGCCTCAGAAACCTGATAATATACTGGAACAAATTATTTGCGATGCGGATATGATGCACTTGGCAGGGCATAACTACTTTGCGAAAGCGGACCTTTTGCACAAGGAAATTGAAAAGACGAAGGTTTGCAAAATACCCGAATCTGAGTGGCTGAAAATGAATCAGGAATTTTTGGATAAGCATTGTTTCTTCACCGAGTATGCCAGGAAGAATTACGAGGCGGCAGTGAAAGAAAATCTTAGTAAAATAAAAGACCGCTTAAAGTCATGGAAAAAGGCGAAAAAGTAGAAGAGCTGGAAGAGAAAGTCACCAAGCTAAAAAAGAAGGTGAAAAAGGCGAAGGAGCTCAAGCCAACCCGTGGTATTGAGACCATGTTTCGCACCACTTCCAAAAATCACATGGAGCTGAGCGCCATCGCTGATAATAAAGCGAATATCATGATATCGATCAATTCGATCATCCTGTCTGTCCTCGTTTCCGTACTCATCAGGAAGTTGGAAGAATACCCTCACATGACTATTCCGGCTATAATGTTGACACTGGTTTGTCTCACCACCATTGTATTCGCTGTTTTGGCTACTCGACCGAATGTGACCACTGGGAAGTTTAAGCATGAAGATATTATCAATAAGAAAGCGAACTTGTTGTTCTTTGGGAATTTTCACCGGATGAAGCTTGAGGATTATAAGTGGGGAATGACTGAGATGCTAAAAGACGCAGATTACTTGTATGGCAGCATGATCAAGGATATTTATTACCTCGGAGCAGTTTTGGGTAAGAAGTATCGTCTATTAAGGATCAGCTACACCATTTTCATGTTTGGCTTTGTTCTGGCGATTCTCGGGTTTATTGTTGCCGAGCTTTTCTTCAAATCTCCTTATCCGTATTGATCTTTTAGATACTCATAAGTAGCCGTTTGAGCACGTACCTTACCTTCCTTTTCAGGTCTATCATTTTTCATTTCAGGGGATAGCCAAACACCCTTTATGTCATCTTTCCATTGAAATTTCAATATGGTAAGTAGCTCCTGTTTCATTAGGTCATCGTGTATAGGAAAACAAACCTCAATACGTCGGTGCAGGTTTCTTTCCATCCAGTCCGCTGATCCAAGATAGACCTCTTGTGCATCATCATTATGAAAATAGAAAATCCTCCCATGCTCAAGATACCGGTCTACAATTCGTTTAACCTTTAAGTTTTCATTGGGCACCACGCAGCAAATACTCCTGACGATTAATTTGATGTCTACCCCCTTTTCACACGCTTCATAGAGTTTATTGATGAGCGCTTGCTCCTGTAGGTTGTTCACTTTTATGATGATCCGAGCTTCTTTTCCGGATTCGGCATGTTTTACTTCCCGATCAATTTTCTCTATAAATTTTTCATAGGCTCCAAATTGGGAAACGATTAGCTGTTCGAATGGAGGAGGAGTGTATTTCGTTAGGAGGTGTTCAAATACATAGGACAACTCCTGCGTCATTGATTTATTAACTGTCAATAGTCCATGATCGCAGTATATTTCTGAAGTTTTTTCATTGAGGTTTCCGGTTCCAAAAAATCCATACATGATATCTTTTTTCTTTACCAGGGCAACCTTCGCATGAACCTTTAATCCGGGAAGGCTATAAATTACTTTAACACCGGCCTCCTTCATTTTGATCGCCCATTCCAGGTTGTTCTGTTCATCAAATCGAGCCTTTACCTCCATAAAAACGGCAACTTTTTTTCCGTTCTTGGCGGCACTAATAAGAGACTCCCCGATCAGCGAGTTTTTAGCCATCCGATAAAAAGTGACGTTTATTTCCTCAACATCAGGGTCAATAGATGCCTCATTGAAAAACTGAAGTATGTAATCGTATGACTGGTATGGGAAGTGAAGGAGATGATCCTGGCTTTCAATGCGCTCGAGAATTGATCTGGATTTTTCCAGATCAGAAGAACGAATTGGAGATTGCTGAGGATACACAAGCTTTGGATCAGAAATTGATATTTGAAAGAAGTCATTGAGGTTATGATACCTGCCACCAACGACCATATCTTCTGCTGCCAGCTTAAGTTTTTCTCCAAGTATTTTCAGCATCTCCTCATCTATTTCACTATCGAATAGAAATCGAGACGGTGACCCTAAATTTCTCTTTTGGATTTGCTTTTCGATTTTGCGGACCAAATTTCCTGAAAACTCATCATCGATTTGTAAATCCGCATCCTTATTAAGTTTTATGGCATGCATTCCGGTGATTTTCATTCCGGGAAATAGCAAGTCTGCATGCTGCCTGATTACATCATCTAGAAAGACATAATATGTTTCATCTTTGAAATGATACTTTGAAAATCGAGGAAGATGATTGGTTGGGATATTCACTAAAAAGCTTTTCTGCTCCTCGGTTTTTATCACCAAATAAATGGCCTGATTATCTAGAAACAGCGTTTTAGCATTATCAATGCTAATGGGACGAAGAAATGCTGAAACGTGTGTTTTGAAATAATGGAGCAAATCAGTTCCAAGCTCTTTTGGAATTTGATCAGTGTGAGTACAAATCACGTGTTTGTTGTTGGCTAGCTCTTTAACAATATGATCTAAGATCTTGCCATATTCATCAAGTTGTGTCTTTACTTCGACATGAATATCGCCCAACAATGTTTTTGCATTGAAGTCTAACCGCTTGTTAATTTTCTTTTTGTCAATCTCTTTAATGTTCCGGATGCTTGCGACCCTAACCCTAAAAAATTCATCCAGATTGGAAGAATAGATGGCGATAAACCTCAATCTTTCCAGCAGTGGAACAGAATCATCCATTGCTTCCATCAACACTCGATAGTTGAATGATAGCCAGCTAAGGTCCCGATTGAATAATTTCACTTTAGGCTAGTTTGATGATTTCCATTTCCTGATCTATTCCTTTGAGCTTCACTGCACCAAGAGAAGTTCCGGTTTTGGCTAAGTGACGGATGTTTTCATAGAATGTCGCAGATACCAACCATGAACAATTGTAATCTTTGGTCAGCTGTTCCAGTCTTGCAGCGGTGATGACAGGAATTCCCGAAATAGAAAATTGCTGTCGTGTGCTATTTCCAATATTGCCAGCAATTATTTCTCCATTGTGGATGCCTATCCCAACTTTGATCTTCTCGCTCCACTCAGATTTATTCATTTGGGAGACTTTCGATAGAATATCCCTTGCCGCTTTGAAAGCATTTTCTGGAGTATCACCATCCTCTGATGCGAATGATGCCATGAGCCCATCCCCCATAAGCTGATTAATCATTCCATTGTTATCATGAATGCAGTCCATGATTGGTCCGAAAAATCGATTTTGAAATGCGTTTACATCTTCCGGAGAAAGGAGTTGCACTTTTTGCGTAAAGTCTCTGATGTCCAGAAACATCACGGAAGCTTTGATTTTAAAGCTTGCCCCCCCTGCCTCTTTCAGGGCACGAACCACCTCTTTTGACACTTGCTTGCTAAAAAGTGATTCAATCTGATCACGTTCCTCCTGGGTTTCGATTGATATCGTAAGCCTTTTCTTGAGCTCCCTCGCCACAAGCCCTGCACAAGCCCCGGCGATTAAAAACATGATTGCTTTGGTGTAGTAAACCAGAGAAGGTAACATGTAAGAAGTGTCATAATTTTCAAATGCCCAAAAGGTAATCACGGCATATAAAATGGCTATGATCAAACCATTAAGAAAACTCAACCAAAGGCTTAAATGGAGGGCTGATACGATAATAATTGGTACGAATATGAAAATAAGCGGAGAATCCAGGAATATGCCATTGCCTTCCCATTTGATAATAAAGTACAACCAAATGAAGGGGACTATCGAGTCCAGTAAAATGGAATAATACTTATACCAGACAGGCAAAGGTTTTTCGCAACTAGAAATTTTGCCTACCATCATACGTGAAAGAAGAAGCAAAACAATAAATCCAATGGAGGTGTAGATTCCGAGTTTCATGCTCCTTTCATCAAGGAAAACTTCTGAAATGGTGATCGGAAAAAGTGTGATGTTCAAAAAAAGCAGGATCAGTCCAATGGAGAGAATTCCCAGGAAAATTTCGAGTCGCCTTTTCTCTGTTTTAACAATCTCCAGATCAATACATTCTTCTAGTTGCATTAAGGGTTTTCCTTTTGGTCAGATAAGCGTAATTTTAATAAAACGCCGAAGTAATAAGACTTTTATGGGTCAGGTTAGTTCCTTTCTCCAATGTAATTATTTATGAATATACGGTTGCTTACAGATGCGGATTTCGAAAAGCTATTTTATACGTTCAAAATGGCCTTTACCAACTATGAAGTGAAGCTACAACCAACTGAAGAAGAATTTGCTTATCGGATTCAGAAGAAACTACAATACAACCGAAACATTTCTGCCGGTTGTTTTGATGGGGATCAGATGACAGGCTTTATCCTTCATGCTTCCAATGTTTATCAGGGAATACCTACGGCGTATAATGGAGGAACTGGGGTTCTGCCTGGTTTTCGAAATCAGAAAATTGCAGAGCAGATGTATGCATTTCTTATTCCTAAAATTCAGAGCGAATTTCTGGCAAGAATTTTATTAGAAGTGATTGAGCAAAACGAAAAAGCGATTTCACTTTATGAAAAAATTGGCTTCACGGTTAAACGAAAGTTTAAATGCTATAAAATGATACAGCCCATAACTTCAACTTATGGCGGGACTGTGACAGAAGGAAATATTAGTAACGTGAACTTCAATTTTAATGATTTTGAGCCTTCATTCTTAGACAGTTCTGCTCAGCTGAAGTTGGGTGATGAAAGAGTTTTGTTGGCAAGGCAAGAGGATGAGGTAACAGGATATATCATATTTCAGCCACATTTAGGCCGGATATCTCAGATGGCAGTGGATCGGATACATCGTCAGAATGGAATAGGGGAGGCACTTTTGGCAGCAGCACAAAGTGAATCTAAAAAGCCACTGACCATTATGAACATCCCCGAAGATGAGTTAGGGTTTGATGCTTTCCTTACAAGGGCAGGTTTTCAAAATCAGGTCAATCAATATGAAATGGAATTGATAATTTAGGTGATGCTTTTCTCCCACCTAAAGGACATTACTAACGGCCAACTAAATCTCTATTCAGATAGCGAAGTGATCAGATTTTCGACGGACTCACGTACACTGACCGGAAATCCATCAGAAGTATTTGTGGCTATCAGAGGTAAAAGAGACGGTCATGACTATGTGAAAAGTGCATGGGAAAAAGGGGTTAGAAACTTTATTCTTGAGAAAGACCTGCAATTATCTGAAGCAAACTCTTTGGTGGTTGAAAGCAGCTTAATGGCATTACAGCAAATTGCTGGTAATCATAGAGCCCAATTTGACATTCCGGTAATCAGCATAACAGGCAGTAACGGAAAGACTACCGTAAAGGAATGGTTATCCACAATCCTGTCAGAAAGGTACTTTGTAGTCAAAAGCCCTAAAAGCTACAACTCCCAGGTTGGAGTGCCTGTCTCTCTTTTAGAGATTCGAAATACACATGAGATTGGTGTTTTTGAAGCCGGAATTTCCAGAATGGACGAGATGAAAAACCTCCAAAAGATGATTCAACCATCCATTGGAATTTTCACCAATCTAGGACAGGCTCATGATGACGGGTTTGAGTCATCCGGGCAAAAGCTGTCTGAAAAACTATTGTTATTTTCTGACGCAGAGAAAGTGATTTGTAGGAGTAACACCTCCTATTTTTCTTCTATTGAAAAGAAGCTTAGCGAACGGGTCGTTTCTTGGAGTTTGAATGGAAATGCCAATTATAAAGTGATATGGGATAACGGGTATATCAAGGTGAATGAATCTACTTTCACTACAGAATTTGAAAGTAAGACTCAGCTTGAAAATCTGACTCATGCAATAATAACTGCAAAAGAGCTAGGGCTGGATCAAGAAGAAATTCAAAGTGGAATTAACCTGATTGAGGGTATCCCAATGAGGTTGGAACTAAAGAAAGGCATAAATGGATGCTACATTCTGGATGACTCATATAATAATGATGAGGCTGGGTTGAAAGTGGCTTTAGATTACCTGGAATTCCACAAACAAAACGCATCCAGAACACTCATTCTTTCGGATATATTGCATTCGGGAAAGCCTGACCAAGATTTGTATCGAGATATTGCCAACATGCTCAATGATAAACAAATAAGTCGTTTGATCGGCGTAGGACCGAGTATAAGTAAGGCAGCTGGTTTGCTTCCTAAGTCCTCAGAATTTTTCAAGGATACTGATGATCTTTTAGAAAATCTACCACACTTTCAGGATGAAATGATAGTGGTTAAAGGAGCCCGAAATTTTGAATTGGAAAGAGTGGTAAAGCGACTTGAAGCTACAAGCCACGGAACTGTGCTGGAGGTAAACTTTGAAGCACTGCAACACAACCTCAACCAGTACCGCGCACTATTGAAACCGCAAATCAAATTAATGGTAATGGTAAAGGCCAATGCCTATGGAAGCGGCCTTTTGGAAGTGGCCAATTTTCTACAGCATCAGCGGGTAGACATGCTTGGAGTGGCGTATGTGGATGAAGCAATCCAGCTGAGGAAGAACGGAATCAGTATTCCGATCATGATTATGAATCCGCATACGGAAAGTTTTGAGCAATTTGAGCGGTATGATTTACAAGCTGAAATCTTCAGTATTTCACATTTCAATCGAATGCTAAAGGATACTAGTGAGCAACCACGGATTCATTTGAAAATTGATACCGGGATGCATAGGCTGGGCTTTTCTCCCGAAAAAATTGATGAGTTAATAAGTAGACTAAAGGAAAATCCTCAGGTGAGAGTGGAGGGCATATTTACCCATTTTTCCAGTTCAGATGTAGCCAGCGAAGATGATTTTACGATCAATCAAGCACAGGTTTTTGAAGCAGTTTATGAAAAGATTGCTTCAGCTATTGGGTACAAACCGGCAAAGCATGCTTGCAATTCTCCGGGAATGGTTCGATGGCCGCAGTATCATTTTGACATGGTGCGCCTGGGTATTGGTCTTCATGGTTTTGACCCTACTGACCAATTGCCACTTAGACTTTCAAGCCAGCTTAAATCAATAGTTTCACAAATTCAACACCTAAAAGCAGGGGATACCGTCGGATATTCCAGAATGGGAAAAGTAGAGCGTGATAGTAAAATAGCCGTGGTGCCTATTGGATATGAAGATGGGTATTTAAGAATTTTTGGAAATGGGAATGCCAAAATGAGTGTTGCTGGGAAACTGTGTCCAACCGTTGGGAATGTCTGTATGGACATGGCAATGATAGATGTTACTGATGCAGATGCAAAAGAGGGAGATGAAGTCATCGTATTTGGGGAGGAACCTTCCATCAAAGATCTGGCTAGCTGGGCTAGTACGATTCCGTATGAAATTTTAACAAATGTGAGCAACCGGGTAAAGCGCATATTCGTTTCAGAGTAAATTTAGCATTATGAAAGCCAGGCCAATCATCAAGTTTCGAAATGGATTTTATGGGTTCCTCTGCATAGGAGTGGCACTTTATGCACTGTCCCACTTATTTAGAGAAGACTTTTACTCATTCAAAACAAATGGTATTTCGGATGTATTCACCTGGCGGATTGCTTTTCACATGCATTTCATAGGAGGAGCAGTAGCACTAGGGCTTGGCTGGACGCAGTTTTTAAGAAACTTTAGAAATAGTTATTTACATATTCATAGAAGAATCGGTTACCTGTATTTGGTAGCAATTGTGCTGATTAGCTCACCGGGCGCATTTTACATGGCCATGTTTGCCAATGGTGGCTTTAATAACGTGCTTGGGTTTGGAATGATGGCACTATGCTGGTTTGGATTTACTGTTATGGCTTTCATGAAAATAAAGAATCGTGACATTGATGCGCATGAGCGGTGGATGATCCGAAGCTTTGCTGTGACATTAGGAGCTGTCACGCTCAGGATATTTATGCCATTGATGATTATATCAGGGATTCCCGAAGCAGAAGCTTATCAGGCCATTGCCTGGTTTTGCTGGGTACCAAATTTGTTTGTAGCAGAATGGATCATCCAGCGTAAATACCTAGCCGCCGCAACCTAAAAATTTCTTGAAGTCTACATCTTCAGGAAATCCCGGCTTTTCATTTTCCTGATCCGGCTTTTCATTTTCAGATTCCTTTTTGGTGCTTTTTTTCGACTTTTTGGCTTTTTTACCCATAACATAAAGTTACTCTTTATTTATTTCCATACTCAAAAGAGGTGAGTCGGGTTATCTTTGCCGGATGCCTGCAAAAGACATTACAGACCTGAAAATCGGAGTACTTGGTGGAGGTCAGCTTGGCCGAATGATGATCCAGTCAGCCATCAATTATAACCTCGACATTTCGATATTAGATCCTGATCAAAATGCACCATGTGCACACCTGGTCAAGAATTTCTCTGTTGGGAAACTAACGGATGATGAGTTGGTGTATAATTGGGGAAAGCAATTTGACCTGATAACCATAGAGATCGAAAATGTAAGTGTAGCAGCCCTTAAAAAGCTACAATCAGATGGCGTCAAAGTTTTCCCCCAACCCGAAATCATTGAGCTGATTCAGGATAAGCGCAAACAGAAAACATTTTATAAAGCCAATCGCATTCCTACCTCAGATTTTGTACTTACCGAAAATGCAAAGGAAGTAGAACAACAAAAAGACATGCTCCCGGCTGTAAACAAGCTGGGAACTGAAGGATACGACGGACGAGGAGTGCAGATGATCCGAACGGAGGATGACTTGGTCAAGGCTTTTGATAAGCCGGGATTACTGGAAAAGCTCGTTGATTTTGATAAAGAAATCAGCGTGGTAGTGGCCCGAAATGAAAAAGGAGAAATGGCATGCTTTCCGGTCGTTGAGCTTTCTTATCATCCCGAACAAAATCTGGTGGAGTTCCTTTTTGCTCCGGCGCAAATTCCCAAAGAGGCAGAAGAGCAGGCATATACACTCGCAAAAGATGTTATAGAGAAATTAGATATGGTAGGCCTGTTGGCCGTAGAGATGTTTTTAACAAAAGAAGGAGAATTGTTGGTTAATGAGGTAGCTCCCCGAACTCATAATTCCGGGCATCATACCATCGAAGCGAACCGTACATCACAGTTTGAACAGCATCTAAGAGCAATCCTGAATTTGCCACTTGGATCTGCAGAGCTCATCACACCTGCAGCCATGGTAAACTTACTAGGAGAGGATGGGTATACCGGGAATGCGCAATATGAAGGGCTCGAGGAATGTATGGCGATGAAAGGAGTTTATGTGCATCTTTATGGAAAGAAACTAACAAAACCTTTCAGGAAAATGGGGCATGTCACCATTGCAGATGCAACTATAGAGGATCTAAAGATCAAAGCGAGAAAGGTTAAGGACACATTAAAAGTAAAAGCATAATGGCATCACCTAAAGTGGGAATCATCATGGGGAGCAAGTCTGATCTCCCGGTCATGCAACAAGCAGCAGATATATTGAAAGAGTTGGGAGTAGAGTTTGAGCTTACGATAGTATCAGCCCACCGGACACCACATAGAATGGTAGAATATGCGGAGGGAGCCAGAAATAGAGGACTTCAGGTAATTATTGCAGGGGCCGGAGGAGCTGCACATCTACCGGGTATGGTTGCCTCACTTACTACCCTTCCAGTGATTGGTGTTCCTGTTAAGTCTAGTAACTCCATTGATGGTTGGGATTCAATCTTGTCTATTCTCCAGATGCCCGGAGGTATTCCTGTGGCTACCGTAGCGCTGGATGGTGCAAAGAATGCAGGTATCCTAGCTGCTGAGATTGTTGGATCTACAGATACGATGATTGCAGAAAATCTTCAGAAATATAAAGATACACTTCGCGATAAGGTGATGGAAAGCGTTGAAAGCCTAAAGAAATAATTATTCTTCTGCAGGTAGTTTTTCCTCTATAATCTCTTCCGGTTCCTTGTCTTTTGGAAACATTAAGGATAGTACAATTGCCAAGGTCAAAGCTCCAATAATTACCCCGAAAGAAAGGAATGTTGGGACGTGAATTTCAAAAATTTCTGCCAGCATCTTCGCCCCAATAAATATTAGAACTACAGAAAGTCCTTTTTGTAACAGATAAAACTTGTCCAGGACATTGGCAAGCAGGAAGAACATTGCCCTCAGTCCCATCACAGCAAAAATGTTTGAGGTGTAAATCACAAACTCATTTTGAGTGATGGCGAATGCTGCAGGTATGGAATCAACCGCGAAAATTAAGTCAGTAGACTCAATGAGAATAATAACTAAAAAGAGTGGAGTGAATAAAAGTTTACCTTTTTCCCTGAACCAGAATTTACCACCCTTGTCAGTGGTGCTCATTGGAAGTATTTTTTTGGAAGCTTTTAGCAATGGATTTTTTTCTGGCTCTAGCTCCATGTCCTCATCCTCACCGAACAGTTTAATCCCGGAGTACACAAGGAAAACACCAAATACATAAAGAATCCAATGAAATTCAGCTATTAAGAGCGCACCTACGAAAATGAATACAGCCCTGAAAACAATAGCTCCTAAAATACCCCAGAACAAAATATTGTGATAGTATTCCTCCTTGACATTGAAATATCGGAGTATTAGAAGTATTACAAATATGTTATCGACTGAAAGAGCTTTTTCCGTTACGTAAGCAGAGAAAAATTCCAGAGTGGCTGCAGGTCCTTCGCCATAAAAATATATGAGCGTACCATAACCAACTGAGACCAAAACCCAGAAAATAGACTGTTGAATTGCTTCTTTTTGGGAGACCTTCTGGTGTTTTTTGTGAAAAACACCGAGATCAACAATCAGGAATAAAACGATTATAACACCGAAGACTCCAAAGAGAAGTCCTTCATTTTGTCCTGTGAATAAATTCAGCAACATTTTTTCAGGTGATTATTATTGATTAGGGCGCTTTCCAAATTAACTAATAAAGCGCAAATAAAGAAAATTTTATCCGATATGGAATAAAGTAATTTAATCCCGGTATTCAATTGCCCATAAAGAAAAGAATCCAAATGATGATTAATACAGGGAGTAGTATAGGAATAGAGTACTTTACTATATAAGAAAAGAAAGATGGCATTTTAATACCTACTTGCTCTGCAATGGACTTCACCATAAAATTAGGGCCATTACCTATGTATGTAAATGCTCCAAAGAACACTGCCCCAAGTGAAATTGCCATGAGTGAGAGGAGTGAGTCCTTATATTCATTATTAGCGAAAGCAATCACTTCTTGTATTTTATTTACATCGGCCCCTACACTTGCCATGGAGGCAGTTAAAAAGTTAACATAGGTAGGAGCATTATCCAGGAACCCGCTTAAGATACCTGTACCCCAATACAACGTGCTTGGGCTTATGAGTTTTTCTCCCTCCGGTGATTGGGCAAATTGACTCACAAGTTCTAGTGCAGGCATCATGGTAAAGAATATTCCGATAAACAGGAACGCCACTTCTCTGATAGGCTCAAAGCTGAATTCATTCCCTTGCATAGCCTGAAGATCAGAAAACCTGTAAGAGCCATAGGCCGCCATCAACATTATGATCTCCCGTAAATATGAAAATTTTTGCCCCTCATATTCAATTCCCGGAACCCATTCAAAAACATTTGGATCCAGAAAAACAGCACCAACAACTATGGCGAGCCAGAGGAAGTTTCTTCTTCCTTTTAAGTCCACTTTTCCAGTTGGGGGTACTTCTTCCTCTTCCTCACCTCGCATCACGGCGTAATTAGTCTTATTGCGGATATCGAATAGATAAAAGAATCCAAGCAAAATAATACAAGCAATGACCCATGGTACCAGGTTATGAATAAGCGTCCATTCGAATGGAATCCCCTTCAGAAATCCCAAGAAGAGTGGAGGATCTCCAATTGGTGTCAATGAACCTCCTACATTACTCACTATGAAAATGAAGAATACAATGTGGTAAGGCTTTATCCGATTTTTATTGAGTCGGATAAATGGTCGGATCAGCAACATAGATGCCCCGGTTGTTCCAATGATATTGGCGATCACAGCCCCGATTGCCAGAATGATCACATTGGTCAATGGCTTAGCCTCCTTATCCACAATGATCAAGATGCCGCCAGAGGCTACAAACAAGCCGGTGAGCAAGGCTATAAATTGTATGTACTCTGCAGTAGAGTGAACCGGACTATGGTGGTTATGAAGATAAAACAAGTAATATGTGCAGACGAGAAAAGCCAATATTACTGAAATGACGGGATAGCTTTTATGCCAAAAATGTGGATAAAAAAGAGGTCCGGTTGCGATCATTACCAATAACAGCACAAATGGAAATACACTCCACAATGCGGGCTTTTTAGAGGTATGTGCTTCTTCCGCCCCTGAGTCATGATCGAGCGTTTGATGGGTCTCCTGCTGCTCTTGCACTTGCACAGAATCGCTGGCTTGTGCCACTACGATTACGGACATTAATAAAATGGCAACAAGAATTCTACCGATCATACTTAGGCGTTACTGATTATTACTAAAGTTATCATTAGCTCAGACAAAAACAAACCTACTTAAAATCAAACAAGCTTATTTAACGAAATAGTAAAGGCGGTTTCAGCAAGGTTTGCTCGGGTGTTATTTTCTTTATGAACCGCCTGGAGGGCATCTCCGATTGTTTTTGAACAATCATTGAAGATATCAGCATCCGTCAAAACATCATCATTATCCGGATCCATTAAAAATGCGAATGTTCGAGCCATTCCACAATTAGCAATAAAATCTGGCAATAACGACACCTTTTTATCTACAAACTCAGCAATTGGCCCATAAAAAATCTCTTTGTCGGAGAATGGAACATTCGCACCACATGACACTACTTCAAGTTCATTATTGATCATGGATTCTGCCTGATCTTTTGAAACCAGTCTTGAAGCTGCCGCTGGAATAAACACCTCGGCACCCATTGACCAAATTTCTTTATTCATTTTCTCAAAAGGAATCAAATCGTCTGCTACTAGTTTGTTTCCTGCCTTGTCATGAAAAAGCCTTTTGATGTGATCCAAGCTATACCCATCCGGGTTCATTAGGCCACCTTCACGATCAATTATCCCAACTATTTTTACACCATATTTGGCTAAATAAAGGGCAGCAGTAGAGCCAACATTTCCCCATCCCTGAATAATCGCCCTTTTCTCAGAAATATTTCCTCCCCAAATTTGATAATAGTGGCGTACAGCTTCAGCCACACCATAACCGGTGATCATATCTGCCACTACATACTTTTTTGGCGAATCCGGAATGTACTCCTGATCTTCTAAAACCTTAGAAACTCCTTGCCTGAGACGCCCTAGCATATGAATCTTGGTTGGTTTTCGCGGATTGTAGTGACCGTTCACAATACCTTCCTGTGGGTGCCACAAACCAAAATCTTCTGTGATAGGGATTACCTCGTGAATCTCATCTATATTTAAATCACCACCAGTACCGTAGTAGTTTTTCAACAGCGGGTAAACTGCATGATACCATCTTTTAAGTACTCCTTCTTTCCGTGGGTCATTCGGATCAAAATTGATTCCTGACTTTGCACCTCCTATTTGCGGGCCTGAAACCGTAAATTTTATCTCCATGGTCTTAGCCAGGGACTCTACTTCCCTTTTATCAAGACCTACCCTCATACGAGTACCTCCACCTGCAGCACCACCCCTTAGTGAGTTGATAACTACCCAGCCTTCTGCTTCAGTTTCAGGATCAGACCATTCAAAAACGATTTCTGGTGTTTTATCTTCAAATTTTTTAAGGAGTTCTTTCATTGTAGTGATTTCAGTATTTTGAGGGCGCAAATCTAATCATTAAGGAAGATGAATCACACCCGAAGAGGTGTCTTTAGATGCCCCGGTCACAGACGAGAGCACATTGATTTCATTTTTGAACCGCTTAAGCGCTAAAAAAGCGAATACTATTGACTCTTTAAAGTCGATCAACTTTTTATCAGGAACCACTACCTCGCACCTGTCTAAACTTTTAGTAAGGAGCTCAATTAGAAAGGTGTTCTGTGCTCCTCCACCGGTTATGAGCATCCTGGAGTCTATTCCTTTGGGTAGACTTTTGACAATTTGATCCACAATTACGTGGGTGTATGTATGAAGTCCATCACTTGGCTCGACTGTGAGGAGTAAAACTTGGTCAACAAAATTGTTTGGGAGCGATTTTGGAGGAGGGGCTGAGAAGTAGGCATTTGATGATATAAGTTCATAGAATGACTTATCATACCTCCCTTTTGTGGCAAGTTCCCCGCCATCATCGTATGGAAATCCAAGTTGATTTGAAAAAAAGTTCAAAACCTGATTACATGGACAAATATCCCAGGCTATTCGATTTGCTTTAAGCGAAATATTTGAAATGCCACCCAGGTTAAGACAGATATCATACTCACCAAACAACGTAAAGTCACCATATGGCACCAAAGGTGCACCCTGGCCACCATGTTCGATATCCAATGTCCGGAAATCTGTAATGGTAGGTATCCCACAATTTGCGGCTATTGTTTGCCCATCTCCCAGTTGCCAACTAACCCCATTATGTGGTTCATGAATGACTGTATGGCCATGTACACCGAGAAGGTCAACAAAACCTAAATCTGATTTAAAAAGATTGATTTTTTCACTTATCCATTTTCCAAACTTTATATCCAATGCCTGCTGCTTTTCCAAACTTAGACTGGGGGAATTTTTCAACTCTGCAAAAAGCCCTTCTTCATATGGAATTGTATCACACTTTTCTATTAGATAATTCCATTCATCGTTTTTTAGGTAAAAAATTGAGCAAACCAAATCAAGCCCATCCATAGAGGAACCTGCCATTGCCCCGATGATTGAATATGTTTTTTTCATTTATTCGGAATATGCTGAGATTGCATCAATTATGCTCATTTCATTTCCTTTGCCGGTCAATTGATCCAAATCTATGAGTGAAGATATAAAAGTAATACTGGTGGACATTGGGAATAGCTCCATTAAAACTACTGAAGTGGTGGGTGGGCGTTTTCAGGAAACATTGATTTGGAAAGACCTTCAGCAGGCTTTAGATCGATACGGAGAATCGCCACTCATGGTGTCATCAGTTCGGAAGTTGGACGAAAGGCTATCCGGCAAAACCAACATTGAGGTTTTGTCCCATCTCACAAGGCTCCCCATTTCCCTGAATTATAAAACCCCGGAAACCTTAGGGGCTGACCGTATAGCAGCCGCGGTGGGGGTATTTGATTTATTCCCTGATATGGATAACCTGATCATTGATTTGGGTACATGCATGACGATTGATTTGGTGGAAAAAACTGGTGTCTTTAGAGGAGGGGTTATTTCTCCGGGACTTGTTATGAGGATGAAAGCTATGGCACATTTTACAGATCAACTTCCGGATATTTCCGGGGAATGGCAGGAATTCAACTCTTCGGAGCTCGGTCAATCGACCAGGGAGTGTTTGTTCAGTGGATCATTTTGGGGTATTGTTCATGAAATAAATGGCGTTATACAGACATTAGAGAAAGATTTCACAAGTCTTAACATGATAATGACGGGAGGGGACGCTCATTACTTTGAATCCAAGGTAAAAGCACACATCTTTGCAGGCTCAAAAATTGTGCAGAAGGGTCTATACCGAATTTGGAAGTATCAGCAATAATGAAAAGGATTTTAGCAGGGGTTGCCTGTTGGTTTATTTTAGGGCAGTTCGCTCACTCTCAATCGATTTATTCATTCCAGGGATTGGGTAGCCTCAATCACCAGGGTATGCCGAACAATGTTGGAATGGGGGAGGTCGGAATTGGCTCGCCTACGCTTTGGCATATAAATACGCAAAACCCGGCCAACCTTGTTTACAATACATTCAGCACTTTTCAAGCCGGATTGGAAATTGACCGAAGAAGCTTTTCCGGGACTGATGTTTCCGGGACTGACGCAGATGGTGGGTTGCGTTTTCTAGGCTATGCTTTTCCTATTATGCCCGGGAAATGGTCGTCATCCATAGGACTTCTCCCATATAGTTCTGTGAGCTACAATACATTCTCTGAAAGTGAGGTTACAGGAGTTGACGGAGTAAGACAGGTTTCTGATAACAGGGGCGAAGGAGGGCTCACAAATTTTTTCTGGGCCAATGGATTTAGAATAAAGAACAAATTTCTAGTCGGGATAAAAGCGACCTACACCTTTGGTGCGATAGATAAATCTTCCAACATTTTCCTATTTGAACAAAGAGAAGTTATTTCGGAAGGAGATACCTCATTAGTAAATGTTTCCATAGGAAATCCTATTGCATTCTCTGAGCAAAAATCATATTCAGATTTAAGCGTACTTTTTGGGTTTGGATACAGACATAAACTATCAGAAGAGGCATTTTTAAATTTTGGGGCTATATACTCTCCCAAAAGCCCACTTAATGGAAATTCAGAGATTTCTTTAATAAGACTCTCTAACTCAGGAGGTGAAATTGAAACCGTGCCGGTTTCTGACGAGAAAATTCAGTTTGACCTGCCTCGTACCATTGGCTTTGGTATGTCCTACGAAAAGCTAAATCAATATAAAATTGGCTTTGATATTGAAGCTAGTGGATGGGGTAGTGCCGGAGAAAGTGCCCAACAATACAATAATTCTTACAAAATTGCGGTTGGTGCAGAGTATGTTCCAAATTATAATGATGTGAACTCCTATTGGAAGCGAACGAAGTATTCAGCAGGGTTCAACTATCACAAACTACCTTATATCGTAAATAATCAGGCACTTACTGATTTTGGTATTAATTTTGGTGCCTCTTTACCAGTTAGTGGCTTTTCGAGTATGGACCTAGCGTTTAAATGGGGACAACTTGGAGAATCATCTAATGGATTAATTAAGGAAACCTATTATAAAGTTGTTATAGGAGCGACTATCAATGATAGATGGTTCATTAAAAGAAAGTATGACTAGCAAAAAGTGAGTTATGAAGACGATTACTAAAATACTTGGAGTAGTTTTTTCCCTATCGATATCCATAGGAGCAAACGCTCAAAATGGATGGAACTGGGGAGAACAGGTAGATGTGGCCAAGGAAAAAAATGTCCTTTACACAGATGCAAAAAAATCAAAAAACTACAAGGCAGCTTTGCCGCCATTGAACTGGTTGCTTGAAAACACCCCGAATCTCAACCCTTCTATCTATATCAATGGAATAGATATCTATGAAGAACTAGCCAAGAAGGAGAGCGACGAAGCAAAAAAAGAGGAGTATATTCAAAAAGCATTGGGTCTCCATGACAAAAGAATGGAGGTTTATCCGGAAGATAAAGCGGACATAATGGAGCGTAAAGCCATTTTTGCCTATTCATTCTACAAAAAGGAAAGCGATAAGTATTTCTCAGTTCTTGAGATTTTTCAAAAAGCATTTGATTTGAATGGCGCTAAAATGAATCGTGGTGCTCTGGTAGCGTACATGGACATGGTGTATAAAAACTACCTATATAAGAGACTAACGGATGAGGAGGTAATTAATACTTACTCAGGAATTTCTGAAGCACTTTCTGAGCAGCGTAAAAATGCAAGTGAATCTGAAAGAAAGAAAATTGATAGTTCATCGGATTTAGTTGATCGTCTACTAACAGCGACGAAGGTTGAAATCAGTTGTGATTTTGTAGAAGAAAAGCTTGGACCAAAACTAGCTGGTGGGGATGATGTTAATATGGCGAAGCAAATCTTTAGATTGATGCTGAAGGGCAAATGCTTAGATAGCCCACTGGCACTGAAAGCTGCTGGAATTATCCAGGGCGATGAGCCTACTTATGGAGTTGCTAAGTTCTTGGCGCAAAAAAATGGTCAGGATGGAAATGACGTGCAAGCGATAGAATATTTTCAGGAAGCAGCTGGTCTGACGGATGATAATGCTGAAAAAGCAGAAATGTATGTGAACATTGCACAAATCCAAAGGAAGAATGGGGAGAAATCGACAGCAAGAAATAGTGCGAGACGAGCACTATCATTCGATCCTTCTTATAGTGATGCCTACAAGCTTATAGGAGATCTTTATATGAACAGTTTCAACGATTGCAAACAAGAGCAAAGCCAAGTGCAGGATAGAGCTGTATTCATAGCTGCATACAATGAATATAGAAAGGCTGGAAACAGCAGCGCCATGGCAGCAGCTAAGGCACAGTTCCCATCCATTGAAGATATCTTTAATGAGGGAAAAGAAGAAGGCCAGTCAATTACCATTGGATGCTGGATAAACACAACAGTAACCCTTGAGAGAAGACCTGCTAATTAATATCAGCAAAACAAACAACATAATTGCGGCCTGGAAAGCTATTCCGGGCCGCTTTTTGGTTTTAGGTGCTTGCCTGTTTTTATTGGCATGTAATCAACGCAAGGATTTGATCGATGCACCACTCTTCGAAGGCCCACTTTCTTCTATGGATAGCGCAGTTACATTGCTCAGCGATTCTGGGATTGTAGTTATGAAAATGGATGCCCCAACGCAAAGTAATTTTGAAAATGGGGACAGAGAATGGACAAACGGGTTTTATATTGAGTGGTATAATAGCAGAGGTCAGGTTACCAGCTATTTCTCTGCAAACTATGTTTACTTTACCAAGGCAGACAACCTCTACCGGGCAGAAGGAAATGTAATTGTGAAAAGCAAGGCAAAAAATGATGAACTAAATACGGAGGAATTATTTTGGGATCAATCAAAAGAAAAATTCTATACTGATAAATTTGTAACGATTAAGTCTGAGGATGAAGTTCATACAGGTGAGGGGATGGAATCAAATCAGGACTTCACAGAGTACCGAATCCTGAAGCCTAGCGGAACATTTACCCTGGAAGATGATCCCAAGCGACCTGCACAACGTGAGATCCCCCTCAAACCAATCCCGAAAAAACAATGAAATTATTTGACATAATATTGTTTGCGTTAGTGCTTGTAACGTTTATTATTGGGATAGATCAGGCAATTGTAGTTGGCATAGCCGAATCCTATTGGATTTTTATGTTTAGTCTGGCACTCTTATTTTTATATGGTTATCGGAAGGGTCAAAGACAGGCCAAAGAAAAGGAAGAGCTAAAATCTTCCGGAAAACAAAAGAAAAAGAAGCAAAAGCATGGATGATCCGCTCCCCTATTTGATCATACTCACCTGTTTATTCTTCTCGGCGTTTTTTTCAGGAATGGAAATCGCGTTTGTATCAGCGGATAAACTTCATATTGAAGTATTGAAGAAGAAAGGGACTTTTGCAGGAAAAGTCCTGGCAATGTTTACAAGCAATCAGTCCCAATTCCTGGCTACCATGCTTGTAGGCAACAATATTGCGCTGGTGCTTTATGGTATTTACATGGCGGGATTACTAGAACCAGTAATTGCTTCTTCCTTACCAGCTGCTATTTCAACAGATGTTGTGGTGTTAATCATCCAATCTATTATTTCTACGGCACTGGTATTACTTACAGCGGAGTTTCTTCCCAAAAGTTTATTCCTCATCAATCCTGATTTCTCCATTCGGCTTTTTGCCATTCCGATGGGAGCTGTCTACACCCTCATGTACCCAGTGGTATTTCTCGTAGTGAAAATCTCAGCTCTTTTTATTTGGATGTTTGGATATAAACTTTCAGATGAAAAGCCAGTGTTTGGATTGACAGATCTGAACAACTATATCAAAAACAATATTTTAAATATCAGGGACGAGGAGGAGGCTGAAATCGATGCGAAAATTTTCAACAATGCAATCGAATTTAAAACCATCAAGGTTCGAGAGTGTATGATTCCACGAACAGAGATCGTAGCTGTAGATGTAACAGACTCAATAGATGAATTAAAAAAACATTTTGTTGAAAGCGGGCATTCCAAAATTCTGGTGTACAAAGAATCGATAGATGAGGTCATCGGATATTGTCATGCGCTGGAATTGTTTAAAAAGCCGGTTGATGTCAAGTCTATTTTGACAGAAATACCGATTGTCCCTGAAACCATGCTTGCCAATGAGCTACTCATTCAATTCATCACCGATCGAAAAAGTCTTGCATTGGTCGTGGATGAATATGGAGGAACCTCCGGTCTGGTAAGCATAGAGGACGTCATTGAGGAAATTTTTGGTGAAATTCGGGACGAGCATGATGATGAATACCTTACCGAGCAGCAGCTTGATGAATTCAATTTTATATTTAGTGCCCGCCACGAAATTGACTACCTGAATGAACGCTATGATTTAGCACTGCCCGAGGGAGAGTATGATACGCTTGGCGGACTCATTTTTGCCTATCACGAAGACATCCCAGAGGTAAATGAAGTAATCGAAATTCCACCTTTTATCATCACCATTTTCACCATGGAAGAGAACAGGATAGATAAGGTGAAGCTAACATTGATCAACACCGAAGAGCTTGTATAAATGACAGTCTTTTACGCATGCTTCAGAATTTTTATGAGGTTAATGCTGAGACTGTATTATCATAAAATAAAAGTTGAAGGTATTGAAAATGTGCCTAAAAGAGTACCACTTCTCGTCACTCCGAATCATCAAAATGCTTTGATGGATCCCCTTTTGGTTGGCGCCTTTGCTCCTATTCCACTGCACTATCTGACCAGATCGGATGTCTTTAACAAATGGACGAATCCAATCCTCAGGTTATTTAATATGATGCCTGTTTATCGAATACGGGACGGCTACTCAAAGCTTGCACTCAATGATAAAATCTTTACTGACTGTAGTGCGATATTCCAAAGTAAGGGATCAGTTCTCATCTTTGCAGAAGGCAATCATGGAAAGGAATATTTTCTAAGACCGCTAACAAAGGGAGCATCCAGGCTTGCCCTGAAATCGCAGGCTGAGTTGAACGAAGACCTGATGGTCTTGCCTGTAGGCTTAAACTTTTTTGAGCACCGGAAACCCCGGTCTACGGTATTGATAAAATTTGGCGAACCGATTTCAGTTCGTGATTACTTAGCCGATTATGAAGAGAATCAATCAACAGGCTTAATAAAGATGAGGGAGGCCATTAGTATTGCAATGAAAAGCACTTTGGTCATTCCTGATGAAACGCAGGATTATGAATTGCGAAAGCAGGCAATTTTCCAGCCTAAGAATGAATCACTGTCTTTTAAAGAGCTTCGATCAATTGATCCAACGAAAGTGAAGACCGAGAAGCGTGAAAAGAGACATCATCGTTTGGCCAAAATTTTAAACCCAATACCCTTCTTTGTTATTGCCCGCAAACTTTCCAACGTAGAGGATGTTGTATTTCATTCAACGCTAAAATTCAGTATTGCATTGATCGCATTTCCTTTATGGTGGCTCAGTGTTTTTTTACTTCTTTTCTGGTCAGTGGGAATTAATATAGCCATCCTTGCGGTTATAGTGATGATCTTAGGACTTTTCTATAGCTATCAACGATGATCGACATAGTCAACTACCTACCTAAACATGCTATAGCGTTTAAGGAGCTAAACGAGGCATGGATCAATCAATACTTTGAGATGGAGGAATCGGACAGAAAAATGCTGGATGATCCCCAGGGCTACATTCTGGATAAGGGAGGAGCTATCATCATTGCTGAGATGGATGGAGCAACCGTGGGTACCTGCGCTTTGATTAAAATGAAAGATAAGACTTATGAGTTGGCAAAAATGGCAGTATCTCCAGAGGTACAGGGAAAGAAGATCGGATGGAAAATAGGAATAGCTACCATTGAGAAGGCCAAAGAGCTGGGTGCCGATACCATTTATTTGGAAACCAACAGCGTACTAAAGCCGGCTATAAATCTTTATAGAAGGTTGGGATTTAAGGACAC
This sequence comes from Ekhidna sp., assembly GCF_040220215.1. Taxonomy (GTDB): domain Bacteria; phylum Bacteroidota; class Bacteroidia; order Cytophagales; family Cyclobacteriaceae; genus Ekhidna. The sequence continues at coordinate 50,655 of NZ_JAVJTR010000012.1, forward strand.
AGACGGTTACTGCTCGCCCTATGCCAGGTGCAACGTGCAAATGGAGCTGAAGCTCTAGTTTCTTCCTTTCAGGAACTTGCTCCGATCGTAGATTAGCGTACCCTTGTTGTCCCACTCCCGGGCTATGTAAGGATTGAATTTAAAATTAAAAGGATCATCAGGGTAAACCACCTCGCGCTTCACACGGCCAGCATCGTAGTATTCCCTCCAAAGACCAACCTTGTGACCAAACTTATAATTGCCTCTTACTGCTAAAGATCCATCTTCATGGAACGCCCAGTACTCACCGTCTTTCTCCCCAAAGTGAACAGGAATCACCTCTTTCAGTTTGGTTTTCTTAAAATCATAATAGGCCAGTTTTGACTCTTGCGGCCATCCTTTCCACCAGTAGGACTTGTCTTGCAGGATGTCATGTCTATTGAACCGAACCCAGCGTCGGTGCTTCATGCCTTTGTAATACCATCCTTCTTCCAACACCTGCTCACCGAGCATTTTTTTATAAGGGCCATGTAGTACACCTGCATTTTTCTTATCTACCCGAAGAGAATTCATGACTTTCTTTTTCTTGTAGTCGTACCAATAGAAATCAGAGGCATATTCCGGTGGACCTTCGTATTCCTTCAATACATTGAAAATCTCAAAAACCACGTCGTTACCAAAACCTGTTCGGGTGAATGCTTTTCTGGTTTTGATACCAAAGTAAACATTACGTTTTTTCTTCTTCTTTTTTTGCTTGACAGGCTCAATCCCTTTATCCTCCTTGGCTTCTTCTTCAAGATCGAGGGTAAGTGGGGTGTCATAATCCACCTTAAACAGATCTTCAAGTGATTCACCGTCTTGAGAAAATGCAGAAAGCCCCATAAAAATGAGGCTAACTGTCAATATCGATTTAAGCTGAACTTTCATCCAGTGATTATTTCATTTTGGTTAATCATTCGCCTGCACTGCGGCTAATTGCTTCTCCAAAAAACAACGCATTCATGAAGATTTTATTGGTTCCATACCAAAATGCCCTGAAATTTGGATTATCCGCCAAGGTAATCACTTTTCCTCTACCTACATTGGAAACCGTAACCGCAGGTGAGTCTTTGAATTTTTCCAGATTCTCCTCAGAAACATATCCTGAAAGCAGTGGATTTTCTGTGTACATCAATGGGTTGGCGTATGCATTTTTAGACTTCTGCATCACCAGATTATGGTTTCTGAACAGTGGCATTCGGTCACTTTCCATGCCATAAGCGAGTGGATGTGTCAGATCTACTTTTGCTTCAAAGATTGATCCGCCCGTTACCTGAGCACCTCTTTCTTCATCCAGGTTTTCGTATGATTTAAACTCATCCTTTTTATCGTCATCTTCTTTTTCATCCTCCTCAGCACCAAATTTCACACTTGTAATTTCTGCATCACTCAGCCACTTGCCGCCATTCTTCCAGGCAATGACAACCCCACCTTGAGAGATCCATTCCTTTAGGTTTTTCTTTTGCGAGTCACTCAGTGAGCCCCACATGTTCGGAATAATGATGCGATTATATCTGGATAGATCTCTGCCTAGCCGATCTACAGGAAGTTTAGTCACCTTCATTTTATATCGCTGGTCCAATAGGTGCCATACTTCACCCGCTTCATAGCTGCTTACGCCTCCTTCTACCAACACTGCCACTTTAGGTTCCTTTATGGTTGAGTTACTTGTACTGCCGAGATCTACACCACTTTTGGCTAAACCTGTCTTTAGGGAATAGACATTCACACCATCTTCTTTCACAATTGAATCAATGGTCTGCTCAATCCATGCGCGCTTATTTTCCTGAATGCCTACAGGGATGATCATGGTTCCTCGTGGATACGTTCGGTTGTCATCGGTATGCGTTTCATTCAGCATCTGCACCACTACTTTCTTACTTAGCATTCTATTGATTGCTCGGAAACCTAAATACCCATAAGGCTCAATCGCATAGGCGTATGCTCCTTTTTCGCCGACCAGTTTAGCAGTTGGAGCGGATGGATACTCAACTAATTCTCCAAGCATCCCTGAATTAAAATCTTTGCTGCCTAGCTCAGCATATGGTAGGTTGAACGCCAGCGGCATAGTCCATGTGGAGACATCATAGAACAGGCTATCAGTAAATGAAGTACGTGTCTCGAAGATCGCTTTCGCTAAGCGATATTGATTCTGATTCATTGGTACGATGTAGCCATTACCAGACGTGAACTGCTTTCCATTTTTATTAATGGAACTTTTGATTTCATAAACCTCAATCTCATGCTGTACAAGCATTTTCGCTAGCTCATAATTTCTTACCTTATCTTTGGACGAGCCAAAAACATAGGCTTTTGCCGCATCTCTGGAAGCCAGGTTTGAAGCACCCTGATAAAACTCTCTTTGATAATCAAGAAACTCCGTTCGATGTGCTATACCTGATGCCAGTGTAGAAAGCGAAGCAGTGAAATGATTTCTTACCGCCATTGGGAAGGTCAAAATACCGTAATCATTTTCCTGAGCATGACCTCTGGAGCTGGCCTGCTCAAACAGAATTCCAACACTACCGTTCACATCCGGGTAAGTAGATCCTTTTCCGATATAGAAGTCATCAAAACTTTCTTCGCTGTAGTAAAGGGATCCAATATCATCCAGATACTTCGCATGAAATGCAGCCATCTTGTGTGTCAACTCCACATTCTTATCAGGTGTCCATGGAAATTTTCTGGACGGAATTCCAGGCTGGAAGAAAAACGTAGAGTTGGTTCCCATCTCGTGATGGTCTGTCAGGATGTTTGGTTTCCACTCATGAAATCTAGCAATTCGTCCCCTCGATTCCGGGTGCTGCAACGGTAGCCAGTCTCTGTTCAGGTCAAACCAATAGTGATTGGTACGTCCACCCGGCCATACCTCATCGTACTCCCGATCATTAGGATCGGCGTTGATCACATGTGCTCGGTGCATGTTTACCCAGGAGGAAAAGCGATGTAAACCATCCGGGTTAAATGAAGGGTCAATAATGATGATGGAGTTTTCCAGCATCTCGTCAATTTCAGGACCGATGGCAGCTGCCAGGTAATAGGCTGTCAGCAAAGAAGCGTTTGAACCGCTGGCTTCATTTCCATGAACGGAATATCCCAGCCACATAACGATGGGCATTTCATCGGTATTCATCCCTCCGGACGAAGACGGATCTGTTAGTTTTTTGTGATCAGCTTTGATCTGATCCAGATTGGCAAGGTTCACTGGATTGGAAACAGTAATCTGAACCAATGGACGTCCTTCATAGGTACGGCCAATTTCGTCAATGATCATCCGGTCGGAAGCTTCGGCTACTGCTCGCATATAATAGAGCAATTGATCATGGCTGACGTGCCATTCACCAGGGTGATAGCCAAGCACCTCTTTCGGGGTTGGAATATCAGGGTTGTAGGAAAGCCCTTCCGGGAGATAGTAGGTCATGTCTACCTGCGCGAAAGACCAAAAAGAAAGGAGGGTTAAAAGTAAGGTGAGATGCTTCTTCATATGCTTGAATTTTAGGATGACTAATCTAAGGAAATGAAGATGGAGAAAAAAGGAGGGTTTGATGGGTGGTAGGAGCTAAACATTAATGTTTTACAGAACCAACTGAAATAAAAGGATTACCAAATTCCCTTGGGAGGATGACTGAAGGGAATCCGAGTCATGGGAATCTTTTGACTTAGAACTGAGTCTTAAGATCCCCAAGTCTTGCTCCTTTCGTCGCTACGCAAGGGGATAGGAAAGTAGATAAATGAAAACCCACTCAACTGAGTGGGTTCCTTCAATGATTTCGTGTCATGTAATGACTATGCCAAACTCAACTCCACACTTCGATTTACAAAGTCTGTGAGGTCTTTGCCCTGAAGCATGCCTTGCGAAAGAAGTGCCAGGTCATAGGCCTGCTTAGCTAGTTTTTGCTTTGCCTCGTCAGAATCTGCTCCCAGAATCTTTTTGGTCATCGCATGATTGGCATTCACAGCAACGGACAAGGTCATCGGCATATCACCAAACATCATTGGGCCGCCACCGGTTGCCTGCATGTCTTTCATCCGTCGGATAAACTCCGGCAGAGTAATCGTGACCGGCATATCGTCGATAGCCATTGGCTGAACAGTCACGCTGTTGTTTTTGTCGTTGATTGCCTTGTCAAAAATGTCTTTCAGGCTTTCCTGCTCTTTTTCTGAAAGTATAGATTCTTTCTTCTCGTCCTTGTCAATCAGCTTATCAATGACATCCGCATCTACACGCTGAAGCTGGAACTTCTCGTGCTTCTGCTCCAGGTGATTGATAAAGTGCGGATCAATCGGGCCAGTCAATTCAATTACATCGTAGCTGCGCTTCTGTGCGGTATTGATATAGCCATGTTGCTTGTCTTTGTTGGTGGTATAAAGCGCCACCACATTTTTGTCCTTGTTGGTTTGATTTGCCTCGATGTGCTTCTTGTACTCCTCAATCGTGAAGTGCTTGCCTTCCATGTTTTTCACCAAAGCAAAGTCCTTCGCTTTTTCATCAAACTTCTCCTCGGAGATCATTCCGTATTTCACGAACACACCAATGTCTTCCCACTTCTCTTCGTATCCTTTTCGATCGTTTTTGAAAAGCTCAGACAGCTTATCAGCTACTTTCTTAGTGATGTACCCGTTTATCTTCTTCACATTGGAATCCGACTGCAGGTAACTTCTGGATACATTCAATGGAATATCAGGAGAGTCAATCACCCCGTGCAAAAGCTGCAGGAATTCCGGTACAATATCCTTCACCTCATCGGTAATGAACACCTGACGCGAATACAACTGAATTTTGTTTTTCTGTAGGTCGAAATCCTTTTTCAACTTAGGGAAATAAAGCACTCCGGTCAGGTTGAATGGATAGTCCACATTCAGGTGAATCCAGAAAAGCGGATCATCGCTGAACGGATATAATGTTTTATAGAAATCAAGGTAATCCTGATCCTTCAGCTCACTTGGAGATTTTGTCCAGATAGGATCAGTATCATTGATGATATTGTCTTTCTTGACCGTTTTGTATTTTGGCTTGTCATCCTTGTCTTTGCCATCTTCAACCTGCTCTTCTTTTTGACCAAACTTGATAGGGATAGGTAAGAACTTCGAGTATTTGTCGAGGATGCCTTGAAGTCTGTGTTCATTAAGGAATTCTTCCGAATCATCTGCGATGTGGAGGATGATATCGGTTCCTCTTTTCTTTCGAGTACCTTTTTTGATTTCAAAATCAGTTTCTCCCGTACAGATCCATTTAGCTGATTCAGCACCTTCCTGGTGAGAAAGCGTATTGATCTCTACTTTCTTCGCGACCATGAAAGCAGAATAGAACCCTAGCCCAAAATGACCGATGATCTGCTGGTTATCTGCTTTGTCTTTGTATTTCTCTACGAATTCGGTTGCGCCGGAAAACGCAATCTGGTTGATGTACTTCTTTATCTCTTCTTCCGTCATCCCGATTCCATTATCGGAGATGGTGATGGTTTTTTTCTTCTCGTCGAATGACACTTCGACAGTCAGCTTACCAAGCTCACCGGTGTATTCTCCTAGGGAAGCCAGTTGTTTGATTTTCTGTGATGCGTCTACTGCGTTGGAAACCAACTCACGCAAAAAGATCTCGTGATCTGAATAGAGGAATTTTTTAATGATCGGAAAGATGTTTTCCGTGTGTATTGAGATTGTACCTTTCTCTGCCATCGTCTGATTACAATTTTTTTAGTTGTTACTCAGACGCCTAAACTCAAATACTATTCCAGAGAGGCAAAACTGACAGGTTGGCAGAAAACTAATTTGGTATTATTTTCGTATTACTATTTGTAATGCCATTTATAATACGATCATGAAAACGATTAGTTTGAAAATGCCGGAAGATATTTATAAAAAGGTGGAGAAGTATCGAAAGTCGATGAATAAAAACCGAAGCAGCTATGTGATGGAGGCAGTAGTAGAATACACCCGAAAAAAGGAAAGGGAAGAATTGGAAGAACAGCTTCGAGAAGCAGCAAAGAAAACTGCCCAACAATATGGAAAAATAAAGGATGAACTGAGAGAATGGGATAATACCATTTTTGATTATGAAAAGCATTATGGCATTGAAAAGGAATAAGTTCGATCTATGGCTTGCTAATTTAGGGGTGAAGGCTGGGACAGAAATGGGAAAGGTAAGGCCGGTTGTTATTGTGCAATCAGACATATTGAACGCCCTCAATTCAACGATTGTTTGTCCTATCAGTTCTTCCCCCTGGGAAATGACACATTTACAAATTCAACTTGAAGAGGGGGAATCTGGCTTACTTCACGATTCAGTAATATTCATAGATCAGCTAAGAGCACTGGATAACGACAAATTGATTCGGAAATTAGGTACACTTTCTATGGAAAAACAATCTCAGCTGAATCAGAAACTTAAACAAATCCTTGATCTTACCTAATCCGATCCGCACTCCTCACCAATTGCTCGTCTTTTCGGATGAAGCGGTTCGCCAGGAAATTATTTAGCATAGCTACAATAGGAAGGTAGAAACCAATAAGAAACGTGCCTTGCACCTGCGGGTCGAACAGTCCATTTGCTTTGCTGATGTAAAGGTAGGTACCCACTAAAGTTCCAGCTGTGATCAGTGAGAACAAAGCATTTAATTTGACTTGCGTCATTCTGTTCTTGTAGCGAGTGACAGAAAACAACATCACTAAAGCTGCCAGTATCGCACCTATGGAAAGTAAAAAGGTGTCTTGTGTGCCTAAAAGCTGCACCTCACCAGTCTCAGGGATATGCTGCTCATACCTCAATTGAAAAGCATCCATGATGGCATACTCTCTTTTTTCTGCTTCATAGTTTTGATCTGATTTCTCCCAGATAGGAAAGAAAAGCATTAGAATCATCGCAAGCGCTGCGATTGTCATGAAGATGGTTTGTACTCGTTGTAGCATAATTACACTATTTGTAACTCAATAAGTTTAATATAAGGTTTACAAACAAAAAAAGAAGTCATTCCAGAATGGAATCTATGGACAACTTTCCGAGACCTTCATTTTTTAAGATAGACTCCATCTGGAGTGACCTTATATTAAACCTATTGAAAGGTTGAATGGCAAATATGACTTGTTTTATGTTTCAATGTGAAGGAATGAACGCAATTTTGTCGCCGTGAGGTATTTTATGGACATCAGTTACCGCGGCACCAACTTTAATGGCTGGCAGATTCAGCCCAATGGGGTGACGGTACAAGAGGAAATCGAAAAAGCCTTGTCCACTATTCTGAAAACAGAAGTTGCAATTGTCGGGAGCGGACGAACAGATACCGGCGTACATGCAACCCAACAAGTAGCGCACTTTGATGCAAAAAAGATAGATCGGGAAAAGCTGGTATTTAAACTCAACTCCTTTTTGAATGAAGACATTTCCATCAATGGTATCAGATCGGTAAAGGAGGATGCAAGCGCGCGTTTTGATGCAACCTCACGTACATACCATTATCACCTGAATCAGGCAAAAAATCCATTCAAGAGAGGCGTTTCCTATTACTTCCGACCAGAATTAAATGTGGCAGAAATTAATGCTGCATGTGAAATAATTAAGGGTTGGCAGAACTTTGAGTGCTTTAGTAAGGTTCATACCGAGGTAAACAACTTCAACTGTGAAATCTTTCAGGCGAAGTGGGTGCAGGACGGATCCAATCATTTGTTTGAAATTGCTGGTAATCGTTTCTTGCGTGGAATGGTCAGAGCTGTTGTCGGTACGTTGATTGATGTGGGACTGGGAAAAACTTCACTGGATGACTTCCGTGAAATTTTAGAAAGCAATGATCGTAGAAAGGCAGGTAGAGCTGTTCCGGCAGAGGGATTGTTTTTGCAAAAAGTAGTTTACCCAAAAGACATTTATTTAGACTAGGACATTGGAAAAAGAAAAGGCAAGCGGAAATATTGTGGACCTGACAGTTTTGAAAAGGCTGTTCGTCTTTGCCAAACCCTACATCGGTATTTTCTATTTCCTGGTGTTCCTCACCATTGCCTTGAGCGTGGTAGGGCCGCTTCGGCCTTTACTCATCCAAAAAGCGATTGACAACAACGTAGCTCAGGGAGACTATCCCGGACTGGTCAATATGATCATGCTTTTGATTGGGTTGCTGGTGGTGCAGGCCATTGTGCAATATCTCCATACATTTTATTCAGGGTGGCTGGGACAGAACATCATCAAAGACATTCGCATCAAGCTTTACCGTCACATTCAGAGCTTGCGATTGAAGTTTTTCGATAAGACGCCTATTGGAAGATTAGTAACCCGAAACGTTTCGGACATTGAAACGCTTGCTGAAGTTTTCAGTACCGGGATTGCCGGTATTATCGCGGATGTAATGCAGTTGCTGGTCATCCTCGGATTTATGTTTTGGATGAACTGGTCACTGACACTAGTCAGTCTTTCACTATTGCCGATCTTGATTTTTGCGACTTACATTTTTAAAGAAAAAATTAAGGTGGCCTTCAACGAAGTGCGTGCTGCAGTTTCCAACCTCAACTCATTCGTACAGGAGCATATCACCGGGATGAACATCGTTCAGATTTTCAACAGTGAGAAACGGGAGTTTGAAAAGTTCAAGGAGATCAACAAGGAGCACCGCAAAGCGAACATCAATTCAGTGCTTTACTACGCTATTTACTTTCCGGTATCGGAGGTTATTCAGGCTGCAGGGATTGGTTTAATTGTATGGTATGGGGGAGGCCAGTTAGTGCAGGGGAATGTTGAGTTCGGGATGCTGATTGCATTCATTCTCTACCTTCAGATGTTCTTCCGACCAATCCGAATGATCGCCGATCGATTCAATACGCTGCAAATGGGGATTGTGTCATCAAACCGAATTCTCGATTTGTTGGACAATGACGAGCACATTCAAGACAATGGAAGTTTCAGTCCGGATCATGTAAAAGGAGATGTGCGATTTGAAAATGTATGGTTCGCTTACAACGACGATGATTATGTGCTCAAAGACATTTCATTTGAAGTGAATACCGGAGAAACGATTGCGCTGGTGGGGGCAACAGGTGCGGGCAAGTCTTCAGTTATCAATTTACTGAGCAGGTTTTATGAAATCAACAAAGGAGGTATTTATGTGGATGATACGGAAGTTCATAAATATGACCTGGCAAATCTTAGAAACCACATCGCTGTAGTGCTTCAGGATGTGTTTCTGTTCTCCGATTCTATTTACAACAACATCACATTAAAAAATCCGGATATTTCGAGAGAGAGGGTTAGAGAAGCAGCCGAGATGGTAGGTGCACTTCCGTTTATAGAAAAATTACCGGGTGGCTTTGATTATAATGTGCAGGAACGGGGAGCAACTCTTTCTGTGGGTCAGCGGCAGCTCATCTCGTTTGTTCGAGCGATGGTATACGATCCGAAAATTATCGTACTGGACGAGGCTACTTCCTCGGTGGATACTGAAACCGAGGAGCTGATCCAATCAGCCATTCAAAAAATGATGCATGGACGTACCTCAATTGTCATCGCTCACAGACTGTCCACCATTCAAAACGCAAATCAGATTCTGGTACTGGATAAAGGAGAGATTGTGGAAAGAGGCAATCATGATGAACTACTTGAGAAGGAAGGATATTACGCTCAGCTTCATCAGATGCAGTACAAGGAAGTAGCGAAAGCAGTCTAACAAATCCGTCACTTCGAAGGTGAAACCTGAGAAGTCCACTTATTTAAGAAGACTCTCGTGCGAATCAGGTAAAGTAGCTTTGTAAACTGTAAAACCTACGCTAATAATTTATTCCGGACATATCTTTGACCCATGAAGCGAGCCAAGCTATTTTATTCAGTCATTATCATCATATGCCTGATTGTTATTTCATGGAGCACATACTATACATTGGGTGGATTTGAGCCTATGGAGGTATTTGTGATGGAGGGGAAGGAGCGAACGATCATTGGGAAGGAGTATCGTGAGAAATTTGACTATGATCTGCTAAAAGCCAGATATCATGAAACTAAAGCAGCAATTGATTCAGGTAAGCTTCAAGGACAAGTGGCCATTGTCTACTTCAATTTGGATGAGTCAGAAAGTGACACGGTTCATTATTTCGTAGGGGCTTATAAGGATGAAATAAAAGATGTACTGCGATTGCCAGCGGGCTACTCATATAAAGAGTTTAAGACGGATAAGATCTTCAAAGTATTCTTAACTCAACACTGGCTGGTAAGGCCAAACAGAGAGGAAATAGCTGAAATGATGGAGGTGAAAGCCATTGAAGAAGGAGTAGTTCTCCAGCCCTATTCATTCGATTTGTACTACGAAGACGGTTCCCAAAGTACAGAACGTTGGGCTAGGTAATCACGCAACTTCTTCTCCGGAAAGCTGCTTGTCATGTAGCTCTTTGTATGCCCCCCCTTTAGACATTAGCTCATCATGTGTGCCTTGTTCCACTACTTTTCCATCGTCAAGCATCACCACTTTATCAGCAAGTTTTGCTGAAGAGACTCTGTGTGATATAATGATGGAGGTTCTGCCTTGCATGATTCGCTGCATCGCATTCAGGATTGCGTTTTCAGTTTTGGTATCCACAGCAGAAAGTGCATCATCCATGATCAGGATTTTTGGTTCTCTGGCGATTGCCCGAGCTATAGATACCCGTTGTTTTTGACCTCCGGAAAGTGTGATTCCTCGTTCACCCAGCCGGGTTTGAAAACCATTTTTGAAATCTTTTATATTATTGAGCAGGTCCGCATCTTCAGCGGCTTTTCTGATTTCTTCTTTGCTCATCGCCCTGTTGCCGAAAGCAATGTTATTCTCGATCGTGTCAGAGAAAAGAAATACATCCTGTGGAACATAACCTACCTGGCTTCTGAGAGATGAGATGTTATATTCTTTCACGCCTATATTATCAACTTCCAATCGTCCACTGTCAATATCATAGAGGCGGCACACCATATTGGCAATCGTGCTTTTTCCTGAACCAGTGGTTCCAACAATCGCTATGGACTCACCGGGTCTAACTTCAAAGGAAACATTTTTTAATGCCTGAATACCAGAATCCGGATATGTGAAACTCACATCATCAAAAACGATGTGCCCGTCAATTTCCCGTTCAATGTTTTTTTCAGAAACTATATTCGTTTTCGTATCAAGGAATTCATTGATTCTTCTTTGCGAGGCAGCTGCTCGTTGAATAATGGACGTGATCCAGCCGAGAGCGGTTACAGGCCAGGTTAGCATATTCACATAAATGATAAACTCGGCAATGTTACCGGTGCTCACCTCTCCATTAAAGACCTGAATAGAGCCAACCCAAACCGTGAGAATTACGCTTAATCCAATCAGCGCCATGATCAAAGGCATAAAAAGTGCCTGCACAAAGGCCAGCTTCAACGATCGATCGCGATACACAATACTTTCTGTTTCAAAATTTTTGGCTACTTCTTCTTCTCGAACAAATGCTTTGATTACACGAATGCCCGAAAATGCCTCCTGAACATAGGTAGAAAGTCCTGACAGACTTTCTTGAATTTCAGTCGAACGTTTGTTGATGATGTTGCTTACAAAATAGATGCTGAGCGAAAGAACGGGCAGTGGTAAAAGGGAATAAAGTGTAAGCGTAGGGTTAATAGAAATCATGTAGGGGATTACCATCAGAAAGAGGGTTAGTAGATTAATTCCATACATAATAGCCGGGCCTATGTACATCCGAACCTTGCTGACATCCTCTGAGATCCTCGCCATGAGATCCCCGGTATTATTTCTTCGATAAAAACTTAACGGCAGTGTTTGGTAGTGCTCATAAATTTCGTTCTTCAGATCATATTCGATGTGACGAGACATCACGATAATGGTCTGACGCATGAAGAAAAGAAAAACACCTCTCAGTAGTGCAGAAGCAAGGATTAGAATTGCGAGTATTATAATGCTGGAACCAATGATTCCAACGGTGTTTTCCTGAAGCTCAAAACCTTCGAAAGACGAAAAAATACCGTAGCTACGTTGAAGAATATCGAAAGCATATCGAACAATTACAGCAGGCACAATCGCAAAGAAATTTGCAATTATGATGAATAAGGCACCAAAAATTAGGTGAAACTTATATTTGAGCAGGTATTTATTAAGGTAGCCTAGGTCTTTCACAAAATTTTATAAAGGCCTGATAGCCAATTGGTTTTAGTTAAAATGGAATATTTTTGCATCCCCTTTTACGATAGTGCAATCACACTCGGGAAAGAAGGTTCAAATTTAGAATAAAGTTCATTTACAATGATAGATACACAACCCGAAGTAAAGTCGAACAGCGTGTTCGATCAAATGGCAAATCTTCAACACGAGCAAGTAGTATTCTGCAGAGATGAAGCTACCGGCTTAAAAGCAATTATCGCAATTCACAATACAGACCTTGGCCCGGCAATGGGAGGTACACGAATGTGGAACTACGCCAGTGATGAAGAAGCTTTGAAAGATGTTTTACGGTTATCCAGAGGGATGACATTTAAGTCTGCCCTTGCGGGATTGAATATTGGTGGTGGAAAAGCAGTCATTATCGGTGATGCTCGAAAAATGAAAAGCGAGCCTTTGATGAGACGATTCGGAAAGTTTGTGAATAGCCTGAATGGCAAATATTATACGGCGGAAGACATGAATATTACCATGCGTGATATCGAATACATGAGTATGGAAACTCCTTATGTAGTAGGCAAGCCAGAATACATGGGAGGGTCAGGAGACCCCAGCCCAATGACAGCTTATGGTGTATACATGGGAATGAAGGCAGGAGCAAAAAAGGCTTACGGACTTGATTCACTTGGCGGTAAAAATATTTTGGTACAGGGAGCAGGGCAGGTTGGTAAATATTTGGTGGATCATCTCATCGAAGAAAATGCTAACGTATTTATCGCTGATATCTTTGATGATAAAATCAAGGCAATAACCGATAAGCATGACAAGGTTTCGGTAGTGGATCCAAACAAAATATTCCAAATGGAAATGGATATCTACGCCCCATGTGCGATGGGAGCAACTTTAAATGATGAGACCATTCCAGAGATGAAATGCGCCGTAGTAGCAGGAGCAGCTAACAATCAATTGTCTGACGAACAAAAACATAGCGCCATGCTCAATGATCATGGAATAATTTATTGTCCTGACTTCCTGATAAATTCAGGTGGAATTGCCAATGTGTACCATGAATATTTGGGCAACTACAACAAAGAAAGGGTGATAGCATCTACAGAGCATATCTATGAAGTTTGCCTGGATGTATTGAGTCATGCTGAGCAAAATAAAATCGGTTCACACGAAGCAGCATTGGAGCTTGCACTTCAGCGAATAGACAAGGTAGGAAAAGTTAAACTTGGAGAATAAATTATAATCCAAGAACTTCAGCATCCGAAAGTGGACGACTGACAGAACAAATTTGAAATAAAGGAGAGGCGAAAAGCCACATAAAATGCTAAATAGAAGGATACTTAGGGTTAAAGCGATGCAAGCGTTGTATGGACATTACACTGCAGTGGAATCCATTAAAGAAGTGAAAAGAAATGAGCTGGAGGAGATGCATGCGCTGGATCCTGCTAAGCACGATTTTGCAGATAAGGCACTTTTTGAGGCTCGTAAAAAGCAAGCTGTTAAGCTATTCAATGCTAACCTGTTGAAAGGAAAAGTTGAAAATAGTACAGATGTCGAGAAGGAAGTTGTTGAAAATGTGAATGCGGCATTGGCGGAGTATGAGAATTTAGTTCACAAAGAAGCCAGAGTACGTAAAAATGATATGATGAAGGAAGCTGAGAGGCTAATGGATACCTACATCAAATTGTTGCTTCTCCCTATCGAAATTGAGCAGCGAGAAAAGCTGGATAGCGAAAAAGAAGACAAAGCATACATCGCCAAGGAAAAGAAAATCTATCCTTTTATTGGAAACGAACTAGTGAAAAAACTGAAGGAATCGGAGCTGCTTCAAAAAGAAGCCGCCAGATCCAGTATTTCGTGGGATAATGAACATCAGGAAATAAAAAGTTGGTATCGGGAGCAGATTAGGACCTCTGAGCCACTTCAGCATTTTTTTGGAGGTTCAAAATTGACGGAAGCTCCAGAAAATGATATAGTGCTGGAATTGTTTAAGCGCGTGGTTTTTAAGAATGAAGCAATAGTTTCTTATTTAGAAGGCACACACTTGCAATGGTCAGAAAACCAGCCAATCGTCAAAAGCATGGTGGTAAAAACTATAAAAGCACTCCAGGATGGGGAAGACCTGGAATTGGCAGAGCTTACCAAGAATGGGGAAGATGACTTTAAGTTTCTGGAACGGCTTTTCATGGATTCGATTAATCAGAATGAGTTTCTGGAAGAAATCATTCAAAGCAAAACCATGAACTGGGATGTGGACCGAATCGCGCTTACAGATCGTGTCATACTTAAGATTGCTTTGGTGGAAATGATGAATTCGCCAAGCATTCCTGTGAAGGTGACTATTAATGAAGCCATTGAGATTTCAAAAATGTATAGCACCCCAAAAAGTAAACAATTTGTAAATGGCGTTTTGGATGTACTCTCAAACGAGCTAACTTCGAGTGGTAAAATTCGTAAGAGCGGTAGAGGCCTTATCGATAATAAATAAAAACAGTAATCATGAGCAGATCAGGCAGTTCTTTTTTCGCATTTCTTTTAGGAGTAGTCACTGGTGGGGTACTTGGTATCCTCTATGCGCCGGATAAAGGAACAAATACACGCGATAAGCTCACTTTTCAGCTGGATAAGCTAAAAAAGCAACTAGAAGGTTTTGTGGAGGAAGTAGCTGATGGAAAAGCTGTTTTTAACAATGACGCCAAAAATCAGGGTGAGAAGATCGTGAAAGATGCCAAGGACAAAGCAGAGCGGCTTCTGGATGACGTTAATGGGCTTATAAGCCAAATCAAGAAAGATTAACAGCTTCGTTAACATTTCATTAAGAATTTTGAAACTATATCTTTCGTAGATTTGTAGATCAACTGGTAAATTTTAATTAAGTAGAGTGATGATGAAAGTATTAAAGATTTTTTTAGGAGTGATCGTGGCAGTTGGTATTGCCAGCTGCGGAAATAGCGATATGGAATCCAGAATTACTAAGCTGGAAGGCAGAGTAGCTGCATTAGAGGGAAAAGGTGGAATTGCAAAAGCAAACCCAACAGCACAACCGCTAGCAGTAAACAACCCAACACCTGCAGCCCCTGCAGAGAAGCCGGAGGGTCCACTACCAACAATCAAGTTCGAAGAGGAGCTTCACGATTTTGGTACCATTAAAGATGGTGATGTTGTAGAGCATGTATTCACATTTGTGAATGATGGAGAAGCACCATTAGTTATTTCAGATGCAAAAGCAACTTGTGGGTGCACTGTACCGGAGTGGCCAAGAGAGCCAATTCCAGTGGGAGCAACCGGGGAAATCAAAGTAAGGTTTAATAGCAAAAACAAGCCAGGTATCACTACAAAGACCGTAACTCTTACTACCAATACCTGGCCGACTACTCAGCAAGTAAAGATTAAAGCAAATGTGGTGAAGGAAGGAGAATAGTCTCTTTTAGCACTTCAAATTTTATTAACATTGCCCTGACGATTCTGTCAGGGCTTTTTTTATTTCA
This sequence comes from Ekhidna sp., assembly GCF_040220215.1. Taxonomy (GTDB): domain Bacteria; phylum Bacteroidota; class Bacteroidia; order Cytophagales; family Cyclobacteriaceae; genus Ekhidna. Next base: position 66,250 of record NZ_JAVJTR010000012.1, read on the forward strand.
AATAACAACAAATGAACACAGTTTTATTGCAAGCCGGAGGAGGTAGTGATTTCACCTCATTCTTACCGATCATTGGTATGATCGCGATTTTCTATTTCTTCTTTATTCGTCCTCAGCAGAGAAAGCAAAAGGAAACTAAGAAGTACCTTCAAGAGATCAAAAAAGGCGAAATGGTTGTGACTGTTGGAGGCATCCATGGAAAAATCATGGAAGTATCTGACACAACTGTTTTGATCGATGTAGATCGAGGTACTAAATTGCTTGTTGAGAAAGCTTCTATTTCTTTAGAGGCAAGCAAGCGCTTGAATGAATCAGGCGAGAAGAAAGATAAAAAGTAGAATATTCAAATGGGCATCCCTAAAATATTTGGAAACTGGAAGGTAGTGCTGCTCTCATTTTTGGGAGCTACTACCTTTTGGTTTTTTAGTGCCCTGGGAAAAGACTACAATTCAAGAATTCAATACCCCATTGAATTTGTATACAACACCGATAGTCTGATTGCAGTCAAGCCGCTTCCGGAATATGTAGACATTGATGTAGGTGGAGGAGGTTGGGATTTGTTCAAGGACTCATTTTGGTTTGGGAGCGACCCAATCACTATTGAGTTGGATAACCCGGCAGCTATCCGCTACCTGACACGCCCCACTATCTTGCCGATAATTTCGGACCAATTAGACGAATTTCGAATTAATTTTCTTTTCACAGACACACTTTTCATCGATATAGATAGAAAGGTGTCAAAAAAATTGAATCTAAAAATTGATTCTGCCAACATTAGCATGGATGAAGATTATCGAATTATTTCATCCATTCTCCTAAGTCCTGATACAGCAAGAATCTTCGGCCCAACAAGTTTTATCGATACACTTGATGAAACTTATACGATCAAGCTTGATGCAGAGAGTATTGACAAAACGTTTGATCGATTTGTGAAATTAGGTTTACCGGAAATTTTTGATATCTACTCAGTGCCACCCACTGTAAATGTAAAATTTGATGTAGGCCGTTTTGATAAGTTGGAACTTTCAGCTGCCATTGAAATGCAAAACTTTCCTAAGGACTCATCCGTTTACGTGACGAACCCTAATGTGACAATTTCCTTTGTTGTACAACAGGACCTAAGGGAAGAATATTTCGCCAGCGATTTTAAGATAGTTGTAGATTATAACCTCATCAACAAGGCAGATTCTACGGCTCCTGCCATTGTAGTTTTTTACCCTGAGAATGTGATAGAGGTAGAGACCGTTCCAGATTCTTTGTCAATAACTTATGCAAAGTAAGCATGCCATAATTGGTGTTACTGGTGGAATTGGTTCGGGTAAGACAACCGTATGTAAGATTTTTGAAGTCCTGGGAGCTATCACTTACTATGCTGATGACAGAGCTAAATGGTTGATGGAAAACGATTCTGAGTTAGTGGTTCAAATCAAAAACTTATTTGGGGAAAGAGCTTTTAATGAAGGAAAGCTTGACCGTAAATTCATCGCAGGTCAGGTTTTCAAGGATGAGGGTTTATTAAAAAAATTAAATGGCTTGGTTCACCCGGCTGTTGCGAAAGATGTTGATCGTTGGGTCCAAGAGAATCAAGACGCAGATCTTCTTTTAAAAGAAGCTGCGCTCTTATTTGAGACCGGTTCTTATAAAAACCTCTCGAAAAACATTCTGATAACTGCGCCTGAAGATGTCAGAATCGAACGGGTAACAGCACGTGATTCACATCGTTCTGCTGAGGATGTGAGGGATATTATTCGCAAGCAGATGGATGATAAAGAGAAAATTCCTTTGGCTGATTTTGTGATTGAAAATGACGGGAGGCAATCCGTCATTCAGCAGGTGATGAAGATTTACAAATCTTTACTCATCGCATAAAATCCGTTCAAACTCTTCCAGGGTGTAGGCCTTTGACAAAATAAGATTCCCTTTCTGATCCACATAACTCACCACATGAAAGCCCGCCTTGTCCAAATGTTGGTCAGAAAAAAAAAGTGGATCTTCTGCTGTCCCAATATTGAAAATATCCGTAAACTCCGGCTTCATCAGTTCCCCAAACCGATTGCTTAGAAGCCCATATCTTCCATTGCTAACAAACCGGTAGGTAGACTGAATGTCGTTGGTAGTTAGCATTTTGACCTGTTCCACAGGCTCATAAACCATTTCTTCGTCTTCATTAATGATATTGAATAGATTGTCTTTTTTGATTAGATAACTCGTGTCATTCCACAACTTGATTTCATCATATAAGAATGAAAGAATCTCTGTTTTTGCAAAATCAATTATTCCATATTTTCCATTTTTCTTTACCAGATAATTTGATCGCATTCGCTCCACCCGAGCTTCATATTCAGTCGCAATCAACTCATTAATCAACGGGTCATAACACCCAATTTTTCCATCTATTAGCGTCAGAATAAGCCCATCTTTTTCATCAATGCTGTCGAATACCGGATTCAAAATCCACACTCCATTCTTTCTCATTAAGCCTTGCTTACCGCGAATTTGTACACGTATCAAGGAGTCATTCATGAAATTTATTTTCTCAAACTTTCCTGAGATAAGCTTTTCTCCATCTGAATTATATAGGGAGGACTCTATACCGTCATTTATGGTGACAAACTCCGGATTGTTTTGAAAAGTCGCGATTTTTTCCTCTTGCAGAGCAATCTCCTTTCCAGAAGAAAATAGAATTTTTTTGGACTGCTCCTTAAACAAAATCGCAGCATGGTTATTCAAAAGTTTTATGGAATCATATCCGCGTGAAGGAAGCAACCTTTGATTTCGAGGAAGCAGCATCCAGTCATTCTCAGTTTTTAATGCAAGCCATCCATTGTTAGATTCCAAATAGGGATAATACCGATCCATAATGTCAGCTTCAGCGGGGTTATAAATTCGATAGCCCTGATCTGACTTTAGGTACCAGCCTGATTCCTCCGGATATATTTCATGTACACCCCATGGGATTAAAAATTTGAGTGTTGAATCCAGCAGGCATTCGCGCTCCCCACGAAAGCCTATAAGTGAATGGTTATTCACCAACTCAATATCATCGAACTTGAATTCCAAAGACAAACCCCGACCCTCTATTTCATCCAAAATGAGCTTTTCCGTATACACGGCCAATAGACCGCTACGCTCAAATACATAGAAATTGCCTTCTTTGAAAATGTCGTCATAGATAATCTCAGCGATTTTTAGCCCTAAGATGCTAACCAAGCCCCATTTCCCGTTTTTGGAAATTTTGATCCATTGGTTGTCAAGGACCTCTGCAGTTTCTATCGGCAGGTCTAGTATTTTAAAACCACTTTTATGGTACAGAAGCCACTCCGCATTTTTCTTTACTAAACCGATATCGTCACTGATACTTATGTAATCTTCTACTTTACCAACGATAGTCTTACCACTTTTAGTCAACAGGTATCCGGCGCTATTGGTAGAAGCGAACACCCAATCATCTTTTATCAGTGTGCATTTGTAAATGTCGGGTACATCAGCAAACGAATGATCAATTTGTTGTTGGCCTGCTTGTGAATAGAACCCAATGGTGCTTTTATTAATAACTGGGAAGATTTGAATATCTCGCAAATTCAAAGCTGCTTTTATAGAATCCTTGTTGGGATGGTGAGCAACAGATTGAGGTGGGTTTAGATAGTATAAAACATCTGCCGCTTTTTTCTTCAGGTCTTGTGTTTTAGCAAATGCAATGAAGCTCTGATATTTTTCAGGAGTATGGGCTGCAGTAGAAACTTTTAGAATATAGCTTTCGACATTTCTCCTATGGCTTGTATATGGGTAGTCATCAAGAAATTGATAATGATCTTTTAACGCTCCCTTTTCTTTAAGGTCAAGAAAACGCATGCCATCAAGGATCGAATCTGCTTTAGGTTTAAAAACCGAAGTTTGGTGGGTCCTGATAAATTCAATCAAAGCTTGCTGAGATTGGGCATTTTGCGCTAAGTGAAATTCGATACTATCACTTTTGAAAGACAATATGTCTGTATAAACCGACCCTGGAAACTTTTGACTAAAAGAATCAATTTGTGCCAGTGTGAGATTGGACAATATATTTTGAAAAGCTTTGTCCCGTATTCGTTCATACAAGTTTGTAATTTTTTCTAGCTCAATGCCATCTTCTTTGAGATCTTTCTTCAAATCTGCCGATACTGTCTCGTAATTTTTTTTAGCTCTGAGGATAGCTATACGCGCAGTGTCTATGTTGTATTTAGCAAATGCAGCATCAAAAAACAGCACTGCATGGTAGTAGCTAATGCCAGGATTATTTGGCTCTTTTTCGTATGCTTTTGTAATCAATTCATAAGCTTTTTCATACTCCTTTTTTTCCATTGCCTTTTGAATTCGATCGACGGTACCGAATACGATGAGCTGCGGAAATAGGATATAGATAAGGATTTTGGGCATATACAGGCAAATTAACGTAACTAAGGCAATCTTGGACACTACATTTTCCCACAAAAATTTATCATTATACAGAATGAGAAATAAATGAAATTTATTATATTAGCTGTCTACATTTACAGGCGAGTAAATTAGGCGGTGATTAGATTCGACATTAGTCGGATCGAAAGTTCGATCCAACCAGCACATTGGGATCGGCTATGGGAGTACGAAGGTGCTCCCTTTTTTTATGCCTAGTTTATGCTAAACTTGATTTTCAACTCCTCCTCGGAGGGTGTTCTTTCAGTCCCTTCCAGATCAAAAGCATAGTGTGGTGTGTTTCCGCAAACATCTTCCAGTCTAGGATCTATGAGTAGTTCTAATTCTTTCGATCCCTGGTGACGCCACAAAATTTGCAGTTGTTCCGGGTTTTCAAATTTTACCTGAGCCGGAAGAAGCTGACCTTCAGCATTTCGCAAAAAAAGCATTCGTTGGGCCAGTGGTTGATCCAGCGGGTGGTCAGTTATGACGGTCAGGACACCTATTCCATTATTCACGTTAGCTTTTAAAGCCCAGCTGTTGATGTTCATGGCACCCCTAAGCGGATTAGTGGCATTGATTGTTTGTGAAAAATTCTGTTTGAGAGGTTCACCACTAGCACCCTTCCATTCGGAATGTATTTTGAGTGTGTAGCTATTTCCTGCCAATAAAACATCTCCCTGTGTCATATTTGGCCCGACACCTTGCTTCACTCTACCGGGGTGAAGAAGTAAGGTCAATCGTGTATGATTGATGTTCCATAACCCTTCGGGAATGACCACAAATGGATCAATAAGCTTTTTCCCATCATCATCTTCAATTGAGATAAAATCATACGGATTTTGCAATAAGCTCATTGGGGCAGAGAAATACACATAAAAACGTAGCAGGTTTGCCGGCACCTCATCAAGGTCCGGAGTGAAGGAAATGACCTCTGGTTGGGTTGTTTCAGGAGGCTCAAAAGATGCCACATCGGTATAAACATTTTGCTCAGTTATTTCATCAGATAGTAGCAAGCCCAGTTGCGGATAAGAAAATGTCACGAAGTAATTGACCTTTGGGTCTGGCAGAAACTTTGGGACAAACGATAGGTGGTTATTTTCGATACTATATTTTCCTAGCACTGCGGGCGCATTTGGACCGGTCTGGATATAGAAAAAAGAGGACCATTCTTCAAAACTGAAATTTTGTTGATTGATAAGTTTGACAATTTCTTCAGGAACCAGGCGTGTAGTGATGGTACCATACTGGTCGGAAGAAGGTAAAGTTTTAGCTGTGAAGAAACTTTGGCCGATTGCGTGACCGGTCAGCAAAAAAAAGAAAAGGAGGCCTAGAGTGCCTCCTTTTGTATTTTCAGATAATATTTTCATCATGGATAAAGCCACTCTTTTGAGAGTGAAGTTAATGCAAGCTTGCCGTTTGGCAGTCGCTGTGTAGAAAGAATGTACTTTTTGTTAAAATCGGCTAGCTGCTGAACACCATTTCCTGATCTTGGAGTATACTTTACCCCAGCCAAATAGCCTTTTACTTCTTCCGTGATTTCCCCTTTGTAGTTTGCTACATCTTCCGGATCAAAAAGAAGAAGTGGTAATGCACTGTTTGACATCAAAATGTAGTCCTTTCCATTGTTTTGATACAACACCATATCGATTGGGTAATTACCGGATCCAAATTCCGCAACAGTACGACCTTTTACATGTTGTCCATCAGAAAGCTTTGATGCATCTATGGTTACAAGTGGTGTGCATAAGTAAGCTGCCAGCAGTTGTTGCTGATTGTTTAGTTGATATGGAAGGAAAGCACGCACAGGCGATGCGGTTTCCCATTTTCCATGTGCACCATGAAAGATTTCGAGCGTATTTGCTTTGACATCTTTTGTGAAAGGGAATGGTACCGTCCACATCGCGGACCGAAACTCCTCATTGGATAGACCAGCTACATACACCTGACCGTTATCGAAGGCAATGTCCGTAATGGCATCCGAGCGAAGCTTTGCCCCCTTTTTCCATTGGTGTTCGATATCTGAGGATACCGGGTTTGGAATAGCGACACTTGAAAACTCCACATTTTCCAGGCTTGCTTCAGACATGTCACCGGAAGGTGAAATCTTGATCAAGATACTTGCATCTTCCAAATCATTTGGAGTCTCCCATCTGGATGTCCACTTGGCTCTGCCCCTGGATACGCTTAGATATACATTTTGTGAAATAGGATTTACCGCCATATCGTGGATCATGATATTGTCTGCTGTAGTTCCTAACAGGCCGGCCAATTTGTCCTCCAGATTCGGAATGTTTAGCTGCTCTTCATTGGTGCTTACTTGATCGTCACCAAGGTCAATGGCATATATAGCTCCACCTTTTGAGTCGCCCACAAAAAGGATTCCATCCTGATTAAACTCCAGAACAGACAGTGAAACAATGTCCGGAGTACCTTTTTTCATTCTCGGCTCTTTAGCGATGCACACGATCATAAAAGATGCAAGAAGTAGTGAGAATAATGTTTTTTGCATGAGTGTTTGTTTTGTTTTCAAACCTTATTTACGGGGATTGAGCAGTCGGGGTTAAGTAAGACTGTTGAGATGGAAATTTGTGGATAAACAGGAATCGGTTTTATAATTGTTATTGGTTATGTCAATTCACCCTATTATTATGTTCGTGTAAAATGAAGGGGGCAGAAATATGATTGATACATTGGCGGTTATCAAAAGAAAGATGAGCTCCCACAAATATTTTCACTGGCTTTATTATGTGAAAGGATATGCTACCTTATATAATTTCATCACAGCTATATTCTTTTGGGCGTTTTTGATAATTACCCGGCCATTTGGAATCTATTATGAGACTGTTGAAGGCATGTTGAGGCTAGCATTATATTTCATTCCATTTGGGCTTTTTTTCCCACTTTCCAGTTTTTCAGTCGATTTTTTATCTAAATGGATTTGGCCTTCCGGTATAGCTAACTTTAAAGTGAATGGTTTCTTCTGGCTTCTGAAAATGATACTCTTTATTCACCTGATTTATGTGCTGAGACAGTTATGGTGCGATTGGCAATGCTTCGATTCAAATGAGTATTTGGAGCTTTGGATAGCCTGCTTCTTACTAGTTGGATTTACTTATATACCCTTTATGATTTATGGTAAGTTTTTATATTATCATTCATTGGTTGGGAAGGATCCGGATAGTATAAATTTCACGCTGATACAGGGTAGCGGAAATGAATCGCTGCAGGTAGACCTTCAGCATCTGGTCTTACTAAAAGCCGATGATAATTATGTTGATTTTTTGGTCAAATCGGGAGATAAGTTGACATCAAAAACTTTGAGGACTACCCTAAAATCCATGAAAGACCAATTATCCGATCACCCACAGTTTCAAAGAATCCACAGGTCATATATTGTAAACATACAATTTGTAGTGTCTCGAAATTCCAGTTCTTTGATAATCAAGTCAGGCAACTGGACAGAGGAATTAACCATCTCTCCAACTTACAAGGAAGCAATAGATGCTTTGCTAAACTAGATTCACCCCAAAAGAGCGGACATTCACCCCAAATTTTTGATTTGACTCTACCATTTCAGCCTTAACCACGAAAATAGTGGAGGTTAAAAATTTTAATTGAAAAAATGAATTGGTTAATTGTTGGAGCTCCCCTAATAGCTTTTATTCTTATTTGGAGTGGCTATTTGATTGCAAAGAAGAAATACAACAAGTCATTACTGTTGATGGCATTTGCACACTTGCCTTATTATTTGATGAATGTAGTGGCGCCTTTTAGAGGTCCAACAGATTCTGATTATGGATATTATGTTTCCGGGCTGATTCTGATACCTCAGGGGCCAACTGTAACATTAGTCAGCGGAACAATTTTAATAAGCTGCTTTTTTATTATTACCCGATCCCTTCAAAACAGGATGGAAAATATGTGGCTTTTTACATTTGTTTTCGATGCTGTTCTCGCAGCATATATAACTCTTCCTGAGTTCATTGATCTTTTCGAAAACATTGAAGGCTCCAAGATTCAACTCGGTGAGTATTTGACTATTCCAGGTCTTGCTACTGCTCTGATCATTGTACTGTTATTCACCTTTCCTACCTGCTATTCAATTTATTATTCCGCTAAAAACCTTCTAAAAAAATGAAACTCATGAAACAGAACTATATACTTATCAACATACTCTTATTATTAAGTTCATTTGCTGTTCAAGCTCAACCAAATTACCCATCATCCCCTTATGAGGCAAAACTAATTTTTGAGGATGTAGATCGGTTCATTGAAGTATTTAATTCACTAACCAAATCCTCCGACACTTTAAAAATTCTAGATGAAGAATATCTAACAAACGGCTCGAGTGGCTTGAAAGAGTATATCTCAAGACATGGCCTTACAGCATCTATGTTGACAAAGGCATTAGCTAACTATCCGGAGGTATACAATCAGTTGGCAAAAGAATTTCCAAAGGAGAAGAAGAAATATCAAAAAAAGTATACTGCTGAAATGGTTAGATACAAGGCAGTCATAAACGATGCAATGTTTCCGCCTACTTATTTTTTAGTTGGAGCTTACAGAGGAATTGCTCAAGCCTCAAGACCGGGACAACTGGTCACAATAGAAAAGAACTGGGATAATCCTGATAGAAAGTTTTCAACGATCATTCACGAATTGACTCATTTCCAGCAGGCCAGAGCATTAGGTTTTGGTGAATATGCTAGTACTTATGGGAAGGAGAATAACATGCTTGACTTGATTCTTCGTGAAGGAGGTGCAGAATTTGTCACCTATTATCTGGTAAGAAAAAACACCAAAAGCTACCCACGACTTAATTATGTCAATGAGCGAGAGGCTGAATTGAAGGATCGATTCAAGAAGGATTTGGTGAATCAAGACAAAAGCTACTGGCTATGGGATTCAATTGATCAGGATGAGGTTCCAATACTTCTAGGATATACTTTAGGCTTTAAAATTTGTGAAGCTTATTATGAAAAAGCCAGTGATAAGAAGCAAGCTTTGAAAGATATATTAGGCATTCAGGATTCGACGGATTTTCTGGCTAAAAGTCAGTATTTGAGTAAATGATGAAGATCAATTTCAAAAACGAGAAGATAATTTCGGTGAAATAATGGAAGGACGAGAGCTAAAACTTATGAATGAGTTGGAGCCTGGAGAATTCCGAAAAACACTATTTGTTAAAGAAAAATCAACACATTCATTTCAATAAAAAAGCCCCATTCAGGGGCTTTTCAGGTTATGTTGGTAATGGATGTTTAATTGATGTCTTCGCCGTTTTTCAGTTTTTCAATATTTTGGTCAATGATTGGCCCATTCACTGTATCACCAGCCGGAATATTTTCCTTAGCAAGTTGTAAATATTTCAATGCTTGTTTATAGTCGCCAACTGCAGAATAGCCACGAGCTAATCCATAATTGGTCGGCCATGCACCGTTGTTTTGTTTGTGATTGTATTTAAAGATCTCAAGAGCCTTTTCTTTTTGACCAGCCCCTATCAATTGTCTTCCATATTGATGAATTGCTCCTGCCGTAGCATCCGGAAGTTTAACGGCCTCATCCATCAGTGTTGATGCTTCTTCCGTTTTGCCCGCAGCAGTTAGAACTGCTCCTTTAGTGGACATGGTTGCCCAGTTTTTCTGTCCTATGAAAGGCGCATTGATAGCAGCTTCTGCCCATTCAATCGCTTTATCATGCTCACCCACACCGGAAGCATATCTTGCAGCAGCAAGCAAGTTTTGGAAGGTAAAACCTGGCTGATTATTTAATTCAGCAGTGAGAGCTTCCATGTGAGCTCCAACCGGGTCAGCCAATTCTATTTTTATTGGAAGTTTTTTATCACCCCAAATTAGCGCTACTGTGGCCGAAGTGTTTTGGCGATCGATGAAGTCATAGGTCAGCCATTCGCGTGCCTCAGTATCTTCTGCTTCGACTTCCACCCTAAGGGCATCATTTTCTGGTTTGTAGAAAAAACTACCCCAGTGATTGTTGTCTTTCGAAAAGATAACCGTCCATGGTCCTTCCTCTGCTGGAGCCACAAAGAACCCATACTTACCTGCAGCCAGTTCCTTTCCTTCAATTTTCACATCATGAGAGAAATGGAAAGTGGTGTTTTGATCTGCTCCAGCTCTCCATGGAGAGGGATTTTCCGCTGTACTCAATCCAAATCCAAGATTGTTAAACCCGTAAGGAACTACACCACCGTAAATGGTTCTGCCCCTGGCTCCCGGGCTACTGTATTCAATAGCAACCTTGCCTACACCTCCGATGTGCTGTTTTACAAAGGACCGCTGACTACCCCCGCCCGGAGGCGTACTCACTTGTGCCAATCCCCAAAGGCTGACCATTGAGAGCATTAGCATTCCAAAAAATCTTTTGTTGTTGTTCATAGTTTTGAGAGTTGGTTCAATTAATTCAAAACGCCCGATGGTTAAACCGCCTTTTTATTTTCTATCAAGGGATAATATTGTAGATGAATGGTTATCATTGAGTACCCAATTCAAACGTTTATGAGGGATTTTAAAGATCAACTGGTAGCACTTGATCCTAACTTTAGGTACCGGGGGTTGAACCAGACACGGATTGAAACATTCAGTGATGCCGTTTTTGCGGTGGCCTTTACCTTGGTTGTATTGTCATCTGCGGTTCCTGAAACCTTTGACGAGCTTCGAAAGTCCATTAGTGACATCCTTCCATCCTTTATTTGTATCGTTCTTATTGTAGTAATCTGGTACCAGCATTATATCTTTTTCTTACGTTATGGTCTTCAAAATACCAAGACAGTCACAGTCAATACCTTTCTTTTATTTTTAGTACTCATCTATATATACCCACTGAAGTTTCTTGCAAGGTTTCTTGTGGAACTGTACTCCGGGTTGATTTTCGGAATGCCAGATAATTTCATGGATGATTTTGGTGGGGAAATGAATAGCGAGAACATGACATTGCTAATGACGGCCTATGGAACTGGTGCCACGTTCATTTTTATGGCGATGGCCTGGCTCTACAGGCATGCTTATAAAAAGAGGGAGCAGTTGGAGCTCAATAAATACGAAACGTTTACAACCAAGGTAAGCTTATTGCAAAACCTGCTGATGGGAGCCATTCCTTTCCTTTCTACAATGGTTGCTTTTCTTCATCCTTTCGGCCATGGAGCCTGGAATTTTGGGATTGCAGGTTTTATTTATATGCTATATCTACCCGTAATGATCACCTTTGGGTATTTGGTAGATCGCAAAACCAAGCAGCTTTTCGGGTAAAGAACTTACCACTATTTGGGTATTGGGATTGATCTCTAGAATGCAGAACTTTATCATTCACCCATTCATCCTGCTATGAATAAAAAATATGCAGACCTACATTGTCATCCTCACGCTCGTGCCTTTCACTGGATGAGGCACACCAAAAATGAGAATAGGCCATCGAAGTTTAACCCATGGAATGTAGTTCTTAGCAATTTCAACAAACAAGAGAAGGGGGAAAGGGCATTTAGCTACTCCCAATGTGATCCTGCTAAACTTTGGAATGGTGAAGCCAAACTTGTTTTTGCGTCACTCTACCCTTTTGAGAAAGGCTTCTATAAAGGAGGTTTAATAGATCAAAGCAAGCTGATTCGGATTTTAGATGTATTGTCCACATCCGGTCTGGGTTTTTTAAATCCAATAAAATGGGGGCAGGCACTTTTTGCTTTTGCGACCGGAGCACCTACAATTCTAAAAATCGCCAGGGCCTTTTTACAGTCCCTACTAATGAGAATGCCCATTCGCCGTATCAAGTTCTTCATATCAGATGAGTATGATTATTATGAGGAACTCATAAAAGAGCGGGATTTTCTGCTAAGTCATAGCAATAAATTGACCACAAATAAGATATATATCCCCGGTATAAAGCGCTTGTTTAAAAGTGCCGGGAAGCTTCGAAAGAAATACCCGGAATCATTGGATGCGACAGGCAGATATATTGTTTGTGAAAATTACGATGAGGTTCAAACTACCCTGAATGCCAATAATATAGCCGTGGTACTGACGATAGAAGGGATGCATGCGTTGGGCACAGATACCGATTTGGATAAGGTGGAACAACGAATCATGGAGCTGAAGACCTGGCCAAGACCTGTATTCTTCATCACATTTGCCCATCATTTCAACAATTATCTGGGAGGACATGCACATAGTATTCCAGACGCTTTAAGAATACTTTCTGATCAGTCAGACGGCATGAATGAAGGAATTAAGCCGGCGGGTGAAAAAGCTATTAAACAACTGCTGGGACTTGATGACGAGCTAAATGTGGATACTGGACTGGGCAGAAGAATTCTTATTGACTTAAAACATACAGCTGCAAAAACGCGAAAATGGTACTACGAGCAAATTGTGACCCCATGCATGGCTAAGGGTGATAATATCCCGGTTATTCTCAGTCATGTCGGTTTTAGTGGCTGGGAAACGCTGCAAGAGACGATTGATTATAGTTTTCACGAAAACGACAATGAGCTCAAGGATGGTTTTTATCCATGGAATATCAATGTATGTGGAGAAGATGTTGTCTGGGCAGCTAAAACAGGCGGCCTGATTGGTCTGTGTTTTGATCAGCGAATTTTAGGCGATAAAAAAGACAAGGTCAATAGTATTGATCTTTTATGGAAGAACTTAAAAGCGATGGTTGACCAAATTATTACGAGTGATGAATTAACTGAAGAACAAAAATCCAATTGCTGGAGCTACTTCACTCTTGGGACAGATTTTGAAGGATATATTGACCCTACCCAGGATTATGGAAATTCACTTCTGTTTGACGATTTCGAAAAAGACCTGTTCCAAAAAATACACACCTTAATGGAAATTGACGGGGCAAAATACCACCTGGAAGATGACGTAAAAGTTGAATCGGCGGTTAGGGGGATTTGCTTTGAAAATGCCCACCAATTTCTAAAACGTCACTTCTGACTTTCGATGGATAGCCCTTCAACTTCGGTGAAAAATCACGATTTTGGATAGATTACCACTTTTAGGGTATTGATTTTCAGGCATATAAGGGACGAACTTTGAAATATCAATTTTTAAACACCCACTGCTATGAAAAAGATTTCAAGATTACTATTTGTTGCTATTGCTTTACTTCTTGCTTTCCTTGGATACAAAAAAGTGAAGGTAAATAAAGGCTGAATTACATTATCAATTGATAATGTTTTAATGAACGGGATCAAGTTTATTTAAAATATCCTATAAGATTCTTCTTATTCTCCTAGAATACCCCCAGATAGGTATTGTTTTTAGTCAACGGGTTGGTGACCTTTAGTTAAGAATTACTAGAAAGAGTTTCCAATCATGCCTCCATTAAAGCGAATTTTATCTATCGACGGAGGGGGGATACGAGGGATTATTCCAGGTCAGATCCTGGTGGAGATAGAGCAAGCATTTGACGTTCGGGTTGCCACAGATTTTGATTTGGTTGCTGGTACGAGTACTGGCGGCATTTTGGCTTGTGCATTTCTTTTGGAACACCCAAAGCACCCAAACCACCCTAAGTTTTCAGCAGAAGAAGTTGTTGGCCTTTACTTTGAAAGAGGTGATAAAATCTTCGACGTTCCCTTTTTCCATAAGATTCGCACTGCTGGAGGCATCCTGGATGAAAAATATCCTGCAGATGGAATAGAGGATGCCTTACAGGATTACTTTGGAGATGCCTGGCTTAAAGATTTACTCAAGCCATGCATTATCACTTCCTATGATATCATCAACCGCAAAGGCCACTTTTTTGGTCAGCACAAAGCAAAGGAAGATCCCGACTTTAACTTTCGTGTACGTGATGTAGCCAGAGCTACTTCTGCAGCTCCCACCTATTTTGAGTGTGAGCAAGTTATGTCCGAAAAAGGAGGATCTTTTACCTTAATTGATGGGGGCGTTTTCGTAAACAATCCTGCACTTGTGGCATATGCAGAGGGTCGGAATATCTTTGAGATAGATGGAGAAGAGGCCACAGCCAAAGACATGAGAATCTTATCCATCGGTACAGGATATACACGTAAACCATATCCATATAAAAAGGCTAAGAAGTGGGGCATGGCCGAATGGGTACAGCCGGTGATTGACATTATGATGTCAGGGGCTTCCGAAGTAGCCCATTATCAGCTGGATAAAATTTACGGGACAATCGACAACCCGGATCAATACCTCCGCATAGACGGAGACCTCAAGTCAACGGATATCGATCCGGATATGGACTGTGCTACGCCTGAAAATATGGCAAAGCTCAAAGCATTTGGGAAAAAGCTTTTTGAAGAGAATAAGGGGAAGATTGAGGAGTGGTTGGGGATTAAATATTGAATAAACCTATTATGAAAGTAAAATTTTATGCATTTCTTTTTCTCATTTCAGTGATTACTTATTCTCAAGAAAATTCAAATGATCAACCTAGTGATGAAAACACTCCAGTTATAAATTCATTAGGATCAAACTGCATTAGCAATCACAGAGGATTTGTCAGGTCTACTTCAAGTACTCAATCACAGATTTACAAGAGAATAATCCTTAGAAAGGATGGGTTGACACTTTCCAATATTCCTCAATATGGATACAAAGAAGATGTATATTTCGAGATAGAAAACCTGTCCAATGACGATTCAGAAGAGTATGTGTTTGCATACAAATATCTTGAAGAAATGGATCAACCATTTCTTATTCATAAGGCGGATGGTTTTGCAGAAAGAGTCAACTCAAGAGGAAACATATTTTTCAAAATTCCTACGTTTAATTCGGAGGATTTTAGAGATATAAACCAAAAAACAACTGAAGAATATGTACAATCAAAAAACAAGGAAGCATTTCTCATTTATAACCTATTAAAAGTATCTAAAGTAGTTGATGAGTCCTGTTTGAATGATAAAGAAAGGCGGCTTGGACAACTTGTTGTGGAAAATGAAAAAGAATTTAACAAGATCGATGAATTAACTAGCTGGTTGAATACCTACCCAAAACAGTACGCTGAAAATGAAAATGCCGATTCTATTCGATTAGCGCAGCGTCTCAACCAGGAAATAAATGCCTTAGATACCGCAATCGAGAGGTATACAAAAGAAATAGAGGTGGTAGAAAAACAAATTGAATTTTACCAGTCAAACTACTACCTTGATGGCGCACCAATTTCCCTTGCTTCAAGTTATAGGAGATTGCTATCGCTGAAGCCCCATTTAGCTTCGAAAACATCTTATCGAACCAATAGAAGCACCTTAAAGGCAGTTGTCGATGCGAGAAATGTTATAAAAAAGAATCAACTTATCGAAGAGGCAAAAAAGACCAGTGAATATCGAAGCAAGAATACCGAACGAGATAGCCTGAAAAAGGAACTTAAATCAATTTTTGATTTGCAGGAGGAAATAAGTGAATTACAACTATTACCAAAGGCAGGAGAGAATCCCTCATTAGATGTTTTAAAGCTTGGAGCAATTGTAAAAGGGAATAAATCTAAGACTGTGGGTTATGAAATGGGATACAGGAAGAGTATCGAGGACAAGGCAAATAATCTTAATCAGCTAGACCTTAAAAGGATGGGCAATTTCCCAATCCTTAATGAAAAGGATCATGTATATGCTGCCATTGTGAATCGAATTGGACAGTATGGCAAGGATGATAAATACAGGAAGTTAGAGGGGGCAAACTATAACCTCAGATTATCAATAATTGAAAAGGATAGCCTTGGTGTTTCTTTGATTGATGGGCCTAGGCCTACATCGGATTTAGAAGGAAAGCCAACACAATTATTAAGCCTTCAATCAGCAAACGAAAAGGATGCTGAAACCAAACCCAACTATTCTGTTAGTACACATGGAAAGATATACCAAGACTTGCTTTTACATTTTGGAAAAACCTTTCGAAGAAATTCCGTGATTAGAGTAAGTTTCTGGGCTGATACATATGTTCCTAAACGTACCACTTCTGCTGAGGGAAAAGTTACTGAAGGGGTTGACCTTAAAAACAAATTGTTATTAAAAGAGGTCTACCCTCAAATAAGAGGCCTTTATCGGTTCAACGTTACTACTGGAATTGTAAGCTCATTTGTAAAAAGGAACCACTTTATGAAAGTACCGGTAAGCGGAGCATCTTCTGGATCAGCCTTTGCTATTGAACATAAAGAGATAAGTGATCCAAGAATTCTTCCTATGCTTGCTTTAACTGTTCACTGGAAACAAGTGGATATTCAAAGGCCCCCAAGCTGGACAGAAATGATACCTAATCCAACCATAGGATTTGATTTCACACAACCAACCAACGAGATATTTCTTGGATTCAGTAGCGAATTTGTAAGAAACATTCAATTGGTCTATGGGTTACATTTTACCAAAGTTGATCAGCTTTCGGCAAATCAGGATTTGACATCATCAACAACACCAAATGTTGATAAGACATTTGAACGAGGAATTTTCGTAGGGTTGACATTTAACTTCAATCTTATTCCAAGCATGTACAATCAATTTTTCAAAAAAGAGGGATAGCAACATGAGAGGAATATCAAAATCAATGATGGAGAAGGCACATCAAGCTCTAAAAAAGCTGAAGGCACAACATAAAGATGATCCAAATATTGATGGGTTCTCTGTTGGATATAAGGAAAGAAATGGTAAGCCTATCAACAAGTGTGCAGTCAAAGTTTATGTTAAGCAAAAGTTTGCAAAAAGTGTTTTGCAGGATCATCGCATACTTCCTAATGATGTTGATGGGATTATCGTTGACGTAGTAGTTAGGGACTTTCAACTTCATCGGAATCCAAATAGTAAGTTCGATCCTTTGATTGGGGGGATAAAGATCGCTAATGGAAACAATGATGATGTGTATGGAACCATTGGAGCTATTATTAATACGACTTCTGGCGATTATTATATTTTAAGCAATTGGCATGTGCTGTATGGTAGAGCAGATGCAAATGATGGTGAAGCAGTTTATCAACCTAGAAAAGGGATTCTCTTTGAAGTAGCTAAAACATCTATAGGCATTATTAATAAAACAGTTGATTGTGCTCTTGCCAGAACTAATAATAAGCGACTCATTGATCAATCAATTTTGGAAATCGCACCAGCAATTTATGGCTTTGAAAAAAATATTAAAACGGGGACAGAAGTAGTTAAATATGGAGTCAATGGAAAGGCCATAGGTGAAATAGTTTCTGTGACAAAGGATCACACATTCCCAGTCCCTTGGCAAGATGATCCTCATGAGGTTGAAGATCAACTAGAGATCACCCAAATTGATGGACAACCTTTCAATGTGGACTTAGGAGATTCTGGATCTTTGTGGGTGACAAATGAGGCTAACCCCAAGGCGGTTGGACTTCATTTTGCTGGAGAGACAAACAAATTTGCGCTAGCCAATCCAATTTATCAAGTTGTTGACAAACTAAAAAATTCAGGCTATGAAATTCAATTTTAAAACGTTTAAAGTATTCGTTTCATTTTGGGTTACGATAAGTATCCTTATTCTCTGCTTGATTGTTTCATGCGATCCGGATTCTGATGATATCATTAATGCTAAGTATTTGATAGCTGGGTCAGTTAAATATCTAGATGTGGCATCTGGAGAAATAAAACAAGATGACTCGTCGGTTATAAGTATCAGTTATATTACCAATCCCACTGTTGTTGATGGACTTGCCAGAGAAAAGTCAGGCAGTAAATGGCAATTTGGCCCTTTAAAGAATGGGACTTATGAACTGGCCTTTAAACTTACAAAAGAATATACCAATTCTGAGGGTGAAATGTATATGGTTGATTATGTTCATCCCGGAATAAGCGTAGTTATAAACGAATCCTCTCAAGTAATACCTGATACAATAGTACTTAGATCTGTAGAGTTAACAAGATATTTTGTCCGTGGTAATGCCCAGTTTGAAGACCCGTTGACAGGTGATTTGGAAACGGACGCGAATATTAACATAGCCCTTTCAGGCAATGGTGCGAATCTATCCAAGACCGGTGGAAGTTTTGAGTTGGGTCCTCTAAAACCCGGAGATTATAAATTGCAATTTGAGTTGGTAAAAGAAAACGTCTATGAAACTGGAAATACGTTGAGATTTAAATACGAGAGCAATGTCATTATAAGTAATGCCGATGTAGATCTAGGAAATATTACTCTTAATAGAGTTACCGGAGCAACTAAATTTGTTCAAGGAACTGTAGACTATGTTGATCTATTGACAGGGACAAGTGGAGGATCTTTCTCAGATGTAAGGCTTACAATAACTCCCGTCAATGCTAGCAATATTCAAATTGGAGCAAGCAAAATTCTTGATGTCAACAGTAATTTTTTTATCGGTGGGCCAGTGAATTCCGGTAGATACAGAATCCAAATCAGCAATATGACTACCGATAATGAATTCAATCAATCATTGTATTATGATTACTCAGATTACCATAACATCCAGCCTGAAACAGATACGTTAATATTGAATCTTTCATTAGAATGGAGAAGCAATACTGCCCTTTTATTACAGATTACAGATAAATTGAACAATCCAATTCCCGCAGGAGTTTGCTATTATTCTAATCTAGATTTTCTCAATTCAAACTTACCATCATGCGATGGTGCCATTGCAGATTCAGTTACAACAACTTCCGGTGGGAGAATGCTATTACAGAATCTTGACGAACTTAAATACTATTTCAATGTTTCATCAAAAATTGGAAGTGTTTTGCTTAGCAATCATGATGAAATCGACGGCACTAGCAGTGAAATACTATCAACGAATCAATTAAATACTCATACTATTATCATTGATAAAAATTGATGCAATGATTGCCAGCATTTCAGATGATAATACAGAAATATCAATAGAGCTGTATGTTGAATAATGTTAGTAAATTCTACTCATCGAAATTTATGAACCTAGATTTTAAAATCGATTAAACTTAAAACTTAAACCATGAAATATTTTAGACTTATTCAAAGCACAAATCGAACTCTAACTGTATATGAAAAAACATGGCCACAATGGCTTGCATTATTTTTAGGAGTACTTACTCAACCTTTTTTTTCATATTTTAGAGAAAATGGCACTATTAACTGGGGGGAGGCATACTCGAGCCCTGCTTTCTTGATTTTTTCCTTAATAATTGCTACCGTTCTATTTCCTGCGGTTTATCGATCTAGTTTTGACAACCAAAGACCAAAATTTGTACAAGTTATTCCAATTTTTACTGCCGGCTTAGGCTGGGAGACAATGATTGACTCAGTTATTAGTGGGGTTGCTAAACCAAGTGAAGACACCACAGCTTTAATTCAGGCTTTATTTCCTTTTGGCTAAAAATAGTGGAATATTCTCCCCACCAACTTCCCCACATCCTCCTCCACAATCGCTTGATCAAGTAGCGATTTGTACAAAAATCCTTGTTCTTCCATGTGATCGAAGAAGGCAATGAAATGATTGTAGTAACCTTTGGTATTTAAGAATGCACAAGGCTTATTATGATAACCGATCTGGGCCCAGGTCATAACTTCTGTCATTTCTTCCAGTGTGCCAACTCCTCCCGGTAGCGCAATGAATCCATCGGATAAGTCAGCCATCAAGGCTTTGCGTTCGTGCATGTCTTTCACTCGGTAGAGTTTGGTGATGCCTGTATGGGCGACCTCCATTTCATAGAGTTTGTCCGGGATCACTCCGGTGATGATGCCATTGTTTTCCAGTGCGGTTTCAGCCACCACACCCATTAAGCCCACATCGCCACCCCCGTACACGATCTCGATTCCTTTTTTCACCAAAGCTTTGGTCAGCTCCCGTGCAGCTTGTTCATAAGCTGGGTCTTTGCCCATTTTTGATCCACAGAAAATGGCGATTCGCTTCATGTGGTAAAAGTATGAATTTGAACTCAAGGCAGCACTTGAGAGTTTACATTAAAACTTTAAATATCATGTCCGCAATCAAACAAATCAAGCCGCTCGGTTTTCCATGGGAAACCCAAGATCCTTTTCTTTTTTGCGTGTATCACAGAGACCTTTTCCCCAAAGGGAATGAAGATATGGGGCCAGACCCTGAACATTTGAAAGGCAGAATGATCGGGCAGGACTTCACTATAAAAGATGGCTGGCGCATGTATCATGGAAGTAAAGTGCCCGGCTTTCCTCAACACCCACATCGTGGCTTTGAAACGATCACTGTTGTGCCTGAGGGGTTGGTGGATCACTCTGATAGTATGGGTGCAACCGGAAGGTTTGGAAAGGGCGATGTGCAATGGATGACGGCAGGAAGAGGCGTTTTGCATTCTGAAATGTTTCCGCTGGTTAATGAGGATAAAGACAATCCATTGTTACTGTTTCAAATCTGGCTCAATCTGCCAAAGAGGAGCAAATTTGTAGAACCTCATTATAAAATGTTGTGGGCGGAAGACATCACTGTTCACAAAACCGATGATGCTGAAGTGACAATTGTAGCTGGAGACTTTAACGAAACGAAATCATTGGATACCACGCCAGACTCATGGGCTGCTGATCCTGAGAACGAAGTGGCGGTCTGGCTAATTAAGATCAAAGCAAATGGAGAACTAGAACTGCCGGTTGCAGATAAAGAAGTAAATCGATCCATCTATTTTTATAAAGGAAATGAGATTATAATTGGTGAGGAAATTCTTAGAGAACAGCAAGGAGCAGACCTTCATGCTGATCAAAAGATAACTTTAAAAGCGGGAGGCGAGGAAGCGCATTTATTATTGCTCCAGGGGAAACCTATTGGGGAACCGGTAGTACAGCAAGGCCCATTTGTGATGAACACCCAGGAAGAAATTTATGACACCATTCGTGAGTATCAGCGAACCCAATTCGGTGGTTGGCCATGGCCTAAGAATGAGTTCGTGCACCCAAGGGAGAAAGGAAGGTTTGCATTGCATGCCGATGGGACAGAAGAAGTGAAGTAGATGGTTAGGTCTTTTGAAATGAACAGGTTATTTTCCAATTAATGGAATATTGCTAACTTCATTTTAAAACTCACCAACATGGCAAATGAAGACCCTAACGTTACCGTTGCGAGGTTCAATTATAAGCAGGCAATAGTAGTAGCTGCAATAACTGGGGCTACAACCTTAGGAGGGACATGGTTAACCCTTAAACCCGGGGAAGATTCTGAGAACGATTCTTCGGCTACTAGTAGTGAATTTGCGGATTGTCAGCAGGAAAATTCGAACCTCAAAGCCTCACTGGAAAACTCGCTTTCTTTTACTTCCCTGACAGACATTTCAAACACGCACTTTTCTAATGGTTTAAATAAAGAAGAAGTGAAAGGGGTGATACGTCAGCTTATAAGCACATCACAGCAATATGAAAAAGACAGCCAGCACTACATGCACAAACTTTTCCGACTCAAAAAGCATATGCTTACCAATGGCGGAAACATCAACGTGCGCGTGAGTAATGCCAACCAGGAGGCCTGCAGTCTAATACAGGATTTATTGAAAGGGATAGAGTACTACAAGGGAAGTATAGACGGAAATGTAGAAAGTACGCGAGCTGCTGTTGAAGATTTCCAGAAAAAACTAAATAGTTATACTCCGGGCTATTTCGATGAGCGAAATATTGGCATTGTAGGAAAGAAAACCTTTAATGCGATTTTGGAGCATTACGAGAGAAGTTAATGCTTTCAACAATATTGGTTTAATTCGCTAGATAGGTTCCACAAATAATCTAACACCATGAAACGTCGCAATTTCCTTACTAAATCTGTTTTGGCTGCTGCTGGAGCTACCAGTCTTGCTTCCTGCATAAAACCAGAAGAAAAAAACCAGGGACCTTACATCAATTTCAACAACACCTATCGGTGGAAGATGACGACCACCTGGCCACCTAATTTTCCTGTAGTAGGAGAGGGTTGCAAACTTTTAGCCGACTGGGTGAAAAAGATGTCAGGTGGAAGAATGGAGATCACGGTTTATGGTGGAGGTGAGCTGATCCCGGCGCTTGAAGGTTTTGATGCGGTTAGCAATGGTGCAGTGGAAATGAATCATGGTGCTGCCTACTATTGGGCAGGTAAAGTTCCTGCTGCACAGTTTTTTGCGGCGGTACCTTTTGGAATGAATGCCCAACAGATGGGCAGCTGGATTATTTCGGGAGGAGGAGCAGAGCTTTGGGAAGAGCTATATGCACCTTTCAATATTCAACCGATACTATGTGGAAACACAGGGGTACAAATGGCAGGCTGGTTCAAAAAAGAAATCAAGACGATTGAAGATCTTCAAGGTCTGAAAATGCGAATTCCCGGATTAGGAGCTAAGGTTTTGGAAAAAGCTGGCGGCACACCCGTTTTGGTTTCAGGAGGTGAGATTTATACCAATCTGGAACGAGGGGTTATTGATGCTACGGAATGGATTGGTCCTTTTCACGATTACCTGATGGGTTTTTATAATGTAGCCAAATATTACTACTATCCGGGCTGGCACGAGCCAGGACCCGCATTGGAGATGATGATCAACAAGCCAAAATTTGAGGCTCTGCCAACTGATCTACAAGAAATCATTCGTACAGCATGCTATCGAACCAACCGATGGATGGGGGCAGAGTTTGATGCAAAAAATGGTCAGTATTTACAGAAGATTATTAATGAGACTGATGTTACGGTCGCTCCATTCCCGGTGGAAGTACTGGAAGCTCTGAAAGGTTACACCAAAGAAGCGTTAGCGGAACTCTGCGAAAATGATGCACCAAGTAAGAAAGTCTACGAGGCTTTTGACAAATTCCGTAAAGATGTTAGTGTGTGGATGAATGTAAGCGAACGGGTGTTTTATGAGCGGATTATGTAATAGTCATCATCTTGCAATAAATACAAAATCGCTTCCATTTTCATCGCTCCCAAAAGACCCAAATCGTGGAGTAGATTTTAATCTTTCCATATAAGATTTGATTTCATCAAGTATCAAAATTCTATCCTCTCCGCCATTGGATTTCAATGCTTCGATCAGATTTCTAGCAAAGGGAGAGTGACTTCCTGCAACGCCATCAGAAACATACTCTTTACTTCCGGAGGTCAAGTACTTTCGTGTCTTCTTGGAAAGTTTTCGAACAAGGTACTCCCTGTCGTTGGTCACTTCATAAGCTGCAGATCTGGAAGATGCAAGTAAAGGATCAAATGTACCTCCAAAGCATACATCCATTCCAAGAAAAATATGCTCACATGGAATATTGTTTATGTTACTTCGAATTCTATTATGCGATATATATGAGTTCTTGCTCACATCGTTTCTTAATGAATTTTTAGCCACTAAAAATCCCTCACCAAAAACATCATCATACTGTCCATGACCTGCAAAAAAGATAAATAGCTGGTCTTGTGGCTTATAATTGATTTGAGCATACTCACGAAGTTTAGTCATCACCTGATCTTGTTCTGCATCCCTCACAATTTCCACTTTAAAGCCATATCTTTCTTCTAGCTCCTTACCGATGGCTTCAACATCATATCCGGGGTTCACCAAATCGCTCCAATTATCGTACTTATTTATTCCAAAAAGAAGTGCATAGTCTTGTCTGTCAGCCATCACCGCGTCACCAATAGCGTCCATACCCACTTTGATATTTCTGTACTCACGAGTAATTGCTCCTGACTTAGTTTCGGCAACTATTTCAATCCAGTTATCACCATCCAGCATGCGTAAAGTGAGATCAAAATTGGTGTTGTGTTCATCTTCAATGTAGGCTGTTCGTGAGGCTACTGGCTTGTCGTCTTTCTTTTGTTTGAAGTGCAGTGTCACACTTTTTAAGGCATTAACTGAAGTGATGTTAGCTTTTATCTCAAGCTTCTTTTCTTCCGAATTGGTGTATTCCAATCGTGGTGATATCCATTCTATCTGTGCGAAGGAACTAATGGCGTTGCTGTTGAAATCCAATTGTACTTCATTTGATCTGGATGAAACAATCTGACCATTAACTAAAGTAGCCAGACAAAACAGTGAGATTGAGAGTGATAGCTTCATGATACTTGATTTAAACATTAACGTTTAATTAAAATTTTCTTTTGCTGGTCTTTTAGACCGCCATTTTCGAATGACACTTTATAGAAGTAGATACCGTCATTAAGTACTGAATTATTTTCAACATTCAATTCAAAAATGTGAAGTCCTGAATCAAATGATCCTCTGACGATTGTTTGCACCAATTTTCCTTGTATATCAAAAAGGTCTAAACGTAATTCATACCGATTTTCGCTTTTAGGCAATGAAATAGGAATATAGGCGATGGAATTAGCCGGATTAGGATAGGCATCTCCTAGTGATAATCGTGAAGGTGTTACAACATAATCAGGATCATTAGAATAATGAATTGAGAATTGATGGTTGCCATCAAAATTGAATGAGTAACTCTCTTGTTTATCCATTTCAATAATTCTTCCTCCGTCTTCATCCACTAACCAAATTCTACCATTCTTCATAATTTCAGGATTCCATTCAATAGACACATATCCAGAAACATAATTAGATTCTAGGTCAAAATTCCATACATATTCATTTTGATGCGATTTGATATCGTTTGTGAATTTTGGATAGAAGTAGGAATTATCCCGGGTGTACATTTCAATGTAATTTTCAAACCTCGGAATGACCAGTTTGTCAAAACGATCCTTACTCATTTCTCCATCATCATGCATACCTATTGCAGCTACTTCAGTTGATAACCCACCCCTGTGCAGTCTTAGGGTTTTTTTCCAATTATGACCTGTAAAATCATTGTCCGTATTTGTTTTTCTTCCTCCACCGAATCCGTCTATAGGATTTACAGAAATTGTAGCCGCTTGATCAGCAAATACAAAAGCCCCTTTGAAAGGTGCAAGTGTGCTACTCTCTTCAAATTCCCTTGTATTTGGATCATAAATCACAAGCTTGCTTATATTGATTGACAGATTATTGTCATCGAGTATATTATCCCAATTGATATTGACATTATATGGATTCCCTATTTGATTCCATCCCTGAGCAAGTGCCATTTCGAATGGAATAGTACTGTTTGTCTGGCCAGCCCCTACATTGATTTTGACATCATTCAAAGAATTAAACCAATATCCACGCCCTAAATCAATTCTAGTGAATCCAACACCCTGATCTTGGTATTCACCATCTAGATATGTCATGAGTCTCCATCTTTTCTTGTAGGTTAGATCGCCCAATTCGTTAAAAATGGATGTAACGAGATTATCATCCAGCACATAAGGAATACTAACCATGCTCCATTCTCCCAGGTTTAGTAGTGGAAGCGACTCGCTATTCGTGTCTGTGAAAGTCCGCTTAATAGTATTATTTGTTTGTTTTAGAAATGTTACACCATCATCGGCAGAGATTTCAAAAACCACTCCTATGTCGTCTAGCATATTTGAAAGAATTGTAAACTCAAACTCAGTAGGAGATATTTCTGACATTGGCTTTTGGTCTGACCAGTTATTACTTAAGATTTCCTTGTGTCTAATGGTCACGTTTGGATCACCCAATCCGCCTGAAAACTTTACATTAACAACTGCCGAAGTGGCAGCTTCTCCAAATTTTTCATTGAAGGTTAAAGAACTAATACTAAGGGATTGCGATGTGTTTTGAGCTACTACAGTTATTTCACCAGAGTATGGAGATTCTCCAGAAGCATTTCCAGCTTTAATTCGATATTTATAAGTAAACCCTGCTGTCAGGTTGGTTATTTGAATGGGATTAGAAGAAGATAATTGCTCATTATAGTGAAAGCTATTGAAGTTATCAGAGGATACTTCCAGCGCATAATAGTCAGCCCCGGCAGAGGGATCCCAGTTGGCAGTAAAAACACTTGCAGATGAATTGGTTGCATCCCTTGCTGTAGGAGTTCCCGGAAGTGTAAGCAAATCAAAGATTCCTGCATTGGCTGACTTACCGGATTCATTTTTCGCACGAACTCTGATTTGATACTCACTACCTGCGTCTAGATCAGCTACTTGAATTTGAGGATCTGCTATAGAGATGCCATTATAGCCAACTAAAAAGGTTTGAAAGAAATTTTCAGAAACGTCTACCTCATAAGCACTTGCACCATCGACTGCCGGCCATGAGACTGTAAAGGATGTTTGGGTGTACTCATTTACCCCATCAAGTATTGGGTCTGCCGGAATGGTTATGAAATTGGCGAACCCGTAATCGGCAGGATCCATATCTCCGCTATTCCCACTTGTGTTATTGGATTGAACTCTGACATAATAGCGGGTTCCCGGAGTTAAGTTTTCAAATATTTGGAATGGCACTGCTACTGGAAAATTTGTCAACAAGGCTGTCTCTTCAGCAAAATCATCAGATTCATTTAAATCGATAAGGTATAAATCCGCTCCAAGGGTTGCCTGCCAGTTGATAGATGCTCCAACCTGTGAAATATTGTTGGGATCATTCAGAGTAGGAGCTCGTGGAACGGTTGAGAAAGCCAAAATATTTGAATTAGGTGATACTCCGGCATTGTTAAATGCTCTTATTCTTGCGAAGTAAGTCTGACCCGGTAATAATTCATCCACTGTTGTTGTAAGCTCAGACTGTTCGAGCTCGAAGGGAATTCCACCACGTCCATAATCCACCAACATTAGGTTGGTATTTGCAAAGCTAAAATCAGTAGATATTTCGAGGTAATAGCCTTCAAAGAATCCCTGAGGAGCTTGCCAACTAAATGTTACTTCATTTTGGGTAATGGAAAGAATAGAGCTTTCTACATCGAAAACAGGGGATGATGGAGCCGTCAGGATTGTGATTTTCAATGGTTGCTCTGATTCTCCTGATGCATTAACCGCCGAAACAACTGCATAGTAGGAGGTTCCCGGAGCTAATCCGGTAACGATGATTGAGTTCTTATCTTTTGTTACATTTCTTCGGTTATAGTTTGCAAGAAACTGCGTTTCATCCGCAAATCCATCATCAACTGTGGAAACGGTTATTCTGTAATTATTGATAATTTCAGGTACAGGCTCCCAATTGACTATCGCAGAAACCTGTGTGACGTCTGTCACCTCTTCTTCAGGATAGATCACGGTGGCGGGTTTAGTGAGAAAGGGTACTACCTGTGAAAATGGAGATACCCCGGATTCATTGTATGATTGAAGTCGTGCGTAATACCTAGTGCCGGGAGTGAGGTTTAAAATTTCCTGACTTTCTACGACAGGAACCGATTTGGAATCAAAATCTTCATGAACCAGAGCGGCATCCATGAATGTTGGATCCTGAGACACGTCTATGTAATATCCGTCCAAAATACCTTCTGTCACTTCCCAATTCAGATACACTTGAGTAGAAGTTAAATCAGAGAATGCCGCCTCGGGAGAGACGAATGTCGGTGTTGCCGGTAAAGTCAGCACTTGTTGGGTTGCCCCAAATCCGGAATTGCCAATCTCATTGATGGCATCCATACGATAATAGTAATGGGTGCCAGGAGTGAGATTATTGATAACCACATTTTTTTCAGTATTTCTTTCATCATAAAAAGTATCGCTGAAATCGTCTGAGAGAGCTACTTGCAGTCTGAATTCTCTTGTCCACGCTTCGTCATAACCAAATGCAAATCCATTTTGGAGTACCTCACTAGGTTCATCTATATCTGCAAGACCCGGGGTAAACTTAATTTCCCAGAAATCATTGTAACTTGATCCAGCTCCTTGTCTGCCCCCAAATAGGAAAAAACTCTTGTCTATTTTTTCAAATTTTTGGATTCGTTCCCTAGCTCTAATAATATTATTTTCATCAAAAACATCCTGTGTTCCAAAGACCGGAGCTAGAATTTCATTCGAGTCACTTCCACCAATCCAGGTCCACAGATTTGTATTAATGTCATATTTCCACAGGTCATTCAGCCAGGTTGCGGATGATGTCTCGTTATTGTCTCCAAAAACACCTACTCCTCCCATCACCCATAGATTGCCAGAGTCATCTACCCAGGTGGTGTGCGCATATCGTGAAGGAGGTAGATTATCAGGATGTGCAACGCCCTTTGTGCCATAATTTCCAATCAAATTAAGCTTGGTGTTTCCCCCCATCCATGTCCAAATATTAGTGATTGGATCATATTTCCATAGATCATTTAAATAGCCAAACTGCCCTTGACTGTCATATCCCTGACCACCAAAAATCCAGATATTCCCATCTTTTGCAACCATAGCTTCAGTGTATCTCCGTGCGCCAATTTCATTGGACGGATCAGGTACTCCAAGTTCACCGTAGGTTCCGGGAGTATTTTGAAAATTATTTCCACTTACCCATGTCCATTGTAGTGTGTTTGGATTGAATTTCCACAAGTCATTGTTATACTCAAAGCTTTCATAGCCTCCAAATAACCAAAAATTTCCTTCATCATCTTTCCATTGCGCTGCTGAACTTCTGGCGCCCGGAACATGAGCAGCACTTGCTTGACCTTTAATTCCATAGACAGCATCTCCATTTATGTCAGAGCTACCCCCCATCCAAGTATAGATATCAGAAGCTGGATCATATACCCACAAGTCATTCAGCCAGGCTGTATTGTTAGTGCTCTGATTTATATTCAAACCGCCAAAGAACCACAAGCGACCATCGTCACCTAACCATGATGACCCATGCCATCTACTTCTTGGTTCGTTTGACGGATTGCCGATTCCCCGAGCTCCATACACACCATTATTTAGGATCATTTCAGTGCTTCCTCGTATATAATTCCACTCATCTTTCTCGGGTTCGTATTTCCACAAATCCGTAAGCATACCTCGTGATGATCCAAAAAATGCTCCCCCCAACATCCAGAAATCACCTGCTGGGTCTGTCCAGGTCAGGCCACCATGCCTTGCTCCCGGAAAAGGCTTGCTGCCAATTTGAATATCGCCATAGGTGCCTATGTCATCTATTTCAGTAGTAGCATTTACGCCACTTATCCAGGTCCATTCTTTTGTGGTTGGCTCGTATTTCCAAAAATCATTGTAACGTCCTGTGGTCGTTTGGTTGAATAGGTATCCTCCAAATAGATACAAGTTGTCTTCATTGTCAATCCAATTTGATCCGTGCCATCTGGAACCCGGAACATATGCTGTCGAGCTAAGACCAGTTTCGTTGTAGCTTCCTGTACTGTTTGCAAAATCGGACCCGGAATGCCAAATCCATTGGTTTGTAGAAGGATCATAGCTCCATAGGTCGTTCAGATATTCTGCTGATACTCCAAACTTATCATACCCTTGCCCGCCAAAAATCCAGACAATTCCATTAGAATTTATCCATTGTAGTGCTGAAGCTCTTGCTCCAGGATAGCTACCGGATGTAGCCTCTCCTAAAACACCATGCGTACCTCCCTGATTAGCCTCATCGTTACCACCTAGCCAGGTCCATTGTGCATCAGTTATCGAGTATTTCCACAGATCATTTAAGTGACCAACAGCGCCATTAATATCTAAACCATAGCCGCCAAAAAGCCATAAATTCCCAAGTTCGTCACTCCAAATTAGATGATTTTCTCTTGCCCCCGGAATATTGGAAATGTCTGGTACTCCCTGGGTGCCGTATACAGGTAATTGATTAACACTTTGAGAGCCACCTCGCCACGTCCATTCGTTATTTTCCGAATCATAAACCCAGAGATCGTTATACCAGGTTGTTGGATTTTCAGATGCAGCACCACCAAATACCCAATAATTTCCATTACTATCTAAAGTTCCATCTACTATAAATCTGGCAGGAGGTGTATTGCTGGCATCTGGTATGTTGAGTGTGCCATAGCTTCCCGGGTCATTGGGCGTGTCTGTTCCTTTTATAGTGGTCCACGTTTTACTTACCGCATTATATACTCTAATAGAGTTATGAATACCATTTAAACCCTGACCACCAAAAAGGTAAAAATCATCCCCTACACTCCACTCAGCTGCATAGGCTCTACCGCTATAATTTTCAGGAAACGGAACACCACTAACGAAATTGGAATTCGGAGATAGACCGGTAGATCCAAGTTGATTTTTGAAGTCCATAGCTGCATACCCCAGTTTGGCCGAAAATGATCCATTGGCATTATCAATTCCACTTTCAATGTCATAGCCTGACTCATATCTGACTTGAATTCCATCTACATATAGGACAATTGTTTCATTACCGGCTCCATCAAATGAAATTGAAACAGCAACATGGTGCCAATCGCCATTCGTAATATTTTGTTCTGAATAGGCTTCAATATCTCCATATCCATTTATCATGAGAGTGAGCCTGCTATTTTTAATGACAAGAGCGAAATGCCCCGTGTTCCATTCGGAGAGTGGATTATTGTTGGTGAAAGCAAATATGGGTCCGTTATCTTCGGTTTTTACCCATCCTTCTATCGTAAAATCTCCATCAAAAACTTTTAAGTTCGGGATGTCGATGTAATCGTCTATTCCATCAAAATCTAAGGATGGAGTAATCGTTGGCTGAGTGAAAAAATCTCCTTCTCGGAGCACCACACTTGTGTAATTTGTGTAGTGGGAAGTGGCAAAATCAATATATCCGTTTTTGTCCAAATCACCGGCTATGATATCATTTGGGTCTCCCGGGACGCTTACTTTTTCTGATTTCACAAATCCACCTTGAGTATTGCCTAAATAGACAGTGAGTGTTCGATCTTGCCATGAAGTGCCAATAACGTCTTTTATGTTATCATTATTTACATCTTCTAAAATGAAGTGGTGAGTATCATCTATTTGTAGAAAATTGGCCTGATTTATAAAGGTGCCGTCACCATTTCCTCGAAAAGAAAAGAGAGATGAACCATCAACTAAAATAATGTCTTTGTTTCCATCATTATTGAAATCGGTAGCTTGAATTCTGGAGGCATAAAGGCACCCACCATCATTTGGAAATAAATTTAACGTTAAGAGTCCAGTTTGATCATTGATAAATGTACCAATGTAACCACAATTATTTCCCAGGTCGTCAATCAGTGTTGCAGCAATATCTGGATATCCATCACTATTAAAGTCGTCTACCAGGAACCCATTGTTAAGCGACCCATATACCAGACTGGTTGATGATGAGGTTGGAAAGGAACCATTCCCATCTCCAAAGTGAATTTCTATTGAACGCTCGCCCCTTAATAAAACGGCTATATCATCAAAAGTGTCGCCATTAAAGTCAGCGGTTTTGACCACATTGGGCTCTGAATCTATTGGAAGTGAAATATCACTTGATGAAGAGAAACCTCCTGTTCCATTTCCGAAAAACACTCGGATTACTTCATCACCAGATGTTGCCCAGGCTGCTACTGCAATATCCGGTATAAGGTCATTGTTAAAAAATCCAGTGGCTATATCCCTGGCGTTTGTTCCAACCGAGTGTTCAACTCTTGGGTTTAATTGACCGCTCTGATCATTTAGAAAAACATTTATAGAATTATTGTTCCCATTGGAGGTCACAACATCATCAAAAGTGTCATTATTTAAATCCGCTAAAACAATTCCTGACCCATCATACTGAGACGAATATGAATACGGCAATACATTAAACGCACCTTCTACAAAGTTAGATCCAGTACCATTAAGCGTAAAATTGTTCAAAAAACCATCATCGCCTGTCGACAAATCATTTAAGAAAGTTACCGCAGTATTGTCTTCATATGGTGTAATTGAGGCATTTCCGTTATCAAATTGGTAAGCCATTGCTAAATCTGTTTCACTTCCGGTTACAGAGGATCGAGCTGCATTTTTTACCTCAACCTCTGATAATGCATAGCTCCATGTTCTCATTTTAGCCATTTTACCAATGAAAATACCTTCTCTATATATCTCTGAATTTCTGATGCCTTCTATTTCGTTTTCTGTTTTATCCAATACGACATCATTATAGTTTCCTGAGCTGTTAGCTTGCCCTTGATTAAAATCATAGTATGCTTCAAGTCCGTCTTCGTTTCCGGATATTTCTATGGTGTGATTGGATAATATTTCTCCGGCATTTCTGACATAGCTCCAAAATCGAACCTCATCAATCTGACCTTTGAAATGATCTGAAGTACCATTTCCTCTATTTGCACCAATGTAGGTGAATTGAGTTGTAAAATTTTGATTGAAAGTGAAGCCAACGCCTTGCGAACCAACTAATTGACCATCTAAATAAGCAGTCATGGTTTGTCCATTAAACAGGTTATCGCCGGGATCAAATGTGATGGCTACATGATGCCACTGGTTGTCTGTTAACGACACAGTTGGGAAACTTGCGGTTATCTGGTTATTGAATTTTGTTACCCAAATCTCATTAGTCGTTACTGCTAGTCCCCAACCCTGATTTGGATCGCCTGTATTCTCTGCGGAAAAGGATATCAAATCTCCTGTTTGATTAGTTTTGAACCAAAGCTCAATAGTAAAGGTGCTATCGTACTTTAAGGGGTTTTCTGAAAGGATCACATAATCATCCACACCATCAAAAGCAAGGGAATTGTTATAAGTTGGCACTGCCTTATTCGTTGACATTTGACCATCCACCCAAGTCCACACTTCTGAATTTCTGTCATACTTCCAGAGATCATTCATATACCCCTGACTACTTGTAAAATCATGGCCAAAACCGCCAAATAGCCAATAATTACCTTCAGAGTCAGTGAAGGATGATGCACCCTGTCTGGGGCCAGGGCCAGTCTTAATCAGATTTGGTCCGGCAAGAGTTACTTGAGATCCTCCTTTCCATTTATATGTTGGCACCTGAGACCAGGCGTCTATTACTGCTATCAGTCCAAATAGAATAAAAATTTTCTTCATGCTTCTCATTGTATTTTATTGTTCTCCTGGGAATGGTGGTCCACTTATGTCTGGCTCATTGACAGGAATGAGGCTTTTTATGACGTAATAACTAAATACGCCAAGTGTTATTCCAGAGCCAACCTTGATGAGCAATGGAAATTTTCGCCTTACTTCAAAACTTGGTGAATACACCACCTCGTCCCGGTTACGCTCGTCGCTTACTTTATATCGATAGTCTTTTCCCGGAGGGACTGAATTTGGAATTTTCAAAATGGCGTTTCCGGTATTTGGTAATTCTCCAAGGCCTCTAACCAATTTATCTCCTTGATAAAGATCAACCGTGAGGATATTATCACCTCGGCCACCGGTCCAGCGGAAATCTGCAAACTTCCCTCTCTTGAAGACCATGCCTTTTTCAATTCCGTCCAGCTCTATAAAAGGCACATAGAGCTGTCCTTTTATTTCAAGTTTTAATCCAGCGTTGAAATCACCGAGTTCATCTTTTGCTTTCCACACTATTGTTTTATTAGCTCCTACAGGTATATCAACACCCACATCACCAGATACTTTCTTAACCGGCTGAATGAAATTGTCAATTGAATTGTAGAGATGGATAGAGTAACTACGATCTATTCGCTCATCTATTAGATTATAGGTCAGGATAACATCAGGACCCTTCATTTGAATGTTGGTGATTTGGACTTCCTGACTTTTTAGGAGGAGTGGTGTCAATAGCCAAAGTATCAGTAGTTGAACAACTCTCTTCATAATTAATTAATTTTTTAATAGACGATTTAAAGCGCACTAATCACAAAAAACTGATTAGCACGAGTTTCAATATTATTCTCTAAAAATAATCAATAATATACAATGAAATTTGCATAAAATGCTAGTTATCAATATGTTATTCTGTTAAAAATAGGAATTTTTAGACCGCTAAAACCAAAAAAGGCCGACTCCTGGAGCCGGCCTTCGCAAGCGCCATTAGCGTTTGCTGCCTTAGTTTGCTTTTAAAAAGGGCCGGTTTGACAGGGCGAACCGGCCCATCGCGTCAGCGCCCACAATAACTGGACTGCCTTAGTTTGCCTTGATTATCCTGTAATCAGATGAACGGTCACCATTGCTCACCCTTAGGATGTACAGTCCTGAAGACAGAGACTGAATATCAAACTCAAGTTGACTTCCGCTTTTTCTTTCTATCGTTTTTCCATTTAGGTCAGTCAATCTCACCGAAACATCAACATTAGATTTCACATAAATAAAATCTGAAGATGGGTTTGGATAAATCTTCACTTCAAGATCGGCCACTCCAAGAGGAGCTTCATTGACTGTGAAGATGAACTCATCTGAAACTGTTCCTCCATTACCGTCATCAGCAGTCAGCGTTATCGTACTTGTGCCGATTCCAACTTCATTGACCTGGATTTGATTATTTGCAATTACTTCAACGGTAACAACAGCCTCATCACTGCTAGTCACGGTAATGGTTAAAATATCACCATCGGCATCTTCGAAGACATCAGCGTAGTTAATTTGCACAGCACCGAATCCTTCTTCCACTCCTGTTTGATCATCAAGTGGGTTAATGACTACCGGGGCATTGTTTGGAGCCTCACTTATGGTGACAATAAACTCATCCGAAACCGATCCGCCGTTCCCATCATTAGCTGTCAAAGTGATAGTCGATGTTCCAATGCCCACTTCATTGATCTGGATTTGATCATTTGCGATTACTTCTACAGTGACTACAGTTTCATCACTGCTGCTAACTGTTATAGTAAGCACATCACCATCCTCGTCTTCAAATACATCACTATAATTTATTTGAGCTGCACTG
>NZ_JAVJTR010000013.1:0-156028 GCF_040220215.1 Ekhidna sp.
GGCTGATAGTGGGTTGGAAGCCGTGGAATCTCTTCGAATAAGAAAGACTCCACGCCTTTTTTCCCTCGCACTTCCAACTAAAAAAGGCTCTGAGTGACCTTAGGGTAGGTTTTTTATTGGTTTTATATCGAACTGAGGTTAAATTATATTTAACAGATTACCCCAACGGATGAAACTGTTGAACTTCTCTCAAGTTGTACATTCTTAGCCATTTGGTAATTACTGAAGCTCTGATTTGCTTGGCATTGATGAATTGATTTATCTAGTTGGGCAGATACGTATGAATCTCGGTCTTTTCTAGCAAAGGAAGCCAATTGTGACAAGTAAATGTGCAGAAATAGAAGGCCTCCTTCTCTTCGTGTATTCGATGCGTAGGCATGATCAAATATACTGCTACCTGTATTCCTCAGAGTCCGCTATTCCATCTCCCTGTCCTAGGGTGACTCTTAGGGGAATTAATACTTATTCTATGAATTTGATTTCAATCAAACCTTTACCTCCAGCATAGTCGATTGCACTGCTATACAGATAATCTTCAGGATTGTTTACAATTTGCTCAGTTAAAGGATTATTATGTATGTAATCTAATTTTTGCTGCATCATCTTTGAGTCAGAAAGTTCTATCGGATGATATTCATTTTGCCAAAAGCAATATTTTTGGTGCTTGTTGCTTTTTTCTGCCAGTTTTCTAAACATCCATAAAAGCCAATCCCTTCTACTCTCCTGGGGATTTTCTTCAATTGCTTTGGTTATTTTAACTGAGGTATACTTCTTAAAATCACGGATGATATCCTGGATATGTTCCTGACCATTCCTACCAACTATTAAATGAATATGATTTGGCATCAAACACCAACTATATATTTCTAATCCTTTATGCTCCTGGCAGTATTTCAGATTTTCAATAACAATTTCTTTATAAACAGGACGAGTAAAAACATCGATCCACTGAACTACACTAAAAGTCACAAAGTAGATTTTGTCCTGATCTCTGATTTTGTATTTTTCGCTCACACATCAAAAATAAGAACCTCATTTTACTAGTCACAAAAGTTTAATTACTAGTCTGTCACGGAAGTAACTTCCGCGCCAGTGGGGGATACTCTGAAAGTATACTGTAATAGTTTTTCAGATTGACTAGTAGAAATGCAAGATTGTCAAGCTTCACTTTCAACTCTGGATCTTTTCCATCTTCTGCTATAATATGCTTACAAGAGTCAATGATGGATCTCTCAACAAGAGTGTAATCTTCAGTATTCCAAGAGTCATTCGAATACCTGATATTGTCATCAGGTTCAATCATAATCATTTCTTCATCCTGCATTTGTAGTGAAATTTGAAACTATGAAGATAGAAGTTGCAGATGAACAGATGAAAAAATGAATGTTTTTAGATAATAATTAAGTGTTCATACAGATGATAGATACTTTTTGAGGGTTTATTTTTTACTTAATCAATCTATAGTAGATTGATATCAATAAAATTTCTCAAGAAGTTGTGTTTTAATATCTGTTCATCTGCCCTATAGTATTAGCATTACTTTCTTTCAAAGAAAACTCCAATATTCTATCTGTTGATCTGCCGAAATCATTCTGATCTCTACCAAATATTCTACCATGTCAATACTCAAAAAATGTAACTACCTGAAAATGAGAGAGCATAGAATTTAATACTATGATGCGTATCGTATCATTCAACAAACAACCTACTCATCAGACAATCAAACAACCTAGTCCCCTTCATCTGCCCGTCTGTATTCAAGTAGTAAATAGAGGAATTAAGCTGAATTACATTATTTCAACATGCTTTTGGATATATCCTTAATTGCCCCTTGAAGATTACCCCCTAAAAAACCAAAATCCCAACCGTATTGATGAAGGTGGGTTTTGATTATTCTTAATATCTAATTCAATCAATTGTTAAATAATCTAGGTCTAAAGAATCATAAGCACTTAAATCATTTACATCCTCAAACTCTCTAAAAAGAATTACTGGTTCTAAAGAATCTTCATGGGTTGTTATAGGCTTATGAGTCAGAGTAATCAAGTAAACACCTATAGAGTCAAACTCAAACTGAAATTCTTCGTCAACGGATAAATTAGGTAAAGCAATATTTAAGCTTTTGTCTCCAGCTTTCATTTTAACCTTTAGCAAACTATACTTATCAGCATAGTTGGCAGTTTTGATTTTCCCATTGAAAACTTGGCTCTCATCGAGGGCTACAATTACTTCTAATTCATTTGGATCATCTATTGTATTGCTAAACAATAAATATGCGTTTTCCTGATCTTTGGTATTGCATCCAAAAATCAAGCAACTAATTATTAAAAAATATTTTTTCATAATGGTATCATTGTTTTCCTACTGGTCTAGGTATTTTCTTTCCTTTGTATGCATCACTATCGGGACTGAGTTGAGTTGTTTTTGTAACCTTACCTTCTTCTCCAGTAGCTCTTGTCCAATTTTTCCCTTGATTTAATTTATCTCTATTGGCAAACATATCCAACAACTGACTTCCACTAAAATCACAAGGACAATCTCTATCATATGACATATAATTTTGAGAATTATTTGTTGATTCATCATTGTCTTGCCAACTATGATTTCTTCGTGCACTATGACCTAATTCATGGACTGTACGTTCAGCAACTTCACCCGCTGATCCACCCTCACTCCATAAATTCTTCATTCCATACTCTGCCATTCCAGCAGCGTCCCTAACGTTACCATTTTTATCAACTGCCTTACCTTCAACATCATCAACAATAGTTAACACATGATCGGATTCCGACACCTGATCCATTGAACTTACGTTATCAATACTAATATCTCCAGCTTTAAAAGTATAATTCAGATTAGCAGCAGCTACTCCATATGATCCTGAAAAAGCTTCTTTCAACATTGATCTTAGTTGGCCTTTAAGCTCATTCATATTTACACCTGATCTACTATTATTAAGTATTTTAATTGAAATATTAAAAGTAACCTCAATTTGTCTTACACCGTTTTCATCAACTTCATCCTTAGTTTTTACTGGATCGATTCTTCTTCCATCTGGGTCAATATAGTTGATAGGATTATTATAAGTATAATGGTACGGACTATGCATCATATATTCTCCTGCTAGCGGATCAACATTAAACCATCTACCTATATCAGGCATATACATTCTTGCTCCGTAATCTATCCAACCTAGCTCTTCGATTGTTTCTTTACCATTGAACTGGAACAATTGAGGCTCTGAAGCCGTCCTCACACTTTCATTAAACGTCAAACCAAAAGGATAGTAATCCTGCGTCGAAACTACATTCGTCTTGCCGTGATAAATAGTGAAATCGTCGAAGTTGACATTCACAGCCTCTTGATTTTCGTTACTTAAGTAGGCCAAAACATATCCGTCTTGTTCAAACGGAGGAAGATCAAGTGTGACCGAATCATGAGCTCCTACTCCTTGTGCTGCCGTTGATATCTGCTGAAAACCTGCAGATACATAGTTCATGTCTTTATCGAAGAAGATGTAATTGAGAAAAGCGCGTGGTGCTGAACTGGAACCACCTTTTCCACCCATGCCTGCAAGCTCCTGATCAAGTTCAGATTGATCTGGATTGATCAACGCACTGCCTTCTGCTCCACTTCCATAGGCATTGTGTTTTCAATACCAACAGGTAAAGCATATCATCCAGTACTTCAATGGTTTCTTCGAGGGATTGATTTTGGAGGAATTGAGATAGCTCGAGTTCTTTCATTGATTTTTATATTAAAATACAATACAAATATATATTGAATTATATTATAATTTAATAATATTTTATATTATCACACAATACATCTCATGTTTATTCTTTGATGCAAACACAGTTATTATGTTTGCTGTAGAAAAAAGCCAAGTGAATCGAATTAAAGAAGTATTGACTAAGCAAGGAAGAACCCAGACTTGGCTAGCAAGCCAGATTGGAAAAAGTTACGTTGTGGTAACAAATTATTGTAACAACAACACTCAACCCAGCATTGAAGTGCTTAAAAAAATCGCTCAAATTCTTGATGTAGATATACGAGAACTCCTAGTTCCCACCAAATAAAACCCTCCGAGTGGTGGGCTTTTAAAATTTTCTAGGAACTCTCGTAGCATGAGGACGAGAACAGAGGTATCAATATTTTAATCTTACACTGTCAATATCAATCAACTCAATATCATTTCTGATCTTAAAAGTATATGTTAATGAATCTTGGACTGTTTCTGTATAATCAGAATATTCCTTGATTTCATACTTGTTTTCAAATATTATTAATTCAATATCATTAACAGAAGCACTTTTTGTCTCACAATGAATTAACTCATATTCGGCATATTGCTTCATTAATCTGCATTGGTCTTTAGTGATATTGACAACTTCTATTAACTCAGATTCTTCATGCAAAAGCAGATAAAATGATTTTCCTCTAATTGAATTTAATAGTATTACCTTGGCATTTGAACTTATACTTTTATATGTATAAGCTCTAATTTTGGTTCCTGACCACCCTAAGTAGCTAGCTATGGATGTTATTAGTGAAGAATCAAGCTCTTCTAATTCATCTTTTTCTATATGATTTACATCTTTTTGGTAAATAGTTATTGAAGCTAAAGAAGCACTATTAACGGCTTCTTCCTTTTCAATCTTTTCAGTTGTTTGATGCCCTTGATCAGCCTCAGAGGCCACTTTACTGCATCCGAAAATAAAAATTAAAGAGCTTATAAATATTAGTCTCATTTGTCAAGAATTCCTTTCTTCTGAAGTCCAAATGTACCACTGGTTTGAATGATCACTTCCTTTAACTGTCCGGGAGGCCTCTTATCCGGTTTAGAATCCCATTTTTTGAAACCAGTAATTCTTTTGCCCCAATACTCCTTATTGCCTTTTTCCATTAATGTTGTTCTCCTTGGCCCTTCTGAACCTCCTGAATCGATCATTTTCAATGTAGTTATATTGCCATCCTTATCAAAAGCAACTTCAGTAATAATTCCAGTATGTCCAGTAGGGTTATCTTTCCCAGACTTACTATTGTCAAGTATTACTAAATTTCCAGGAACTACATCCGACTCATCTACAGATGTCAATGCGTCATTTGTTCTTTGAACCCCACCTCCTTCATCACTTTGAGAAATTGGATCTGCCTCACCACCTGCTACTACACATGCTGATGTCATTCCAGAGCAGTCAACGTTTTCTCCGGGACCTCCTTTAGCTCCCTCTACCCATGAACTTCCGGGGTTCTGATCTACAAATTCTTCTGCTTTTGCTAAAGCATTAGCTCTTTGAGTGGAATCAGAACCAAGTGGATCAGCAAATGAAAGGGGATTATTAGTATTCCATGCGTAAGGAGATTCATGATGTTTTATAATTGGATCAATCATTAAAAACCTAGCAATAGCAGGATCATACATTCTATACTCCATTGGTTGTAACCATCCAGTTTCTTCTTGCTCTTCCATTCCATTGTACTTGTATTTCTGAGGCGTACTTGCCGTTCTGGAGTACGAGTTAAATTCCAGCCCAAAGGGAGTATAACTATCGCAAAAAATTACCGATCACACTTTTTCTCCTAGTGCCATCCAAACAAAAAACTAAAGAACTTTTTAGGCCTTCTGCCTACCGCTAAGGTAGTAATTTCTTCAGTTGAGTGAGGTGCTATCCAAAAGCAATGTATAAGCCAATGAGGCCAATGATGATTCCAATGATCGTATACAATCCTTGATGCTTTTGGAAGTGATTTCTAAACTTGTTGTAATAAAGATCAAGTGGGATAGGCTTTATTTCTTTAAAGGCTTTCTTAGCCATTTCCTCTTTGTCTACTGCATTTTGAACAGCATCTCTATGCTTGTAGATCAGTCTATCACCGTTTCTAGTGGTTGAGAAGAAGCTAATTTCATCTTTAACTACTTCCCTTATATACCCACGTCCTCTAAGCCATTCGAGCATTTCTCTTGCCACAGTTCTTTCGACTCGAAGATTTAACTCGTCTATTGATTTTTGCTTTTGAGTATCACCGATCGTTTGAAGCATGATAAACATTTGCCTATATGGATATCTAAGTTCAGTCCATCTCATATAATGTTTTTAAAGTCAAGTTACCCAAAGAACCCCTTACCTTCCACTTTTACATAACATGCTCTTATACAAGCTCCTCGGATTGGT
Organism: Ekhidna sp.; assembly: GCF_040220215.1. Classification (GTDB taxonomy): domain Bacteria; phylum Bacteroidota; class Bacteroidia; order Cytophagales; family Cyclobacteriaceae; genus Ekhidna. Next base: position 6,177 of record NZ_JAVJTR010000013.1, read on the forward strand.
TTGATTTTCATTTGGCCTGTGGGTTGTATAAGCATATTATGTAAAGTACCCTTCGGGATACCCGTGTCCAGTTCAGGGCTTCTTTGGTTTCGACATCAGACCGATCAATGAAGCTTTGGTCTGTGCGTTGATCTGTGCGGATTCATTGATTGGGGTGATGGGCCAAGCAGCTACTCTTTTTCTCTGTGTGGTGATTGATCAGATGCGCGGCATGCTTGCATGATCTGGCCTGTGCGACAGACAGGTAAAACAGCCTTGAGCTAGCGTTGGGATTTTGTGCGGCGAGCCGTCTGCGAGTGCGAAGGAGGCCTGCCAGATGAAGGGCGATTAGCCCGCCTGGCAATGTGGCTTTAGCCAGTCCGACTGAGCCAGCAGGCTCGCATTAACACAGGCTGTGAGTGGATGTGGCCAGTGCTGGCAGAGGTGGGTTTGTGGGTTGTCAGCTCTGACATCAGACACAGTAACAGCCGTGAGGAAGAAGGCAGGCTAAGCAACCTACATGACAGACTCGTAGACCCGAAGGGCTGGAAGGTGCTGTAAGCTCCTGAACAGGTCTGGCGTGAAGGATGCAAGCCAACTGATGACGAACACCGCTTTACCTGTGGGGTGAAGGCCTTAAGCCGAACGAAGCGGGGGCAACTTACCTATCAATAAAATTCTTTATCAGATACCTTAGATTAGTCGTATGGAAAAAAAGATACTCTGGTTTTTATTAGGTGGATTGGGCTTATTCTTAGTAGTCGCTTTCCTTTATCAACAGCTCATTAATGCATTTGCTTCTTTCGCTAAAAAAGAGCCGATTGGATTCTTTGATGTTGATTTTACGATAGTTGGGATTATTACGATTTTACTGGTTTTGATAGGTGTTACCTCGGTGCTAAAAAAGGGAACTTAGCCCAACGGATGGAACTGCTGAACTTCTTCTATCAGCCCTTCCATTTCGTTTTCTAAATAACCTTCTGTGCTGCTGATGTAGCGGTGGCCAGCCAGATATTGAACTTCTCTTAGATTATACATTCTTAGCCATTTGGTGATCACAGAAGCTCGGATCTGTTTTGCATTCTTTACACTCGGATTGATCTTTCTAACCTTGATCATGAGTTGGGTCATGTAGTTGCTAAAGTTGTCTGCATTTCCACCATCTCCTATAAACAGATTCTCATTTTCCTGTCGCTCCTGATATTTCCGCTTGGGTTGGATTGCTTTGATTTCTTCTCTCACTTTCAACACATAATTGTACATCTCCATCACTTGGTGAGCTTCCAGTTTCAACTTCCTTCCATTGCTTCTCCTGCTACCTTTCACATCAATAATTCCTTGTCTTAGATCAATGTCTTTCACTTCCAGTTTTGCCAGTTCACTTGTATTTAATGCCTGATTCACTAACAGTCCTAACATCACTTTATTCCTGATCCCTTTGGGCGATTCGTCTTGATACTTATGGTACAAGCTCTGTAATTCGTGTGGTTCCAAGATGTGGTACAATACCTTTCTTTTTACCCCTTTCACTTCTATCTCCGAAGCTGGGTTACTGCTGATCTTTTCTTCTCTCAACAAGTGCTCGAAGTAGTGTTTGATTACACTCATGTAAGCTTGGATTGTTCGCTGTGAAGCTCCTTTTCTACTCCTGTATTTCATGTACAGCATCAGATCATTATAACCCACTTCTTCAGCTCTCAGATTCTCTTTTTTCAACCACACCTTAAACTGATCGATCACATTCATTCCCGATCTTATGCTGCCATTTGTAAACGCTTTGGATTTCAGGTATTCTTCAAAACTCATCTTCTGATAGTCGGATTGGATCATAGTTGCTGATGTTATTAAATGGTTGTTCTCGTTCTTGCCTGATGCCTGTAATGTGGGTGTAGATCTGTGTGCTTTCTAAACTTCCATGTCCTAAAAATCTGCTGATACTTTCCAGCTTCATTCCTGCTTTGAGTAAGTGAGTTGCTATTGAGTGCCTGAGTGTGTGCAGTCCGATTTCCTTTTCTATCAAGTCTACATTTCCCGTATAGTATTGCAGTCGCTTTAATCTCACGAACAAGCTTTGTCCCTGCATTCTTTTGATCGTATTAGAACCAATGAACAACGCATCTGATTTGCTGCCTTTTAATAATTCTGGTCTGTGATCGTAGATGTAATCGGATAGGTATTTCAGGTTGGTTTTGCTGACTGGGACAAAGCGCTCTTTGTAGTTCTTTCCTTTCCGAACATGCAACACAGATCGATCAAAATTCACATCAACAACATCCAGCGCTACACCTTCACTTCTCCTTAATCCACACCCGTAAAACACTGCTAACATTGCCCGATCCCTTGCCTGTATTGCTTCTACTACTTCTGCTGATTTGTTGTAAGTCCCTGTCGCTTTTTTTACTGCTTTGAACAGTTCGTTGATTTCTTCTTCTGTCAGATAAATGAGCTTGTGTTCTGTCTCTTCATCTTTCAGGTTCACTTCCGGTATTTCTAACCTTCCTGCTCTTCTTAGGTATGTCGTAAACTTTCTAATCGCTTGGATATGCTTGTTCAGATGTGCATTGCTCAACCCACCACCACGTCTTTGATTGCTCCGTTCTTTCAGTCTTTGGTAATAGCTCTCTATCAGTTTCTGGTTCAGTTCTTTGATGTTGTGGATGTCTTTGGATTCCAGATAGTGAAGTAGCTCCCGGATGTGATTAGGAAGATTGTAAACCGTACTTGGTGCATAACCCTGAACATCCAGCCATTCCCTAAAACTCTGCTCTAGGTAACGATAAGAGTCATTTTGTAGGATTAGCTTTTTCACTCGGTTGGTGTTTCTGTTTTGAACTGAACTACTTTTATTTTCTGGCTTTATGGATTGTATTCGTTGATAAGAAGTTCATTTATGCCTTTGAACTTCTTTTGGACTTACTGAACTTCTTAATCTCATTCACGATGTTATCCAGCACACTTTCGATCCGTTGGTTCCTTTGCTTCTGATCTTCATAGCTTGTTACTTCATAGTTGAAGCCGTTCTTCTTATCTCCCTTTACTTTCTGAACCAAACCCCATTCCTGCAGAGCGATCATGTACCGCTTTTGATTACTGGCATTCACTCTAAGTTCTCTTCTTGCTGCTCCATTCGTGAAGCTGTTCTTATCCTCTTTTTGTAGCCAGTCTTTCAATCGCTCGAAGTAGTTCCTGGTCGCTCCATTCAGATCATCTGATTTCCTGAGCAATATTTCCTTCATCAACTTGTTCGCTTCTTCTATGTCTTCCAGTGTTGTTTCAATGAACTCTTCTCCGGTTTCTTCATCTGCCTTTCGTTCTCTCTGATATTGATGGTAAAAGGTTACTGCTTCAATGAAGGCCAGATAATGCGCATTTGTCCTTCTTGGTTTAAACACTTCTTTTGGGATGTGAAGCATTTCAGCAAAAGGGTTTCTAATGGCCACAGGCTGTAATACTCGTTGCATGTTCTGGAACTGCTCAATGATGCTCCATTGCTCTGATAAGTCAACTTTACCAGCACTCAACTTCCTCTGATAATCCATGATTCGTTCGTCCTGTTCAGCACTTTCATCCACATAGATCAGGAAGCTTCGATTTGCATTGTCCTCATAGATGCTCTCTTTTGTCGTACATCCTGAGACACACACTGGCCCTTCTACTTTTAGTGTTACTGTTCGAGTTTCTCCTTTGGTGTTCTTGATTACTACCGTCTTGGTTACTTGTCTTTTCGATTTGATTTCTCTGAGTGGATACAGTACTTCATCCGTCCCGTCCAGATCCTCTATCAAGATCAGTTTGTTTCTCAACTCCTGTTGTCCGAAGTAGTAAAAGGCATTTCCTGATAGTGTGGTGATTTCCAGTTTATCTTCATCTGGTATCAGAGCTGATACTTTCTCCTGTAAATGTGTCTTTCCATTTCCTGAACTTCCTAAACTGATGATGTGAAGTGGATTATCCCTTTTCCTACTTGTGAAGATCAGATACATTAAAAGCCGATTGTCTTCTTCTCCAATCACTCCTGATCTTCCTATGTCCTCCATTGTTCGAGCCATCAGGTTTGGAGCTTTTAGATATTTCTGAGCTTCTTTGATTTCTTCCGTTGATAGTAGCTTTCTCTTGTCTGTTTTGCTGGTTTGCCGCTCAATTTCTTCTAGTCTGTATTTTTCTAGCTCATCAGTCAGGTCTGTCAGTGCTGCTGCCGCTACACTAGTTCCGATCTCTAACCTTTCTGCTATTTTCCGGATCAGCTTCTCCGTTTGGTTGTCATTGTACAAGTCCAGATTGTGCCTGATACTCAGATGCTCTACCTGAACCTTTAATGTTACTCTCATTCTGTCTAAGCCTTCTAAGCGGATTCCGCCCAAAACTGCTATGTCCATTGGAGTGTGCTTGTAAATGATGTGATCGGAGTTGGTGGTGTCGAGCTTGCTAACTGTATTCATAAACTTTTGGAATAATATGTCCACTCAACAAACATACCTTATTGGATATATTTATCCAATACAGATTTATCTATTTTGATACTTAGCACTTAAAACAATAGTTTTATGGATACAAAAATCCATTTATGAACATCGGAGAGCGTATAAAGAAGTTAAGAGAAGCAAGGGGGATGACCCAAAAAGAAGTCGCCCTGTCCCTCAAAATGGATCAATCACAGTATTCTAAGATTGAAAAGGGTAAAACCGATCCCACCACAACTACATTGGATAAGATCGCTAAAGCGATTGGTGTAGAGATTGCCGACTTCTTTATTTCTAATGATCCGCTGGAAGATGTAAACTCTATTGATAAGTCTACACTGCAAAAACTTCAGATTCTCGAACAGCTGGATGAAGATGAGAAGCAATCTATATTCAAGATCATTGACGGATTGATTTCTAAAAAGAAGCTAAAGGACACACTTAGCAACGCACTTAGTGGAGCATAAAAAAAAGGACAGCTAAAACAGCTGCCCCTTTCTTTTACTTATCAAATACAGCTTACGCTGCTTTCACTTTACAACTCCAACGAGGGTGATTATCACTCTTAAAGCGATTATTCTCCCATTGTAACGGTTGTAGGTTTGATAGAGCATCTGTTCCTCCTTTGGAAGCAGGTATAATATGATCTATTTCCCAACCGTATTCTGAGTCTGTGTTACCATACTCAGTACGTTTCATCCAAGCACCACAAGTGTCCTTTCTTACAGAACTACTGTCATAACCTGGAACCGTTTGTCCCTTCCGCCATACTGCTTCTACAGTGACGGCATCAAAATTTGCACCTCTCGTAGTGGTGCTTCTTCGTCTAAAATTTACCATTGGCTTTAATATTTATTTATTAATAATTCAATGGCAGCCTGTATATTTGTTTTTCAACAAAAAAGGAATATCCACAGAGGTGATAAGCCTCCGTGACTCAAAAGACACTTTGATATTCCAAAATTCCCCAGTCCGGCTGCAACTGTTCTGGGGTTTTTTATGAGTTTTATTTCAATTTGTGCTTATCTATCACCTTCTTTTTGTCAGTTTATAAAATGTCATTCCATCTTGCTCCATATTCACTATGTCGAAGATGATCTTTTCTTCTCTGTAGTCCATACCTGCATCATCAAGTATGTGCTTTATTCTCATGTAGTAATACGCTCCAGCCTTACTAACTTTAAAAACCTTATCTGCTCCTTCATGTGAAGGAATTAGATACAGGTTGTCATCATCAGGGTCATCTGCGTTTGTAGCTACTTGAAAATAGTTCTGACTATCCAGCTTCAACCTCTTAGCTGCACCACTTGAGAAGCCTAGTTTACCATTCTTGTGAACGGTGGCCTTAACTACCCCTATGGACTCTTGCGGCTCTTTTATGTCAAATTTTATCATAGTCCTTACAAAGATATATACAAATTCTAATAATCATACAAGTACATTCTCTAATCTATCCACAAATTATACCCACTTTTCCACGCATATTGTATATATGTTTTTATATATAAAAATATTTTATAAAAAATAATTCCTAATATCATTAGGAGTGCGCTTTTAAATACTTTTTAAAATCCTTTTAAATACCTTTTAAATACTTTTTAAATAGTGTATAAACTGATTGAAAAAGAGCATAAAAAAACCCTCACATTTCTGCGAGGGTTTTATATCTATTTTCTTAATAATTAGTCACAGTAACATATTACTACATTTTCTGTATAGTCTTTAAGGCTGTCTAGTTTTGTTTTTACCTTCTCATTCCAAAGCTTTTGATTGATGACAACCGTACCGTAGTTGGTTTGAGCATCATATAAGCTTGAGTTATCAGTAAATTCTTTAAAACTCAAGTCAAAAAGGTCATTCAAATCATCCTCATTAATACAATTTCTATATTCTTCTAAATACCTCTTTCTAAATCTTCGTGCTGATAATTCAATCAAATGAAAGTGTACTTGCTCGTGACTTAAAAGTAAATCTGTTGTATCTGTAGTCCAAGATGTGTTTCTGTAAAAGACAGATTTTAGTAAATAACAGCCAACCATAGAATCTACCCCAACAAACTCCAAACCAACCGAAGAGGCTGCATTGGCAAGTCGATTGCTTTCAATTGCAAAAGACAATGAATCAGAGTTGCCTTGAAAATCATCCCAGGTTAAGTCATAGCTATCCGTCCAAAAAATAACACTATCAACCTTTTGGCCTAACATTTTTAGAGGTAGCAATATGATAAGCACAAGTATTATTTTCATTCTTTTCTCTTAAAGTCTAACCTAAACCCAGGAGTTGTAACACCATCTAAATCTTGATATAGCGGTCTACCACCAATCTCAATTTGATCTTCAGGTACACCAAGTTCGATCAATGCATCTCTAACAGCTCTCGCTCTATCGTTTAATAAGTTTTCCAAATTATAACCATTCAGGGCTTTCCCATTTCTAACAACAGGCGTGCCAGCATGTCTTCCCCAAGTAAGATTTGTTGATGCTCTAATAATTACCCTCATATCTTTATTGCTCATCAACGATCTGTAAGCATCAGCAAGTGATCTCTTTGCTCCTTGCGGATGCCTGAACTCATCAGATCCGCCATGGAATAGATTACTTCTAAATTCCAAAGTACTACCGGGTACAACATCCCTTCCTCTAGGTGGTATTGGCGTTGGTTTAGGAAAATCTTTCTGTGCTATTAACTCTGGTGGATCTTTTCTACCGCCCCAATCAATTTCTGGCGGATCAAAGGAAGGTTTATCAATATTTCCCACAGGAGTACTTGCAATTGCAGATGTATTATTACGTGATGTTGAGGTTCCTCTACGACTCCCACCTCTTGTTTGGGCTACAAATACTTCCCCTTTGTGCTTGCCAACTGCAACTCCAGCTGCATTACTCCCTTTCAAGGCATTTCCAATTCTATTAACAGTTGCCCTAAGTCTTATCCACCATTTAGGAGCTAATCCAGTCGGGTCATTGTACCCAATTGGGTTATTGAACGCAAACTGATAAGGGTTTATTCCAGGTAAGAAGTCAGCTAAAGGATCGATTTGCATGAACCTGCCAATAGCAGGGTCATACCCTCTGAATAAAGTCTCATATGTATTTGTAACTGGATTTAACTCTGCACCTCCATTGAAAAGGTAATTCTGAGGGCTTGAAGCAGTTCTTCTATAGGAGTTAAAAGCCAAACCAAAAGGATAGTAATCCTGCGTCGAAACAACATTCGTCTTGCCGTGGTAGATCTCCAGGTCATCCCAGCTAACAATCAACTCACTTGACTGATCTGTTTCATTCGATAAATAAACAAGTAGATATCCATCTTGATCTGCTATGAAATTATCTGCAATCACTTGTACAGATGACCCATTTGATGACATTGTAATCTGCTCAAATCCTGCAGTGATATAATTCATTTCTCGATCAAAGAAGATGTAATTGATAAATGCAGGAGGAGCAGTCGTCGAAGTAGATCTTCCTCCTAATAGCGTTCCATTTCCAAATGCATTGTCAAAGTTTGTTTGAGTAACTGTTGATCCTTCAGCCGCGTAGCTTGAACTAAATGCTCCAAAAAGAGCTGTTTCTATTAATCCAGCTGCTAGATCGTAAGATGATCCCGCATCGTTGTAATAGGCATATGCACTTACCTTAACAGTATCACGCTTATTTATTTGCAAAAATGTGTTGAGATCCAAACCGTCATTCAACAGATTGCTATTTTTTGACACATATGTCCCGCTATTGGCTTCCCCAGAAACGGTCTCACTCTCAGCTACATAGTTTGAGAAACTTTCAGATTCATTACTATTCTCCATGGTAGCCACCATCGTATAATTCTCAGGCTCAGTACTAAACGTCACACGTACGTTACCCAGGTGGTCTTTTAGGTGGTATTGGTAGTCCCATTCATCATTTTTAGGGACTATGCGGCCTTCTTCATGCTGAATCAGCTGCAATTCACCATCTTCGTATATAAACTCTCCTACATAGTCGGTGGTTTTCTCAAGGGTTCCATCCTTATACACCTTTTGCTGTAGTTTGATGCCTGCTGCGTCGTATAAATACTCGATACGGCCTGACCCTTCGACGGTGCTCAGGGTGACAGCCGTAGGAAGATTCAGATGGTTGTATTCAATGGAAGTGATGCCTTTGTTGGCATCTGAGATCATGTTGCCGTTGGCATCATAGGTGTAGTCGGTACCGTAACCTGAGCTACCATTGTCGAAACCTTCAGAGCCGTTTGAGTCTGTTACTTTGAGAAGCTGGTTCCCATTATAGGTATAAGTAAGGTTGTCTACGTTCGATCCATTTTCTCCTTTTCGTATCAGGCGTTTAATGTTTCCATTGAGGTCATATCCCGGAACCTGTACATCGAAAGCGTTGGAACCTGAAGATTTATCCTGATAATGCCGTGCATCAGTTAGACGGTTAAGTCCATCGTATGCATACGAGTAGGCACGCTCACTATAGCCAGAACCATTAGCATCGTAGTTGCTCCATTCCATGGCGGAAATGTTGCCGTTGAAATTTTTTCTCGAATCCAGTGGATTGTCATTGTAGTGGAGTTTCATCCCAAACAGGTGCGTATCGTCCGTACTTGCCGGATCATTGATAGCTGTAAGCCAGCCACGGATGTTGTAGGAATAATCCAGGAATTGCTCTCCTTCGTGTAAGTCTTTGGTAATTAGCTCACCCAGCTCATTGTATTCATTATGAGCAATTCTTTCCTCTGGGTTGTCGTCTAGCTTATGAAACGTATTGACCAACCGATCCATATGGTCGTAGGTAAATCGCCGTTTGATAGTGGTTGTAGTACTTCCATCCGAATGAGCGGTCTGCGTTTTACGAAGGTTCCCAACAAAATCATACTGGTTGCTCGTGATATCTGTTCCTCCCAGGTGATTTTCGGAAACCATTTGTATGGGTCGGTATTTGTTGTCGTAGTATGTTATGCTCTCGATGTAACCTTCTGTTCCAACCATTTGAGTTTTCATTCCTGTTACTTGTCCTTTTACTTGGAGGTTCTCCTCTGGGAGTAAGTGAAATTCATCTACATTTGAAGGGTCTACCGTGGGGTCGAAATCCGGGACTAATTCAAAGTTAAATCCTGCAAGGTGTGTTAAAACACCTTCATCGTCTACAAAGCTATGGTTGTCGTAATACGTGACGGTAAGAATTTCTTTTACTGTGCCACCACTCTCGGTCACAAAGGGATAAGATTGATTGTCATATCCATGCTCGCCACTTCCATCATAGGCCAGGTAGCGGTTGTCAATGGTCATGATATGTGCCTGCATGCCTTCCTGTGATTGGCGGTTTGGATCATTATCCGTGATGATCCCGGTCATGACGGGCCTGTTTAGAGCATCATAGCTGGTAAACAGCCACTCATTGTTTTCACGCTGTTTGCCATCCTGGGAGAGGACGAGTCTGTCCCATTTATCATAGACCATATGAACGGCTTCTGATCCGGGTACTTTTTTCGAGATCATGCGGCCTCTGCCGTCATAATCATACTGGAAGGCATATGCATCTAACGTTTCCGAAGTAATAATTGAGTTAATAGCTTTAAGTTCAAAGCCAGGTTTGACTGTAACGTTATTAGGGATAGTTACCGTTATGTCTCCCATGTAAACAAATTTGTCCGTGTCCTCTGTTTGATTTATTGTATAGTCTGACGTAATGAGTGTGTAGTTATTCCAGTTGATTCCTGCACTGCTGTTATTCAATATAACCAGCGATTCAGGTGGAAGGACAACACGTAGATTCCCAAAATCGTCGTAGATATAATAGGTATCAGCCCATTTATTTTGGGTCAGATACAATCTTTTCAAAATGGTTTGGCCTTGTTTGTTTGTATAAGTCACGGTCTTATTACCGTCCTCATCTATTACTGAATTCTTGTACAGAGAATTGCCTGGATAGAAGTTCCCAATAATGGTGCTCAGGTTAGAATTATCCCAGAGGATCACTTCATTTTCATCATTGAATCCATATTCATAATTGATTGTAGCAGCTCCTATCTTCCAATCGTCACCCGGAGAAGCTTGCTCCAACGGCCTGTTAAGTGGTGTATCTTCAAATCGGGTTTCGCTGAAAGCATAATCTCCATCTGCCCCATAAGGACTATAAAATGAGCTTTGCTCGGAAACTGGATCGACCCTAAATGCCATATTGGCTAGACCTGAACTATATGGTAAATAACTTTTGACCTGTCGCCCATACTGATCGTATTCAATCGGTGTAACCATATCTTTCTCGTCACCAGATCCCCACCTTGTAATGGTTTGAATTGATCTTCCAAGTCCATCCATATACTGAACAGATTGCTTGGTAAGGCTATTACTGCCACTTGAAATGATCGAGGTGGTAGTTTCTTGTCTGGCAGTGACAGTCTTTACATAGTTCTTAGTTGCAGTCTGTCCCAATGCACTAAAAACAAGGAATACAACGGTGATTATTGTGATAATTCTTTTCATTGTGATTAGCTGATTAGTTAGAACCATAGTTGTATTCAAATTCTTGAAGGATATTCCCATGATCATCCCTAACTTGAAGCAATCGCCCAAACCCATCGTAGGAATATTGAGTTACTCTACCATTTCCATCTAAAGACCACTTCATTCCATGTCCTATTTCATAAATGTATCCCATGAAAGATTGCGTGCTATTTGTATTATTACGGATATTCTCCAACTCATTTTTAATAGCTTGCTCAGAAGCATTGGTTTCTAAATTATTTAGTGAAAAGCCAGGAATAGATTCTATGGTTGCCAAGTCAATATTAGAGATTTGACAAACAGGATAGGCCTTATTATGCCCCCACAGATAAGCTGTGGTTATACCATTTTTTATGACATGCTTAACCTGACCCGTTCTATTATCATAATATTCCATTGAAACTAATTCGTTATCATAATGCGCTGCTTTATTGAACGATCCAGTGTTTGCTGAGGGGTCAGTAGTTCCATTCGAAAACGTATAATTAGTTGGGTATTCATCTTCCTCGTAGGTGGTTTCATAAACGTTTAACAATTCTCCATTACTGTTATATTTATTAAGTCTTCCCTTGATTATTTCGTCACCTACCACATGCACAGTTTCAATAGGAAGCCCTGAAAAGTAATTTCTTAAACCGACTTCTTCAGCTGATGTACCGCTGAAGTCATCTGGAAAAAGTGTAATCTTTTTTCTTGATTGCCCATCACTTGAAAGGGTTTGAATTTCATTGGGGTTAATGTGATTATTTGGCCTATAATAAGTGTAATTCATTGTTGAACTTAATTCATTACCATCCAGGTACTCAATCGTTTCAACACTTCTTAATTTTTTCCATCGCGATATCAGTGTGAAGAGCTCCATAGAAATAACATGTGAAGGAGAATATTCGTCTTCCATCTCACAACCATCTCGTGCTTCAAAACCTGCTATTAGATTTGTTATACTTTTCTTATTTACGAATTCATAGTCATATGTCGTTCGTCTTACTTCGTTATTGGAAGCATCATATACTTGTTGCATTCTCAATGTATTGTATACGAACCCAGGACTCGAATATGGATATGAAGTATGTGCATATGGTGTGTAAAATGTCTTGACAATTTTTCCATTATTTTCATTCGGAGTTCCACTATACTCCGTTATTTCCGAGTAAATCGCCGGGTGATCGGGGGGAGTTCCATCTAATCGATTATTACTAACCTTATAGGCATAATGTGCCTTGCGAATTGAGCAAAAAGCTGTTCCAAAATTCTGAAGCTCATAAGCCATTACCTGCTCAACAAAATCCTGAGGAGTTGCATCATCATACGCTACGGGATTTGGATATTCATAAGTTTTTCTACCGAGTTCTATTCCATTTTCATCTTTGTTAATTATTGATTGTATACGTAGGCCTCCAAGCGTTTTATTATAGGGAACTATGATTGTATTTCCGGTTGGCTCATCATATTTTAACTCGAAATCAAATTCAAAAACATTTGAGGAGCCAAGATCATTTTCTAGTGTAATTTGGTAACTGCCTGGTAAAACTGTTCCAAGATCAATATCAAAATCATCTCCAGTCAAAGCACTTTCTAGAATAACCTCTCCGTTTGACAATAGCGAAAATAAGATTCGACCCTCCAGGGCAGGTTCATGCGGTACAGGCTGATAATCCTCGATATCATAAGTCAGATATATCCTAGATTTTGTATTGACTGTAAACGTCGAGTTAATTTCGCCATTTTCGTCCCAATTGTTTTCATTATAATTTAATTCGGTTGAAACTTTCTCATCAATAGTCTTAGTCCCGTTGTATTGGTTGCTTTCCCATACAAATTCAGTAGTCCCACCAGTAGGATATGTAATTGCTTCGAGTGTTCCTGCTTTTACATATGCTGTATCTGGATCTCTATCGCCCCCGGATATCCCGTGTGTAGGAATCGCAGGGTTTGTATATGATCCGCCATTATTGTATCCCCAAAAGTCCTGCCCACCAAAACGATCAGCTAAAACAGTTTCGTTGTTATATTCAAATGAAAACTCCTTAGTGTCTGCCCCTGTTGCCCTCAATTCAACCCCATCCAGAAACATTCTATTATTCACATCTGACGTATAAAAGTCAACTACAAGATCGGATGCATTACCAGTTGTATGAATTAAATAGTCTAACTGATTTAGGCTGCCAATATCAGACCTATTGGAACGCGTAAAAGTTATTTGCTCTCCATTAGAAGCAATAATAGATACCAAGTATTTCTTATCAATTTGTAATTGGGGCTCACTTGGTGAAGGGTTACTGAAAAAATGTCTCGAAGAAAAGGGAAGCGCAATGAATTCTACATGGGTCTGTCCTATTTGGTAATTAGATGTACCACCCGCTTGATATTCAAAATCGAAACTTTCGTACTGAGATTCAATTCGTGTGAGGTACCATGCTGTAATGCCTGCGTTCAAAAAATTTCCTTCAATGTAAGTAGTACTAGTGCTAAACTCTTGTTCAGAGAAAATATACTTTACTCCATTGGTATCCCAAATTGTAAAAACGTCAGTGGATTCATTGTACTCAATTCTAATGTCAGAACGCTCCATCAAGTGTGGCACGTAATTTCCATTTGCATCCTGAGCAAAAAAGAAGGTTCCTGATAACCCTAACGCATTGATAGTAAACACATCTGCCTCACCATCATACAATTTGTTTACATTGTTTGCGAGGTAAAAAGGTGAAGGGCCACTGCTTGGGTTAGTTGGATCAAAACCAGTATCGTACAAATCTTTTAATGAGTAAGGCATGTCATCAGGTCGTTTATTAATACTACGAGTAATAACACCTCCAGCATTTAGTGACCATCCAGTTCCTACCCATGAACTTATATCATTCACTTTAACTCCCCCTCCTCGATAACTAAGGCTTATTGGAACCTCAAAAGTGTTTCCTTTAATGGAAGTCAGGGGAATATTAATTGAGGGTATACCAACCGGACTACCTAGACCATAATCACCATATCTTCCAAGCTCAGATGCTGTTGGAGACGCTTTGATGACATGGGTTAAATTTTCTACGCTTGGCTCAGCTTCAAATTGAGCGTGAACTTTTTGCATAATTAGCGTAATAGCAATTAGGATAAATAGTTTACTCACTGTCATTTGGTTTTAACTTTCTGTATTCTACTTCTAGATTTTTTATAATATCTCCCTGCGCCTCGATCATGGCTCCTTGCTTTTCAAGCATCTTTTGCTGTTCAATCGTGTGCAACGTCAGCTCCTCGATCCTTTTCTCTAACTCACCTTGCTTCGCTTCCCTCTCGTTCTGGCTTTGGCTGTTGGCTTTTAGCTGTTGGCGTAAGCTCGTGTTCTCTTTATTGACATCAATCAAGTGGAGAGTCAACTCCTCTATCTTCTTCAGCAGCAGCATATTCATCTCTCCGAGCTCTACCCCATTGGCTTCCATTTCCTTGGCGGAAGGGATTTCAGGAAGGTGTTTGTTGGTCTTGATGTATTCTTCTGTTTCTTCGAGAGTACGAAGGTTGTAGGTAGGTTCGAAGACATAGTCTGGCCAGGTTCCGGATAATTCAACTTTCACCTCTTCCATGATGGCTTTACCATCAACAGAAAATTGGTAGCCAGCAGGAACCGTTGTTCCACTTACAGCAAGTTTGCCTTGTACATAACTTTGGCCTGTATTTCTTACTTGTAAATAATTGGTTGTCGAAAGTGCTCCGGAATGCTCCACCCTAAGACGTTCAGAATTCCCTGAGGATTCAACAGAAAATAAAGCTTGACCATTTGCTGGGTTAGTAGTGGTTCTAAGGACGATTCCATCCGAATTCCCATTATCTTGATCTCCAAGAATATATTTTGTTCCGTTTCCATCGTAAAGGAAAATATCTCCTCCAGCTGATCCCAAATCAATATCCAAGCCTTCATTTGTGCGAAAACTTAAGGCATCTGCAAATAGCGCTCCTGATCCATCTGCTATTTTCACTCCATTTGTACCGCCTAAACTATTATTAGGTACTGCTACTTTAATCGCATCCTCCTCCGAATCAACCACTAACGCAATTGAATATGTTACATCGTCTCCAGCTGTCCCCTTCTTCGCTGCATTCAGACTTATATATCCATTCTGACCATGAGCTCCAAATAAAAGTTCAGCTGCCCCGTCATTTGAAACTATATGTTTTCCCGTTCCGTCATTTCCTAGTTTAATGGCCATATTCCCAATACCATCATTCATGGTCCAAAATCCTGTGTAATCTCCACCACCATCTTGAAGTTTTATCATAACCTCATTCGTCCGATTGAGAATTAATGGACTGTTCGTTTGCGCATGAATTAAAATTGGACTCAATAGAATTATAGTGAATAATCTTTTCATTTTAGTTTGCTTCAATTTTCTCAATTCCTTTAATTAATTCTTCAATGATGCTCCTTTGAGTTTTAATGAGCTTCTGTTGTTCAATCGTGTGCAACGTCAGCTCCTCGATCCTTTTCTCTAACTCACCCTGCTTCGCTTCTCTCTCGTTCTGGCTTTGGCTGTTGGCTTTTAGCTGTTGGCTTAAATTGTCAATTGTCAATTCGCAATTATCAATTTTTAAGTCTTGAGATGAGAGTTTTTTCTCCTGAGCGATGGCATGCAAAGTCAACTCCTCTATCTTTTTCAGCAGCAGCATATTCATTTCACCAAGTTGTACGCCATTGGCTTCCATTTCTTTGGCGGAAGGGATTTCAGGAAGGTGTTTGTTGGATTGGATGTAAGATTCCGTTTCTTCGAGGGAGCGAAGGTTGTAATCTTCTTCAAAGACATAGTCAGGCCAGTTGTTCGCTTCTACTTTTACTTCTTTGGAGCGGATGGTGCCATTTACATCTAGCTTGTGGATAGGGGAGCTGGTGCCTATTCCTACTGATCCATCATTTTCGACGGTAAACCTCACTTGTTCGTTTGGTTCTGAAGTGCCACTTGAAAGGCGAAGAATAGGGTGGTTGTTTGATACTTGATTAATATAAACAGCTGCCCCTGTTCCATTTCTTATAAAATGATTGTAGGATGAACTTGTTGTTGTTCGGAAATTGCTAGCTAGCGTTATTCCATTCACTTCAAGCTCATGATTAGGTGAAGTGGTGCCAATGCCAACATTCCCACTAGGTGTAATTTTCATTCTAATTTGACCATTGTAAATGTCCGATCCGCCTGTGCTGAAATTCAAAGCACCGGTTAAGCTACTAGCAGCAATGTAGTTTGAACCAGCCCTTTTAAAATTGATGGTTTCTCCTCGCATTGTTAAAACTCTTCCGTCTGTACCAGTAGTCAACTTGAATGATTCCTCTATTTCAGAATTATAAACATCAAGCTTCATAGACGGTGAGGAAGTACCAATTCCTACTGTGCCATCTCTTTTAATTCTTAGCTTTGGTTCACCCCATTCAATATCAGTATTTGCTCCGGTTGATTTGTCAGAAATCAAAAAATCCATCGTACCATAATTCCCAAAAAACATGATAGCTCCTGCCCCGTTTTTATAACTGCCTTCATTATTTACAAACTTCGTGTTCCCGGAGGCTTTCAAACTCCCTGAAACTGTTGATGATGGTTTATAGGCATTGAATAACAATCCATGCGAACCTGAGTGAGAATGATGAGTGAATTGAATATTAGTCACTCCTGATTTGCCAAGATTCACTCCATCATTGGAGCTTCCGGATGGTCTTGCACCATCAATATCATGTTGGGCAAAAATTAAATTTCCTATAAATAGAAATATTACTGATATTGTAAATAATGAGTACTTCATAGTTGTGCTTTATCCCTTTCGTAAAGCCACAACTCATCCATGTCACTGATCGCTTAGAAGTAGTGAAAACTTGATTCGCGATAGAATCAATCTCTTATCTTAATGTTAGGTTTTTTTAACAAGTACAGAAATAGTGAGTAGAGTGAGTAGTGGTTTCTTATTTTTTTTCAAATATATTTAAAAAAATGAAATGAGGTTAGTGTAACTCAAGTCCACTGCATTTGGTATTCCATTTTTTTTTGCCATTGTTGGTCTTGTGACCAACAATTCTTTTATTTTATTGAGGAGATTAACTGATTTGTGTATTGAATTTAACATTCGGCAGGCTTGTCGGTGACAACACCAACGAGGGCGAGAATTTTTTCTTTCTCATATTGGATGCTTCATAATAATTCGAAAAGTTACTCTACTTCTTTCCAGATAATCGGCGCTACTAACTCAGGGTTAAAAGGAATAGTTGATGCCTCAAATTCCTTTCTAAAGTCAGGGCCTATACTATCACAAGCATTTAACACCAAGTCCACATAATCCTGATGTATTTTGGTTATTCCTTTCGTCTTTGTTGAATCATACAGATAGTCAGGTTCAGCCATATAGGCATATACTTTACCCCCTTCAAAATTGTATTCAGTGATATTCTCAGTGACATCAATCCTTTTGTATCCAAACTCAAATACATCCATGTCTTTTATTTCTTCCTCCGTCACCAGATACAAAACACAGTTCATCGAACTACCATTCTTTTCTGTAATGTTCAGGTAAATCGAATTATCAAAAATCAAAGTGTCATTGCCTTGGATATAAAACCCGGCATATTTTGGTTCTCCTTCAATATAACCTGAGTCATAATTCGATGCTACAAAATCCCAGGTACGTTGATATCCTTCCAGATGGACTAGATAAATAGAGTCTGTGTAGTCATGATTAAACACTTCTTCTGTCATGTTAAGTGAGACCAAAGAGCCAAAGCCAATCATTCCTACTTTCCCATCCTCAATGCGGATGGTTGGTTTGGTTGGGGGGTTATTGCAGCTTAGCATTGGGATAGTTACCATAAGATAAATCATCCAGTTGGTGAGTTTCATAAGGTGATTGGTTTAGAAAGTTTTAGGTCAGATTTGGAATTGGTTTACCCCAATATCCTATCAAATATAAACTTTGAGAGGCGATAAATCGATATCTTTCTACCTCCTCCGCATCGGGTAATCCACCTTCTCCAGCTCCCGCTCATCCTTCTCCAGCATGGAAGAGATGCCTTCATTGCCATTGTTGGTCTTGTGACCAACAATTCTTTTATTTTATTGAGGAGATTAACCGATATGTGTATTGGATTTAACATTCAGCAGGCTCGTCGGTGACAACACCAACGAGGGCGAGGAATTGGTTTACCCCAATATCCTATCAAATATAAACTTTGAGAGGCGATAAATCGATATCTTTCTACTTCCTCCGCATCGGGTAATCCACTTTCTCCAGCTCCCGCTCAATCAGCTTTTCGATGCGTTTTCATTTTGTAATTCATTGCCATTGTTGGTCTTGTGACCAACAATTCTTTTATTGAGGGGATTAACCGATTTGAGTAATGGATAGAATATTCAGCAGGCTCGTCGGTGACAACACCAACGAGGGCGAGAGATTTGGAATTGGTTTACCCCAATATCCTATCAAATATAAACTTTGAGAGGCGATAAATCGATATCTTTCTACCTTCTCCGCATCGGGTAATCCACCTTCTCCAGCTCCCGCTCAATCAGCTTTTCGATGCGTTTCATTTTGTAATTGTCGTCCTTGTTAACAAGCGTGATAGCAACCCCACTGGTTTTTGCTCGGGCTGTTCTTCCGATCCGATGGACATAGTCAGCCGCATCATTGGGTACGTCATAGTTCACTACCAGGTTGATGTCCTTAATGTCAATACCTCTGGATAGCACGTCGGTGGCTACCAGAATTCGTAACTTCTTAGCTCTAAACTTCAACAAAATTCGCTCCCGCTCATCCTGCTCCAGCATGGAAGAGATGCCTTTGGCTTCCAGCCCGGCTTTCTTCAAGCTTTGTACGATTTCGGAGACTTTCTTTTTGGTAGAACTGAATATTAAAATGCTTTCAAATGCGTCGTATCGCCCGATTAGCTTGCTTATAAGTTCCGTTTTATAGCCTTCTTCAACCCTGTAAACCTCCTGACTAATATTTTCGGCAGGCTTTGCCAGGGCCAGCTCAATCTTTTTAGGATCCTTTAAAACCTCTCTTGCCAGTTTCTCAATTTTTGGTGCCATGGTAGCACTAAACATGGAAGTCTGGTTCAGATTTGGTAAGTACGTGATGATCTTCTTGATGTCATCGTAGAAGTTCATGTCCAGCATACGATCTGCTTCGTCCAGGATGAGGTGGGTGACCTGATCAAACTTCACATAGCCCAGGTTAAGGTGCGAAATAAGCTTACCGGGGGTAGCTACTACCACGTTGCTTCCCTGCGTCAGGGCTTTTTTCTGCTGTGCAAAATCAGACCCGTCACCGCCTCCATAGATCGCGATGGAATGAACAGGTAGGTAGTACGAAAAGCCTTCGAACTGCTGATCGATTTGTATGGCCAACTCTCGTGTCGGAACAACGACGAGCACCTTTACATCCTCACTTGGATTTTGAGCTAAGTAGTTAAGTGTAGGAATTACGAAAGCAGCTGTCTTTCCGGTTCCTGTTTGTGCGCAGGCAATCAGGTCTCTTCCTTCTAAAATGGCCGGGATGGCCTCTTCCTGTATGGGTGTGGCTTCCGAGAAGCCCATGTGATCGATCGCTTCGGTTAATTGAGCGTCCAGATTAAAATCATTGAATGTCATTGCGGCAAAGATGCACAATACATCCAAATAAAAATCCCCCTTTTATCGGGGGATTCACAGATAATATATTATTTAAGCCACCCGACTTTTTTTCCTTTTTTCGCAAAGAGTACTAACCCTATGCCTATCAATGGAATCATGAGTGCCATTATAATTTGTCCGGGTCCATAGGTAATGGTAGAACCGGCGATGAATAAATTATAGATCATTTGAACAAGCACACCCAGTAGTGATGCCACTAACAAGATGTAGGCCAGGCTCTTTCGAAAGATAAGCATCAAGCATCCTAAAAATCCACCCCATACTGCGATTGCAAAAGCTGCGGTAGCCCAGGCCGGCCTGTTGGCCAATACTTCCCGTTGCTCTTCGGGCATTGCTTCCAGCATTTCAGGCGTTGCAAAGGCTTCTCCGAGTTATGCTCCAACACCGGCAAGATTCCAGAGCAGGGCAACTACTGCCACTGCCCAAAACCATACAGGTGGTTTACTGATTCGCTTGTCATAATTATTTTGGTTGGTATATTCAATAAATATACCTGAAATCTGACAATCCAGTCAGAACTTTATATCTTCAAATCCATGAAATTGACACTATCCTTTAGCCTACTTTTCCTTACCATTAGCCTTGGTGCTCAAATCATCAAATCGGGACAGTGGAGAGGAGATATACATTATCAGGATACACGAGTGCCTTTGACTTTTGAAGTTGGTTATCCAAACGGGGAAATACCAGAAATAACCTTTGTTAACGGAACTGAGCGACGAGTCATCAAAAATGTAAAGATTGATGGCGATAGTATTTTCATATCCCTTGAGCCATTTGATGTGGCGATCAAAGCGAAATTTACTGCAATGAACTGGGTTGGAGCCTATCAAAAATATTATAGAAACACATCCATTCCATTCTCTGCAGAATTTGGAAAACCAAGGATGATGAAAAAAAGTGTCAGGCCTTCACCTACCATCGAAAACCGATGGGCAATTACATTTTCTCCTGAGTCCACCGATATGTCAAAAGGTGTGGGGCTGTTTGAGCAAAAAGGACATATAGTTACCGGCACAATCATGACCCAGGTGAGCGATTATCGTTATTTTGAAGGGATCATGGATGGTGATTCAATTAAGCTATCTTGTTTCGACGGTGCGCATGCATTTGCCTTTTTAGGGCAAAAATCAGAAGATGGTTGGCAGGGAAAGATGATTTATGATGATGGGTACAGCGAGCCCTGGGTAGCAAATTATGATGCCAATGCTGAGTTGAAAAATCCCTTTGAAATGGTAGAGGTTGAACCGGGCACACATAAACCATATTATGACTTATTAGGTGCGGGAGAAGGAAAAGATGCGATTGATCCCTTGAAATATGTGGGTAAGGTTTTGATCATTCAGCTATTTGGTACCTGGTGCCCAAACAGCCATGATCAAACAAAGTATCTGGTGGATTGGCATGATAAAAACAGTGATAGGAGTGTAGCTATTCTGGCCGCTTCTTTTGAGGCAAACTATTCTCAGGAATATGGTTTGAATCGCTTAGAGGATTACAGGGAAATGAACAATATTCCGTATGATATGGTACTGGGAGGTAGGCTCAGTAAAACAGGAGCTGCTATGCCATTTCCGTTTATGCAGCGCATAGAGGCCTTTCCCACACTTGTGATCCTTGACAAACTAGGATATGTGCGATATGTGCACAGCTATTTCAATGGCCCGGCAACCGGAGAATACTACCAGGCATTTGACCAGCGCTTTAATGCAATCATTGACAGCCTACTGGCTGAATAGCGATATGTTGGACATTCAGGAAGCTTGAAGCTCTAACTCTACAATTTTGAAATAATCGTCAGACTTCAAAATGGCAAACTCAACGTTACTGTCATTAGCCGAATTATCGTGGATAATCCACTCGTTTGTTTCAGCAAGGACACGTCCTTTACCATAATCACTTTCCACCATGTCACCGATTTTAACTCTCTTCATGCTTTATCGATTACAGGATATTAGTACTGGTAATGTGATAAATAAATCTGAGAGAATCTTGAAGAAAGGGTGACTACTTGTTAAGAATTATGATTTAATACTCTTTCTTTCGACAGAAAATCCTCCATGTGGGATAGGTAAACGTCTCAGTTTTGTTAACCCATTCACCGGCCCAATTGTATCCTTTTTCTGAGATGTTCGAAAAAGTCAATCGATAAAATCCGGGGGTACTATTAGGGGCTGCTTGATCTCTATAGAGGACAATGTTTCCATCATCATTTTTATTACCTTCCCAACTGGAAAGTGTGGGTGTAGGGGTGCTTGATGAATAGTAATGCACATACCACTTCGCACTATCGATGTTGTATTGGCGAATACTACCGGAGTGAGCACCATCTTCTTTTAAAGTCTCATCCTGAACCGCCATTCCGTTCATGATGTATTTGAATGTCCAATTCATCATGACCGTATCCGCCCAGGTGTTTTGATCTACCCGAGTCACTGACTTGCAAATACAAGTTCCAATTAAAGGGGAAAAATCTGCTGTTTGTTTTGGGGCCTCAGGATTTAATTGCCCATATGGATTTTTACCAGTTGGCTCGTAATTGTATTGTGCACAAATACCCAGGGAAAATAAAAGTGAGACCAGATAGGTTAGCTTTTTCATATTATATGAACAACTAAACTTATTAAACACCTACATCCCCACTAAGATAAAAGGCGCCCAATAGTACGGCCGGGCGTATTGCTCAGATTCGAGCAAAGAGAGTTTGGCTTCCCTCAACGCTGCATTATAGCCATGATGCTCATTGCTCAGGTTGTATTTGTAAAACTCAATCATCATCTGAGCAGTTGAAGCGTCTGCTACCTGCCAAAGTGATACGATAATGTTATTTGCGCCAGCGTATTGTAATGCTCTGCTTAGGCCTACAATGCCCTCTCCTTTAGCGACTTTCCCTAATCCGGTTTCGCAAGCAGACAGTGTTACCAAATCTGCATCAATGTTGAGGTTATAAATCTCACCTGTATACAAACTCCCATCTTCATCTGCTCCGGGTTTCAGAAAAATACGCGAGAGTGCCGGCTCAGATTCATTCACCAAGCCATGGGTTGCAAAGTGAACATAGCGGTATTTTCCCAAATTTTCCTTTTTGAAGTTTGCTTCACTGGCTTCACTTCCTGAGCAGAGCTTCGTCTCACAATTGCTTCCCATGAAGAGATATTTGATTTCTTCTATTTCTTTTTCTGATCCGGGTAGTGTGTTCATTCTCACTTCATTATCTTCAAAAGAAACCGGTGCGAAAAGCAGAATTTGTGGATTTATTTGTTTTTCATCAGCGATTCGTTCAGTGAATAGAGTAGCTGAATAATCATAGGACACATGATAGTTTTTGAGGAGAAATTCAGTGGCATTGTATGATTCTGAATTGTCGTCTTCTGCTACAAAAGCCTCAAATGGAAGTGTTCCTAAGATTCCATCAGGCAAGATCACCAGTTCATTTATGTTAGATGGTAAGTCTGGAATTAGCAGGCTATGCAGTGCTTTTGCAGTTTTATAAAATGCACTCTTGCTGTTGTATTTGATGGCGTTCCTTAATCCTGAGGTAAGCTTATCAAAGTCTTCGCCTTTAGGTTTTCGTTCCGCCTCAATGCCTTTTTTAGTAATGATGAAAATGTATAAGTCATCATCTCCGAGAAAATACGAGAGCATAGCTGCTGTTCCTGATATTCGTTCCTGTACTGAAGCCACTGTTGAAATTGATTGATTGTATTTCAGCTTGTAATATTCAGGATAGTTGTTCTCCAGGTTGTAGATGAAATCACGATAGGCATTTTGATATGTGAATAGCAAATCTTTCATCTCTCGATTGTCAGCATTTTCCTGCTGAGCCAGCTGCTGTTCCAAATAAGATATCTCATCTTTCAAACTATCTTCAAGCAATATCTGCTCTTCCGGAATGCCGGCAAATTTCTTCGCTTTGGACTCTGTAATAGCTTCCAGAAGCACGGAAGATTTACTTCTTTCACAAAAATCAAATGCTGTTTGCAAATGTTTCTTGCGGTTAAAACTTTGGTCACTGAGAATCAGGGAAAGCTCAATCCCATTTTCATAAACCTCTTTTGCAATTTGTCCAAGTCGAAGTTTGTCTTGCTCATTCAGTCTTTTTCGTCGGATGATGGTGATCAGGTCATCACATTTTTGATACGTTTCTATCGCACCAACAATGTCTTTAACATTTAAGGATTTTTCAAAATGAAGTGCTCCAAGCGCAATGGCCTTTGCTTGTAATGATCTCAGCAAAATATCGGCATTGAAATAATTTTCCAGTTTGGGTAGTTGATACACATCCTGATAGACCTGCTCCGGTAGGTTCGCATAAATGGCTCTCTGATAAAACTCTACTGCAACCTTGAATTCACTTTTAGCTTTATAGATTTCACCAATGAGGTAGTATGTATTTGCCACATCTGGATGCTTTTCCCCAAATAGACTGATATACATCTGAAGGGCTTCTTTTTGATTCAGCAGCGCTTTTTCATGTTCATTCTTCAGGAGAAAAACCCGCCCGATGATGGACTGAATGTATGCTTTATTAGGATGCTCATCTTCATAAGTGGCATCATAGATGAGCTTTACATTATTTAGCTGATCCAACGCCTCGTCATAGTTGGATTGCTCCATGTTGGCAAATGCGATATTCAGATTAGCTCTCAGTGCTCTTCTGCTACTATTTCCAAGCTGCTCTTCATAAATGCTTTTCGCTCTGTTGAAATATATCATGGCCTGAAGTGGGTCATCTTTCAGGTAGACACGTCCCAGGTTATTATAGGAGTTCGCCACTTCAATGGATTGTGCACCAAAAAGCTTTCTTCGCATAACAAATCCCTGTTCATGGTATTGTATTGCCAACTGCTTATTCTCATTATTGGTATAAACAAGCCCGAGAGCGTCCATACAATCCGCTTTAGCTTTGGAATCTTCCGCTGGAAAATGATTTTCCGCTTCAGTTAGTTGTTCGAGCGCTTCATCATTTCTTCCGAGGTTCAGGTAACTAAGACCAAAAAGTGTTAGGCATCTTGCCTTCAAAAGCGCTTCATCATTCAATTCTGCGTTGATATAATTAAGTGTATTTTCTGCCAAGCTTTTTGCATGGAAAGGGTTTCCTGCTTCCAACTGGCAGTCTACCATTTTTAAGTGGGCATTGACATAGGCAGTATAATCTTCATTGGCAAAGAAGATATCCCCGGCTTCTTTAAATTTATCATAAGCTGCTTGAAAATCACCTTCAGAAAATAGTGATTTTGCCTGATTAAATTGCATTTCCTGAGCGGAAAGTGA
Organism: Ekhidna sp.; assembly: GCF_040220215.1. GTDB lineage: Bacteria > Bacteroidota > Bacteroidia > Cytophagales > Cyclobacteriaceae > Ekhidna. The sequence goes on from NZ_JAVJTR010000013.1 coordinate 31,025, forward strand.
ATAGATATTGAATATGATGATTGCTGAAAGTAGTAGTTTCATAACTAGAATTTGTATATGTAACTAATGCTTAACACCTCATCGCGAGTGAGCCCATCAGGGTTAAAATCCCGGTCTGTAATTTTTATTCCTTTAATCAGTTTTACACTGTTGTTAACGTCAAAATGATAACCAAAGCTACCTAAAATAGATAGTGCCATTCCCGTAGTTCCATCTAGTTTTCCACGTTCGTTCGTTCCCGGGATTATTGACTCATCTTTGGTGATGCGATAGATCGGGAGAGCTCCAAGCGAAAAATTAAAGTTGGTAAACCTCCAGTTTCTTTCTACTCGTAGCATCACATCAATACCTCGCTTTAATTCAATGCCTCGATTGTACTTCCGGAGATAGTCTTGATCCGGGTACTCAGCAAACCCACTCCAGACAAACTGGTTGTTATTCTCCGTTAGTGCAATTTGAATACCTGTGGCAAACAGCCATTTTGAATTTATAGCTGCTATTCCTGCAATGGCATCATAAGAACCAAGACTTGTTTGATAATACATATGGATTGGAGCTTCAACATTACCGGTGTTTGAGTTACTCACCTTGGCGTTGGAATCATTCGATGGAATTTTTGCTCCTAATGTTCCATTAATGTTCCAGCCATTTGTTGCTTTTAAAAGCCGGGTATAGCTGAGAGAAATATCACCAAGCCCGGCATTGTCTCCCAGGGTCCCATTTATCCACTGGTATGGCAGCTTGATCTGGAAAGAACTATAATCATTGATTCCGAGTGTGAAATCGACTGTCATAGCCTGAATTATTGGGGTCAATAAGCTGGTGCCTTTATAATAATTCAATTCGACGGAACGAAGCTTAATCGCAATTCTTTTGCTGTAATTCTGATCCGGTTTCATGGCTCCCATTGTGCAGAATCCAGCGTCGCTGCAACCCTGTGAATATCCTTTCAGTGCTAATGATAGAGCAATAATGAGTGTGATTATGTGGCGCATTTTCAGCATAACTTTTGGATTATATGCTGATACAATAATACATAATGAAGAAACACTTATTCCATAAAATTTTTCTTTTTGATTAAACCTTTCGGGTCACTTCCTGTCAAAGAACCAAAATCGATTAGAAACAAACGAAATACGAAAATCATGAAAAAGCTATTATTTATTACCGCGATTGCATTTGCCACCTTTCTGACTTCATGTAGCAAGGATGAAGAGATTGGTACAAGTGACCTTATTGAAGAAATGGATGCTGACTCAGATGCGGCTTTAGAGTCCAACTATGAAGATGTCGACCTAATTGCTGAAGCCGGAATTGCCTTTGCAGATGAATCAGGAAGAGTGGAGAGAGATACCGTTCTGGAGTGTGCAGATATTGAGCATGACAAGGAGAATAAAATTATCACCATTGACTATGGTGATGGATGTGAAATTAGAGGAGGAAGAACTTTGAAGGGAAAGATCATCATTGAGTACAATGAAAGGAAGTTGGTGCCCGGTGCATTCAGAATCATCAAGTTTGAGGATTTCTTCATTGATGAAGTGCAGGTTGAGGGTGTTCGCACATTGACCAATATTTCAGAAAGTCTGAATGATAACCCTACGTTCAACATCGTGCTTGAAGGTGGAAAACTTTCATTTCCCGACGGAACTACAGCTACAAGGGATGCTGACCATGTCAAAACATGGATAAGAGCCAATAATCCACTAAACGATGAGTTTCATGTAGATGGAGAAGCAAGTGGGTCGAATAGAAGGGATGTGAGATATGAAATCGAAATATTGGAAACACTTGTTTACAAAAGAGCATGCCGTGCTAACAGAGTATTCATTCCGGTATCAGGAATCAAACAGATCACATTCGGCGACAATGTAGCTGTGATCAATTACGGAGATGGAGATTGTGATAATGAAGTGACAATAACATTAAATGGTGAGACATTCACCAGAGTAGTGGAGCCAAGAGGAAATAGATAGAAACAGAAATCTTCAGGTAGGTAATTGCCCCATGACTCTTCGGAGGATTGGGGCTTTGCTTTTTTAATCCCCTCCTTGGAGGGGTAGGGACGGTCCGCCGCAGCGGTGGGTTATAGAAGAAAATGGTTCTTTACAATTTTATTCTAAATGACATTTTTTGCCGACCCACCTCTTTCTCCTCCCAAGAGGAGACTTAATGTGTCATTTTGAATAAAATTTTGATTCCTAATTCAGAAAGTTTTTCCAATCATCCGGCCACCAGCGGTGGTGGGCAACTTTTTTATTCTCTTTTTTCAAAGAGCAGATGTAAATGCGTAAGAAATAATATTAGCACCCATCTTTAATGCCTCGATTCTGATTTCCTGAGGATCATTATAGACTGATTGATCTTCCCATCCGTTCCCCAGATCTGACTCATAGGAATAAAAACAGACCAGTCGACCTTCATGAATGATTCCATAACCCTTTGGAGGCTTTCCATCATGCTGATGAATTTTTGGCAGTCCTTCATCAAAATCAAATTTCTGATGGTAAATGGGATGATCAAAAGGAATCTCAACAAACTCCAACTCAGGGAAAACCTTCTTCATTTCGATTTGTACAAACTGATCTAAACCATAATTATCATCAATGTGCAGGAAACCTCCGGAAGTGAGATAATTTCTTAAATTTTCTGCCTGAGCTCCATTAAAAACCACATTTCCATGACCGGTCATGTAGACATATGGATACAAAAAAAGATCAGGGCTACCCACATCTACAACGTCCTCAGACAGTGCCAGGTTTGTGTTAATCTGCTCATTACAAAATTCTATCAGGTTAGGTAGTGCTGTTTTATTGGCGTACCAGTCACCACCACCATCGTATTTGAGTTTAGCGATTTTGACCGGTTGTGAAACCGAAGAAAGAGAAATGAAAAAGAAAAGCAGATAAAATATTCTCATCATCCAATTATACTCTACTTGTGAAAAATAGTTTAATCAAACAGTTCAACAAGCGGGTCACCATTTGCTGCACTCGGTAGTGAAATCTTTAATAAGTGTGAAAGTGTAGGTGCAATATCTGTGATTTTTACTGGACGTATAGTAGATCCTTTTTTTATTCCTGCCCCATAAAAAATAATCGGTATATGTGTATCGTAAGTATAAGGCGTTCGATGATCCGTTCCCTGTCGACCCCATGAGTCATTTAGATCACTAGAAGCTAAAATATATAGTATGTCACCACTTCGCTTATTGTCATACCCATTTTGAAGCATCTGTAGCATTGGATCAGTGAACATTCTTTTAGCAACGCTTTCTGAATCAAAGGCTTCATAGATGTAGTCTTCGCTTAGGAGAATCTGGATTGTTTTTTGTTTTACTTTTCTGAGATCCACCTCTTTCTCAGTTATTAATTCATGATTTAAGTAAATCTGTTCGTTGATGATGGAACTAATCCACTTTCCTTCTCCATATTCCTTACTTAAACCATCATTGAGCAGTGACTTAAGAAAGCTGTTATTATGATATCCACTAGGCATTTTGTTTTTGTACATGTAGGCCGGAACATCTGTAGCACCATGATCTGCAGATAGAAAAACCAGGTAGGAATCTTTGCCTATTGTCTCATCCAGAAATGTTAGAAACTCACTTAACTCTTTATCCAACCGGAGATAGGTGTCCTGGACTTCCTTTGATCTTGGCCCAAACTTATGACCAATGTCATCAGTTGCTGAAAAGCTCATTGTAAGAAAATCAGGAATAGTGTCTGCACCTAATTCTTCTGCTTTTACAGCTCTCATGGATACCTCTTTTATTAGGGTATTTGTAAATGGAGTGTATTTAAGTAAGGAAAGGTCGTCTTTGTATTTTGCCAGATTGTATGGGAAAGTTATCCCTGATCCGTCTCTTAATTCCTGCTCATAAGGATTATCATCTTCAATACTCTCATTGTAAACCGATTCATTTTTCAGGAGATCCCATTGCTGACTTAGAAAAAAAGAAGGACGCTTTTCTTTGTTGTAGTCTGCTACCCATTCGGGAAGTTTTTCCGAATAGTAGGTACTTGTAATCATGTTGCCGCTCTGGAGATCATACCAGTATGCTCCCGTGGGATTGTGGCCGGATGGTATCACAGCACCACGATCTTTTAGTGAAACACCAACCACCTTCGAATTGAAATTATAATACAGGTTTAACTCATCAGTGATGGTGGTAGACCTTACATTTCTCGGGGAGACTTCACCGTTAGAAACGCCTCCAACCACATTTGTTGTGGTATCCTCTACACAATTAAACCTTCTTCCTATCGCTGGGATATACCAGTCATTGCCTATGATCCCATGCCTGGCTGGCGTTGTGCCGGTAAAAATAGAGGCATGGCCGGGTCCGGTTTTGGTAGGGATGTAATTGTAATGAGCATTTTTAAAAAGGAAACCATCATCTATTAATCGCCTGAAACCACCTTCTTCAAAATCGTTATAAAATCTGGAGATGTAATCGTAGCGCATCTGATCTACTACGATCCCTACAACCAATCGCGGTTTTTCCTGTGCGAAAGCACTGCTTAGAAGTATAATTAATAAAATGGAGAGCGATTTTTTCATGGCTGAATTCTCTAAAAAACGTGAAGGTATTAAACCAAAATTATTCCAGAGTTAAATTGTTGAACAGGTTATGTGAATTTTCGATGAATATTCACCCTGTTGGAATCAGATGAAGCCTGTAATTTTGCGGCCATGCAAGATAAAATCCTGATCCTTGATTTTGGTTCCCAATACACCCAGTTGATTGCCCGCAGAGTTCGTGAGCTAAATGTGTATTGCGAAATTCATCCCTTCAGCAAATTTGAATTAACACCTGATGTGAAAGGCGTTATCCTTTCCGGGGGTCCATGCTCGGTGCTGGATCAGGGCTCTCCGGATATGAATATGGAGGATCTGGGTGATTTGCCGGTTTTAGGAATATGCTATGGTGCTCAGCTTTTAGTTCAGAAAAATGGAGGAACAGTGGCCAAGTCCAATCACAGAGAATATGGACGGGCCAATCTGAAAAAAGTTGATTCTCATTTCGATTTACTCAAAGAAATAGAAATAGGAAGCCAGGTTTGGATGTCGCATGGTGACACAATCACCAACCTTCCCAATAATTTTCAATTAATATCAGCTACTGAGTCAATTCCGGTCGCGGCATATAAAATCAAGGATAAGCCTGTTTACGGAATTCAGTTTCATCCGGAGGTAACTCACACCACACAGGGGAAAGTGGTTTTGAGAAACTTTGTCGTGCATATTTGTCATGCTTCGCAAGACTGGACTCCTGATATTTTCGTAGAAGAGACTGTTGCTGGCTTGAAAAAGCAGCTTGGAAATGATAAGGTCGTATTGGGCTTGTCCGGCGGGGTAGATTCATCCGTTGCAGCGATGCTTATCCATCAGGCCATTGGGAAAAACCTTTATTGCATTTTCGTGGATAATGGGTTACTTCGAAAAGATGAATTTGAGGATGTATTAAAGTCTTATGAGGGATTGGGACTCAATGTGAAAGGTGTTGATGCAAAGTCCAGATTTTATGATGAGTTGAAAGGAGCAAGTGACCCTGAGAAGAAGCGTAAGATTATAGGACGAGTATTTATTGAGGTTTTTGATGAAGAAGCTAAAAGCATCAAAGATGTCAAATGGCTTGGTCAGGGCACCATCTACCCGGATGTGATTGAGTCTGTTTCAGTGAATGGTCCATCCGTTACGATTAAGTCTCACCATAACGTTGGGGGGCTTCCTGCAAAAATGAACCTGAAAGTGGTGGAGCCGCTCAATACACTTTTCAAAGACGAAGTAAGAAATGTGGGAAGAAGTCTGGAGATACCGGGTTTCATTTTAGGTAGACACCCATTCCCCGGACCGGGGCTGGGAATCAGAATTTTAAGTGATATAACACCGGAAAAAGTGAGAATCCTGCAGGAAGTGGATGCTATCTTCATTAATGGATTGAAAGATGAAGGACTATACGATGAGGTTTGGCAGGCAGGAGCCATGCTACTACCTGTACAGTCAGTGGGGGTAATGGGTGATGAGCGCACCTATGAAAATGTGGTTGCTCTCCGTGCAGTTGCTAGTTTGGATGGCATGACAGCAGATTGGGTTCATTTGCCTTATGAGTTTCTTGGAAGAATTTCCAATAAAATCATCAATCAGGTGAAGGGTGTAAACAGAGTAGTTTATGATATCAGCTCTAAGCCGCCGGCCACAATCGAGTGGGAATAATCATTAGCTTTGAAATAAAAAATCAGTGAGGACAACCATATTCAGCATACTCATCATCTCATTCCTCTTTGGCTCTGCACAGTCAAATCAGGGCGAATACCTGGAGGCCAAACGTCAGTTTTCCATGGGAAACTATAAGGTTGCTATGCAATCTTTTGAACTCCTAAGCAATGATGGAATCTTCGGGGAATACGCTTCATTTTACTATGCATTGTCAGCATTAAAGTTGGGTCAGCCAAATGTTGCGGCTGATATGTGGAAACAAATCAAGATTAAATATCCGGACTGGGACAAAAGACATGAAGTTGATTTTTGGTTGGCCTATGTCAACTTCAATCAGGGAAAGCTGTGGGAAGCGTTCCGCCAGGCTGAATTATTACCTGAGCAATGGAAGAACTACTTGATCAACACTTTCATAGGAGATTTGAGTGTAGATGCATTAGATTCCGCTTATGCGCTGAATCCAAATAATCGATATATAGCAGAGTATTATACAGAAGCAATAAAAGCACAACCTTACGAGGAAAGAGATCAGTTAATGCTCATCGAGCTTGCTGAAAAATTTGGTTTTGAAATAGGGAACAATGAAAGCCTCCCATTAGTAAAGAAAGATGAATACGCAATAGCAGTGGTTATGCCATTCATGTTTGAATCACTGGAGAGTCCACAATCAGTAATGAGAAATTCCATCATTTTTGATTTGTATCAGGGGATGGAGCTGGCTCAAAAAGACCTTGAAAATGATGGAATTAAGTTAAACCTATTTCCATTCGATACACAAAAGAAAGGTTCTGTTACTTATCAGCTCATAAGAGATAAAAAACTTGAAAAAGCGGATGTGATTGTAGGACCACTTTACTCCGATCCGAACAAGTATATTTCTGATTTCTCCAAGGAGAAAAAAATAACCATGGTCAATCCGCTTTCATCCAATGAGGAGATCATCGGAGATAACCCTTATGCTTATCTATTCAAACCTTCATATGCAACACAGGGAAGAAAAGCAGCAGAGTTTGCAGCTAAGAAGTTTACTAAAAATAAGAAACTATTCATTTTTTATGAGACAGAACGTGATAGCATCGTTGCTGATGCCTACCTGAAAACAATCGAACGAGATAGTTTTTTTGTTGTAAGGTTTGAGCGATTGACCAATGAAGATGCGCAGCAAATTCAGAAGGATTTCACCGAGCAGTATGAGGTTCGCTTAGATACCATTTATCACCAATCAGAAATAGATTCAATTGCGCTACTTCCTGGGCGAATTGTAAGAACAAGGAGTTTAAGGAATGAGCAAACAGGCAGAATCATGCGGGATGCAAATGGCGATGATATTATTGAGCATTACGAAGTGAAATTTAAGGTACAGCCGGATAGTATAGGACACATTTTTGCGGCTACTTCCAGCAACCTTTTGGCAAACAATTTTATTAGTATGGTGGAAGTGAGAAGAGATAGCATTGGATTGATAGGCTATCAGGATTGGCTGAACTTCTCGCTGGTAGCGTATGATCAGTTGGAGCGATTGCAGGTGAACTTCCTGAGTCCATCTTTTTATGATATGGAGAGTGAATCTTATAATGATCTAAGGGATCTTTTTATTGAAAGGGTTGGAAGAGAGCCAAGTGAGTATCACATATATGGGTATGAACTAACCCTGCACTTGGGTCTGATGCTTAAAAAACACGGAAAATACTTTCAGCGAGGCTGGATCTCTGATGACTATTTTCCAGGGTATATTATGGAGGGGGTTCAGTATGGCCCATACAAGGACAATCAGGTAGTGCCGATTACAACCCTTAAAAATCTAACACTACAAAATCAAAATTCGAAACAGGACGAATCAAATGAATATAGCGACCAGTAAAGAACTTTTTGAACGAGCGAAGGACTACATTCCTGGAGGGGTAAACTCCCCTGTTAGAGCATTCAAAGCAGTGGGGGGTGACCCCATTTTTTTTGCTAAAGCTGAGGGTGCCTACATGTATGATGAGGATGGGAATGCATATATCGATCTCATTAATAGCTGGGGCCCAATGATCCTTGGTCATGCGAATAGGGGAATAGAGGAGGCCATTTTTAAGGCGGTGATTGGTTCACCATCTTTTGGTGCGCCTAGTAGAATGGAGGTTGAGTTGGCGGAGTTAATTACAGAAATGGTTCCTTCTATTGAAAAGGTGAGAATGGTAAACTCCGGAACAGAAGCCACTATGTCTGCAATTCGTCTTGCCAGAGGGTTTACCAAAAGAGATAAAGTCTTAAAATTTGAAGGGTGCTACCACGGTCATGGAGATTCATTTCTTATAGCCGCTGGTAGTGGTGCCATGACGATGGGTACACCTAACAGTCCGGGAGTTACGGAAGGAACTGCAAAGGATACGCTTCTTGCACCCTTTAACGATCTTGAAAAGGTTCGTGAGGTGGTAGCTTCAAATAAGGATCAGGTTGCAGCTATTATTGTGGAACCTGTGGCTGGAAACATGGGGTGTGTATTGCCTGAACCAGGGTTTTTGGAGGGTTTGCGGTCGATTTGTGATGGCGAAGGAATCCTCCTGATATTCGATGAAGTAATGACAGGTTTCAGGCTTTCGTCTGGAGGAGCTCAAGAAGTTTTTGGAGTAAGGCCGGATTTGACCACATTGGGTAAAATCATTGGTGCCGGTATGCCGGTAGGAGCCTATGGAGGCCGAAAAGACATCATGGATTTTGTGTCTCCGCAAGGCCCGGTATATCAGGCCGGAACTTTATCTGGGAATCCAGTGGCTATGGCAGCCGGCTATGCGCAGCTTAGTTACTTAAATGATCATCCGGAGGTTTATGAGAAATTGGAGAAAACAACTTTGAAAATCATGGATGGCTATAAGAAGGTGCTGAAAAAGCATAAGCTCAATTATACCATGAACCAGATCGGAAGTATGATTAGTCTATTTTTTACTGATCAGAAGGTGATAGATTTTGAAACGGCCAAGACATGTGACACTGATTTATTTGGAAAATACTTCAGATATAATCTCGATAATGGGGTTTATCTGCCCCCATCACAGTTTGAAACCTGGTTCATCTCTACATGCATTGGAGGCGATGAAGTAAACAAGATCATTTCGACTTTTGAAGATTTTCTAAATCAGAGCTAGAGACAATACAATTCCTATCACTAGCGAAAACGAAATGATTATTGTGTACAAAAATCCAATCATCATTAATCGGAAGGCACTCCATATGTACTTTACACCATAGACACTACGGAAGCTTATTACGATGTAAATACTCGACAAGAGTAGAGTTAACCCAAGTCCGAAATCCTCAAAATCCTCAATCCAAAGCGCGAGAACCCAGACCCATCCGAGCAGAAAGAAAAAGAATGAGTGAATATGGATTGAGTGGATGAGGTGTTTGATGTACAGTCCTTTCCGCCAGAAAAAAAGCTTTAAAAGCATGGCGAAAATGGGTAAGATGAAAAAAACAATTACCGGAATTTGACGCATGATATATGTATTAAGAGATGCGGTACTTTCCTGAGAGATTTTAATCACTTTCTCAGCGGCGTATCTCCTGGTCCAGGATTCAAATTCAAAATTAAGTGTATCCATTATTTCAATAGGAGACAAGGTGGTACTCACTATGAGATGATCGACCAGGGGAGACTTGCTACTAGGGATAGGCCATCCATTATTCGTAGTATCTGTGAGATGAAAAAGACTGTCAAATTTATGCTGACTTAGCTCTTCCATTTCATCCTGAAAGCCCCTTAGCTGACGGTCTTTAACTGTAGGAGAAAACATCTTCGCCATGAAGAAAAAATGAAAAATACTGATAACCAGGTACCAGCGTATAGGATTGGCATAGTATACCCTTTTACCTTCTAAAAAGGCATTCGTGATTTTTCCCGGATTGAACAGGAATGGTTTAAATGTATGCGCAAACCGCGAGTCCAGTGAAAAGAAATTGGAAGTAAACTCTCTAATCAAAAGTCCAATACTCACATGGTTGTCAGTGTTTTCCTGTCCACAGTTAGGGCAATAATTATGTTTTTGTTGTAGAAGCTCGCCACAATTGAGGCAGGCTTTATGTTTCCTTCTCCTTTTCACCAGGTTTGAACTTGTTGAGTAAAAATGCCATCCCCCACAATCCAAGCGCGACTAAACTATATATTAATTGATTGGTTTCGGTCCTTAGAGAGAAGAAAAGGAAAACAAAAGCCAAAATGGTAAAAATCCAGATGAGTGTTGGATATAATTTCATTATTAGCAAATGTAACCACAAAGAACACAGAGAATAGTTCAGAATGCTCTGAGTATTTCTCAGATTTCTCTGAGGTTAAAAATCTAAGCTTCCTTCACTTTCAAGCTCGTCCCCTCATCAGAGATGACTTCAACGTCCGCCCCTTCATCAATGAAATTACCTCGGGTAAATGCATCATAGATTTCGCCATCTATTTCTATTTTACCACTGGGTCTAAGGCGTGTATAGGCCGTTCCTTTTTTTCCAACCAAAGATTTTTCTTTGTAGAAAGTGGAGGTATAGCCCATGTCTTTATCTTGAACATCCTGCAAAGCGATTCTTTTAAACACATTGCTATTTAGAAGTCGGGCTCCACCAAAGAACATAACGACTATAGCACCTAACATACCTGCCAATACTGTAGTCACGGAGATGAATATTTGCTGATCCGCCACAAACGAAAAATCAAACATATCGTTATTAAGCATCACCAAAACCAATGAGCCAAGTGTACATATTAACCCCAATATTCCGGCTACCCCGAATCCCGGAATAACGAAGACTTCCAATCCAATGAGAATAATTCCTACGATAAATAAAATAATCTCCCAGTTTTCCGCCAGACCATTCAGATAGTTCGGAACAAAGTATAGTATGATCGCTACAAGAGAGGCGAGAATAGGAAAACCAACACCGGGCGTTTGCAATTCGAAATATATGCCTCCGATAATAATCAGAATGAGTATTCCACTTACAAAGGGATTCAGAAAAAGAGCAATGATCTTTTCAGTAGCGCCAAGCTTAAATTCTTCTATATCATAATCCTCAACCCCTGAACGCTTCATAATATCATCAATACTGCTGACTTCAGCTTCACAAAAGCCAAACTTGATCGCTTCAGAGGTGGAAAGTGTTAGGATTTTTCCTTCAGTTGCAATGCTATCCAACTCGATATCTTCATCCACCATAGCTTCCGCCATGCGTGGGTCACGGCCTTTAGCCTCGGCTGTCGATCGCATGATAGATCGCATGTAGGATTGGTACTTATCGGGGGCAGCTGCTCCATCTTGTGTGACTACAGTGGCCGCACCAATACTTGATCCTTTGGCCATATAGATACTGTCGCATGCGATGGAAATCAAAGCTCCGGCAGATGCAGCATCCTTGTTGATGTAAGTATAAATTGGTCGATCAAAATTGAGAATACGTGTCCTGATATCGTCTGCGTCATTCAAAGCACCGCCATAGGTATCCAATTCCAGGATCACATAGTCAGCATTCAGCTCCACCGCTTTTTCCAGCCCCAACTCAGAATAGCGATTGGTTCTTGGGTCAATGACATCATTGATTTTGAGGTGTAAAACAAGTGGTTTCTCCTTTTCCTGCGCTAGTAAAAGAGTGGTAAAAATGAATCCAAAGAGGATAAATAGTTTTCTCATAATTGATTGCTAAAAACAGAACAAAAGCTCCAACTTTGAAACTGTCGTTCGGCAGTTAAAGTTATCTTAAAATTGAGCGACAATTAAAATTCTTTTTATTCCATGATCCCAAAATCAATCAAGCATGTACAACTAAGCGGACAGATCTGGAGTACAGCGATTGATTATGGAGTTAATCAATTATACCTGGATGTAAGGGATCGAGAAAAGAATTCCATTGAATTTGTGCAATTAGATTTATCGTCACTAAAAGCACTTACCAAAGCGATTGATATTTCGTGGTGGAGTCAACTATTTAGTGTTTCTAAAGGGGCTTTATATTTCATCGAATATGAGGATCAATCGGATCCAGCCAGCAAAAATCATTTCGTTATTGACTGGAAAACAGAAAAACGAAAGAAGATAGAGCAGGTACCGAAGGATAAGGAGCATATAAAGTATCCTGAGATTTACGAGCATGGTACGGAGTATCATCGGACGGTAGCTGACTTTTTGAGTTTGGAGCTGCCACTTTCCTGTGAATATTTGGAATGGAACGATAAAATCATAATCAGCTACTATCTTCGTTCTGGTAAAGTATTTGAAAGATTTCTTTTGCTTCTAAAGGACGGAGCGAAAGAATGGAAGATTACACAGGACGAATCCATGAAAGGATTTTCGCCTGGCGCATTTTTTGTATTTAAGAATCAGTTAATTTTTATAAAGGATCAAAATGAGGTTTGTGTGTACACTGGGTAGTTTATTGATGGTGATCTTCACGTTTGCTAATCCGATGGATAGCATCAGGGCTGAGCAGCGAGAGGAGGGACTGTTCGTCGTACATGAGGTGGAAGAACAAGAGACGATCTATTCGATTGCCAGGAGATATGGCGGGTCAGTGATTAGCATCATCAAACATAATCAGATCGTTGACAACAGAATTGAAATCGGGCAGGTGATCTATGTTTTGGTAGAAAAGGAGAAACCGGCCAGGGCCGTTGTTGTGGAGGATGTGACTACTGACAGTGATGTCCATATGGTGCAGCTGGGAGAGACGCTTTATGGTATTTCAAAGCAGCATGATGTTAAGCTTAAAGATTTAAGAAGATGGAATAATCTACCTGACAATAACATCTCACCCGGAATGCAATTGAAGTTAACCCCGAAAGCTTCCTCTCAGGTTAAAGCCGAAGAACCAAAAAAAGAGACGGATACACCCAAGGTAATTGAACGTGTGGAAGAAGCCAGTGCCACGGTTGAGGATAAAGATCCGTTTGAGGACTTTAAGCAGTATCTGGTACAAACCGGGGAGACACTTTCTACCATTGCAGGAAAGATTGGAGTCAGCATTGACAGCCTGCGGGCCTGGAATGGACTAGAAGGAGATTATTTGAAAATAGGACAAAAGCTTTGGTTTAAAGAGGAGGAGGAAACCGACTCAGTGAAACTTAACGAACCAAAGGAGAATGTTCGTAGACAGATAGATGAGAAAGGGTTCGAGCGTATCTATGAGGAAGGTGTGGCTTCCGTAATTCAATCGATGAATACTTCTCGTTTTCTGGCGCTGCATCGTACTTTACCAATCGGTACCAATCTGGAAGTGCGTAACCTGATGAACAACCAGGTGGTGCATGTAAAAGTGGTCGGCAAGCTTCCGAATACGGGATTGAACAAAAACTTGTTATTGAGACTTTCTCAACCGGCCTACGATCAACTAGGCATCCTCGATTCCAAATCGCGCGTGGAGGTTTCTTACAATAAGCTGTGAACAAAAAGGAGCTAAAGTCCTTTCTGGATGAAAAGGTTGAGCAATACAACCAGCCGGGGTTCATTCCCAATGATCCGGTCTGCATCCCGCATGAATTCACGAAAAAGCAGGATATTGAAATTGCAGGTTTTATGGCAGCCGTTTTTGCCTGGGGTCAGCGAAAGACCATCATCAATAAAAGTCGCGAGTTTTTGCACTTGATGGGAAACGAACCTCATCAGTTTGTACTTAATTATTCAGAGGAGGACTTAAAACCCTTTCTGAACTTCAAGCACCGGACGTTTAACAGCACCGATGCACTTTATTTCCTTCATTTCTTTCGATGGTTTTATGAGCGACATGATTCGCTGGAGGAAGCATATACCAAAGGACTAAGTGAAGATGCCTCAATGGACGCACGGCTCACCCACTTTTTCGAGCTGTTCTTTTCACTGCCTGATCATCCGATCAGAACCTATAAGCACATTCCAAACCCGTCCCGAAAGTCTGCTTGTAAACGTGTCAATATGTTTTTGCGCTGGATGGTTCGTCAGGATGATAAAGGAGTTGATTTTGGGATTTGGCATACGATCAAACCTAATCAACTCATCTGTCCGTGTGACCTGCACGTGGACAGAGTGGCAAGAAAGCTTGGATTGATTAAGCGGAAGCAAACTGACTGGCAGACGGCTATTGAGCTGACTGAAAATCTTAGAAAGCTTGATCCAACTGACCCGGTAAAATATGATTTCGCGTTGTTTGGGCTGGGAGTGGAGGAGAAGTTTTAATCCCACTCGTAAAGCATATTTTCCGGCCTTACTGTTTTCATATTCCTACTAATAGCATTCTTCGTTTAGGTTTTTATGCAAAAGCTATTACCACTCTTTGCACTTCTTACTGCATGTGCACCTGCTCAAACGCAATACAGTCAGGAAGAGGTGCTTGAGGATATTGAATACCTTCAACAGCAGCTAGAGGATTACCATCCCGGGTTTTATCGATATACCGACAAGGAAGAGATGGTTGGCTACTTTCTTGAAGCCAAACAAAGTCCCGGGTTAAATGATATTGGACTGTACCAGCGGGTAAACTATCTGTTGAGTAAGATTGGTTGTGGGCATACCCGATCGCGGATGTCGGATGCGATGCGTACTAAATTTGAGCAAAACCAGCGATTTCTTCCTTTGAGTGTAAAGTTCCTGGGAGATAAAGTATGTGTCCGTCAGTCGCTGCATGATCAGGTGCCTGTAGGCGCACAAATCACAGCGATCAATCGAAAATCCATTGAGGACATCAAACAACAGATTTATCAGTACCTGCCTACTGATGGGGTGATTGAAACAGGAAAAGAACGACGCACGGAGCTACTTTTTGATGCTTATTATCAAATGTATATCGATACAACAGCTACCAGTTATCAGCTAGAAATGATAGACGTCAATGGGGAGAAACTCACCGCAAATTTAGAAGGTGTGTCGTATGAAGAGATGAATGCCATCAGGACATCTTTTTCGGGCAATTTGTTATCGCTGGAGCATTCGGAGGACTATGCGTATATGCGCATCCGAACATTTAGCAACCAGTCACTGCATGGCAATGGATATGATTACGAACGATTTCTGGCAGAAAGCTTTAATGAATTGAAAACCAAAGGAACCAAAAACCTGATCCTGGATTTGCGTGGAAACGGAGGAGGGAAGGACGATTATGGTGCTTTGCTCGTTTCCTACCTGGCGAAAGAGCCTTATGGATATTTTGACCGTATTGAAGTGACTCAGAACTATCCTGGTAATGCTAAGCGAATTGGGGAAAATTATCATATTACAACACATAATGGACTAAGCATATGGCAGCCAAGCGAAGATCGTTTTGACGGAAAGGTGTATGTGTTGATTGATGGATTTAGTTTCTCTACTTGCGCTGATGTAGCCACGGTGCTGCACCATCATGGATGGGCTACTTTTATAGGGGAGGAGACTGGAGGCGGGTATGACGGTAACACCAACGGACATTCGAAAACCATCACATTACCTAACTCCGGCATTACTGTCAATGTCCCGATGTGGATGTACACCACCGCAAATGTTGGACACGAATATCCCGCAAGAGGCGTGATCCCGGATTATGAAATTGAGCAAACATGGACAGAGTTTAGTAATGGGTATGATGCTGTTTTGGAGAAGGCGAAGGAGTTGATAGAAGGGGAGTAACGCCCATGTATGAGGCGTGTGCTCACACTTGGCTAATAGCTCCAAGATAGTGAAGTCTGCCGGTGCTTCCAAAGTTTGTAGAAAGCAGTGCGCTCTGAAGTGAAAAAAATCCCGCAAGCAAAAGTTCTAAACACCACAAAACTATCTCGGCGGTAGACGAAACGGTCAAGTTCTGATGCAGCTTATAAAAAGCACGTAAGCACATGCCTTATACATATTGTTGGCGATAGTTTATTTTCGTGGTATTATTGTTGTCATAATGTCAGACAAGAAGGAAAAACTTAATATCCATTACGCTAAATCCAATGACTTCACAAGCAATGTTGCGAATGGTGTTTATGGCGGAATTGCTATTAATGGAACTATTTGTATGAATTTTTATATTGATAGAGTTCCCATCCCAGATAGTGTTCAAGTTCAGGTTCAAAAAGATGGTAAATTGATTGAGGAAGGATATTCTGGTAGTGGAGTAGTGAGCGTAAGAGAGGTAACGTCTTGCTCAATTATGGATTACAATACTGCAAAAAGTTTTCATGATTGGCTTGGAAATAAACTTTCAGAGTTAGAAAAAGCGTTAAAAGAACAAAAGTAATGCGTGTCTTAGAAGATTCATGTTTGACAATCAGTAGAGGTGCTGAGTCGATATTTTATAATAAATCCCTTAATTCAGCTGGATCAGAGGCTATTTTGGTTAGTCCTAAAGTTGAAACAATCGGAATGGGTACGACTGTAGCCTTTGGTTATGCAGGCTTGAAGCCACATTTCAGTTCAATTGAGCATTCTCACTTTAATATTTGGAAAGTTATCTCGTTAGAAGACAGTACTCATGAATTGAGACTGACGCAAATGTCAATGGAAATGTCTCAAAAGTCATTTGACGAGTTGTGGAGTAAGGAGGATGATGCGTACTGGGATTCATACTAAATAAACTGCCCAGTAAATTGAGCTATAGTCAAGGTGATATAATCCTAGTTCCGTTTCCTTTTACAGATCAATCAGGAAGTAAAAGACGTCCTGCAGTTGTTGTATCAAATTCGTTAGTTAATAATTCTAACGACCTTATCATTGCCCAATTAACTACTCAAGAAATTTATGGACCTCTAGCGGTTCAAATAGATAATAACGATGTTGTTACACCTTTCAAACCACCTCATAACCGACAGTTTATATACTGTAAAAAAGTAGCTGTTATTGATAAGAGCTTAATTCAGAAGAAGATCACAGCCATTAAGGAAGACTCTAAAAAAAGAGATGTACTTTCTAGGATTCAATCGATGTTTGATCTCGAGCAGTAATTATCACCAACATTAATGTAACGCGCACTGTGCGCGTTATTTATCTTATATATTTTAAGATATTATTTTGTTAACGTGTTGATAATCAGTGATAAAGACGACAAATAAGCATTTGTAGTCGCCAGCCTGCCCGGCGAGGCAGGCTTGTACCACGGGTATAACACGCACTCCCTTATATAAAAAGGGCTATTTCAAATATACCGTTTTATTAAAAAAACAAGGAGATACAGCAGCGTAGTTGAATATTATTTTTGGGCTACTTCAACCACCTTCAGTCAAAGTACGGTGAAGATTGATTTCGGGATTTAAGTAGGTATCCACCTGCCCGGAGGGCCATTCAACGATAAGAGAATCTATCTTAGCTTCATCGCCAAGACCAAAATGAAGCTCATAGTCATTTTGACTTCCATAGCCTGTAATAGGATACATCCACCGATGCATCTCTTTTCCTGACATGCGCAGAATCAAGTGCGCGCCAATTCCATAGGTGTTGGATTTTGTGCCTTTAAGCCGGAAGGCAGCCCAGTTTTTCCCTGTAGTTTGATTTACATAAAACCGATTGATTTGATCACTTGACCCCCAGTTGGCAACAAAAAGGTCAAGGTCTCCATCTCTGTCAAAATCAGCATGCGCCACTCCGGCCGTGGTATCGGCATGAAGAGATATTACACCCTCAGTATACGATTCAAAACTTCCATTTCCATCATTTAAATAAAGGAAATTGTACATATCCGGGCCATAGGTTCCACTACCAATGTATAAATCCAGGTTTCCGTCATTATCATAATCACCCCATGAGTGTCCTTTTGAGGCGCCTCCTTTTTCATTGACAAGAACCCCCTCCATTACCTGTGTCAATTGCCCTTTTCCATCATTATTGAAAAGAAGATTTTCTTTATCAAAGTTTGCCACGAAAAGGTCCAGGTCACCGTCATCGTCATAGTCTGCCCAGGAAGAGCCATAGGCATAGCCTAAATCCTCTATGATAGGGCCATTTGTTACTTTCTCAAAGTTGAGATTGCCCAGGTTTTGATAATATAAGTTTGGCTGTCTGGCATTGCCAACAAAGATTTCAGCCATGCCATCGCCGTTTGCATCTCCACAGGCGCATGTCCTGGCATTGCCCTGCCCTTCTGAAAGTACATGGTTTGACAATGCCTTGAAATTGCCATCACCCAGATTTTCAAAAAACAGATTTCCATTGTATCGGTAGCCGATTAAGAATACATCCAGATCTCCATCCAGGTCATAGTCTGCCCAGCAGGCCATGGAAGTACTAAGGGTATCGTTAACAAGGGCATGGTTATCTATTTGATTGAATTGTTTGTTTCCATCGTTTTGAAAAAGCTGATTAGGCTCAAGACCTCTGCTACAGAGATATAGGTCTAAATCTCCATCATTGTCATAATCTACCCAGCTGACACCTTCTGATGTGCCTCCTTTATTGATTAGCTCTGCGAAGGGCTTGCCAATAGTGATTTTGCTAAGTCCTCCTTTGCCGTTGTTTTTATACATGGCATTCCACTGACCGGATGAATTTGAGGTGTAAAGTTCGGGAGCACCATCTTGGTCCACGTCCCCCCATCCAACTCCCCGGGTAGCTCCACCATCTGTTGCAATGCGACCTTTGTCATAGGTGATAAATAGGGGAGAAGTGTTATTTTGAGCTTTGGCTATATGGAGACAAAGTAGCAATAAGATCAGCTGTAGGAGATTGGTTTTGATCAAGGTACTGAGTGTTTGAGTTTAGCTAGTGCTAACGAACAAGTCAGAGATGGGGTTTTAATCATGTATTTTCAGAACGGATCGATAACATTCTTAAAAAACGACCAGATACAACAGCATAATCACTGCAAGAATAATAGCGATCCATTTGTAGCTGGTTTTGGTTTCTGCAAATTCATACTGACAGATGGGGCAGGTTTTGCTGTCAGCATCTACTTCCATAGCACAGGAGGGACATTCTTTGGTGTTCATTACAGGGTCTTTACAGCAGTCATTAGCAAAAACACCCAGCCAAGAATAAATAACAACCCACCGATAGGAGTGATGGCGCCCAGCCATTTCATTCCCGTAAAACATAAGATGTAAAGCGATCCGGAGAATATTAGAATGCCGAAGGTCATACTGTAACCGGCATAGTGCAGCCATTGACTTTGATATTTGGTCAGCAGGAATGCAATACCCAGCAAAGCAAGCGTATGATAAAACTGGTATTGTACGGCTGTCTGGTAGGTGTCCAGCGTGCCTTCTGATTGAAGTTTGTCTTTGAGTGCATGCGCACCGAAAGCACCTAGCGCAACAGCTATCGCACCGGATAGGGAAGAGATGATTAGGAAGAGTTTGTGCATTTTTTAAGCTTTCACCAGTTTGGGCGAAAGATTTTTGTGGAGAAATTCGGGTGCAAAATCTGCCCCATTGACCCATTCTAATGTGCCGTTTTTAAGTCCGTATTGCTTAAATAGGTCAACATCTTTCAAAGGTTCATATACTTTCCCTTTTAATATTTTGGTGAAATCGACTACTCCTTCATCCCCGTTATCAAAATGAATTTCAAGTGAGTGATTCCCCAGGTATTCTACGTCTATTATTTGTAGCATATCTCTAAGTTAATGGGTCTATTTTAAATAACTCTTCTCCCTTTTGAGAAAGTTCCCAGTCCGCCAGAAGCTCTTCTTTGTGCAATTCGAGCCAGGTAGCTACTTTTTTCACAATTTTAGTTGGAACCTTGCCCTCTACAACTCCATCATTTATATACATGATACCCTTATACTCACCGTAGGTAAAATGAAAATGTGGAGGGTTATGATCGTACCCGTACATATAGATAATGATTCCAAAAAATCTTGAAATTTCTGGCATCTATTTCTTTTCTTTATAGAATTCCGGGTAGGTGAAGAGAATCGGATTTGGAGAGACGTCCAGCTTTACTTCAGTAGCGGTCGTTTCAATGTTGCGGTCTCCCAGCTTGGCTTTTCTTTTCAGCACCAGTCCATTCCATACCCACAGTTCCTGAATGGCTTTTCCTTCAAATGTCCATACCTGGCATTTTTTATCCAGAAGTGCAGCATCAGCTTGTTGCTGTCCTCCCATGGAAAAGAGGATTGCTTCGGAAACCTGTTCCGGTGTTTTATAAGAGGCCTGCTGGCTCCATTTGTAATCCTTTTTAATCGTGTAGGTAGAATCATCAGGATTCAGGCGATAAACGAAATCTCCGTCTGTAATCTCGTGCACGCTTTGTGTGCTGGTGATCCCATAGAGCTCAAAGGTCATCGTTTGCTGCTTAAGGCTGATCCAGCCATAATCCGTGAAAACCATGAATTCTTCACCATCTGCATCACCGGTAATTTCATATTTTATTTCAGCACTTTGAATGGGATACTTTTTCAAATCCTGAGCACGAAGCTCTTCCGCTGTTTTGGCTTGTGAGAAGACCAGACAAGGTATCAATACAAGCAGGTTGATGAATGATTTCATGGTAGGGTGTGGGTTTAATCTTATCAAAGATAAAAAAATCCCGACGAGAACCGTCGGGATTGTCAACCAGCTATAGTCAATCCCTAGTCAGGGGATTATCTTAACCTCGAAATCTGACACTTGTTCAACTCCGAGACAATTTTTATTAAAGTTCGTTGAGACGCATCCCGAAATCGCTCGAGAGCTAATATCTCATCCGGTCTTTTGGAAATCTTTAATTGGAACTCTTCATAGCTTCCATACTGATAGGATCCGGCGGTTGTATTGTACCAAATAACTTGCATAAGCGGTGGTATTATTTTGGTTTGACAATCCGAAGGTGGAAAGGTTTAATTTTTAAATCCCGCCAAGTTGCTTTTAAATCCTGCCAATTGGGATAATTTATGCAATACAAGCATTTAAAGGTGTTTTTTAAATTTAAATGTCATTCTGACCCAGGAAGAATCTCTCTCAAATTTCAGGAACATCAGCCAACGCCAAGGAGGGATTAGATTTCTATATTTTTCATACCAACCAACCTACCCCTAAATCCCCTTCAGGGAGGTGACTTTAACTCAATACCTCTTTAAACGAATGCCCAAAGCGCTTTTCGTATTGTGAGGCGAATGAACTAACGTTGTTCATACCGATAAGTTGGGCGGCTTCTGTAGCGGTACGCACGTTGTTGTTCTTTAGGTAGTTTTCCAGGTACTGCCACCTGACTTCTTTGATAAGCTCATAAGGCGTGAGCCCTGAGATCTTCTTAATCATGCGGTATACCTTTCGCTCGCTGGCAGCCATCTCATCTGCAAGGTCAAGCACTGAAAGATGCGGATCATCGATGCGTTTGATGATCAGGTTTTCCAGTCGGTTCATGATGTTCTTTTCAAATTCTTCAGCTGTTTCAGCATATAGTTTTGAGAGAATTTCATTGCTGTCCCAGTCCCGAGACATGATATTCTGGATCTTCAGCATCAATTCCTCCTTATCAAAAGGCTTGCTGATCACATCTTCAGCACCTTTAGAAATTAAATCCAGTTTCTCTTTTTTGTCGGTTCTGGCACTCACCACCATCACCGGTATTTTTTTCAGTTCTTTATCCTTCTTCAGGTGGTCCACCAGTTCAAACCCGTCCATGTATGGCATCATCAAATCAGTGATGATCAGGTCTATTTTCTTTGTTTGCAATAAGTCAAGTGCATTGGTCCCATTGGAAGCAAGAAAAACCCTGAAATCATTGTTCAGGATACTCTGAAGATAGGTTCTTAATTCACGATGGTCTTCTACAATGAGCACAGCTTTGGCATCAGGATCGGCATTTTTGATGCCCGGTACCTGTAGTCGCTCTTTCTCTTCCTGCAAGTCCATCCACAGGGAATTACGGGTTACTACATCCAGCGATCGTTCGGGTATGATGGCTTTTGATATCCAATCGCTTTTCTTGAAAGGAAAACGAATGGTAAAAACGGAACCCTCTTCGCCACTAGCCACAGTAATAGCTCCACCGTGTAGCTCCACCAGTTCTTTTACAAGAGCCAATCCGATACCCACACCTGCCTGTGAGGTTTGAGCTTTCGATGACTGGTAGTACCGATCAAAAATCAGATCCAGACTGTCAGATGGAATGCCCGGTCCGGAATCAGAAATAGTGATTTCCAGATCCGATTTATTGGTATTTAGCTGAACATCTACAACACCGTTTGCGGGAGTGAATTTGATTGCATTCGAAAGTAGATTGTAGATGATCTTCTCAAACTGATGCGGATCAATCCGAAGGGTGGTCTCATCCTCTGCATGCGTCGTGAACTTCAATTGGATGGATTTGATGTCTGCTGCACTGCTAAACATTTTGGTGAGTAGTCGCAGGTAGGGCACAATCTTGACATATTGAAGCTCCAGGTTGACCTTACCTTCTTCCAGCCGGGTCAGATCCATGATTTCATCAGCCAGGTAGAGCAATCGTTTCCCGTTTTTGATCCCCATGTCCAACAGCTCTTTAGACTCTTTATCCAGTATTTCATAATCACGTTCGGTGATTTTATCCAAAGCTCCCAGAATCAGCGTAAGGGGCGAGCGTAGATCATGAGAGATGTTGGCAAAGAATCGGGTCTTTGCCTGATCCAGTTCTTTAAGTTTGGCAGCCTGCCCTTCAATTTTTAGTACCAGTTTCTTTCGTTCACGAAGTTGTTTGCGCAACAAAAGGGCAATGATGAGAATTAGTACTATGGAAATAACGACACCAATTATGATATTTTGCTGAGATTGAATGGTCTGAGCCTGCAATTGGGAATCCTTCTTCAACAACTCATTTTCATAAACTTTAAACTCCGTATCATATTTTACTTGTGCGTCATTAACGGCTTCAATGGTTTTAGATCCGGCCAGGGAGTCCTGGAGTTCATAGGCTTTGGTAAGCAGGTCATAGGCTTGTTTGTAATCACCTTTCTTGAAATAAGTTTCTTCCAAAATCACATATCCGTCCTGCATATTCTCAAGATCACCTGTGGTGATGGCATCCTGTAGCGCAATATTCCCAAATAGGATAGCTTCATCAAATTCATTTAGCTCCCGATGGGTTTTAGCCAGGGTGAAGGCCGGGAAGGAGATTGTGCCGACACGTTTTGTTCTTTGCTTTATTTCCAGCGATTGAGAAGAAAAGAATATTGCAGAATCATATTGAGCAAGTCTGAAGTAGCATTCTCCGAGGTTACCTGTAACTAAAGCATATCTTGTTTCATGTTCTCGAAGTGATGAGTCTTTGAGGATTTTTTGGAACTGAATTTTTGCTTTTTCATAATCACCCATGCCGATGTAAGTGATGCCAAGGTTATTATAGAATCTGTTTTTCCCACTTTCACTCCCTTCATAATTCGATAGTGCTTCGTTGAATATTTCAACCGCTTTATCAAAATCACGGAGTTTCTCGTACACCAAACCAAGTCCGTTTAGCGCATTGGCAAGTCGGCGTTTGTCTCCAAGCTTTCGCTGAATGTTGACCGCTTTGAGATAGTAATCGGTTGCTTTTTCAAGTTGACCTTTGATTTCATATGCATTTCCGATGTTGTGATAATTTGATCCAAGTCTTCCTTCGTTTCCCAACCGGGTGTTGAGTTCTACTGCTTGTTGGAGTTCGGTAATGCCCAGATCATCAATTCGGTTTTCTGTTTTAGTCACTGCAATAGTTGCTAAAATGATAGCCTTCAAATTTTCATCCAGTTTATCAGCAACTTTCAACCCCATTTGACCATAAATTAAAGCCGAGTCAGTATCAAACCTTCGATATGTCCAGGCTAACTCATCTAGTAGGCGAAAACGCAACGAATCATCTGTAACCGTTTTTAGCTCGTTTTTAAGACTATCAAGGAAATCTCTTGGTTGTGCATCAACCTGCAGGGAGGAAAGGACTGTGAACAGGAAAAGAAGTAGATTTTTTGACATGGTGGTATCGTTGATGACTAAAGATATAAAAAAGCTCCCCTGAATAGATCAAAGGAGCTTTACTTCTACCCACGGTGCTTTCGAGATTAGGTGGATTTCGATAGTGAAGGTAGAAGAGGTGCTTTTATTATTTCTGCCAACAAACTTCAATATCCTGCCAATGTTATACGATTAACCAAAAAAGGAAACCATTGGGATATCTGCCATTGTTCTAAGTCCAGGATTACTCTTAAGCAAGCTTCGCACGGCATTGATTGTAATGGCGCATGTAGCAATATCCCCATTCACTCCGCCACTAATCCTCGATTTAATGCCTGGTGATCCTTCGATACAGACTTCATCATAGGATTCTGATTCCCCGATAGTAGCCTGGAAAATGAGTTCAATTTTTCGGGTACCGTTGATATAACCGGAACCGATCTGATAAACCCCTCTGGCATTTCCTTTTGGCACGAAAGCACCATTGTTATCATAGTCTGTTTCAGCAATGACCGGTGAAATTTCATCCGTCACTTTATCAAGTTTCCACCCCAGAGTATTTGCAATGAATTGAATGGATTCTGTGAGACCAACATGTTTTAAGGTTCCTTCCTTTTTTTTGTTTTCAAATTCTTCAACAGAAAGACCAGCTCCTATTTTCTTTTGAAAAGGAATTCTTCTAAAGGATGCATTTTGGAATCTTGAAACCCGTACAGAAGTTACATGTTGGCAAATGCCGGTTAGGAAAGAAGGTAAGGCATCCATCAGGAATCCGGGGTTTACACCGGTACCTAATACAGCAACATTGTGATTAATCGCTGCTTCGTTTAGTTCTTTGGCAAGTTCCGGGTTTGCTTCCCAAGGGTAGCTGAGTTCTTCACAGGTACTCACCACAGGTATACCATGTTTAATGATATCTTTTATCTGAGGCACGATCACTTTCATGTCGGATACAGTTGTCAGAATTACAGCATCGGGCTTTTTATCTTTTAAAACTTCTTCAATGCTGCTTTTAATTTCAATTGTCGACTGAAGTTGGTCACTAATTTCATTCAGCTTTTTCCCAATGAGGGCAGGATTCTTATCAACAGCTGCAATTGTTTTAACGCCAGCCCTTGATTGGATAAACTCAGCGATCCTAATTCCAAGAGGACCTAGACCTATTTGAACTATCTGTATTTCTTTCATATGACATTAGTCTGAATTTTACTCATAAAACACCGCAACTTCTTCCAGTGGCTTTCTTTGAAGGTCAGGAACGAATACCTCATCTTTTGGGTAGCCAATCGGCAGAAGAAGGTAAGGCCGCTCATTATCCGGGCGGTTCAAAATCTTGGTGAGAAAATTCATGGGTGATGGCGTGTGCGTCAGTGTGACCAAGCCAGCTTTGTGAATAGCAGAGATGATCATTCCGCAAGCAATTCCGACGGATTCATTCACATAGTAGTTGTTGTTTTTTTCACCATCAACCATCTCAAATACACGTTTGAAAATGACTATCAGCCAGGGAGCCTCTTCTAAAAAAGGTTTGTTCCAGTCTGTACCAATGGGTTCCAGATCTTTGATCCATCGCTCACTCATGCGTCCATGGTAGCTGTCGTACTCTTCTTTCTCAGCTGCTTCTCTTATTGCCTTCTTTATTTCTTGATTCGAAATTGCACAAAAAGTCCATGGCTGCTTATGTGCGCCGGAGGGTGCCGTTGATCCAGCCATAATCAGGCTTTCGATTAATTCTTTGCTGACAGGCTTATCTGAAATATCCCGAACTGTTCGTCGGGTATCCAGCCACTCATAGTAGGCTTGTGCTCGGGATTCTGCCTCTTTTAGATCATAGACATCCCGCACGTACGAGACGTGCAGATGTCCCTTGATTTCTTTTTTCTCCATTATAATCCTAAAACTTCTACGCCTTGCTCAAATACAATATCTACCGGAATGTTCTTCTCGGATAAACGATCCAACTCTGATTGCAGCACTTCTCCAATCTTTCCTTTTTCTGCCACCAACTGTGCGACACCTTCGTAATCGCCATTGCCCTGGAGGGTTAAGATTTTCTCAGAAAGTGCATCCATCGCTTCACGCATCTTTTCAAAATCCACACGATATTTTCCGGTCGCTTCATCTTTAGCAAATGCGCCATATTCATTGAAGAAATTGAATCGGATCATGTTTGCCTTGCCATGCGAGCTAGCCGCTCCAAACCGAACAGAGCGGAAAATGCCGGCCATGAAAGTCACATAGTAGTCATTCAACTCACCTTCAATTTCACCTTTCTCATGAAGCTGGGTGATCATATATAATCCAAGGATGTCAGCTTTGCCTTCTTCCAATGCTGAAGA
The DNA here is from genome assembly GCF_040220215.1 of Ekhidna sp. Lineage (GTDB taxonomy): Bacteria > Bacteroidota > Bacteroidia > Cytophagales > Cyclobacteriaceae > Ekhidna. The sequence goes on from NZ_JAVJTR010000013.1 coordinate 57,344, forward strand.
ATGTTCCTTTAGTGCATTTCTAACAGTTCCTTTTCCATTAATAGTATTCTTGATACCTAAACCATGTGCCACTTCATGAAACATGGTGTTTCCGAAGAAGGCATCAAAAGTGATATGCTTTCGCTGATCAGGGTGGATGAGCTCATCCGCAATAGGAATTAGGATGTGATCAAACTTTGCCTGCATCGCATTTTTAAGCTGAAGCCTTCTGGATCCTTTTGCCAATTGTACTTCTTCATCATTCGGAAGGTTGATGGCGATGGTTTTCGATCCGGAATTGCAATCTCCGGCATAGTAGACAACATCGTATGCATTCAGATCGGCATCCGTACCCGGTGTTTCCGCTTTGTATTCATCGGCAACCGGAAGACCTTCCTGAAGTTCGGGTAAGAATGCTGCATACTTAGCCAATCGTTCACTCCAGCTCTTATCTTTTACCAGTACATAAGCCTCATGCGCTGCTTTGTAGTTATACAGCTTGTCTTCATAGTTTTCAATTGGTCCAACTACAAAATCCAATCCATTGGTTTTCATATCCATCCATGCCATATCACTTGGCTGGTACTCATCATTCAGTAAAGCATCAGCTCTTAGTGTTAGGTAATTTTTCAAGCCTTCATCCTCAGCAAGTTCAGCACATTGACGGAGTAGACTCGAAGCACGCTGTACTTGTTCTGCAAACATTTCATTGTAGGGTATGGTGATCAGATTTCCTTCTTCATCTCTTCGGATGAACGTGTAAAGACTTGTTTTACCTTCCAGGTCAGCGGCTTCAAATTCTTCCTTGGTCATATCCACTGGATAGTAGTTGGCGCCTTCGGGTTTAGGACCTACTCCGTCAAGGAATGGTTCATTATTAGCCAGCCGATCCCACGGGCCATAGTTGATGTTGACATATTGTCTTGTTGCTTCATCCGTCAAAGAAGAAAGAAGGGAGTCTTTTTTCCCATAAGCTTCATACCAAAAGAGTTCATCCATGATTTTTGAAGCTTCAATCATCAAAGGGATCATCTGCTTTTCATTTTCGCTTAATTGACTAATGTCAGTGGTCAGCTTTACATTCTTGTAGATAGCTACTTTCTCTTGCATGGGAGTTAGCTCGGTAGATGTTTCCTCTTCTTTTTGAGGTGTAGTACATTGACTGAAAAGAAGGCCTATAAGACCGATGCTTAATATCTTTTTCATTTTTTATGTTATTTCAAGTTAGGAACTATCGAAGTTAAGAAGATTCTTGGATGCGAGTATTGATTGTGTGGACACTTCTTTATTTTCAACTAAATTGGCGGACAAGAAATCAATCTAACAATGAAGAAAATATTAGTACTACTGGCCGTTGGCGCCACCGTTTTTTCCTGTTCCGATACCGGAGAAAGTTCATCATCCAATATTTCGGAGGAATCATTAAGGACTCATATTGAGGTTCTCTCATCTGATGATTTTCAGGGAAGGAAACCTTTTACCCAAGGAGAAATCAAAACCGTAAACTATCTGACCGATCAGTTTAAAGAATATGGATTGGAACCGGGAAATGGAGATTCTTACATTCAGGAAGTACCATTGGTGGAACTGACTGCTGTTCCATCCGAGACGATGACCATTACAGGTGGAGGTGAAGATGTGGTCTTGAATGTTCTTGATGATTTTGTTGCTTACACAGAACAGGTGGTTGAGCAAACATCGCTTGACGCTTCAGAGCTGGTTTTTGCCGGTTATGGTGTAGTAGCTCCTGAGTATGGTTGGAATGATTATGAAGGTCTGGATGTAAAAGGCAAGACCGTTGTGGTGTTGGTAAATGATCCGGGCTTTGCATCCGGTGATTCCACGTTCTTCAAGGGTGAGACCATGACCTATTACGGCAGATGGACTTACAAATTTGAAGAAGCTGCAAGACAAGGAGCTGCAGGTTGTTTGATTATTCACGAGACTGTGCCTGCAGGTTATCCATGGCTTGTAGTTAGAAATTCCTGGTCAGGAGCGAGCTTGTATTTAGACCAAAGCGGAGGTAATTATCAGCCGGATGTGCTTGGGTGGATTACTCGAGATGCAGCTATCAAAATATTTGAAGCTTCTGAGCAGGATATGAAAAACTATTCGGAGATGTCCAGAAGTCAGGATTTCAAGCCCTTTAGTCTTGGATTAAATGCTTCTGTAAGTGTTCAGAACAAAATCAAACGAGATCAATCTCAAAATGTGATTGCTAAAATCACCGGGGCTGAAAGGCCAGATGAATACATCATTTATTCTGCGCACTGGGATCACCTGGGAATTGGGCAGGAGATAGATGGTGATAGCATCTACAATGGAGCACACGATAACGCCTCTGGGACTGCCACCATGTTGGGTATTGCGGAAGCAATGTCGAAAATGAAAAAGAAACCTAAAAGAACAGTGATATTCCTTGCAGTAACTGCCGAGGAGCAAGGTTTGCTAGGTTCAAAACACTACGCACAAAATCCAATTTATCCTCCGGCGCAGACAGTAGCAAATATCAACATGGATGGTATTACTGCCTGGGGGCCGATGAAAGATTTGACGGTTGTCGGATATGGCCAATCGGAGTTAGAGGATATCGCAGAAGAAGTTGCGAAAAAACAAGGACGATATATTCTTGCTGACCCTGATCCGGGCAAAGGATATTTCTTCCGGTCAGATCATTTCCAGTTTGCTAAAGTAGGAATACCTGCTCTCTATGCTTCAGGCGGATATGAGCATATGACAAAAGGTGTTGACTATGTAGATAGTCTGAATCAAATCTATCTTTCTTCAAAATATCATCGACCTCAAGACGAATATGACGCAGCATCATGGACCTTTGATGGTATGGCACTGGATGGTGAATTATTGATGGAGGTAGGAATGAAGGTTGCAAACTCGAAGGACTGGCCTTCATGGAAGGAAGGGTCAGAATTTAAAGCGATTCGGGAAGAAAGTATGAAGTAACGTCACACTGAGCCTGTCGAAGTGTATTTCTTTCGACAGGCTCAAGATGACATCTAAAATTGAAAAGCAATGAAAAACTTAATCCTAACAATGACAATCTTAGCTATTGTCTTTGGCTGTCAGCACAGTCATGAACACACACATGAAGATCAACCAAAGGAAAAAGCGGAGCTATATGACTATGACGTGGAAGCCCGAATCACCGATATGGGGATAACTCTTTCCGAACCACCTGCACCTGTAGCCAACTATGTAAATGCGGTACGAACAGGAAACCTTGTTTTTATGGCGGGGAAAGGACCGAATCTCCCAGAAGGTGGATACGTGACCGGAAAATTGGGTGAAACCCTAACGGTAGAAGAAGGATATGAAGCAGCTAAGCTTGTAGCTCAAGCTCAACTTTCTGCTCTAAAGGCCGAAATTGGTGATTTGAATAAAGTAGTGCGAATTGTTAAGGTTTTAGGAATGGTAAACTGTGCACCGGATTTCGCCAATCAACCGGAAGTGATCAATGGCTTTTCGGACACCATGGTAGAAGTATTTGGTGATAGAGGAAAGCATGCACGTGCTGCAGTAGGCATGGCCTCATTGCCCAGAAATATCGCCGTGGAGATTGAGATGATTGTGGAGGTGCAGGATTAGATTTTAAAGAATTGTTTAAATTCAAATCTTAATCACCAAACGCCATGAAAGCCAAATTTTTAATTTCTGTCTGTTTACTTGTTGCTTGTACAATGCTTTCTGCTCAAAGCCGGGAAGAAAAGAATTCGCATTTTTCCCATAAGATGGGTACCTACACAGATCCACGAGATGGTCAGGTTTACAAGACCATTACCTTTATTCGGGAACATCACGGGGCGTTTATAAAGCGAACGTGGTATGCCGAAAATGTGAAATTTAATGTACCAGGGTCTAAGGTTTACAAAAACACTAATGAATACGCAAATACTTACGGGCGACTATATAATTATGAACAAGCAAATAGGGCATGTCCAGAGGGGTGGCACGTTCCAACTATTCATGAGTGGAAACATTTGCTTCATTTTTTTGGAGGCTGGCATCATTCCGGTCAATATTTGATAGCTGGAAAGGAAAGTGATATGGATATGCTTTTGGGTGGATTTGGACAACCTGATGGTACTTTTCAGGGAATAGGTGAACATGGAAATTGGTGGGACAATGAAATGAAAGATACCAATTCAGCTGGAATCATAACACTTAAAAAAGGTGACCAAGACATCTATCATTCTAAAGTAGGAGATAGCCACTATTTGAGTTGTAGATGTGTGCAATTTCATAATTGATGAAGGGTTATTGGGTGAGGCGAATATTATTTACACTACTTTTTTTACCGTCTTTATCGTTTAGTCAAGAGTCCGATTCTGTTAAGAATGAAGGATCTTTTGCAGCTTTTCCTGCAATAAGTTATGCCCCTGAGACCAGCCTTCAGATTGGTGCTGTAGGCATTTGGGTGTTGAAAGATATTGGAACAACTCAATCAACTTTCCAACGGCAGTCTACAATAACCCCCTATTTCGTTTATACGCTCAAAAAGCAATCCATAGCAGTTATTAATCTGGACTATTACTTTCCGGAAGGTCAAAACCTAAATACATCAATTAGATACTACAATTTCCCCGATTCTTATTTTGGGATTGGGAACGACAATGACCCTGATGTATCAGAATTATACACCAATCGATTTGTGCAACTTGAAGGTCAGTTTCTTCACCCACTTAATGAAAAGGTATTTGTAGGAGTTGCGTTTGACGCTCATTTCACGAGTATTAGAAAGGTCATTTCCGAAGGGTTGCTTGAAACCGACAACCCAGTCGGATCAAATGGTGGAAATATTTTTGGCGTTGGTCCGGCTTTCCGATATGACACACGTGATTATACCATTTACCCTGCAAGTGGATATTTCATTGCCAGCAGGTTGATTTTCAATGCAATCGGCGATTTTAATTATACCAGCTACCTGGCTGATTTTAGAAAATATATCGACCTCAAGGATAAGAAGCATATTCTGGCTTTCCAGTTTCAAACGAGGTTGACTTTTGGAACAGATGTACCTTTTTATAAGCTCCCACAATTGGGTGGTGATGAGCGTTTAAGAGGCGTAAAGAATGCAAGCCTTTATCGGGATAGACAAATGATGTACACTCAGATGGAATATCGACGACCTTTGTTCTGGCGATTTGGGATAACGGTTTTTGCAGGAGTTGGTGATGTGGCCTACGATGTGGATGATTTCAATCTTTCTGAGTTTAAATATGTGGCAGGGATTGGTGGACGCTTCTTGATTATCCCTGAGCGAAAATTAAACCTGAGATTAGATCTGGGTTTTGGAAGAGGAGGGCAAAACGGGATTTATGTAGGAATAAGTGAAGCGTTTTAAACCGCAATCAGTCCATTTGCTCGCAGCACATTGATCGGCTTACTGTACCAAAAAGGTTCAAAATCCCCGAATTGCTTTTCGAACGATTCTTTCAGTGATTTAAAAGAAGTGGCTGGTTGATCCGGGCTTAGTGCTTCTAATTTATCCAGCAACCATTGACCTTGTTCTGTGGGGATGGAAAGCTGAAAAGTTTCCGTATTTGAATGAAACTGCACTTTCATTTTTCCCTTCTTTGATGCCTGAATAGCAGGCTTACCACCCAGCCATACGATGCGCGCAGTTGGCTTGATCAGGTAATCTTCGGGTTGATTCAAAGCTTCTTCGATGAAGGTTGGTTGGATGGTCGTTTTAGGCATTGGCTCCCCAAACCATTCATGGACTTGCCAGTCGAAACCCACGCCATGCATGTAGTTGTACAATGACTTCTTTAAGCCAAAACTGAAAACGCTGTGATCGATTCCGGTCTGGTCGGTAAAGGCAATGTCATTATTGGCAAACTGAATGTCATTTTGCTGAGGAATCACTCCAAAAGCTTCGGGATTCAATCCCACCGGACTGTGGGCCGTCATGGCAAACTGATGCCAGAAACCGGATTGAATGATTCCCAGTTCGAACATCTGTTTCACCATCTCCAGACTGTCTATCGTTTCCTGAACGGTCTGTGTTGGATAGCCATACATCAGGTACGAATGGACCATGATGCCGGATTGCGTAAAATGATCGGTCACTCGCGCCACCTGCTCCACGGTCACCCCTTTGTCAATGAGTTTGAGGAGGCGATCAGATGCTACCTCCAATCCACCCGATACAGCAATGCATCCACTGGCCTTCAATAGAATGCAAAGGTCTTGAGTAAAGCTCTTTTCAAACCGAATGTTTGTCCACCAGGTGACGGAGAGCTTTCGACTCAGAATTTCCAATGCCAGTTCTTTCATCAAAGCGGGGGGTGCCGCCTCATCCACAAAGTGAAAACCGGAAAAACTGGTTTGCTCAATGAGTTGCTCCATGCGATCCACCAGCGTTTTGGCTGCTATCGGTTCATAGATTTTGATGTAATCCAGCGAGATATCACAGAACGTACACTTGCCCCAGTAGCATCCGTGTGCCATTGTTAATTTATTCCATCGTCCGTCACTCCAAAGGCTGTGCATGGGATTGGCCACTTCAATAACTGAGATGTAATCTTCCAGTGGTAGTCCGGTATAATCAGGTGTCCCTACATCACTTTGCTTAATATCTGATTCGGAAGCATTATTAACATACGTCACCTTGCCTTCGATTCGACAGAAGGTACGCTTCAGGTAAGATGGTTCTTGCGGTTTTCGAATATGATTCAGCAAAAGCTGCATCGGTCGTTCACCATCATCGAGCGTGATGAAATCGAAATAGTCAAAGACACGAGGATCTTTCAGATCCCGCAACTCGGTATTCGGGAAGCCACCACCCATAGTGACCTTCATGTGTGGATGGTTAGACTTGATGTGCTGTGCACATCGGAATGCACTGTACAAATTGCCGGGAAAAGGAACCGAAAACCCAATGATCGACGGATCGGATTCTTTAATTTTTTGTTCGAGTAGCCTGAGGGTGATTTCATCCACGAAAGTGGGAGGCCGCTGCAATTCACTTTCCAGCTCGTCAAAGGAATTGGCACTTCGACCTAACCGTTCAGCATACCGACTAAACCCAAAATGTGGATCGACGCATTCTACAATGAGATCAGACAAATCCTCAAGGTAAAGAGTAGCCAGATGCTTCGCTTTATCCTGCATGCCCATGCTTCCGAATGCCCAATCCATTTCTTCCAGTTGTTCAAAGCGTGAGGCTTGTGGCAGGTAGGGATCCGCACAAATCTGACGTGCGAGTGCTGGATTTTTCCCTTGTAAAAAAGCGATGACAGGCTCGATGGTGGTGAAGTAGCTCTCCCTCAGGTTGAGCATTCGTTCGGTATTTTCAGAGGGGGTGTCAAAAGCTCCAGCTTTCGTAAAAAGAGCTTTTAATCCATCTTTCGAGAACAATTCCAGGATCACTTCAATACCCAAATCCTGCTGATCAACTGGTGTATTTTGGGTATTGAAGAAACCTTTCAGATACGCCGTGGCAGGGTAGGGTGTGTTTAGCTGGGTAAACGGGGGCGTGATGAGGAGAAGTTCTGCCAATGGTTTTTGGGCAAAGATAGAGCCTCATCGGAGAGAGTAAGACAAGAGAGATGTTTTTAACTCTTCACTTTGGCAAATGCCACTAGCTGAAAAATCAAGCCTATTAGAATTAGACCATAAGCCAGAGGATGAAAGTAGTACAATGAAACCGCCAAGGATAAGAAGGTGAATAGAATGAGTGTGCGAAGAATGGAACGATCAATCTTGGAAGCATGAGCAAGTTGGATAACCCCAATTGCAATCATAAAAAGTCCGGTCATTAGACTAAACCCTTTATGAAATGAAAGTAACGTGTGCGTTCCCATCATGTCAATCTCGTAAGCTTCCATAAGTCGAATGACTTCTGGTACTTCTGCACTTTTAGGACCTAAAAAGTTAGCTATCAAATGCAGTGCGCCAAGTAAAGTAAGAGATACTCCGGCAGCCTTAATCCATGTTTTACTCGATTTCATGGTCCGTTTATTTAAGTTTAAAACTAAGAATAGAAATTCATTTCTCAGATAATTCATTCACTTTTTCCTGCACGATCTTTAGTAGAAGGTCAACCTTTGACCGATGCGTGCGAAATACTACAATAGCTACCCTGATCCAGAAGACACCATGAATCATGGTGGATGAAAGGAAAATTCGTCCATCATCCTGAATGGCTTTAATAAGCTTTTCATTAAAAGCATTAGCATCTCCCGAGAGAGGAACATACCTAAACACCGTGATGGATAAATCAGGATCAGGCCCAACTTCAAAGCCTTCCACACTTTCCACTTGCTGGCGAAAATATCGAGCCAACAACATCTTCTCTTCCAGTGCTGCTCGAAAAGGCTTAAGACCGAAAAGCTTCAGTGGTAGCCACATTCGTAACCCACGAAAATGCTTGGTCAGCTCAGGTGAAACATCTGCAGCATTTACCTCACTATCCGAATCTACCAGATCCTGCAGGTAATCAGCAGTATATCGATGTGCCTTGTAAAGCGAGGTTAAATCCTTAATCAAGACAGCACCGGTTCCAAAGGGAAGAAACAGACTCTTGTGTGGATCTAGCGTGATGGAATCAGCTTTTTCAATTCCTTTGGTACACTTTTGAATCTCAGGTAGCATTCGGAAAAAACCACCATATGCCGCATCCACATGAAACCAAATCTCGTGTTTTTGGGCGATGGTGCTTATCTCTTCGATGGGGTCGATGGTTCCGGTGTTGGTAGTGCCAAGAGAGGCATTAATAAAGAATGGAATTAGCCCTGATGCTTTGTCTTTCAGAATGTATTTTTCCAGATTGGAAACATCCACTTTGAACGAATCATCAATGGGTAAGTAACGAAGTTGAGCTTCACCCAACCCGGCAATACGTAGGGCTTTTTGTATGGAATGATGCGTCTGATCGGAGAGGTAGACTACCAGCTTATCAAAATCTTTGGCCTTTACCTCTTTAGCTTCACGGGCAGTTACTACGGCAATGAGGTTTGAAATGGATCCTCCTGAAGTTAGATTTCCGGTAGCATTAGATGGAAAGCCCATGAGTTCATTCATCCATCGGATGAGCATGTTTTCCATACGGGCTGCCCCAGGAGCTGGGAAGTAAATACCCGCATATTTATTGCTGATGGCGGCTAAATAATCTCCAAGTGCAGAAGGGTAGAGTCCACCACCGGGTACATAACCCATGTGTCCACCGGAAGCGGCATTGATGCCGTCTTTTTCGATTTCTTTTCCAATAAAGTGGAGCAGGTCATCAATAGATGATGGTTCCTCTGAAACAGTCTCCTGATTGTTCGGTTCAGGATTTTGAAAAAAGGCGTTTGCATCATCCAATTCCTCCATAAATGAAGAAGCATGATTCAGGACTTTTTGAGTGAGTGTAGCTTGTGACTCTTTATCAGGCTCCAGCAGACGAGCTATAATTTCCAGAGATTTGATTTTGTCTATCATGGATATCAAAGGTACTTATGAGGTTTCAGAGCGCCGAGTAGAATGTGAGGATCGGTTATCATTCTGAGTTTACATTATTTTTTGTTACCTTAAACTAAATCTTTTAAGCATGCCGGTTAGCTACATCACTCACAAAGGAAAAGAGATTTTATACATTGATTTGACGGAATCCAAATCTGAAAAACGTTCTCTTGAGCTGTTGGAAGAAACGAAAGATGCTTACCTCAAGGCTACCAACAAACTACTTGTGTTGGTAAACTCCGAAGGTGCCTATGTAAATGCCGTGGTAAGCTCCAAAATGAAAGAATACGGCAGGACCTATTTCAAAGACAGAGCTGAGAAAAGGGCGTTTGTAGGAATAGGAGGTTTGAAAAAACTCATTTTCAAAGCATACACAAATATTGTCGGGGGTAACATTAAGTTATTTGATGACTTGGAAGAGGCAAAGGATTATTTGGTAGCGTAAACAAAAACCATTTTAATATGATTTGCTTTGTGAAATTACTGTTTTCATTTTTTTATGAACAAATTTATATTTGTTCGTAGTTACATTAAATGTAATTACATGTAAAATCAACCCCTTAAAAATCATCCCTTTATATTTTTTATACCTTTGCGGTATTATTTCACAAGAAAAGAATAGTAATGAAAGCTAAAGCTAACGACAAGGTAAAAGTGCACTATACAGGAAAACTAACTTCCGGAGAGGTTTTTGACTCTTCCGAGGGACGGGACCCATTGGAATTTACAGTAGGAGGCGGACAAATGATCAAAGGTTTTGATGAAGCTGTAAACGGGATGGCCATTGATGAGAAGAAAACCGTTGAAATTCCATCTGCAGAAGCATACGGAGAGCGAAGAGATGAATTGATCCAAGACGTTCCAAAAGATCAGCTTCCAGAGGACATGCAACCGGAAGTTGGACAGAAGTTAGTTGCTACGAACGATCTTGGTCATCAAACGTATGTGAATGTCACCGCAGTAAGCGATGAAGCTATTACTGTAGATGCCAATCATGAGTTAGCGGGAAAAGACCTGGTATTCGATATTCAGCTGGTGGAAATCGGATAGTAAAGACTTAATTTATTTATTGAAAAGAGGTCTCAAATCAAGACCTCTTTTTTTATATAGTTTTTGTTGTAAATTCAATCTAACCTTTCCCTAAATTCCGCGTTGAATGCGCAACTTACAACCATGAAGAATCAATTTCTTGTATTCATATTCACTCTACTGGCTTTTATAACTTTTGGTCAAACCAGTGCGGAAAACCTTGAGGCTGACAGCATTCAGCGTAGAATTAGCAGCTTGAGCCAGCAGTTGGAAACTTATGAAAGACTCCTTCTGCAAAACAAACAAAAACGGAAGCAGGATTCATTGGCCAGGGTAGATTTGATGAGACGAATTCAGTTACTTCAGGAGGGGGATCTTGTGAGTCAGGCAACATTAAGAGAGCAGATCCGGGAAATAGAACAACGAGATTCAGCCAGAAATGCTGAACAAAAAAATAGAATTTTAAAACTAAAGGAAAGTAATAAAGGCTTTCCGGTGACCCCTCTGGGAGATTCCCTTTTTAGCATATATACAAAACTAGGCCCTGTTATGGCTCAGGAACGGGCAGCTAATGTGGCCGAAAAGATTGAGTTATTAATCAGGGATGACTATTTCGTGCCAGATTCTCTCTACACAGAGGCTCATGATGGAACTGTTGATTTGATGTATCAAAACCTGATCGTTACAAGCGTCTCGGAGTGGGATGCCCTGTGGGTAGATGGAATATCAAAAGAAACACTTGCAAAGACTTATAGAGATCAAATTAACGAATTTGTAATTTCAGAACGCAATCGTAGTTCTGTCAAAAATATTGCTGCGCGGATTGGATTAGTATTTCTGATTTTAGGTGTGGCCGTTCTCATCGTCTATTTCTTAAACCGATTGTTTACCGGTATTCAGGGCTGGATGGTCATGAATAAGAAAAAATATTTTGCCGGGATTAAAGTTGGGAATTATGAATTTTTACCTCCGGAAAGACAATTAGACGTAAGTGTTCGTGTAGTTGGGGCTTTAAAATGGGCATTTTTTGCCTTGGTACTTTACTTCACATTGCCGATCATTTTCGGATTATTTCCTTTTACCAAAAACTGGGCTGAGACTTTGATGGGCTGGATACTCAGTCCGGCTCAGAGCATCCTTTTATCCTTCTGGAATTATCTTCCTAACGCGTTTACGATTGGGGTTATTTATGTGATTACCAAGTACCTGGTGCGGTTTCTTAAGTTCATTTCTCATGAAATAGAAACCAGCAATTTGAAAATTAAGGGCTTTCATGAGGACTGGGCCATGCCTACGTACAACATCGTGAAGTTCCTGGTTTATGCTTTCATGTTTGTGGTCATCTTTCCATACTTGCCCGGATCTGATTCAGACATTTTTAAAGGAGTATCCGTGTTTTTGGGTATTCTTTTTTCACTCGGATCATCTTCCGCAATAGCTAATGCTGTAGCTGGTTTGGTCATTACTTACATGCGACCATTTCGGTTAGGGGATCGGGTGAAAATTGGCGAAGTAACCGGCCAGGTAATAGAAAAGACTTTGCTAGTGACGAGAGTTCGAACCACAAAAAATGAAGATATCACTGTCCCGAACGCCTCGATACTTTCCGGACACACCATTAATTATACTTCAAGCAGCAAGGAACTTGGTTTAGTACTTCACACCTCAGTAACTATTGGCTATGACGTACCATGGCGTCAGGTTCATGAGTTGCTTATTGAAGCGGCAGTAGCAACCAATGGTGTCAACATAAGTAAAGAGCCTTTTGTATTACAGACAAGCCTGGATGACTGGTATGTCGCCTATCAGCTAAACGCCTATACTGATACACCGGAATTTATGCCTCGCATTTATTCGGAGCTTCATGCGAATATCCAGGATAAATTCAATGAAGCCGGGGTTGAGATCATGTCTCCACACTACCGTGCGGTAAGGGATGGAAATGCTATAACTATTCCGAAGGAGCCTGATGGAAAAGATTGAGGAACTTCTTTTTAATGATACGATTGGGAAAGTGGTGGCTTTTATCATTGGAGCCATTATCATCTGGTCCATTGGCAGGCTTATTCAAAACAAAGTTTTCTCCAAAATTAAGGATACCGATAGCCGATATAAGGCAAAAAAGTTTGGGTCTTTTCTGGCGTGGCTGGCTATTATAATCTACTTCAGTATTGTCTATAGTAATAAACTTGGAGGATTGACGGTAGCTCTTGGTGTCGCGGGAGCGGGAATAGCTTTTGCCTTACAGGAAGTGATTGCATCTGTGGCCGGTTGGCTTGCTATTCTTTTTGGAGGATTTTATAAAACGGGTGATCGGGTGCAATTAGGGGGTATCAAAGGGGATGTGATCGATATAGGTGTACTTCGAACTACGGTAATGGAGCTTGGCCAATGGGTAGACGGTGATTTGTATAATGGCCGTATCGTAAGAATCGCAAATAGCTTTGTATTCAAGGAACCTGTATTTAATTACTCAGCAGACTTTCCTTTTTTATGGGATGAGGTTAAGATCCCGGTAAAATTCGGATCTGATTATCAGTTAGCCGAAGAGTTGATTCAAAAAGCTGGTGATAAAATAACCGGAACTTATGCCGAAGAAGCAAAAGGGAAATGGAAAGAGATGACAGAAAAGTATCTGATTGAATCTGCAAATATCAATCCAATGGTTTCTTTGGTAGCCAACGATAACTGGGTGGAATTCACACTCCGCTACATTGTGGATTTCAAAAAACGTAGAATCACAAAGAATGAAATCTTCAAAGAAATACTTAGTTCAGTGGATAAATCTCAGGGTAAAGTCATTCTCGCTTCCGCCACTTTTGAGCTAGTAGGTATGCCGGAAGTATCTCTTAAAAAATAATTTTAAAAGTCACCTTCAATACAGAGAGTTTACGTCTATCTCTGAGATCATAAATAAGCATTATTACTACACATAATTATGTGCGTTATACGCGTTAAAGCAGATAATTACTCATGTATTTTTGCACTACCACCGATTAAGTAAAGTCCTGTATTATTTCGTTATGTAAAAATTATTTCGCATAATAGGAGGGCAGAATCAGACTTTATTGAAAACATATGGAGAACGAGCTGAAAGAAAGGAGCCTGAAGTCTCATTCAGGAGATATGTCGCATACGCCAAAAGATCAAATTGAAGCTTTTGTTAAGTATTTACCCGGTGCAATAGCCATGGTGGATACTGAAATGCGATACCTCATGGTCAACGATGGCTGGTATCGTGACTATGGCTTGAAAGGAAATGATATAATAGGCAAATCACATTATGAAATTTTTCCGGAAGTCAAGGAGAAACCAGAATGGCTCGATTACCACCAACGAGCACTTGCTGGAGAAAGCCTAAGTGCCGATTTCGATTCATTTCAAATTGGCGATAAAAACATATCCTTGAATTGGAAACTTGAGCCCTGGTATCATCCCGATGGTGTCATAGGGGGCATCATCATGTTTACTGAGGTGAAGTCTGAAAAGGAGATTGCCGAGCGAAGACGTAAAGAGCACGACAATGTATTGAAGACGTTGTTGAATGAGATGGAGGAGGGGTTTGCACATGCAAGGATTTTGAGAGATGAAAACGGGAAACCCATTGATTGGCAGTATCTAAACGTAGGCAGGGGATTAGAAAACTATGTTCCCGTGCCACCCGAAACACTGGTAGGCAAGAAAGTGTCAGATGCTATACCCGGAGCAATAGAAGCTGATCCAAAGTGGCTTGATATTTTCAATGAGGTAGCCACTACGGGCAAATCATGTGAAATCGAAGAGTATTCGGAAGTACTGAAAAGATGGTTTCGGATGAATATCTACAGCCCGTCAAAGGGTGAATTTGCCACCATCTTTCGGGACACAACGGTACAAAATGAATCACGACAAAAGATCAAGTCACTCAATCAACTGTTTGAGGATGTCTCCAAAATGGCCAGAATAGGTGCCTGGGAAATAAATATTGAGACACAGGAATGTTACTGGAGTGACATGGTTTATCAGATTCATGAGGAGGATCCGTCAAAGAAAATATTAGTTGAAGATGGCATCAACTATTTCCATCCTGATTACAAGGAAACACTGGAAAAGGCGGTTAATAATGCAATTGAAAATAAAGAATCATATGATTTGGAATTGAAGCTGATCACAGCGAAAGGTCGTGAAATCTGGACTCGAGCTATAGGCAGACCGGTCTTTGAGGGTGGGAAGTTGACCAAACTCCAGGGACTTTTTCAGGATATCAATGACAATGTAGAGAACCAAATAAAGATAGAGGATAGAGCAGAAAAGTTGAAGCTATTGAATGAACGATTTACGATCGCTCGTGATGCGGCTTCTCTTGGCGTGTGGGATTGGGATATTCCAAATAATAAATTGGAATGGGATGATTACTTATATGACATATATGGGCTGAAGAAAGAGGATTTTTCAAACAGCTATGAAGCCTGGTATCAAGGAGTTCATCCTGAGGACCGGGAAAGATCGAATAAGGAAGTTCAGGAGTGTTTGGAAACAGGAAAAAAACTTGACACCCGTTTTCGGGTGATATGGCCATCAGGTGAAGTAAGACACATTGGTGCCATGGGGAAGGTCATTAACGACCCAGATGGCAATCCTGTAAGAATGCTGGGGGTTAACTGGGATATAACAGATCAGGCGGCACAGGAAGAAGAAATTAAATCTCTTAATGCGAACCTGCAAGAAAAAGTAGAAGAACGAACGGAGGAACTAAAAAAGGTGAATAAAGAACTAGAGGCATTTTCTTATTCTATATCTCACGACCTGAGAGCACCACTTCGTGCAATCAACGGCTATTCGCTGGCTTTGAAGGAAGACCATCAGTCACTGCCGGAGACAGCTGTCAGCTACCTCGATCGTATTGTGGTCAATAGCAGAAAGATGGGTGAGTTGATTGACGACTTGCTGGAGTTCAGTCGAATGAATCGAAAGAAAGTAAATCACTCTGTAATTGATCTCTCTATGTTGGTGACCAGGTTGATTGATGAGATATACGAAGATTCAATGGGAATAGTCAAACTAGATAGTCTTCCAACGATTCACGGTGATCAACAAATGTTGGAGCAGGTTTTTTCTAACCTGATATCGAATGCAATCAAGTACAGTTCAAAAGAAGAAAAACCAGAGGTTATCATCTCTTCCAAAGAGGAGGAGAAAGCTTATGTCATTTCCATCGAAGATAATGGAGTAGGGTTTGATATGGATTATTACGATAAGATATTCCAGGTTTTCCAGCGTTTACACACAGAGGAGGAGTTTGAAGGAACAGGGATAGGGCTGGCTATATGTCATAAAATCATGAAAGCACATGATGCTGAAATTTGGGCAGAGGCAGAAGTAGATAAAGGGGCTGTTTTTTATCTGAAGTTCAATAAATAATAGGGTTTAGGGAGGATCTGCATTTTTTATCGAATAAAAAGAACGTTTCATCGATAAGGTTAAAACAATTTGTCTTAACAATGGTCAAGAATCAAATTTCTTTTGATTTCTACTTCTTTGACCACCTAATGATCAAATTTTTAATAACGGTTGCAGTTATAGCAGCTCCATTTTTTTTCCTTTCTGCAAAAGAATCTAATTCATTCGTGGAGCAAGCTGAGCCGATTGATCTAAGCAGCATATCGATTTGCAAAGCACCTTCAGCTTCGATCGAAAACCCCACTCTTACCTCATACTTTTCAGGTCTTCTGAGCACAGAAAACTGGCCCGCCCGTTGGACCTGTGGTGACTGGTCCTCAGTGGAGGGGTGGATGTATATATCTGCCGACCTTTCCATATTTCTGGCCTATCTATCCATTCCAATCATACTGCTTTGGTATATCAGAAATCGTGATATCGGAAAAGGAAGAAATTTAGTAATATTATTCGCAGCATTTATATTGCTCTGTGGTTTCACACACCTAATAGATGTGGTGCTATTTTGGGAGCCGGTCTATCGCCTCAGTGGGTTTATGAAATTGCTTACAGGAGTTGTCTCATTAGCTACGGCTACTGTGTTGGGTTTTGTCATTCCTAAAGCTTTGGAATACAAGAGTCCGCAAGAACTTCAGGCAGAAATAGACGAGCGTAAAAAATTACAAAGCCAGTTTGAAACATTTGTGAAATACTCTCCGGGGGCGACCGCCATGTTAGATTCAGAGATGCGTTTTGTGTTAGCCAACGATGCATATCATAAAGCCTATGGAATAGAGGGGGTAGCGATTGTTGGTAAAACCATGCTTGAGGTATTCCCTGAGCTGAAAGGATCTGAGTGGCTTGAAAGATTTAATCAGGTTCTTAAAGGTAAACATCTATCAAAGGAGCTTGATTCATACGAAAGCAATGGAAGAACGGAATATTTCCGCTGGAAATTAGAGCCATGGTATGCTGAGGATAGCAACATTGGAGGGTTTATCATATTTACAGAAATCCTTACAAAGGAGGTTAATCAGGAAGAGAAACTGCGCGAAAGTGAGCGACGTTTTACAAATATTTTTAATAAAGCACAATTTGCCATTGCGCTTGTAGGGGATGGTGGTGTGCCTTTCTTAGTCAATAATCAGTTTAGTAAGTTACTGGGATACACCGAAGAAGAGCTCACACGTATGGGTTTTGAAGAGTTTACGCATCCGGATGACGTTAAAAAAGATATGGATAGATATCTAGCCTTAATAGAAAATAAAATAGATAGTTATACCATTGATAAACGATATATCACCAAGTCAGGAGAAGTGAAGTATGTTAAGCTAAATGTAACCATGGTGAACGAGGGTACTGATAATAAGTATGCCATGGCTCTTGTGGAAGACCTGACAGAAGCTGAAATAGCAAAAATCAAGAATGCAGACATGGACCGAATGATGGCAGAGGTTTCTGCTGTTGCCAATATTGGTTCTTGGGAAGTGGACATAAAAGAAAGCAAGTGCTACTGGAGTGATACGGTGTATCGCATTCACGAGGAGGATCCTGCAAAAGAAATAGCCCTGGAAGCCGGAATCAATTATTACCATCCGGATCATCGTGATACAATTTCTAAAGCTGTGGAGGAAGGAATTGCCAATCAAAAGCCATGGGATCTGGAATTAAAGATCATCACGGCAAAAGGCAATGAAAAGTGGACCCGAGCCATTGGTAGAGCCGTTTACGAAAATGGTGAGGTCTCCAGGCTTCAGGGACTATTCCAGGACGTTGATAAGAAAAAGAGATACGAGTTGGAAATAGAGCAGTCAAATAAAGGACTCGAAGAAGAAGTAATAGATCGAACCACTGCTTTAGAGAAAGCGAATGAAGAACTCGAGGCATTCTCTTATTCTGTTTCGCATGATTTACGGGCTCCATTGCGGGCAATAAATGGCTATTCTGAGGCATTGATTGAGGACTATAGCAGCGAAATACCAGATGATGCAAATCAGTATCTGTCAAGAATTGCTTCTAACAGTCAAAAGATGGGTAAACTAATTGACGACTTATTGGAGTTTAGTCGCATGAACCGCAAGAAAGTAGACTATCAGTCGGTCAACCTTAACAATTTGATAAACCGGCTAATAGATGATTTATTCATTGATTCGAAGAATTCTATAACAATAAACGAGTTACCTGAGATAATCGGAGATAAAGAAATGCTTGCCCAGGTCTTTTCAAATCTCATATCAAATGCAATAAAGTATAGTTCTAATGAAGAAAAGCCCGAAATTTGTATATCTTTTGTGGAGGAAGCCACCTCCTATGCGATATCCATTCAGGATAACGGCGTAGGATTCGATATGGAGTACTATGATAAATTATTCAATGTGTTCCAGCGATTGCATAGTGAGTCGGAATTTGAAGGGACGGGTGTAGGATTGTCACTATGTGCAAAAATCATAAAAGCCCACAATGGAGAAATTTGGGCTGATTCCGAAAAAGGAGAGGGCACAACTTTTTATTTACGGTTTAAAAAAGAGGTTTAGAAATGGGACTCACCAATGACGTGCAAATTGTTTTAATAGAGGATAGCTTCGATGATGCGGAGTTGACCATGCGTTCGCTTAAAAACTCTAACTTCGTCAATGAGGTGGTTTGGCTCAAAGATGGCGAGCAGGCGATCAACTATTTACAAGGTAAAGGAGAGTACGCAGAAAGAGATACGGCAATTAAGCCTAGATTGATTTTACTGGATTTGAAGCTTCCAAAATTGAGTGGTTTGGAGGTTTTAGAGCGAATCAAAAAGGATGAGAACCTACAAAAAATACCTGTTGTAGTGATGACATCTTCCAAGGAGAATAAAGATTTGGATAGGTGCTATGAGCTGGGAGCGAACAGCTATGTGGTGAAGCCTATTAATTTCTCAAACTTCATGGAAGTAACCAAAGAAATCAGCATGTATTGGGTATTGATTAACCAAATTCCTGAGGAGTGAGATATAAAGGAGATTTGAACATTAAAGGGAATTAGCATGACCATATGGAAGGAAAAGGTACGGATACTTCACCTGGAAGATAGTGCGGATGATGTTGAGCTTTTAAAGATTGCTTTAAGGAAGTCGAATCTTAATGTAGAGATAGATGACGTAGCAAATAAGGATGAATTTCTGAAGGCAGATTTATCGGATTATGATTTAATCATTACGGATTATAATCTCAGAGATTACGACGGCTTATCGGCAATTAAGTATACACGGTTGAAGCAACCTCTATTACCGGTGATCCTTATTTCAGGAACAGTTGGGGAAGAGCTTGCAGCAGATTTGTTGCGAGCGGGAGCCAATGATTTTGTGTTAAAATCAAATCTCAAAAAGGCACCTATTGTTATTGAACGGGTACTGCATGAGGCATCCATAGCTCGAGAAAAACAGCGATTCCAAAGGGAATTAGTAGAAAAGAATTTGATTCTGGATACCATCTTTGATACCTCAGGGGATCAGATTTTCTTAAAAGATGCTGATGGGAAATATTTAAAGGTCAATCGAGCATTTTGTGAGTATGTCCAGCTTCATGATACAGAAATCATAGGGAAGACTGATTACGATCTGTTTCCTAAAGAAGTGGCTGATAAGGCAAATGAAAATGATGAGTTTGCAAAGCTTTCAGGGAATCCTGTCACCTATGAAATGGAGATAAAAAATGATGGTCAGCGAGCGATCTTTGAGATTAATAAAAAGCCACTGGTTATTGATGGAGAGGTAACGGGTATTGTAGGGAAATGTCTTGATATAACGGCTAATAAACTTTTGCTGGAAGACGTTATTAAGTCGAAATCCATCCTAAGTCAGGCCGAAAAGCTGACCCGATCAGGCAGTTTTGAATATGATGCTGATCTGGATCTCATTAGCTGCAGCTCCAATTTCAAGCATATTCTGAAACTTCAAATAGCCGGAGATACCATTTCATTTCGAAAATTCACACAATTGATCAAAGAAGAAGACCAACCCATATTCAATGAAGGGGTGAATAAAGCAATCGATAATTACGAAGAGTATTACAATGAACACCGATTCATCATCAATCCAGCTAACAAGTCGATCATCGGTTACTTTAAAATCGTATTGAGGCCTGATTATAAAGATGATGGGGGTACCCGCTTCTATGGTACCATTGTGGATGTAACAGCTGAGCATGAGAGCCAAATCTATCTTATGAATAAACAGGAGCAGGATCGTAAAGAACTGGCCCGTGAGCTACACGACAATCTGGGACAAAAAATGAACGGTATCTCTATGTTCATTAGCAAAATATCAGATGATATGCCGGACAATAAGGATTTGAAAAAAGTGAAAGAGTTGGCTCATGAAACGATCGATGATCTGGGATATCTCATTAATAACATTTCAGTCAAGCAGATAGAGGAGCATAGTCTCGATTATGCCATTGACAAGCTGGTGAGCTATATGCCAGTACCTATTCGAGTGGATAAGAACTATGAGATTGTAGAGAAAGAACTTTCACCATTTGTTAAGTCTCAAATATATCGGGTAATACAGGAGGCGCTGAACAATATTGCTAAGTATAGTGAAGCATCCTCGGTAAAAATGAATTTAAAACAGAGTGGCGGAGTATTGAGCCTCGAGATTGAAGATGATGGGAAAGGATTTGCTGTAGAGGAGGTATTAAATGGCAATGGCCTCCAGAATATTACTCACCGTGTAAGACGCAGTAATGGATTAATAAATATTGATTCACAAAAAGGAAAGGGCACACGGGTGACCGTGAAAATGCCGGTTAGTTAAAATAAAGAAAATGCGAACACTATTATTAGTAGATGATCATCAGATCATCAGGGATGGTATCCGATTTTATTTTGAAGGTGATGAAGAATTCGCCATCAAGGATGAGGCTGAGAATGGTCTGGAAGCCCTGGAGCTGCTAAAGGACAATGAATATGACATTATCCTCACAGATATCAATATGCCTAAAATGGACGGGCTGGAGTTCATGAAAAGCCTGAAGGAAAATTATCCGGATCAAAAAGTGCTGGTACTGTCCATGTACAATGAGGCCGGCTATATCAATAAAATGATTGCCCTTGGTGCTAATGGCTATGTCCTGAAAAAATCGGATAAAGGGGAGCTGGTATCCGCCATCAAGAAAGTGCTGGACGGGCAGGATCATTATTCTGATGAGGTATACAAAACCATCATCGGGAATATAGCAGGGAGAAAGCCAAAGGAACGACTTACGCTTGAGGCAGAGCTGTCGGATCGGGAGAAAGAAGTGTTGGTGCTCATTGCCAATGAATACACGAATCAGGAAATCGCAGACAAGCTTTTTATCAGCATTCGTACGGTGGAGACACATAAAAGAAATTTGCTCGAAAAAACCGGTTGCAAAAATGTGGCTGGGCTCGTAATGTATGCGGTTGAGCGCAATTTGGTTTAAGAGAATAGCAGGGTATAGAAAACGAGTTTTAAAATCCCTAACGAACGGGGATACACAGTATGGACCACCACCAAATCATAAATAGCATTAGCGATCCTGTCGTTATCATGGACATGGATGTAGGTCATTTTGTTGATTGCAATGATCTGGCACTCAGGTTATTTGGCCTTTCCAAAGAGGAGCTCCTGCAAACGAGCCCTTCAAAACTAAGTCCCTCCAATGTCTACGGACAAGATGCTGAAACATATAGTCGCCAACTCATTCAAGAGGCCCTGGCTGGTGCAAACCCCGCTTTTGACTGGGTGCATATAGACAAAAGTGGGAAAGAGTTCCCATGTGAAGTTCGTCTGATGCGAATTCCGCCGTTTGATCGTAACCTGGTAAGAGGCACCATCATTCACAAGGAAGATAAAAACCGCATCGGCCGGAGGGCTAGTGAAAGCAGGCTTATTTTAACCCTGGAATCAGCAGAAATAGGCACCTTCGATTGGTTCCCACAGATCGATCAACTCACCTGGGATAAACGTTTATATGAAATTTTTGAGATCGACCCCAATGCTAAGATCGATCTCAATGCCCATTTTTTCAGCGTCATCCATCCGGATGATATAGACCGGGCAAGTAGTGATTTCGAAAAATCTCTACAACCCAAAGGTCCTGATCATAATCGTATTGAGTACCGTATCGTCATTGATGGGAGGGTGAAACACCTGCTGGCTTATAGTCGCATGATTCGTGATGATAAAGGTGAGGTGATCCGAATGTTGGGTACTACCCAGGATATCTCGGTGTTGAGAGAATCAGAAAAGCGACTCAGAGAGCATGAAGAACTTCTGGACTCTATTATTCAGGATCAAAAGGAAATGATCGTTCGGTGGATACCCGGTGGATACCGCACGTTTGTGAATAAAGCCTATTGTGAAGCATTTGACCTGGATTCCCAAAAAGCGATAGGCGAAAGCGTGTTTGCTGGTATGGAAAAGTCAGTGCAAAATGATATTAAAAAGAAAATTGAGGGTTTAACTCCTGAAGACCCGGTAAGAACCACCACAATACACAGACCAATGGGGAGTGGTGAAATGGTATGGCAGGAATGGTCAGACCGTGCCTACTTTGACAAACAAGGAAATGTAATTGAGTATCAAAGTGTAGGTAGAGACATTACTGTTCAAAAAGAAAATGAACAAAAGCATCTGCTGATGTCACAGCGATTAAAAGCGATCTCTGATAACCTTCCGGGAGTAGTTTTACGCTATAAGTTAAATCCGGATTTTACCGACGAACTTGAATTTGTCAGTGATGGTGTGCGTGACCTTTTAGGAGTAGAGGTAGCTGATGCTATTTCCGATATCAACAATGTCTGGTCAAAGTTTCATCCGGAAGATATTGAGGTAGTAAAGCAATCCATTCAGGAGTCATATGTGAATATGACAAGATGGTATGGGGAATGGAGAGTCTATTTGGCCAATGGGACTATTGGTTGGGTGCAGGGGACCGGGCAACCAAAAAAAGAAGCGGATGGCAGTGTGATTTGGGATTCGGTTATCATGGATATCACTCCGCAGATTCAAATAAAGAAGGAGCTCGAGAAGAGTGAAAACCTGTTCCGTTCCATCGTGCAGGATCAGGATGAAATGATCGTTCGCTGGAAGCCGGGAGGCATACGAACCTTTGTGAATCAGGCATATCTTGATTTTTATGGACAAAAAAAAGAAGAGGTACTAGGCACAAGCTTTTATGATCTGATTTCTCCGGAAGATCGTAAAAGAGTAAAGTTAGAAATTGAAGCACTTACACCGACGAACCCTTCACGAGAGAATGTGCATGGTGTATTGCTTCCTGACGGTACCCACGGATGGCAAAGATGGAAAGATCGCGCCTTTTTTGATGAGGCAGGAAATCCGGTTGAATACCAAAGTGTTGGTGCAGACATTACACAGATAATAGAAGCCGAAAAAGCACTGAAAGATAGCGAGGAACGCTATCGAAACGTTTTTAATCAACAGTTTCAATTTACAGCCCTCCTGGATCTGGAAGGAAAAGTTGTTCATATCAATGATCTTCCTTTAAAAGTGCAGGGGCTGGAAAAAGAAGATTACCTTGGGAGGTATTTTTGGGATGCCCCAGGCTGGGAAGGAAACAAAGATTGGCAAAAGAAGATCAAAAGCCAGGTGCTCTTTGCTAAGAAGACAGGTGAAACCCTAACCGTTGAAGACCCATATTACGGTCCGGAAAAAAAGACGCATTGGGCTATGGCCTCTTACAGCATAATTAAGAATAGCGATGGTGAATTAGAGAATATTTTGGTTCAGGCTACCGATATGACCGCAGAGAAAAATGCCAAAAAAGAGATTGAGGAGCGAGAAAAGAGGCTGTCTCTTATTTACGATAATGCCAATGACTTTATGGTACTTTTTCAATTCGATGGAAAGCAATTTTTCATTGAAAGTGTGAACGAGGAAACATTAAAAGGCTTTAAAAAATCAGGAGTAGATGTTTCGGAAGGTGATTTGGTTGGGCTTGAATTGAATGAATATTTTAATAAGTATGTGGGTTATGATCAAGCATCGATAGACTTCCACTTATTGAAGTACCATGAAGCTATTAAGAGCAAAAAAACAGTTACTTACGTATCTGATACCACTGTCAATGAATTTTATTATGCGATTGAAACGAAAGTTACACCAGTAGAAGAGTCAGGTGAAGTTTGCTATCTGCTAACCACTTCCAGAGACATCACAGATATTGTTCTATCAAGAAATGAACTCGAAAAAGCCCTAGATGAGGTGCGGGAGTTAAAGGATAAGCTGGAGCTGGAGAATGTTTATCTAAGGGAGGAGATTAAGCAGGCCAATGACTTTGAAAACATGGTTTTCAAGAGTAAGGCATTTAGAGACGTACTTAAAAAGGTAGAACAGGTAGCACAGACGGATGCTACTGTGCTTATCACAGGGGAAACAGGAACAGGAAAGGAATTGATCGCAAGAGCCATTCATAATGTAAGTAAGCGTTTTGAAAAACCTATGATCAAAGTAAACACCGCAGCGATTCCTAAAGACCTAATCGAGAGTGAGCTATTTGGACATGAAAAAGGTGCATTTACGGGCGCATCTGTTGAAAAGCCGGGTAAGTTTGAACTAGCTGATGGGGGAACAATTTTCCTGGATGAGATTGGTGATATGCCATTGGATCTTCAGGTGAAGATACTTCGCGTACTTCAGGAGGGGGAGGTAGAACGACTGGGAAGCACCAAAACCAAGAAAATAGATGTAAGAATTATTTCCGCCACAAACAAAGACCTGAAAGCGGCGGTGAAAGAGGGCAATTTCCGGGAGGACCTTTACTTCAGGCTCCAGGTATTCCCAATCGAAATTCCACCACTACGTTCCAGACCAGATGATATACCTATTCTGGTAGAGCACTTTATTGAAAAGTATGGAATCAAGTACAGCAATCCGATCAAGATAATTCCAAAGCCTGTGATGGACTACCTGAGAAACTACGCCTGGCCGGGAAATGTGAGGGAACTGGAAAATACCATTGAGCGTGCGGTGATTTTATCCACTAATGAAAAATTACACTTACCAGAAGTGGTGGATAGCACAACCTCTCAGGAACAATGGGAGCATGATAATTCGTTAGACGTTATCGTAGAAAATCACATTCGCAGAGTACTAAAAGAATGTGACTGGAAAGTAGAGGGTGGAGATGGTGCTGCTGCTAAGTTGAAGATCAAACCAAGCACACTTCGTGACCGAATGAGAAAATTTAGCATAAAACGTCCTAATTAATCCCCACGGTATACCGCGATTAGTCAATATTTAACGGTTTTACCCACGGTTTTCCGTGGTTTTTTCATGCTAAGTATTTTACTTAATTAAATTTAATGTCTCTGATTTACAGTTAGTTAAGTACTTATTTTCCTCATATTTAAAAACTGGCACACCTGTTGGTATAGGCATTTCGTGACTGATAATAAAAATCAAATCGAATTAAAAACGGGTAAACACTGGGTGTCTGAAGATCAGATATTTCATTCAAAGTTTATGATCCCTGCTGGATGTCCTATGATAGATAGCAGAATGATCAAAGAACACCTGGAAGTTATACACCACTTTCTTGGAGACAGGAAGCTCCCGTTTTTGATAGATCTGACAACATCTGAAAGTGTGCTCAGTTTTGATGCTCTGAAAAAATGGGGTCAAAGCGAGTTTCTGAATGATCACCGTCTGGTTGAAGCCTATGTGGTGAACAACCTGGCGGATTTGATTTTTATGAAACAACACATACGATTAAATAAAATTCAATACCCGGCAATAGTCTTTCAGGGACGGAAGCTGGCTATCGAATGGCTTAAATCGTACACCATTAAACACAATCCATCACGCCATTGCCACAACCAAATGAAAATGACGACTAACTAGCAAAAAATGAACAAGGTAATGGAACGCGAGATTAGAATCTTAGTGCTGGAGGATAATCCTGACGATGTTGAATTGACAAAATTGGTACTGGATCGATCAGAAATCGATTACATCATGAAAGTAATCGACACAGAAGAACAACTAAAATCTGAAAATCTTGATGATTATGACATTGTATTGTGTGATTACAGTATTACTGATTACGATGGTTTACGATCGATCAATTACATCAAAAGACATTCAGATGTACCAGTGATCAGTGTTTCCGGTTCTATCTCAGAAGAATTGGGAATTGACCTGCTAGAAGCAGGTGCAGACGATTTTATTAAGAAATCTTTTTTGAAGAAGCTTCCGGTGGCAATGACCAAGTCACTTTCTAAAGCAAAATGGAAAAAGCAGGCCGATCAGTGTCTTCGAAAGCTTGAGGAAACCACGCAGATGTTTGATAACCTGTTTGATAGCCTTGCTAACCCGGTTTTTCTCAAAAATGCTGAACGAAAATATGTACGAGTAAATGCAGCATTCTGTAAGCTATACGAGCGCAGTGAAGCTGAAATCATCGGGAAGACAGATGACGATTTGGACTGGATGCAGCAGAGCGAAATGTACTATCAGGACGATACCAGCATCCTAAACAAAGGCATTTCATCCCAATACGATACAAGCTACATTGATGACAGAGGCGGACGAATATGGCTGGAGGTAACCAAGAATCCCATTTTGATTGATGGAGAGATCACGGGCATTTTAGGCCAGGCCAAAAATGTAACGGACAGAAAGGATGCCATTGCCACAATGGAGCGATCTCAGCACATTCTGCAACAAGCAGAGGAGCTAACACTTTCAGGGAGTTTCGAATATGATGTAGATCTGGATTTGGTAACCTGCTCTAAGAACATGATTAAAATGTTGGGAACCCACTCCAATCAAATCTCGCTGGGACGATTGGTTCGGTTGGTTAAACCGGAAGACAGATCTATGTTTCTTGATGGGATTAACATTAGTATTGAAGAGAAGAAAGAATACCGAGCCGAACATCGCTACAAGATTAATGAAGTTAATCAGGGACATTTTGAGATTCTTTTCCGACCGGATTTTAAGGATGAGACCGGCAATACCTTTTATGGTACAGTACTCGACGTAACGTTAAAATCAAAAGAAAGCAGATCCCGAATAGAACACCAGGAGGAGTCAAGAAACGAAATAGCCAGAGAGTTACATGACAATCTGGGTCAAAAGCTTAATGCCGTATCTATATACCTGGGTAAGGCAGCTAATTGCACTGATTGTGCACCTATTATAGAGAAGAGCACCGACCTGCTACATGAGGGGATAGATGACCTGGGCAGGCTGCTTTCAAATATCTCAGTGAAACACATCGATGACATCTCTTTGAGATATGCATTGGAAAAACTGACTTCTTATTTACCTGAGGGGATGAACTTCACATTTAATTGTAACATTGATGAGTCCAGCGTAGATCGATTTGTAAAGCGCCAGGTCTTCCGTGTGGTACAGGAGACAGTAAATAATGCAATCAAATACAGTGAGGCAAAAAATCTAAATATTTTACTTGAGCATGAAGGAAGTATCCTGAGCATGATCATAGAAGATGATGGAAATGGATTTGAAATGGAAAACAATGAGTTGGGGAACGGCTTGATGAATATTACACACCGTGTGAAAAAATCCAATGGACTCATTGATATCAATTCCAAAGTAGGTGAAGGCACCAAAGTGATGGTGAAGATCCCAGTGAGTTAATCATTAAGGAAACAATTTCATAGTATAGTAGTTAGTGAGTTGCCTCTACTTGAGGCAGTGATTAGGTGAGGGCCCGTCTGCCAGTTGGTGGATGGGCTTTTTTTGTTGAGCCTATTCTACCTCTTTATAGAGATTCCCATGACTTGGATAGCTAACGCTATCTTCCCAAGCCTGTCTGCAGGTAGGCAGGGGAATACGAGCAGGTAAGTTATTAAATTTTGTTTTTTATTGTGAAGAAAGAGCAACGGCTAGAATCTACGTGATTCACTCAATCCTACCTACGCACTTCCCCTATACGCATCTCACGGACATTTTTGCGGATATTTCTGAATCTTTCTGAACCCGAGTTTTACTCTCATTTCCGAGCCCCCATATCCTGACTTTTGGACTATCAATTCAATAAAGTCAAGGCAATGAAACAGCTAATCTTACCTTTTTTAATAGTCATACTACTCTCCTCATGTGGAGCTTCACGGTATATCCAGAATCCTACCTATGCCACATTGAAAACGGAAAGCACTATCCAATTGTATGATGAATGCCTTACTACGGAAGCTAACATCATAGACATTACCCCAAAGTATGTTTTCATCAATGATTCTGTGTCACTTAAAATCCTCAAAGTGATTCGTCGAAATCCCAACAGCTACGTCTATGTATTGGATCGTCCGGATATGGTACCTGATTGTCTGGAGATCAATCGCATAGGCGATCGCATTGTCTACTACTATGGTTGCCAGGAAATCAAAACCATTATGACTGCATCTGTGGTCAGTGGTCGGCACTCATTCAATGGCATTTAAGATATTTAGTAAATCCTCTTTTTTGAAAGCCCATCATGTAAATGATGGGTTTTTTGCATATAATGTAATTAATGTCTTTTGCATCTTTAAAAATGGAAATACCTGCCTCCGTATTTCCTACTACGCGTTTCACTTAACCCGCTACGTAGTTCCTGCATAGGTGTCTCACGGACTTTTTTGCGGGTATTTCTGAATCTTTCCAAATCCGAAAATCCCTCTCACACAGGGGTATGCTTTTTCTGACTTTTGAATTATCAAACAAACAAAAACACATTAAGAAAATGAAAAAGCAACTGATACTACTTCTTCTTTTTGCAGCCGTTCTAGGAACAGCATCAGCACAAAAAGTAATCGTAAGAACGTACATAGAAAAGACTCACATGAGTCCTAAGACAGGAACCTCCATTGGTTTCGAAAATCAATTCCAATGGGAATACGGAGCATTCTTTCAGGAAGCTTCCTTAATGGAATCTTTCATGATGAGCGAAGAGGACAAAGAGTCTTTACCACATCAGTATGAAAAGGAATTTGCCGGAATCTACTTCGCAGTACCGGTGGTATCACGCGAGCAGATAGTCCTGAAAGCCAATGTAAGAACGGGTGTATCCAATGGTGAAAACTTCGTCATCACACCATCGCTTTTGGCAGACTACAAGCCAATGAAACATGTGCGCATAGGGATGGGCGTAGGCTCTCGAGCATTCCGTCCTACACTACAAGCATCTGTATCCTTCGCTTTTTAAAAGAGTCTTCTACAACCCTAATAAATAAAAATATAATGAGTGCGCAAATGTTACCTATAGAATGCAATCCAGAAATGAGTCCACTAAGAGTGGTGAAAAGCGAACTGAAAATATTCAACGTTCGGTACTTGAATTCACTCAATTTGATTACAGCAGTTGGATGGAGTATTACAGATGATGCTTGGATCAAGTATTGCCAGATGTTGGCTGACATTGAACTCCATCTGAAACGGAATGAAGAATTGAAAATCTATTTCAAGCTGGAGATAATTAACACTTCTTCTGCAGGGTATCTCTTCAAGATCATCAAACGACTGAATTTGGCACATACAGATGGTAAAAATGTAAAAATATACTGGAGCTGCTCATCTACTGATTTCGGAAATGAGATGGTAGAAACCGGGCTTGACTTAGCCGGCATGAGCGATTTCAACTTTCAGATTACTGAAGCATAATATTTCTAAAAGCACTAATTCATAAACCATGAAAAAGCTACTCATCATCTCACTCTTCTTATTAGGAGCCAGGTTTTCCTGCTCTGCGCAGACAATCACCGGGCAAACCTATTTGCAAAATACCATTATGGGTCTTCAGAGGGGAATAGGCCTACGAGTGCAAACAGATAAAGGTCTGGGTCTGGGAATGGTTTATCAGACAAACCTAAACCGCAAAAGTGAAGGACTGAATGAAGACTATGCTTTCTACGGAATCGAAACGATTATTCCACTCACTAAATGTGGTAACATGCGTTTCTTCTTCACCCCAAAAGCCGGATTTGTCAGCGAAGATTTCTTTGTGCTGATCCCGGAAGTAGAGACTGAAATCAAGATTACCAATACATTCTCAGCTGCGATAACAGCCGGCATACGTGCCAGGGAATCTTCCACTGGAATCAAACTGCTTGCTCATTTCTAAAAATGAAAAAATTACTCATCATACCGATTTTGGCTGGACTATTCTCATGCGAACCAGCAATGGAAGATCCATATAAAAACTTTATCATTCCGGAAGGGAAGCATGCCAATATCTGGAAGCTGCAATCCCTGCAATCAAAGACACTTAGTTTCTCAGCAATCTTTGATCAGTCAGCAATCTATGAAGCTGCAACGAAGGAAAATCAGCATGACATTCATAAGCTGATGGGGTTTTCAGATTGCAATTCTATGCACCATGAAAACAGCGCACGGTTTGGCTGGAGGTGGCTGGATGGAAAACTGGAAATACACGCTTATGTCTATGTAGATGGTGAGCGTATCACCCAATACATAGGCGATGTGGAGCTAAACCAACCGACTGATTACGAGCTTCAAATTACAGATGATCACTATGTCTTTTATCTACAGGGACATAACCCTGTTCGAATGACCAGAGAAGCACTATGCAGCAAAGGACTTTACTATATGCTATTTCCCTACTTCGGAGGGAATGAAGTAGCACCTCATGATATACTGATTCAAATACTAAATAAATACTGAAACCAAAAACAACTACCACCATGCAAGTACTAAAAACAGAAACACCAAATATCAATGACAGAATTGAGCAATTCGAGGGAAGCATTTTCCTCAATGTGGGAAAACAAATTCAACGCATCCCTCTAAAAAGAATTGAATATATAAAGGGGTATGGAGACTATATGAAGGTAAAATGTAAGGAAAGAAGTCACACGGTGCATGTCACGATGAAGAATCTCCAAAAGATTCTCCCTTCAACGGATTTTTATCGGGTGCACAAGTCATACATCATCCGGCTGGACAAAATTGAGAAAGTATTCCCCAAACATGTAGAAATTGATGATACCAATATTCCGATAAGTAGAAACAATAAGCAGGAATTGCTCTCGCTAATCCCCTGGGTGAAATAGACATGTTTTTTGGTGGTTAGTAAAAGGGTGGCTCTGGATAGGGTCACTCTTTTTTATTTACTACGCGTTTTACGTAGAAGAATTAAGCCTTTTGCCGATTTTCTAAAATAAGCCTTTTGCTCTCTTATAGCCCTTGATCAAACTCCAAATTTGTCTGCATAACCATAAAAAACATTATGAAAACCATAAAACATATCTTTGTTGTCTCTATAGCAATTATTGGGATAACGTTCTCCTCTTGTTCAGAGGATGATTTTAAGCCACTGAATGACGGAGAGGTACA
Organism: Ekhidna sp.; assembly: GCF_040220215.1. Classification (GTDB taxonomy): domain Bacteria; phylum Bacteroidota; class Bacteroidia; order Cytophagales; family Cyclobacteriaceae; genus Ekhidna. Next base: position 88,548 of record NZ_JAVJTR010000013.1, read on the forward strand.
ATTCTCGTTTCAATCTCCAGCGCCAGATCAAGGAAGAATAGAGAGCGGCAGCACACCAGCCAAAGTAATTATTACCATTGAAGACGCTGCAGGTACGGCAGTTTACACGGCTGAGGAATTGCTGTTGGTGGAGTTTAGTGGCAGTTATGTTACAGATCCATTGACACTGAGTCCTGGAAACTATAAGGTCACAGCATTCCTTGTGACAAATGCTTCTGAAGAAACAATCTATGCGGCACCACTGTCAGGTAGTGATGTAGCCTATCTTGTTTCAATGCCATTGGCAATAGACTTCACCATTGTGGCAGATCAGGTGACATCCATTGCCCCTGAGGTAGTCAGTACTGCATTGCTATCCGCAGCTGATTTTGGATATGCAAGCATTACGTTTACCACAATTGAAACCTTTGATATGCTAGTATCAGCAATGAAATATGATGGGGTGTTAACCGGCTGGCAGTTGACAGATGCCACAGTCTCAATCACTGGGGATGGTTCTCCCATCTATTCAAAAAATATAGCATCAGAAACCACTCAACTAAAATTGAATGATGGATATGTCAATTATAGCATATCGGTATCTAAGCCTGGATTTATAACAAATACGGCAAGCTATACTCAGGCTGAGATGAAAGCTTTTTTTGATGATCCCTTGGTTGTACAACTGACGGCAGAATAATTAAATAGTCAAAACTGAAAAAGCCAACCAATCATATTGGTGGGCATTTCCATTTGATCAGCTTAAAAAGTCACCTCCAGTGCTGAGAACGTATTGAACCAAAGCTTATCAACGGGTACCAGCGGAGCATAATCATAAATGGTTTGAAGATTCACTGCAAAAGCGATGTTTTCAGTAAAGGAATAGGATAGGGCTATTGCTCCGGCCCATCTGGGATTCTCAAACAATGGTTCAAAATCATCCTGAAAATAAATGGCTCCTTCAAAACGTATTTTTTGAGAAAGGTCTCGTTTGGTACTTAGGTATACATTAAGCTTTAGCTTTTTGTTCTCAACATTTGGTGTTTCTGTAGGGAGTCTATCCTCCGGTACTCCCCGGTAATTCCAAAGTTCGTATTCATAGAAAACCCCTGCACCAGCGAAAGCACCTCCCTTTTGACTTTTGAACAGCTTGTACCTAAGGTTGGATCCAAGTGCTACCTTTTGCTGCAATCCCCTGGCTTCAGCCCATTGATATTGAGCGTAATGTTCCAGCACAAACGGGTTGTCATAGAAGGTTTTGAACTTTCCATAAATAAAACCACCACTTAATATGGTTTGGTCACCATCCCGGGTTAGTTCAAATTTGTTTGCAACCGTAATCCCATGGTTCTTAAACCGGAAAGCCATGTCAGCCCTGTTTGTAATCTCCACATAAAGCTGTCGTTGGGTTTTTATTTCCAATGAAGGAGCAACAGATCCTTTGAAGTGTCTGGTGCTATCAAAGATGACCACAAAGCTTTCTGGGAAAAGGAGTTGGGATTGGGCGATTAGCGGTAGCCAAAAGCATAGGAATAGGAATTTCTTCATTTCTTTATGTTTAGGTGCGGATTTTTGAATTGGAAGATCAAATGAATCAAATCTGATTGATTCAATAACTATATTTAATCCATATTGATCGAAAATGTTTTTTCTTCCATTAGAAGAGTTCTAGCTTTATCATAAGCAATTGTGAACTATCATGTTCCGGTTAGAGCACCTCATAAAGTACTTCGCCATCCTAATGATGACACTCATTACAGTGTCAGAGGTTTGCTTGCTGCTTTCCGATGAGCAGGCAGAAGAAACCAAAGAAGAACGTGAGCTCAAGGAAGAAGTAAAAGAAAAAGAAGGTGAGCGGGAAATAGTCCTGTTGTTAGCCAACCTCGATCTTTCATTTACTACCCCATTTGTATTTAGATTCCTATCTACTTCTCCACACGATTATTTACTAAAACAGCCACGAAGATCAACGGATCATGTATCTCTGGTTGTGCTGTTTTGTTCCTTGAAAATACCCTTCTGTTAATTCATTCAGCATTTAGCTGAAATCAAACTTGTTGCTCTCACCTTTTGGTGTCAGAGTCAACACCCATTTTCCTATCCATCAAAAAAGAATTAACAGAAATGAATCAACAAACGAAAAATATATTCGTGCATCTGAAAAGGGATGCACTTGCAGGTACGGTTACAGGTGTAATGGCGGTACCATTGACTGTAGGCATTTGTTTAATGTCAGATTATCCAATTATGACCGGTTTGTATACCGTCATTTTTGCCGGAGTAATCAGCTTTATTACCTATTTGTTCCGTCCGGGAAACTTTACCGGAATGCCCGGAGTGGCAGCAGGGTTAGCTCCGGCGTTGGCTTTGGGTGTGAGCACTTTTGGTATGGAAAACATGCCATTCGTTATTGCACTTACAGCCATATTTCAGGCAATCGTATGGAAGTTTAAATGGGAAAAGTATATCCTGCGAGTCGTACCACACTATTTGGTAGAGGGATTGCTAGCCGGTGTAGGGCTTAAAATAGCCCTCAAGTTTGTACCATTCCTGTATGACATTGAACATGAAACAGACACATGGCTTAATTGGGAGCGGGAGATGGTCATTGCGCTTAGCATTGTCTCTTTTGTGATGTTTGTGATGCTATACAAGTATTACAAAAAGCGGATGCCTGCACTTCCTTATTTTGTGATCATGGTCACCAGCTTTCTACTCAGTTTTGTTTTACCATTACCCCGGGTTACTATTGATTCAATACCGTTTCAGTTACAGGCACCACTGCCACACCTGGATGGAATGAATCGGCAAGAAACACTATGGGTGCTTTTTAAAATGGTAGGGTTTGCGCTCATGCTTGGCACCATAGATGTCATTGAGCAAGTGATGAGTCATGTAGCGATTGAAAAGATTGATCCACGAAAACGGAAAGCAGACACTAATAACGGTCTCTTACCGATTTGGATTGCCAATATGGGAGCAACCTTTTTTGGCGGGATGACAAATCTGGATGGTCTGGCAAAGAGTACTACGAATACTGTGGCTGGAGCAGTGACCAAACTTTCAAACTTGTTTACGTCATTGGTGCTTGTACTTGTAGTCACTTTTCCATCTATTCTGGCTCATTTACCGGAATATGCGCTTGGTATTATCATGGTCTATTCCGGATGGAAGATGATCGCCAATATAGCCAACGTAAGATCAGAAGGAAGATACGCACTAATCATGGCAGCCGTTTGTGGATTACTGGTTTTTGAGCTTGGGATTTTTGAAGGACTACTCTTATTGCTGGGGGTTCATGCAGGTATTCAGTTTGTTTTTATGCGTAGACTTGGAAAGTCTACTGCGGATATTTGGTTGGAGTTTCGGGAGACCTTTAAACCGGATGAACATATTGAAATGGAAATTGCAGATATGATGCAGGAGCCACAAGTGCCTGTTTTGAATAAGTGGCTGAAATCAGTAAATAAGCATGATTTGGAAGCACTTATGAATCTCTACGCAGATGATGCAATAATGATCCCGGCATTTTCTTCCAGCGTAAGAAAGAATAGAGATGAAGTGAAGGACTTATATCAGGACTTGTTTGAGAAAGATGATGTTAAAGTGTCTCAGGTTGATGTGGTCACACACCGAGTTGATGGACTCAAGATAGACAGTGGGGTTTACGAATTAATTTGGAAGTCAGGCGGGTTTGAAAAGCGCAACAAACTGCGATTTTCATTTGTGATAAAAGATGGAAAAATCATCTCCCATCATTCAAGTTTAGTGCCCGATGAAGACTGAGCATTGAGCATCCGGAAGCGTATAAGCAGCTTTATACTGTGTAAATAAATTAAGACCGACCCGCCAATCGGCGGGTCGGCTTGTTTTTAGCTGGTTGTTACAATGTAGGATTTTAACTCTTTTATCGTCGTTGAGCCTGCACTACTGAATCGATACACATCACAAAAAGCATACGTTTTCCCGCCCATTTTTATTTCTCCATTTAAGGCAGCTTCTGCTCCGTGTGTCACGATGGAGTGAACCGTCATTTCATCCGCCACATAATCCTTCATGATGTTGATTTCCCTGGCGAAATCCTTCTTGCCTTTAAGCTCTTTATCACCATACATCACCCAATGGATGTCATCACTTACATGGTCAATGATAAAGTCAGCATCTCCTGTGGCAAAGGCCACATTAAAGTCTTTTAGGAATGCTTTCTTAGGTGAGTTATTGCAATCTGCATTGATTGTGATTTTTGTCATAGCTAGTTGTTTTTAGTGATCATAGATAGATACTTGTCCTTATTTTCGATGATAACCCATACAAGTATTACAGCCATCACCAGAGGGATTGGTAAACCAAACCCAAGTGTGAGATGATGCGCAACAATTCCAACCATAATAGGAGTGAGCATTATTGCGCCAAAAGCACGAAATCGGGGAATTATAAAAAGCGCACCACCTATGATCTCAAACACGGCTATCAATGGCATGAGCCAGGCGATCTCCATCATCGCCATGAACATATTCATCGCCTCTTCCGGAAGATCCTCCGGTACTTGGATGTAATTAAAAAACTTATTAAGGCCCGCATTGATGAACATGAGCCCGGAAAGCAGGGAGAGAATGAATAAAAACTTATTTTTCATAATAGTCTGGTTGTAGTTAAAAATCAGGAAGGCATTTGACTTGGGTCCATCCAGAAGAATTCCCAGCAATTTCCGTCAAGGTCTTCTATGCTCCTGCCATACATAAAGCCATAGTCCTGCGCCTCTTTGTATTCATCAGCTCCGGCATCCACCGCCTTTTTAATTACGGCATTGACTTCATCTTTACTGGCTACTTGAATCGCATTGATAGTTCCACAGTATTTAGCTGTGTCAGCTACTGTTTTATGAGGAATGAAAGATTGAAATTTTTCTATTTCAAGGAGCATAAAAATGATACCCTCATCTACAATCATCGCTGTTGAAGAATCGTCTGAGAATTGCTCGTTGAAAGTGAATCCAAGTTTTGAGAAGAAGTCTTTTGAACGCTTCAGATCCTGGATCGGAAGGTTCACGTATAGTTGTTTTTTCATGATGTTATCCTTTAGGCATTTTGTCCCAACCTGCCTGTTGTGCAGACAGGTCCATATAAATAATGTTCCAGCGATGACCATCTAGATCTACCATGGCCATGCCATACATCCACCCTTGTATTTCCTTTGGCTCTGAATAGACCGCTCCTCCGGCCTCTTTGATCTTTTCAGTGATCTGATCTACATATGCTCGATCCGGAGCACTAACCGAAATGAGAAATTCGCTTCCTTTTGAGGTATCAGATATTTTATTCTCTGTGTACTGTTCCAGTTGAGATTCCTCCACCATCATCACAGGCACTTTGCCAATCACGAAACCGATCATACCTGGCGAATCTCTAGTGGATTCAAAACCTAATGAGGTGAAGAATGCCTGGCTTTTCTCTAAATCTTTAACCGGTAAGTTTAGCCATAGTTCTTGGTCCATAATGTTAATGTTTTGTTTTATTCGATCCATGAGGACAGAATTAATTTTACATAAGTCAAAGCTAGGGACGAATCTCGCCTCCTGTAAAGTGCAATTACGGCAAACTGTGGGGTTGATCCCGACAAGCACTTTCAGTACTTTTATCTTATGAAACATGTATCACTAATTGTCCCGAACGGGGAATTCAGTATTACAAACCTGGATCTTACCCGTCAACTATTTACCTGGGTAAATGATAATCTACCCACTCCTTTGTTTGATCTTAAAATCGTGGGTTTATCCTCAGAGGCGAATATTGTAGGAGGGTTGTATACGGTGAAAACCGACTGTCTAATTAATGAAATACAACACACGGATGTCGTAATCATTCCGGCGATGTTTGGAGATCCTCAGGAACTCATGGAGCAGAATGAAGCACTTGTTCCCTGGGTGGAAAAGCAATATCAGAATGGGGCAGACCTGGTGAGCATGTGTGTAGGTGCATTTTTCCTCGGTGGCATGGGCATCCTCAATGGAAAGCGGTGCTCAACGCATTGGGGAGCAGCAGAAGATTTCAAGAGGCTCTTTCCCGAGGTTATCGTGGAAGACGAACGGATCGTTTCTGAATCTCACCGGATCTACACCAGCGGAGGCGCACTGGCATTTACTAACCTTTTAATTTACCTGATCGAGCGGTATGCCGGACGTGAGGTGGCTATTGCTGCAGCAAAAGCATACATGATTGATGTGGACAGAACCAGCCAATCACCGTTTATGATGTTTTCGGGTCAAAAATCTCATGAGGATCAGGAAGTACTGAAGGCTCAGGAATACATCGAAACACATTTCAAGGACAAGATCAGTGTGGAAGATTTATGTGACGAGATAGGTGTAGGCAGGCGCACGTTTGAGCGTAGGTTCAAAAGCTCCACGACCAATACGATTTTCGAGTACATCCAGCGGGTGAAGATAGAAGCAGCAAAGACAGAACTGGAAAAAGGAGTAAAAACTGTTTCCCAGGTGATGTTTGAGGTAGGATACAATGACACGAAAGCTTTTCGTGAGATATTTAAGCGGATCACCGGTATGACACCAGTAGCTTATAAAGAAAGGTATACTCGAATGCAGCAGGTCGCATAAAAAACCGACTCGTCCTCACGAGCCGGCTATCATTAAAACCTATCAAAGTTTGAAAGAGGTATGACAAGTACGAACTAGGCTGGCTTTTGGATTTATTACTGATGACTTAGCCAGAAGCGTGCATCTGCACTTTTAGCTCAGCTCGTCTGTTTTGTGAGTGATCTTCTTCCGGACAGTCCACGCCACTACTACATTGATTTAGTGGGAGCTCCTCACCAAATGAGATACCTTCTAGTCTGTTTGCCGAGATGCCTCGTTGGATAAAGTATTGTTTTACTGAGTTGAGTCTGTCAATGGATAGCTGTTTGTTATAATCTGCCGAACCTCTCGTATCTGCATGAGCCGTTATTTTCAATGTGGATTTTGGATTCTCTGATAGAATTTTAAGCATTTTTTGAAGTGATTCTTCGTAACTATTATTTAGTTCCCTTGCGTTAAAATCAAAAAACACAATGAGTTTATCTTCATATTCCTCTTCCAACAAAATGTCATTTAGCAACACACCCTCATAAAGATCATGTGTATTGATGGAGTAACCATTGGGTATAAAGCCATTCTCTAATGCGGTTATTTTGAATTGTTTGTCAGGAGTGAGTCTAAATGAATAGGAGCCATCAGAGGAAGTTCTTACCGAATCCCTGGTGCCCATTGAGATGTTGTCTAAAAGCACAAGTGCGCCGGGCAGCAGTTCATGTGATTCATTGCTGTACAATCTGCCCTTGACGAACAAGTCATATAATACTGGTTTAACAATAGAATCTTCCAGTACGATGTTATTTACAATGCTGCCTGAATAGATATTAACCGTATTGAAATCAATTCGACCCGAATAATAGCCATTACAGGCTGCAGTGATCGTATAGTTGTTTTCAGGTTCAACTTGAAAAGTGAAAAATCCTTCTTCACCTGTTCTCATTGAATCAATTTTTTCCTGATTTTGACTTTTAAGGACGACCAATGCATTTGAAATTGGTGCTGCTTCTTTGGTTGTTAAAAACCCTTGCGCGATTAATTGATACTTTTCTAATTTAATCAGAAGCGTATCGGTTGTTAAATCAGCATTTTTATTTGAATAAAAGATGCTGTCTGAAGCGTAATAGTAATTGTCGCTTACGTTTAATTTAAAATCATTATCAAAAGGCACATCAAACTGCAAATAACCAGATTCATTGGATAGGGTAGATTGTTTGTAATCATTAGCCTTCGAAGAAATTTCTACCCTGACATCACTAATCGGCTGATCAGAAGATAGGGTAAGTCTAACAATGAGTGATGCAGAGGTACTTTGAAAAGTATAAATGTCATCTAATCCTTTTCCTCCCTCTCTGTTTGATGAAAAGTAGCCACTATTTCCATTCTCATTCAAATAGATGCTGAAATCATCTGAAAAAGAATTAATCGGCTCACCTAAATTAAGTGGTTCCTTCGCTTCAAAGCCTTTAAGTTTCGCTTTGAAGATATCAAGTCCTCCAAATCCTCCAAGGCCCGTGGAGGAAAAGTAAAGTGTAGTATCGTTGTATAGATATGGAAAAAGTTCTGCTCCGGATGTGTTAACTTCCGGACCTAGATTTACCGGTTTAGTCCACGAATTCCCTTGCCGATAACTGATGTAAAGATCAGAGTTTCCATTTCCCCCTGGCATATCCGATGAAAATACGAGGGTTTTACCATCATTGGAAAGTGCAGGGTGCCCAACCGAATATTTCTTGTTATTGTGTTCAAATGGAATGATATTTTTCCATGCCTTCAAGTCACTGCAGTCTGCGAAGAAAATCTTAAGATTTACAAAGCCATGATCTTTTGTTTTTGAGCTTAGGTCGTTTCGGGTGAATGCCACCATGTTCCCGTCCAGGTAGAAGGAGAATGGTCCGTCATGGTAAAAGGGCTTTACTTCCTCGCTGTAAACAAGTGGACTTATTTCAGAATTATCCTGCTTGATAAAAAATCGAATCATTCCTTCATCTTCTCGTGCGGCGTTTGCCGGTTGATATTGAATATAATTTAGTACCTGACGTGATGACAGAAAAATCACTCCTTCCGAAAACGGGTGTATTGCAAAATCAGCTAATTCTGAGTTGATTTCGAGGTTGTCAATTCTGTATTGCGAGGTTTTTCTGTATGAATCGATCTGACTAATGAATTTAATCTTTGAAGCGGTTTCTGCATCCCAACTCTTTCTAAGCGTATTTTCATACCAGGTTTTAGCTTGATCCAATTTACCATTTCTCATTAATACCTCTGCATAGAGATAAATCATCTCTTTAGAAGCATCAGAATATGAGACAAGAGACCTCAGCCAAATCTCAGAATTGGCCGGTTCATTAAGTTTAAGGTAGGATTGAGCAATTTTAAACTTCACATCCGTATTATCAGGGTGTTTGTTTAAGGATTTTTCATAATGCGTGATGGCATTCCTATAATCCATTCGATCAAAGTATTCATCTCCGATGACCTGATCACCTTTTATCAAGTCCAATGCGGTTTTGCCCTGAGCAAAGAGTGAAAAACAAAATAGATTAAGTACAAGACAGATCCCTAGTTTCCCCATATCAAAAAAATCTTGGGCTTATTAATTTATACTTAGTGAACTTGAACCTGAAGTTTAAAAGAAGCTCATGAGTACTTAATCCAACTCCTCTTAATGCACCATTGCCTATTCCATAGGCATATCCTAATAATAACTGATCGGATAGTTTTATTTCTGTCAGGAAGTTTATGCCGGGGAATCGGTAGGAAAGGCCCACCCAAAGCAATTCTTCTAATTGGACATTGCAATTAAGATCCAGGTCTGATATTCTACCGTCTGTAACTTTGACTAAAAAGTTAGGCTTGATTCTTACATAAGGATTTACAACATGAACATACCCCCCATGAATGAGAATTGGAACGGACTGAAAAACCGTGGTAGAATCTTGCTTGCCATCGAAAACGTTGTTCATCATATGAGGCATGGAAACACCTAAAAAGAAATACTTGTTGATGTAAAAAGTGCCGGCACCAATGTTCATCCGTGTTTGATTAATATCCGAATTGAAATAGGGATCGTCAGGATTACGGTTTTGCAAACTGGTATAGTTTGCATTGTAGTTGATCAACCCATATTGCATTCCGAAAGAGAAGGAATGTTCACCATTATTATCAAAAAAGATTCGATAGGCTCCAGCGGCATGAATTCCGGTATTATTGATGATTCCAATCTTATCACGAATGATCAGGAAACCACCGGCTAAATTCTTTTGCCAGAGCGGTGAATGAATAGATAGCGTCTGTGTATTTGGCGCTCCTTCCAACCCAACATTTTGGAACCTACTAATTACAGAGGCGCTGAGTAAATTATTCGCTCCGGCAAAGGCAGGATTAATCGCCAATGGATTAAACATATATTGAGCAAAGCTGGCTGTCTGCTGAGCTATTGTAGCATAGCTCAAGCATAAAAGAAGACAGGCGAATAAGTTTTTTCTAATCAATTTTCAGTCCCTCTTAGTACAACAAATCCTCCAAAAGTTCCTCCTTCACCAGCATTTATACGATAAAAATATGTCCCTTCTGGTAAAGTACTGTTTGACCCTTTATTTGAATTTCCAGTCCAAACTTTATCTTCATTATTGTATCCGTTAATTTCAAAAACCAGGTTATTATACCGATCAAAAAGACTTACAGTATTATTTGGATAATAATCAATTCCTTCAATGTGCCAGTAGTCATTCATTCCATCTCCATTGGGCGAAATCGTCTGATAAATGGTAAACGGAATATCATCAACTCTGATAATCATTTTTCCAAACGCAGTAAGCGATGGATTTCCTGAATCCTCTACGATATATGTCAAAGAATCAACACCTCTGAAATTTGCATTGGAGAAATAAGTAATTGTTCCATCCTGAGAAATTGTAGCTGTTCCTCCGATAGGTCGTTTCTCTAGAGTCGTGCTAAGCTGAAGGTTATCCCCGTCCAAATCAAAATCATTAGAAAGGACATTTATGGATTTTCTTTCCTTTCTCATAACAATTAAAGTGTCAGGCTGAGTCTCCGGAGCATCATTGACATTCGTAATATTCAGGTCAATAAAAATCGTACTGCATAGGGAAGGACTACCATTGTCACAAACTTCTATTTGCCAGGTTGAAAGGCCGAACATGTTTAATTCAGGACTAAAGCGGTAGCAGAATTCACCGTTAGCTTCCAACTTCCCATCTCCAACAATATTACTAATTACCGATGCAATCAATTCATCACCATCCGGATCAATAACTTCAAAACAAAAGTCTGTGGTAGTATCCTCCAGTCCATGTACTGAAAGACTATTTACAGGAACACCACTTACCATTATGATGGGAGCGTCATTCACATTGAGCACATTGATATTGATTACATCGGTGACACAAACATCCGGATCATTGACATCACATATAGTTATTTCCACTTCGTCTATTCCTATAAAACCCTCCTGAGGTGTATAGTAAAAACATAAATCCGTATCTGTTCCATTTGAAATGGTTGCACCAGTCGTTAGCGATGTTCCGAAGATATATTTATGTGAATCATTTTCTACATCTGTAACACCAATGCATACTTGACTTGTGACATTCTCATAAACATCCACTGTGATATCATCAATCGTTGGCTGGTCGTTGACCGCATTGACGGTGACAGTAAAAGTTTTGGATACGGTGTTGTTGGCCGCTTGACCATCATTGACGGTTACGGTGATGACAGCTGTTCCGGACTGGTTAGCCACCGGGGTGTAAGCCAATGATCCTGTTGCCTCGGCGCTGGTATAAGTCACCGTTGGATCAGGGATCAAAGCAGTATTACTTGAAGTAGCCGTCACAGAGAGTGCCTGTGTCTCCCCACCGCCTGCAGAAATCCCACTGAGGTTAACCGTTTGTTCACCAGCATCTTCATCGATGGCAGTTGGATCTGTGATGTCTGCAAGAGTTGGAAAATCATTAACAGCGGTCAGATTTAGAGTCACAGTGACCATATCTGTAAGATTTCCTGTACCATCATCTTCGATGGTAATTTCCCATACGGAAGGAATTCCGTTTTCGTCTGGTACAGGAGTGTATTCGTAACAAAACTCTGTTACATCTTCGATCAATGTTCCATTTCCGGAAACCTTAACAATTGACTTGGTGCTCACATTATCACCATCTACATCTACTACAGAAAAACAGAACACTTTTACTGAATCCTCAAACGTCTCCACGGTCATAGTTTCAGAGTCAATTCCATTCACATAAATAATTGGACTGTCATTGACTTCTACCACTTCTACATCCACAGTGGTTGTAGAACAGACCGTTGGATCATTGCTATCACATATAGTCACTTCTACTTGATCAGTCCCAATAAAACCAGTTGGTGGTGTGTAATCAAAGCATAAGTCATCTACTGTTCCATCCACTACTGTTCCTCCGTTAGCAGATGTTCCAGAGGTAAATTCATGCGTGTCCCCTTCAATATCAGTTATATCAGCCGGGTTAATACATAATTCGGTGGTGGTTTTTTCGTCTGCAGATACAGTTGAAGGAGCTATTACTGGCGGGTCATTAACGGGTGAGATATCAATATTGATTGTGACATTTGCGGTATTACACTCGCCAAGTGCATCGCATGCTTGCAATACGATGGTCTCTGTGCCATTAAAATCAGCATTTGGAGTGTAATTGAAGCAAAATTCACCATCTACTTCGTTGATAGTGCCAGCCGTTCCATTCGTAGGCGGTGTTGTAATGGTCACAGTTACCAGATCACCGTCCGGATCATTAACTGTTAAACAAACTTCGACAGAGGAGTCTTCATTGGTAGTCAAATCAACTGCCCCAACAACAGGCTCTCCATTTACCTCAATGACTTCCGGAGGAAAGTTCGTACTTGTAGCAAAAGTGATAAAGTGGTTGATAAAGTTACTGTTATTTGCTCCATCTGAGACATTAAAGGATATTTTCCTTGTATTCTCATTTGCCGTGCCTGGTGGATTATACTCAAATTCAATACTATTTAATGCGGCAGCATAATTAGCCAGTGAGCTTGAACCTGAAAGTGTCAGCACACCCGAGGTTGAGTTGTATGAGCCTGTAATTTCAGTTGTATTTGTAAAGCTTAGCTCATCCCCATCAACGAAGGTGTTATTGCTAGACTGTACCACGAAAACTTCCGCAGAGGTCATCTGGGCGTTATCTACATCCGTAATTGAAAAAGTGGAATTAACCACGAATGGCGGAGTTTCTGTCGTATACTCAGTAGATCCTGATGTTCCACTAAGCACTGGAGGGTCATTAACACTAGAGACTAGAATGTCCCGGGTAATTGGATTGCTATCTACAGTTCCGTCATTGATAATGAATGTTACCGTGCGAGTAGATTCCACGGGATCCTCACTACTATTGCTGTAGGTCACACTCTGAATAGCAGTGTTATAGTCATCGACGGTAGCATCTCCTGTGATGGTCATAGTTGCACTACCGGCATCATAACTTCCGGTCAGACCCAATTGGTCTGTGAAGTTCAAAACATCTTCGGCTGCTTCATACCCATTAGAAATTTGAATGGTTGCATAAACAAAATCCAGATCTTCATTGTCACTTGCTATAACTCCAGGGTCTACCGGTACAGCTCCATCATTTTCGGTATAATTTAGAGTTCCTCCTGTTCCGGCTAAGACGGGTGCGGTATTCAGCACTACCACTGCAAAACTTAGCTGAGATCCTGTGACACCTGAATCACAACTCCCTGCTATCTGAGCTACGGCGGTTACCGAGTCCCCCTGAACCAAAGGAGTTCCTAAATTTATCACCCAGATACTATCTGCGTCTGCGATTGCAGTTTCTGTGCTAACTAGATTATCATTTAAGTCAAAAATTTCTAAGGTAAGCTCAGCAGTCGGCCCGGCAGTCCCCTGGATGATATTATCCCCCTCCTTAAGAGGAGTTTCCATTGTTGGTGTTGGCGTAGCTCCTGAAAGGAAACCTCCGCCTCCTGAACTCAAACTACTAAATGGAACCGGGCATTGGTTTGAAGCTAAATCCTCAAACGCACAGGTGATGCATCCATCATATTCATTATCGTCAACACCGCCAATATCGGATATTTTTCCTGCCATGGCACAAGTCCCTGAGATATTGGTGACAACAATGAATTGAAGTTCACTGTCTTCAGTAATTCCAAATTCGGTGGTTAAATCCCCAAATGGCAAGTAGAAATCAATAAAGTAATCTTTATCGCCACAGCTGACAATGTCTGCAATAGAAACCTGTGAGTAATCATCTACATCATATGACAGTACTTCTGTAGGACAGCTATCTATTCCATCAATATCATATACATAAACCCCTTGCTTCTTAATAAGGGTTATGTCGATTTCAAATCCGGCATTTACACCAGTACTATTGGGATCCGCAGCTCCTAGCTTTCCATCAGTGTCAATCAAAATAGTGTAAGCTTGAACGCTACTGCGCTCTTGGGCAAGACGTAATCTGAAAATAAGATTATTATTATCATCCAACGCAGCATATGCTGCTGCTCCGGTGCTATCTACAGTTAAGTCAGTCACTCCACAATTACCTCCGGCCTGGGCATCATTCAAAGTGTCCCCATCTCCGAAAACAGGGAGCGCAAACATAGGAATCTCAAATTCGTCTACGTAGTATCCGTCGTTGGAAAAGCCGGTATTATCAAGAGATATGTATCCATCCCCATTGGGATCCATCACACTGGTTGCAGCAGTGGTAATGATCTTTCCCCTTTGTGCGGTAGCATTGAAGGCATACAATGCAATACAAACAGTTAACAGCTGGCGGAAGTTAAGCATTGTAGAGTAAGTTTTACAGGCTATAATTTAGCTAAAATACTTCTATTTCAGAGGTTTATACCCTATGCTTCATCGAATAATTACCTCGAAACCGCCCGAATCATCTCTTTTGACTCATCTTCCAGATTCACGTAGTTGACCTTCTCCATTCGATCTACCTCCAGGCTGTAGAAGTCAAATTCTTCCACCACTTTTCCAACGAGCTGGTAAACACCCCTTCCCCGAAATGGATAACGGGCAGCCGAAGGAGGAAAGTGCACCGTGTCAATAAACTGACCCTCCCGATCGATGAACGTGCCAAAATTCATGCGCTTACCATTGGACGTCCCTGTGTTTTTGATAGCCACCAGGTAGCCATACATTTCCACACGTCGGTTTTCACAGTTGGGTAAATCCTTGGATAATACACCCGTCCGATCCAGCTCCACCAGGTCAAACGGGTTGCAGAGCGGGAAGCCCAGCAGGTCCATTTCGTCCAGTGCATCCTCACGCTTGTCATAATGAAGGGGAGGAAGCGTCCATTGTTTGATCGGCACTTTGAAGAGTCCGCTTTTTGTACGACTTACTCCGGCACCCAGCGAAAAGTGCACCTGCCAAAGGATGTCTTTTTTAGAGCCAAATTCACGAAGAGTTCCTATGCGAATCAGCAGCTTGATTTGTTCAAGTGAGACATTGACCCGGTTGATAAAGTCGTCCAGATCCAGAAACTGACCATTCCGCTCACGCTCAAGTATCACCGCTTCTATAGTGGTCTGATTCAGATCTTTCACCATACCAAAGCCCAGATAGATGGTCTTCCCATAGATAACAGTAAGCCCCTCGCTGTGATTGATGCACGGAGCTTCTATTTCTGCGCCATTCATCCGTGCTTCATGCACGTAAAATTCTGTGCGGTAAAACCCACCTCCGTTGTTGATTACTGCGACCATGTATTCCAGTGGATAATACGTTTTTAGGTAGAGTGCCTGATAGCTCTCTACAGCGTAAGAAGCGGAATGTCCTTTGGCAAAGGCATAGCCGGCGAAGCTTTCGATCTGCCGCCATATTTCGGCAGTTAGTTCATAGGTATGCCCAAGGTCCTTACAGTTTTGGAAAAACTTGTCTTTCACTTTCTGAAACTCATCACGTGAACGATATTTCCCTGACATTCCTCTTCGCAACATATCAGCCTCACCCAAATCCAGCTTTGCAAATAGGTGAGCTACCTTGATCACATCTTCCTGATAAACCATCACACCGTATGTGTCTGGCATGATGTCCCATAGAATCGGGTGTGCTTCTTTCCTGCGTTCCGGGTATCGATAGCGGAGAATGTATTCCCGCATCATGCCTGATTTAGCTACTCCCGGACGGATGATGGAGCTTGCAGCCACCAGCCCCAGGTACTCATCCACCTGAAGCTTTTTCATGAGCATGCGCATGGCGGGAGATTCAATGTAAAAGCATCCGATCGCATCCGCATTGCGGAGCTTATTGTTCAGCTTTGGATCATCCTTGAAAGACTTGAAATTGTGAATATCCACCTCAGGATCATCCGGGCAGTTTTTATGAATGATCTCAAGCGAGTCCCGGATCTTACCAAGCCCCCGCTGACTCAGAATGTCGAATTTGAAAAGCCCTACATCTTCAGCTATGATCATATCAAAATGTGTAACAGGGTAGCCTTTTGGGGGTAGGGAAGTAGCGGTGAAGTAATGGATAGACCGATCAGCTATCAATATACCGCCTGCATGTATACTTAGATGACTTGGAAAATCGGTTAAGCGAGTACCGTACCTTCGAATTAAACGTCCGATCTGATCCAGATCCTTTTCTTCGGTCTGTCCCACTTTTTCGATCTCATGGGGTGGAAGACCAAATACTTTTCCCAACTCACGGATGATAGCGCGCTGTTGAAAGGTGCTGTAGGTAGCCAGAAGTGATACCTGACCATTTTTCCCGAACCGTTCAAAGATGTATCGGGTGATGTCGTCCCGATCCTTCCATGAAAAGTCAATGTCGAAATCGGGAGGGTTTTGGCGGAAAAGGTTGATAAATCGCTCAAAATAGAGATCAAGCTGAACGGGATCAACATCAGTGATGCGCAAGAGATAGGCCACTACACTGTTAGCTCCACTTCCCCGTCCGACATAGTAATAGCCTTTTTTTCGGGCATAACAGAGAATGTCCCAGTTGACAAGGAAGTAAGACACAAATCCCTTCGTTTTGATCATTTTTAGTTCCATCTCCAGCCGATCGATGATCTCCTGATCAGGATTTTCTCCATAGCGATAGGGGAGCCCTTTGTAGCAAAGGTCAGTGATCATCTGCATGTCTTCCTCTTCAGACCCGGAGTAGACTTTCATGTTTTGGTGATTGACCGGATTATTGAATTGAAATTGGATGGAACACCGTCCCAGTAATTTCTTCGTATTGACAATGATCTCCGGATAGTCTTTGTAGCACTCAAAGAGCTTTCCTACCGAATGCATTACATCATCAGGGCTACCTTCTTCTTCTTTTGGTAGTCTGCTCAGTAGCATGTTTTTATCAATGCTTCGCAGAAGACGGTGCATGTTAAAGTGAATTTTGTTTTCCTGCCCTTCGCGAAAAGATACTGTTTGCAAAATCACCAGTTTGTTCAGATGGTTTTTCCATTTGGTCATCGGAAGTTTGATGATATCCCGTGGACGGATGCCTAGAAATTCATTCTTACGAAGGGATAATTTGAAATCAAAATGGAAAGGATAAATAATGTATGCTTGTTTGAATTTAGGAGCCCTTTCAGGGAAGGCTGTTTTTGTGTGCAGGTGTTGGGAGAGGTATGTGTTTAGTTCCTGAAAGCCATCATTGTTTTTGGCAATCCCAATAAACTGTTGTTTGGAACCATTCCTAAAGTCAATTCCCAGGATTGGACGAATGTCAAACTCAGGGGCCAATCGCACAAAATTCAGGCTTCCGGCGGTGGAGTTGATATCTGTGAGCGCCATCTCCCGGATGCCACATTGCCGCGCAGTAGTCAGCAGATCCTCTTCGGAGAGGGTGCCGTATTTGAAGCTGTAATATGTGTGGGTATTGAGGTACATGATATTATAAAAACTCACTTCGAGTGGATGTCCCCCGCCAGCGGGGACACAGTATCCTTATAGTATTTATTCCACTTTAGCCACCCGCATATCTCCTTTAAAAGGGTTGAAAGTGCGCATGGCGTTTACTCCTAATGCCTTGGCTCTCACGATGGATCGGTCGCCGTGTTTCTTTCTGAGCCAGTCCAACTCCTGATACAGGTTGATGATCTCCCCGGAATCCTCAAATAGATTGATCTGATAATTGCCATGTACCAAACTGCTAAAGCGGACTCCTACCAACCTGACCAGCAATCTTCGATCATAGAGTTTGTCAAATAAAGCGATCACTTTAGGAATCAAAATGTGATCTGCAGAGGTGTAAGGAATGCGAAGCTGCTGTGAATAGGTGTTGAAATCCGAATACCTGATTTTCACTGCTATGCAGGCAGTGAGCTTATTTTCATTTCGGAGCTGATAAGCCAGATGCTCTGTCATGGCCAGGATGATGTTTTTGAGTCTGGTGATGTCCGTAGTGTCTTTATTAAATGTTTGCTCGGTAGAAATGGACTTTCGCTCAGAATAAGGGATTACCGGCGAATGATCTATGCCGTTCGCTTTTTCCCACATTGCGGCACCATTCTTCCCAAAGATCTGTACCAGCATGTCCTTGGGCATTTCCTGAAGCGTCTGCACTTTCCGCACCCCCAATCCGCGTAGTGTTTGTTGGGTTTTGCTGCCAATCATAGGGATTTTCTTGACTGAAAGGGGGGCGAGAAAGGGTTTCTCAGTCCCGGATTTCACCCATATTTTATTGTTAGGCTTAGCTTCCCCAGTGGCTACTTTCGAAACAGTTTTATTGATGGATAGCCCAAACGAAATAGGAAGATGGGTTTCTTTGATAACTTTTTCTCTTAATTCGGAGGCCATTTTGTAGCACCCAAAAAAACGATCCATACCCGTCAGGTCTGCATAAAATTCATCAATAGAGGTTTTTTCAAAGACAGGAACACGCTCCTGAATGATTTCGGATATTTCCATCGAAAACTTAGTGTAATCTGCATGGCTGCCCTTAATCACAATTGCCTCCGGGCATAGCTGCATAGCCAGTCGCATAGGCATGGCTGAATGAACACCAAACTTCCTTGCTTCATAGCTACATGCCGCCACCACGCCCCGATCGCTGGAACCGCCTATCAAAATGGGCTTTCCCCTCAAACGATCATCTCTCAACCGCTCCACAGACACAAAAAATGTGTCTAAATCCAAATGCAAAATGAAGGAATTATCCATGTGTTTAACCGTTTTTAGGTCATGTTTATTTTACGATTTAAAATTACTAATATTTTTAGTAAAATCTATTTCTATGTTATATCGTTTTTCATCTAGTTTACATGGAGACTTATCTAATTGCTTGTATGAAGCCAGTTAAAATCGCTATATTTCGATCTGTCACCAGTCCTATAATGAAAATCAGAAAGGGAATAATATATTTACTTATAATGTTTTTGTCGTGCCATTTTGCGATCGCTCAAACAGATCGTCAAAAGGAAATGGTTGCCAATACATATTCTTTTATGAAGAACATTGAGTGGCCACAAAAAGACACCCCCTTCAAGATTCACATAATCACGACAGATGAGGATTTGAAAAATGAGTTCCGAATCACCAGCCAGTCTCAAAAAATTGCCGGAAAAAGTGTAATTGTTACTTTCACCAGCTACGTCATGGTGCAGCAGGATGTGGATGTGATTTTTGTTACGAATAGATACAACACTACCATTCCTACGTTGCTGGATCGAATTGGAGGATCCACGGTTCTTTTAATAACTGACAGATATGACATACAGCGAGATGTCATGATCAACTTTCTTGGTGAAAGCAGCAGTGATCTGACTTTCGAGATCAATCGCGCCAATGTGTCTAATCAGGGACTGAAAGTCAAGCCGGGAATGAGTGATTTGGGTGGCTCGGAAGTGAATGTGGCAAAAATATTTAAGCAGGTTCGTGATTCTGTGAGGGCAATGGAATTAAGGGCAGAGGCACTTAAAGTTCAATTTGACTCCATGAATTTGAATGTAGCAGCAGCATTGGGAATAATGAGGCAGCAGCAGGTTCTTATTCGAGAAAGAAATGATGAAATAGATCGAAAACAAGCCGAAATAGATAAGCAAACTGCCGTACTTGACAGTCTAAGGGATGAATTTGCAGTGTCAGAGAAAAAACTACTTGATTTGACAGCTATACTTGATTCACGCGAAGAGGAGTTGGCTATATTGGGTGAGGAAATTTCCTTGCAGAAGGAAAATGTTGAGGAGGGGAACAAGATTCTGGCAGAGCAACAAGAAAGAATAGCTAAACAGAATGAGGCTATCTCCCAACGAGAAGAACAACTGGATGAAATGTCTAATGTGGTAAATTCTCAGCAAAGCGCACTCGTATTTTTGATTCTGTTCCTGGTAGTTGTTGTTGTTTTCCTATTCCTGATTTTCACTGCTTATCGTGCAAGAAAAAGAGCTGCAAAAAAATTGGCAGAGCAGAAAGAAGATCTTGCTCGTTTATTGGATGAATTACAGGATACACAATCTCAGCTAGTTCAGTCGGAGAAGATGGCTTCACTGGGTACATTGACAGCAGGAATCGCACATGAAATCAACAATGCCATCAACTTCGTATATTCAGGTATTCATGTCTTAAGTGATAAATTCACTGAAATAAGACCAGTAATTTCACATGTTACCGAACTGAAAGAAGATGATAAAAATCTGAAAGGATCAATTAAGAATTTGATTAAAGAACGTGAAGAAATAGGATATGATGAGGCTCAAGGTATCATTGACCAAATGATTTCCAGTATTAAGGTTGGGGCGGAACGAACTACTGAAATTGTAAAAGGACTAAGAATTTTCTCAAGGTCCGAAACTGAGAAGAAAACCAAGATTGATATTCACAATGATCTGGATGTAGCCTTATTACTCCTCAACAGTCGCCACAGAGATGCTGTAAAGATTAATAAGCATTTTTCAGAGAATATGCCATCGATTCAGGGTTTTAAAGGACAGCTAAGCCAGGCTTTTCTTAACATTATCAATAACTCGATAGACTCTGTTACAGAGAAAGGAAAAGGAGGGGAGATTGACATAACCACGTCAATGAATGGGAAGAATGTTGAAGTGGCGATAAAAGATAACGGATTAGGAATGACAGAGGAGGACAAACTGAAAATATTTGATCCATTTTTCACCACTAAAAAAGTAGGATCAGGAACAGGTCTTGGACTTGCCATAACCTATGGAATTGTAGAACGCCATGGAGGGACAATAACGGTTAATTCCAAGGTGCATGAAGGGGCTGAATTTATAATTAAACTACCGCTAGATAGCTAATATCAAATCATGAATGAGACCAAACCATCATTGATTTACCTGGATGACGAGGAAATAAATTTGATCCTGTTTAAAGAGATGTTTAAGCGTGATTTTGACATTGTCACGACTACTTCTCCGCATGAGGCGATAGCACATGTGAAGAGCAAGGGCCCGGATTTTATTCTGACCGACCAGCTGATGCCCGTTATGACGGGTGTAGAGTACCTCAAAGAGCTTAAATCTTTAGGTGCATCAGAAAAATCCACCAAAGTGATCATTTCCGGATTCACACAAGAGGGAGAAGTTGATGAAGCCCTGGAAACAAAGCTGATCGACCATTTTGTGAGCAAACCATGGTCCTATCAAAACTTAAAAGATCTTTTACTCAACACTCAAGTGTAATTCATCGAAAAGCTGATTAATTGTTGTACAAACTAAATTTTGAATCGTTTAAATTTGAAGTTCAATCAGTGTTTTGAATATGAGTGAAAGCAAACCGGCAGTAATCTACCTAGATGACGAAGAAATCAATCTTCTACTCTTCAAGGAGATGTTTAAAAAAGATTTTGAAGTATTCACAACAACTTATCCGGAGGAGGCAATTGAATTCATTAAAAATAATGATGTAGAGTACGTCTTTACTGATCAAAGAATGCCTCTGATGTCCGGCGTTGAATTCTTGAAAGAATTGGAAGCTTTGAATGTTACTACGTCTGTTAAAAAAGTAATGATTTCAGGATATGCAGCCGAGGGGGAAGTAAGTGAGGCAATCGAGAGACAACTCATTGATCGATTCATAGATAAACCCTGGACCTACCAGGGGCTAAAAGAAGTAATAAGCACGATATAAAATCCCTTTTATAGGCGGGTCAATCTTTCATCAATTCTGTAAAGGTGTTAGATTACAAAACAATCGACCAACCTAACCACAGAAGGATGAACTCAACTTTTTCCGTTTCGGAAATTGATGCCCGGATATTAGCCGATTTTCGCTTAAAAACAGACTCTTTAGCGGATACTGTCGTCTCAAAAATCATCGATTCAGGCGATGAGAAAAAAGTGAATCAGATGATGATGACACTTTTTAGAAATGATGGTTTTCAAAAAGGAATGTTCACTTCCCTTGGGCAAGATCTTTCCAACATTTTAGATGACTATATAGAGGAATCTGGAAAACTTCCATCCTGGGCTGACTCTGCTAAGATCAGTGGTGGCGAGAAATTGTTTTCACTTTACGGTCCTGAAATTTTCATGCTTCTCAATGTCAGCTCATTGCCGATGTGCTATACATGCGCAAAAGGGGCACAAGTACTCTATGAGACTGGTAGGCTTTTATCGCATAATGGAAACATTGATCCACTAGCCAGAAGGTTAATGGAAACGGCTCAAATGGTGGTCAATGTGATGGCAGAGGGCGGTCTCTCTGATAGAGGGAAAGGAGTTGTCACACTTCAGAAAGTGAGGTTAATTCACGCCTCGATTCGTCATTTTCTAATGGCCGGCGAATATCATCAGACAGTTTGGGATGTTGATAAGTTTGGTGAGCCGATCAACCAGGAAGATTTGGCGGGTACACTCATGTCATTTGGACCTGTGATCCTTGCCGGAATGAAAAGGCTGAATATTGAGCTAACTGACAAGCAGATATCAGATTATATGCACTGCTGGAAGGTGGTTGGTCATTTAATGGGAATCGATGAAAAACTGCTACCTGATAGTTATGCAGATGGTTTTGAACTAGCAACTCAAATTCTAAAGCATCAGGCTGCAGAATCAGAGGCAGGAAAAGCATTGACTACCTCGTGCATTCAATTTATGAATTCATTGGTACCCGGGAATGCTTTTAATGACGTCCCTGCATATTTCATTGAATACTTCCTAAAGGATTTTGCAGCATCCACTGAAATGAATTTGGCTCCATGTATTGGTGTAGCCGGTCAGGCAAGCAAAAAGGACCGAATCATATTAGGCCTGTCTAAATTCTTCATTGGCGAATTAAGTCATCTGGAGGAGCATGAGCTTATTCAAAAAATCACTTCCGGCTTTAATAAAAAACTACTTGAAGGTATCATCCATCATTTCAATGATGGCAAAGAGGTGCAGTTCTACATTCCTCCTTCGTTACAGGAAGACTGGGGTTTAGTTGATGAGTGGGAGAATAGAATAGCCTCGCCTGGTATTTTCGGAAATAGATTGGCACTTCAGCGAAAAATCAAACCTAACAATCATGAATAATGTAGAAATACCAGGTCTTGACTCACGTACCACACGAGTCATCTTAATTTCATCGGGAGTGCTCATTGCATGGTCTCTCGTATCATCTTTGATTCAGGCCGGACCACTTTCAGCAAGCATAATTACCTATGGGCTGTACCTTTTTTACTGGTTTTATGCATTGAAATTTCAAAATCCACTGATTCTTCGATTAGTCATTTTTGGTACTATTGCCGGAATACTGGAGCTAGCAACTGATCATTATCTGGTGAGTACGATTGAAAGTCTGGTTTATCCGGGTAATGAAGCTATGGTTTGGAGCTCGCCAATGTATATGCCTTTTGCATGGTCAAATGTGCTTTTGCAGCTAAGTTTTGTAGGGGTCTTACTGACAAACAAGAAGGGGATTTTAGTTGCGTCAATTATCTTATGTATTGCCGGAGGAATGTACATCCCACTTTACGAACATCTGGCCAAAGATGCCGGCTGGTGGTGGTATCAGGATAATGTTAAGATGATCTTCAATGCACCTGTTTATGTGATTATTTGTGAAGCTTTAATATCGTTATCCTTGCCATTGTTGATTTCATATGCGGAGCATAACAAGCCTCAGCGAACCGTTTATTTAGGCATGATTGAAGGTGTATGGATTTTGCTGAGTGTATTCATTGCTTTCACTATTGCACACTAAAATTAGCTTTATTGCATCAATAAGATGAATTTTTCGGGACTTGTAGATTTTTTTATCCATCCATCTTACCATGAGGATGAATTGGCATTACGAAAAGCACGACTTTTTGTAAGAGCTGCATTGCTCACAAGTTTGTTTTCAAATTCTTATATCTGGTTTAGCCTACTGTTTGAGTTTTATCTGGGAGTCTATCTAATGATTTTCAATGTGGCCGGGTTTGTAATTTTGGCTTTACTTGTCAAAACCCGCATTCCGATTTTGATCATTACCAACTTGTATGTTTTTGTTGGAGGGTCGGCGGTTGTTTTGCTCACCTACTATTCCGGAGGAGTTTGGTCAGCAGTTTATCCCTGGATTATTTCCATACCTGTTTTGGCACTATTGGTGGTCAATCGTACCTATGGAATTATATGGGGTGTTTTGGCATTCCTGATCATGCTTTGGTTTGGGTGGCTGGAACTTCAGGGAGAAAAATTACCCCTTCAGTATAATACTGACCTGAAAGCGGAGTGGTTTGTGTCGGTTTTGCCGGGATTATTGCTTATTATCATGGTTATATCGGCGGTGTTTGAGTCTGTACAAACCAATGCCCTCAAAAATTTACAAAGCCAAAATGAAAAACTCGAAACTCAGAAGGAGACGATTGCCGAACAATCCCAAAGGCTGGAAAAGCTTATTGATGATAAAGATCACATCATTCGGATATTAGCTCATGACCTGAAAAACCCTTTGGCCAATATAACTACTATTTCAAATATTTTGAAGGAAGAGGAGGAAATTGATCAGCAGAGGAAGTTCATTGCCATGATCGAAAAAGTATCTGCTCAGGCGCAAAGCTTAGTGAATAATGTGCTGGATATGGCTACAATGGAGCAAGGTGCCATTAAGCTGAAGAAAGAAGTGCTGCCGTTAAAATCTGTTGTGGAGGAGGCTGTGGAATCACTTTCAGAACAAGCAAAGCAAAAGGAAATTCAACTTTCCATGTCAGGTGTGGATGTAATGGTGAATACTGATCATACCTATCTGCTTTTGATCTTTGAAAACCTGATTTCGAATGCAGTTAAGTTCTCACCTAAAGAGAAAAATATCAAGATTGATATTGCTTCTAATGGATACAATGCCAGGGTAAGCGTCATGGATGAGGGACCGGGAATCATGCCGGAAGAAGAGAGTCAATTGTTTGAAAAATTCGCGAAGCTAAGCGCACGTCCAACAGGAGAGGAGGGCTCTTCAGGTTTAGGCCTATCACTTGTTAAACGATATGTGGAGGAAATAGGGGGTAAGGTTTGGTACGATCGGGATGCCGCTAAGGGAGCAACTTTTGTGGTTGAGTTGCCGACTATTCATCAGTAGCTTTTGCCTCAAAAAGTATAGTTATTAAAAGATTGATTTTGTAGGGTTTATTATTTTGCTACCGTTCTTAATAGTGAACGACAAATTTTGAATTAAATCTCACTGAAGAATGAAACGTCTTCTGATCTTATTTTCTTGCTTATTCATATTCTCTATTGCCTTCTCACAGGAACTTCTTAAAACGGAAAAATGGCAGACCTTTTTCACCGAGAGACCCTATTTGGAAAAAGCCATCTTAATCGATGACGAAACTTTTTGGGATGTAGATGCCACCTATACATACTATACCTCTTATCCTATCCTATTGGTCTATTTGGATGGCGGTACAAGAGAATTAAACTGGTCATACAGTGGGCTCGCCAGTCTAATCAACAAAAAGGAAGCTATTAAGGACATGGACTTTGAGCTCTATGAAAAAGCGAATGTCACATATATTGTTTTTGATGGGTATCTGTTTAAAAACCCAATGCCTGGAAATGCCATAGAGGGTGATTTCATGATCGTCTATGAAGAAGGTCCGCTTAGTATCTATCGGGAGTACATCACCAATCCGATCACAAGGGATAATATTGAATCCATATTTGCCATATATATAGAGGGACAAAAAGATGATACATTCCATTTAGGAAAATTCGAAAAGAAAGCGGCTAAGCTTGTGGATGAATATCCTGAATTAGCAAAAAAGATCAAAAACAAAATCATAGGCTATCGAAATGAGGAGGATGACCTTATTCGTATTGCCAGGGAATACAACGCACTAGTTAAAAAGAATAATCCCTACCGCTACGATGACCATTATTTGAAGTCCTGGCAGAGAAAATATTAAGACATTAGTCCCAGACAAACTTCCAACTTCCATCTTCCTGACGCTTCCAGACAGTGTGGAAAACGCCCGTATCACTTTTGATATTTCCAAGTGAGTCTGTTTGAGAGTAGACATACTTTCCATATGTGTAGGCCATATCCCCGGATTTGGATACATCCACAAAATCAGGCTTCCAGGTGAGCGAGGTTCCAGGAGTGGGATCCAAATTGGAATACTTTTCTCTTAAAGCATCTTTACCAATTGTGAGTTGGTTGTTTCTCATCAGCACCACATCTTCTGCAGAAAATGCCAGAAATGCAGCAGGAACCCCCTCTTCAACGACCATTTGTGAGAATTCACTTTCCACTTCCATAATCTCCTGCTTCCATTCATCAATCTTTGATTGATCGGGAGTGCCCTCACAAGCAATCATTAAAATGATGGGTAATGGAGATAGGTATTTGGTTAAGTTTTTCATTATTCATCGTTGAATTCCATTCTAAAGATAAAACTTTCATGGCATCAATGATGAAACCAACTCCTTGTTTAAAATTTCTCAACAATTACTCATACAAATATAAAAGAAATAATTATTAGTTTTATATTTGTATGATATATAGTATCATTGAAGAATGAAGGGAACATTTATAGGTGAACTGGAGGAATTGATTTTATTGACTGCTGCTGCGCTTAATGAAGAAGCTTATGGAGTGGCCATAGTTGCAGAAATCAAGGAAACAACCGGAAGAGAAATGAATATTGGAGCAATCCATACCGTTCTCAGAAGGCTGGAAGACAAAGGATTTTTGAAATCAAGATTAGGAGGAGCAACAAATGAACGAGGGGGTAGGAGAAAACGTATATATACGTTAACGCATGCGGGTCAGGCAACTCTGGATCAATCGTACGAAATCCGTAGCGCGTTGTATAAACGAATCAGACCTTCCATGTCATGAATGTTTCACCTCCGCGATGGGCTTTGCATTTTCTTAGATGGTTTTGTAGAAAAGATTACCTGGAAGAAATTGAAGGGGACTTATACGAGATATTCTATCTGAAATCGATAAGTAAAAGCCCGGACTTTGCTAAGCGAACTTTCTTCTTTGATGTACTGAAATTTTTTAGATGGTCAAATCTCAAAACGCCCGGAAAAATGGAAGGAGTCAAATTTACATTATTCATTAGAAGTATAAGGTATGCACTGAAGCAGTACAAACTCAACCTGGGACACTCGCTCATCAATAGCATTGGACTGGCTATTGGCATAAGCACATTTATCACCCTAATGGCCTTTACCTATCAGCAGCTTGATTTTGATAAAGGATATAAAGATTCGGATAAGATATTTAGGTTGGTCACTGAAAAAGAAGTGGCCGACAACATAATAGCAGTTTCTACTTCAGCAGTTCCATTACTTCCAAGGTTAACAGGCGCACTTAAGGAAATGGAAGTAGGAGCAAGGATGTATCCCTATCCCTGTTTTATAAGTGCTGATAAAGAAAAGAAATACCGTGAGGCTGAGTTTGTTTTTGCAGATTCAACTTTATTCGATGTGTTTGATTTTTCGATGATTCAGGGGAATCCACAAACTGCATTGGACGGACCATTGAAGCTGGTAATAACCGAAAGAATAGCTACCAAATATTTTGGTGACGAGTCTCCCATTGGGAAAAAACTATACTTTGAGGATGACTCTGAAACAGCTGATTTTACAGTGACAGGGGTCTTGAAGGATCTTCCTGCCAATACCCATTTAACAGCGGATTTCTTTGCTTCTATGCAAAGTCTGGAGCAGATAATGCCATGGTACAATAACTGGCACTATCCTCACTTATACTCCTATGTGAAACTAAACGTGTCTGACACCACACAACTTACAGCTGCGCTTGATAACTTTCTTCGAACCAATACACCGGAACATTATCACTCTCAAATACAGTCTGTCAAGTTTCAGAATATTGAGTCCATCCACCTCAAATCAACTTATGAGAATGACTGGAAAGTAAATAGTAGCATGGTCTACGTGAAGATTTTCATTATTGTCGCATTTCTCATTTTGAGTATTACCATTGTCAATTATGTAAACCTAGTTGTTTCAAGAGGGGTGGTCAGGGCTAAAGAGGTTGGGATGCGAAAAGTGGTTGGGGCGGACAAGAGACAGCTCATTTTTCAATTTATGGTGGAGGCTTTAACCAATGTGATGATTGCAGTGCTCCTTAGTTTGGCTTTGGTAAAAGTGTTTTTCGTGTTCTTCAGGCAAAAGATGCAATTGAATTTGGACTACTGGTTTTTATTTGAGTGGCCATTAATTGCCTGGGTGCCATGTATTTTTCTTTTGCTGGTGCTTCTTACAGGATTTTACCCTTCGCTTGTTATGAGTGGATACCGTCCATTGGATTCATTCCGCCAAAAGGTTCCAACATCAGGATCTTCTTTCCTACGAAAGGGATTGGTGTTTTTCCAGTTCGCCATTTCGGGCACTATGATTTTGCTAACCTTATTGATTTTGCAGCAAAGCAAGTTTCTCCAAAGTAAGAACCTGGGTTTTGATGTTTCTCATCTTGTAGCCATAAAAATGGTGGATGAACATGATGCTAAGAATTATGAAGTATTTAAAAACAGGCTCCTCTCCGAGCCTTTTGTAGAGGCAGCTGCAATTTCGTCTACCTTCCCGGGCGATGGAAATTACAGTGATTTTGATGCATCAACCTCAGAAAAGCAAAATATCGAACCCATTAGCATGAAGACACTGGGGGTGGATGAGGACTTTTTGCCTACCTATCAAATAAAGCTGCTTTCCGGAAGGAATTTCAGTAAAGAAATTCAATCTGATGAAGCGTCTGCCTTTATCCTGAATCGTGCAGCTGCTGAGAAGTTTGGATGGAATGATCCGATTAACAAAGATTTTCAGCTCACCATTTACACTGGTGGCAGGGTGGAACGGTTTGGAAAGGTCATTGGTCTGGTTGATGACTTTCACTTTGAATCACTTTATAAGGAAATCGAACCATTGGTTATATACATAAATAAGCACCAGTATTATACCGAGTATCTGAATGTGCGCTTAGAACCGGGAAATCTGGTTGGGCAAATTGAGCGTTTAGAATCCTTGTATCAGGAGTTCAACCCAAACAAACCATTCGAATTTGCTTTTGTAGATGATGAACTGGATCGCCAATATGAAAATGAAATCAGGCAAGGGAGCATCATGTCTCTTTTTTCCATCATTGCTATTGTTCTTTCGTGTTTGGGTATCCTTGGCTTAATAACCTATGCAACTCAGCGTAAAGCAAAAGAGATTGGCATCAGAAAGATTATGGGATCCAGCAGAGTACAGATACTTTATCTTTTCTTAAAAGAATATATTCGACTGTTTGTCCCGGCTATTCTACTATCGGGATTAATTGTTTACTTCTTCTCCGATCAGTGGCTTTCTAATTTTGCGTACAGCATTGATTTTAGTGTTTTGTATTATGTGGCCGGATTTACGGCACTAGCGGTTATCACATTAATGACCATTTCATATCACACTATTCGAGCGTCAGGATTGAATCCGGTTGATTGCTTGAGGGATGAGTGATTTACTCATTAAGGTTGCGTGAAAGAGTATATTTCTTTCACTTTTGTCTAAATAGGGTTTAAAACTGTCTGTCTGTTCTGCTTAAGAACCAGTGATATTTTAATATCTTTAGAAACCATCATGAAAAACTTGCTATATATAGTATTCCTTATGTGTGGTCTATCAGCAGCCGCGCAAAAAAAATCTGAAGTTGATATTGTTGCCATCATTGACGACTTGACTGTCCGTTGGGATGAGACAGCTATCAAAATGAAAAACTATCAGGGCATACAGGAATTCTGCCTAACGGAAAAATTTCGATATGAAACGATTGAACTCTTGGACGACATCCATCACTGGGATACAACCTTGTATTTCATTGTTCAGGAGAAGTTTGACACAAGCAAGGATAAGGAGGCCGCCGCTACACTGGAGGATATCGAAAAATTAGAAACAGAATACTCCACCGCAAATTTCAAGTCTTTCATCACCGAAGAATGTGGAATACTGAAAGTGATCCAGGATAATTTTGATAAGGAGACAGTAAAGCAATACGAAAAGGATATTCGAAAATTTGAGAAAGAGCTGGTAAAATACCTCAACAGCATCACCTATCGTATTGACATCATTGACGAACACATTCATCATTTAGATTTTAATTAGCCATGGCAAGGACTCTTGTCATGGGAGATATCCACGGCAATTTGAAAGCCTTAGAACAGTGCCTGGAGCGGTGCAGATTTGATCTAGAGAATGACAAACTGATCCAGTTGGGCGATGTATGCGACCGACATCCCGATACTGCATTGGTGGTTGAAAAACTTATCAAAATCCCAAACCTGATAGCCATCCGCGGCAATCACGATCCATGGCTGGAAGAATGGTTGAGAAGCGAAGAAGTAAACCCGGCATGGCCGGATAACGGAGGTATCTCCACTATTCAATCTTACATCCAGGCCGGTGATAAAATCGACAGGTCTAAACATTTGGCATTTCTGGAAAACCAGGTTGATTTTCATGTTGATGAAGAAAATCGTGTTTTCATTCATGCAGGATTTACCAATCCGAAAGGACCGGCTTTTGAGCAACCATCTTCGAATTGTTACTGGGACCGTAGCTTATGGTTGACGTCAATGAAAGCGCGAATAACCGGCCAGCAGCCGGATTTATTGAATGCATTTAATGAAATTTATATTGGTCATACACCGACAATTAAGTGGCAACAGGATACGCCAATGCAGGCTTTCAATGTCTGGAATCTGGATACCGGAGCAGGATGGCATGGCAAACTCACGGTGATGGATATCAACACCAAAGAATATTGGCAGTCGGATGCTGCGGGATTGTTGTATTAAAAATTATAGGATTACCTGAATTCCATTTAATCCCAACAAAAACCGTTACGTCACTCTGAGCCTTCAGGTGATGGCCAAGAGTGTTGGTGTAGGCGCGAGAGCCCCCTTGATTAAGGAGATTCTTTCAGCTTCTCAAGTCTGAGAGCCTTTCGAGAAGCTTCAGAATGACGGTTTTTGTTAGGGCTACTTTAAATTCTCTCTAAAAAACTCAATCGTACGATTCCATGCTAATTTAGCTGCCTCTTCATCGTATCGTGCCGTAGTATCATTGTGAAATCCATGGTTCGCATTCGGATAAATGTAGGCCTGATATTCCTTGTTGTTTTCCTTCAGTGCTTTTTCATAAGCTGGCCACCCGTCATTCACACGCTCATCCAATTCACCAAAATGAAGTAATAAAGGTGCCTGTATATCAGGGACCATTTCCGCATCTGGCTGACCACCGTAAAAAGGAACTGCGGCTTTCAAGCCAGGCACTTTCACAGCCATCATATTCGAGATCCAACCGCCGAAGCAAAAGCCTACAACCCCTACATTTCCGGTACATTCCTCGTGATTTTTTAGATACTCAAATGCTGCGATGAAGTCTTCAAGCATTTCGTTTCGGTCTCTTTTTCGTTGCATCGTTCTACCATCATCATCATTGCCCGGATAGCCACCCAGTGGAGTTAATGCATCTGGCGAAATTGAAATGAAACCGGCCATAGCTGCTCTTCTTCCTACGTCTGCAATGTGTGGATTCAAGCCTCGGTTTTCATGAACGACCACAATCCCCGGGAGCTTTCCTTTCGCGTCTTTCGGTCGGGAAAGTTGAGCATTGATGGTACCGCCACCTTTGGGAGATTCATACACTATCGTTTCAGTGTTGAGCTTCGGATTATCCTGAGCTATTTGAATGGCTTCATAGTTCGGCATGATGGAACTCATGAGTGAAGTCAAAGTCAATCCTCCAACAGCATACAATGAAAGCTTTTCAATGAATTCTCTGCGCTCCATCCGGTTGTGAGCATAATCATCATAGAGCTTAAATACTTTAGGGTCAATGTCGTTTTTGTTAAGCTTTTTCATAATTGTGGAGTTATAGTATCTACGTTATCGGTCTTCAATCTTCAATTTTCCAACAATAGGCAACTTAATTTGTGACGGATACTCCGCTGAATGATGGATCGTATTGTGAGCCACAATTCCTTCAGTTTCATCATAGTTGTTTCCTCCGGTATTCAGGTTTCGCATGAATCGTGGGAAGTTGCTACTTGCAACTTCGATTCTGATTCTGTGCCCTTTTTCGAAATAGTTGCTGGTAGAAAGCGGCGTTAAATCGATTTGATAAACTTCACCTTCTTCCATAAATACTTCTTTGTCATATCCTTCTCTATATCTAGCTCTTTGGATAGTCTCATCTAGATTGTATGCTGTACCATCGGGATACACATCAATGATCTTCACCGTAAAGTCCGTGTCTTTTACATCTGATGATACGAACAGCGACATTTCAATAAAACCTGAAACTTCAATCCCCTCCGTCAGTGGATCAGAAGTATATACCAGGATATCGCTTCGTGTTTCCATT
The DNA here is from genome assembly GCF_040220215.1 of Ekhidna sp. Lineage (GTDB taxonomy): Bacteria > Bacteroidota > Bacteroidia > Cytophagales > Cyclobacteriaceae > Ekhidna. The sequence goes on from NZ_JAVJTR010000013.1 coordinate 120,912, forward strand.
TCTCTCTGGTCCCTGGCTCCATTTTCTATGGCATTCCCTGTGCAACAGACATTTCCTCCATAAGAGTAGACCGGATTGTTTGGATCATAGGTGTAATTGTCCTGGTTAGGCTCAGCAGGAGGCGAAAGGGTAAGCTTCCCATCACCAAAAAGGCTGTTTGCGTTTCCATCACTATCCAAATAGAATGAAGTCATGCTGGCTTCTTTCGGAGGCCAGGTTTCGGCCGTTTTCCATTCGTTCTTACCCATAAGATAGTATTGAATACGAGGCAGGTCATCCAGGAAGTCACTCTTTCCATCTTTTTTCAACCAATGATCAAACCAACCATAAACCAGCTCGTCGTAGTTGAGCCTTGCATCGCCTACACTTCTTTCCCCAACTATCGTATTCTCGGTCGCTCTGGTGTATCCGCAATGAAGCGTAGGGGCAATCACCAGGTATTGGTTATCGGCTACTCCAGGCTCACTATTATTTCTCAGGTGATTAAAGAGCGCAATGTTTGGACTTACAGAAACGTCGTACCAGGACACGAACCAAAATCCCGGCTTCTTGATTTCCATATCGTCATGATAAAGTCCGCCCTCAAACCAGGCCGGATCATTGGGTTTTCTCCGGATCATTTTGTCAAAAATCTCTCGTTTGCCCCCCCATATTTACCAGCATGTCCTGTACAGGCAGATGCGACATGGCCGCCAACATATCGTCCACTTCAGGATTTTCAGGCGCCAGGTCATAGAATCGTGAAATTCGGATGAGGTCTTCCTGTGTAGCTCCTTGCGGAATACGCGGTTTGAATTTATCATGCTCTACACCATATAGCCATGATGCAAACAGCATTTGAAATGCACCACCTCGGTACCAGTTACCTTGTTCATAATAATCGCCCACAGTGCCGATTCCGGCTCCAAAACCCTGTGGCACCATTGCAGCATGAGACGGATGATCCAAAGCAGCGACTGCCATCTGCCATTCAGCGGTAGATGAGCAACCCAACGTTCCTATTTTTCCATTGCTCCATGCCTGATCTTTCATCCAGGAAAAGGCATCATAGCCATCTGTCAACGGTACACCTAAAATGTCCCATTCTCCTTCAGAGAAATATCTTCCCCGTTCGTTTTGAACCACATAGGCATATCCTCTTTTCACTGCTTCAAATGCTCTTTCATAGGTTCTTGTTCGTTCCTCTCCATCTCCCCATGAATTGAAATTGTAAGGAGTACGTGAGAAAATGATAGGTACTTTTTGGTCGGTCTTTGGTCGGTAGATATCCGTGGCAAGACGGATTCCATCACGCATGGGCATCATCACTTTTTGATCGATTACTGCGATTTCTTCCAGCTGCTCGCGAATGGATTGCGCATTGAGCAGGCCAGAAAAACAGATAGTTAGAATAAAGAACTTAAGAGCTTTCATACTTAGATATAGGTTAGGTTTAGGAACATTTAAGTTAGACATATTCTTAATCATGATAGGGTGATTTGATATGAGTGGCTGATTTTTTTATTTATAACTTGCTTAAAAAGGAACGATGAAAAAATTAGCAACACTAATCTTCTTTTTGAGCATTGTTTTTATGACTTCAGCGCAAGATGAATACCTAAGCAAAGTGCAAACCCTTGATAGCACGATTGAAACACTCTATGATGTCATTTCCGGTGAGGCTGGTGAAAAGAGGAACTGGGAATTGTTCAAGTACCTGTTTACCGATGATGCCATGTTGCTTCCGTCCGGTCCGAATGAAGATGGAGAGATTGGGTATAGAGCAATGACACCTGAAGACTACATTGGTTCATCCGGTGTATGGTTGGAAGAGAATGGCTTTTTTGAAAAAGAGATATTCAGAGTGACTGAAACATTCGGCTCTGTTACTCACATTTTCAGTACGTATGAATCTTACCGCAGTGAGTCAGATGAAAAACCCTTTACTCGAGGCATCAACAGCATTCAACTCATGAATGATGGAGAGAGATGGTGGGTGGTTAATATTTACTGGACCGGGGAGCGCGAAGACAATCCAATTCCTGATAAGTATCTGCCGAAGTAACTGGTAAGTAACCTTTAAGTCTTCTCAAGGCTCAGTGAAAGGCGATTTTGAACATAATCGATTTCTTCTTCTGTAAGTCGTGTTGATCGTTTTTTAATGATGGCATTGACTTTCGCCAGGTCCTCATAGTAGGAAGCCTCAACACCATATTCTTCTTTCTTTAAGACAAAATCATAGGGGCCTCTTTGTGAAATGAGTTTCACAAACACAGGGGCCGTTTCTACAGCAAGGAATAGGAGTAAAATGAACCAGTGAGCAGCCCATATTGCACTGCTTTTATCTGTTAATCGATCCAGTGCTTCGATTCGCGAGGCTAACCCTGTTAGCTGACTCTCTTTCATTTCTCCAAGAGCCGCTTTTTGTTGTTCGTCCAACTCCGCCAATGCCAGTTCTTTCTCATTGATCAATTGACTATTGGTAGTTGTCAATGCCTTCAGTTCAGCTTCTACTTTATCCGCATCAGCTTTTTTAATTTGATAGATAGGCCCGGCATTGCGCTGCTTGGATCCTCCGGTTCCATCGGCTTCTTCTTGAGCGATTTTTCTCAATTCATCCCTTTTACTAGCTTTTTGAGTTATCTCGTTTTTAAGCACCAGAATTTCGGCATTTAATCGTTCCCTTGTTTCATTGAATCGCATTTTCACTGTTTGTTCCTGAGTAGCTAAGTCCTCCTGGATCATATGAGATATTTCAGCCTCTACTTCCTTTTCAAAAATTTTAAGTTCAAGTGGTTTAGCGATAACTACTGAAATGATAATGGCAAGGATAAGCCGTGGGATGGCACTGATCCATTCCTGTTTGGAATCACCATTCTTTCGCATGCTGGAAACGATAAACCGGTCAAGGTTAAAGATCATCAACCCCCAGATGATTCCAAATATTGCGGCTATCCAATAGCTATCGAAAATGGTGTAAAGCGCATAGCCGCCGGCCAGCGCTGCAAAAACACCTGTGAAAAAAATGGTAGCTCCAATGCCCACATATTTGCTGGATTCAGAGGGGCAATTGGACAAAATGGATTTATTCACTCCGGCACATAGCCAGAAAAATTCTTTTAAGCGATTCATTGAAAATTCAACGAAGTGCTTGTTTGAATGTTATATGACCAGGTTAGAATCAATTAACCCGGTCATTATTTAATGAATTTAATTAGGTCTTGTCGGATAATCTGAGCTTGCTAACTTCGAGTCTGATAAATTGAGATGCGCCTTTACAGCGTTATAATCTGAATAGTCGATACGTCCGGTAAACTGTGCTGGGATCACTACTACCCGCGCGATCCAATTGTCTGTTAAATCAGCGCCTAATCCATCCAGGTTTACTGTCCCATCTAAAAATACCCGGGCATCAAACTTTGTATAATCATAATTGTATTGGAGCATGCCGTATGTGAAGAAAAGTGTCTGAGGCAATGCTCGCCAAACTTCTACTCTGTCATTGGTCACCTCCCACAGAAAGTAGACCTGCATCACATCCGAATCCAGCATTTCAAAATCGTTAGGAAGATTTAGCAACACACTATAGTCAGGTGCGGTAAAGCTAAATTCATATTCAAACGCATAGCTTTCTTCACCATCTATCCCGTCAATCCCGTCTCTTCCATCATAACCCCTCGGGCCGGGTATGCCTTCTCCACGGTAGCAACTTGAAAGTCCGATTAATGCAAACAGAGAGAGTATATATAGCCTTTTCATCGTGATTCATTTTTGGTGAAACATTTGACTTATTGATTATGATATAGGAAAAAATGATGCCAGAAATGAAAGTACAAAAGGGTATCAGATGCTTTTTCAGTCCGAAATTCAATGTAAAACCTTATTTTTCAAGAAAATACGTGATACCTAATGAGGCTTTTTTTATCCCTGTTATGTTTTGCAAGTTGGTTTTTTATCCTTGCTCAGGACGGACAATCACAAATCCCTGACGAGTACTATAGAAGTCTACTTGATCATGAAATGGAAGATGAATTCCAAAAAGGGATTCCCGTAGGAGAAATTTTTTCTGATTCAACCTTTATAACCATCAATGGAGATGAGTTCAGTTTTGTAGATTCCAATTATGTACTTACTGTAGTAGATTTTTGGTTTAAAGGGTGCCGTGGATGTGCCCAGGAAAAACCCTATATAAAGCAAATAATTGAAAAATATAAAGAGGACTCACGGGTTCGATTTGTAGCAATTACTCCTACCTCAGAGAATGGAATAGAGAAAGTTATCAAGAAATATGGCAATTACTATGATGATATTATTTCAGTGGGAGGATTTAAAAATTGTGAAGAATTATTCAAGTTTAGCTTGTTTCCAAGGCATGTCTTGGTAGGTAATGATGGTAAAGTAATTGCTAATTATATCACACCAATCTTTCATCCAATTACCCAGGATGAATATGAGAAAAGGATATTAAGCTTTATTGACAATACAGATTGACCTACTCTGACCGTAAACTATTCACAACAGCACCGGACTTTGAAATTTACATGATGGAGATCGAAAGTGGTGCATGGGGTGAATCAAGAAGCACTACGTCGATGTAAGCGCCGTTTTTATGTCGCATACATTTTGTTATCAATTTACTCTGAGTATTGCAAGTTTAATGATTCAATTACTAGGTTGGATGGCGTGACAAACCCCAAGCCTTCTGTAGAGATGCCTGATAATTTAGAGTTCACTACTCCTATGACATTACCATTCTTATCAATCATTGGGCCGCCACTATTTCCTGTATTAATGCTTGCGTCGGTTTGGACATAATTTGCTGTTTGAGATTTTCTGATTCCTGATATGATTCCCTTAGATATTGTTTGTCCCAAATCAGATGCGCTTGGTGTTCCGATCAAATATATTTCTGAACCGACCTTAGGCTGGTTTTGGCTTATTTTTAAAGGAGTCGTGACTTCAGGTGCATTTATTTGGATCAGTGCCACATCTGCATTTTTGCTCTTTCGAACCATCTTTCCTTCAAATTCCAATCCATTGGATAAGATTAGTGTAATCTCAGATTCTGATCCACTGATTACATGATAGCTAGTTACTAATAGACCATTTTCATCGATAAAAAAACCGCTTCCATGCCCTTTGGTAGTTTTAATAGTTACAGTTGCATTCATGGCATCCTCAAGTTCTACCGCATATCGACTTGAACTTTGAATAACTAATTCATCTAAATCAATTTCATCAGTTTCTGTATTAAGAATTTCAATTACTGCGTCATGATTCAAGAAATTCAACAAGCCACCTTCAAAAGCATCTACTATTGAACTGTTGACAGCCTCACTTACTTCTGATTGATCGGTGTAGGAATAAATAGGGAATTCGCCAGATGTTACGGTAATTCCTTCCGCAAATAAAAGATTGTTGTAATAATCCTTGATTTCCCAACTTAGATTCAAATCAGTGAATACAAATCCTATATAATAGTTATTGATCTTAGTGGATACATTGTTAATGGTAAAACCATTGATCACCCCTTCAATAATTACGCTATTTGAATAATTGTATTTAAACAAATTTGCTGTAGTGTCTACATACCCCTTGTCTCTTAGTAAATCATTTATGAGGGATGGAAAAATCGTGTTTTCAAGCTTAACAGAGCTGGAGTTCTTTAAGACTTTAGCCTTCTTAGAGTCCCCATTCTTAACAAAATCCTTATATGATGAGTATTCTCTAATAAGCATTTTATCCTCATCTATATCTGCTGCTACTTTTGTTAATTTGATTAATTTATTGTTGAGCGTCTTTTCAGGGATAGTCTTAAAGCGACTCGATAAGGTATATTCTTTGTGATAATTATAGCTTTTTTCTCCGACATCAAATGTTGGCGGAATCCAAGCTAAAATCCCAAAGGGAACGTAGGATAGTATTTTTAAAGGAGAGTGCCTGGACTGAACGACAACTCTGGATTCGTCTTTGTACCCATCTTTTTGGATTGTTATTTTTTTAGGCTTTCCATCTCGTGATAAGTTTATTTCTCGTCCATCCACTTCCTCAGTATCTGCAATCACTTTTGAGTCTTTATCGTAATTAAGAAGAACTGTCTGCTTTTTACTATTTAGTATGGATGCGCATGATGTTAAAACCAATGTCAAGACGAGATAAAAAGGAAATTTAGATAAGTTCATTTAAAATAAGATTTCAAGTAATTCCAAGATTATTGATAATATCCGGATAAACGACACATGTCATTTATCTACCTTTCAAATATAGCGGATGTATGTAATTGTTTGACCTCCAATTTACCTAAACATGTCTGTGCTCAATAACACTCCAGATTCTTGCAATTCACTCTGTCCTTAAGCTATTTACGGGATTAGATGTAGCCGCTTTGATGGAATGGTAGCTGATCGTCAAAATGGCGATAGCTGCTGCGGCAATGCTTCCAACGACAAAATAATACCATGACAGATCAATTCGATAGGCAAAGTTTGCCAGCCATTGATTGATGAAATAGTAAGCAACCGGGGTTCCAACCAGCACGGAGATTCCGACAAGTTTCAGGAATTCCATGGAAAGCATTCCGACAATCTTGTTCTCGGATGCGCCTAACACCTTACGTACCGCAATCTCCTTGATTCGATGCTCTGCCACAAAGGAAGAAAGCCCATAAAGTCCCATGCAAGCAATGGCTATTGCGAGCATGCAGAAGATCAAAATGAATTGGTTGAATTGATCTTCATCCCGATAGGCCGCTTCAAATTCTTCATCTAAAAACTGATAATTGAAAGTCGTTGGCACATTCCATTCGGTCCACAGGTTTTCAATAGATGCAATGACTTCATTGGTCTTGTCTGCTTCCACCTTCACCATCAGTTTTCTGCTGGGCACATTGTGAATGACCAACGGATCAATCTCACGCTCCAGCGAATGGTGATGAAAGTCCTTTACTACCCCTACGACCACACCTTTCTTATCCATCGCCCAGTCACCACTATGAGTGGTGTAGTATTCAATGGTTTTTCCAATCGGTTCCTTCCAGCTTTCTCCATACTCCTCAATGGCTCTTTTCCAGCCACTTTCATTTAAGATAAATGCGGTGCTATCTGTTGGGATATCTTCCGAGAATGTACGTCCCATTAACACCTCAACTCCCAGGCCATCCAGTGTATGGTAGCCGATATAAAAACCTTTCCAGGCATCACCATACGGATCCTCATATTCAGTGAAGTCCTCAAATTTATAACCCCAATAAAAGGCATTGTCTCCCGGAACCATACGTCCGGCCATTACGGATTTAACTCCCGGCATGGATTGTACCTGGCTTTTAACCCTGTGCCATTTTCGTCCAAACTCCTCTGCGTTTCCAAAATTCATAACCACCACATTCTCGGATTCAAAGCCAAGGTCTTTCTGTTTCACGAAAAGCATTTGATTGTACACCACCATAGCGCCAATGATAAGGGCAATGGAGATGGTAAATTGAAATATGACCAATGCTTTTCGGATGGCTCCCTTACCGCCATTGCCGGTAGCGTTTCCAGATAAAATAGAAACAGGTTGAAATGACGAAAGAAATAGAGCAGGATAACTACCTGCGATAAGAATGGTGATAATCGTTAATAAAATAACTCCGATTATGATCGGGACTATCTGATCCAGACCTAAAAGCAAATTGATATCAGCAATGCGATTGACAGGGGGGATGACCACTACCAGAATCACGGAAGCTAGAATAAGTGCCAGAACCGTCATGATCGTAGACTCAGCAAAAAACTGGATGATGAGTTGCTTACGGAAAGCACCCATTACTTTCCGTACACCCACTTCTTTGGATCGTTTCGAAGAGCGGGCAGTGGCAAGATTCATGAAGTTGATACATGCAATGAGAAGAATGATAATCGCTATAGCTGAGAATATGCGTACCTGATTGATATTTCCATGATCAGCGTAATCTGCCCGGAGGTCGTAGGATTTTAAATACAGGTCTTCTAAAGGCATTAAATCGATCGTGATCGAGTCTGCCTCAGCATCGTAATACTTGTTATACATTTCCTGGTACTTATCTGCTACAGACTCAGGATTTGTGCCCGGCTTCAGCTGGATGTAACTTCCAATCCAATCGTTGGGCCAGAGCTCAAGGATGTTGATGGAAGGGTCGTCGTACATGATAGAGAATGGCGCTACCATATCAAATTGCAGGTGGGAGTTGAACGGAACATCTTCGAAAACGGCAGCTACTTTATATGGAAGGTCCCGACCATTAATCATGTCCTGAACCTGCATCACCTGACCGATTGGGTCTTCTTCACCAAAAAACTTCTTCGCGTAGGATTGTGAAATGGCAATGCTGCTTTTATCGTTCAGACAAGATTTCTTATCTCCACGAATTAATGGGAAGGAGAAAAAGCTGAAGAAGTTAGAATCAGCCAGCAACACATCCTCATAGTAGATTTCCTCATTTGGTAACGAAATTCGCTTGTTCGTTTTCCAAAAGTTGATCCTGGTAGAATTGATTACTTCAGTGTAATCACGTTCATAAGTGGGAGCAGCTTGCGCGTTGATGTATCCGTAAACATGCTGTAATCGATAGATGTCTGATCCATTTTCGTGAAACTTGTCGTAGCTGGTTTCCACCTTAATAAACAGGAAGATCATGAATACACAGGCCAGCCCGATACCAAGTCCACTGATGTTGATGATGGAATAGCTCTTGTGCTTGACCAGGTTTCTGAAAGCCACTTTGATGTAGTTCTGAAGCATACTTACTGAGTTTGTTGATTGGTAATTTCTCTCTGAACGATACATCCTGACATAGCGAATGACCTCTGTCAGGTATAGGAGATTGGCTTTGAGTTTTCCTTTGGTTTGTAAATATTCTTGGTACTCCTCGGCCAGATCACCGGAGATTTCTTCAAAGAATTCCTGGCTGACAAGGTAAGAGAGAAGCCTGGTTGGAAATTTTGGTGGGGATGCCATATTTAAGAAAGGTTAGGCATGAGTTGTAGCATATTGCCCCAAAGTGCATCACGCTTGGACTTGAGCGCCTCGAGTGCCTGAAATCCCTGTGGTGTGATCTCAAAAAAGCGTTTTCGCTTTCCGCCCCTCTCAGGTGTAGATTCTCCGAAAGCACTTTTCACAAATTGTTTGTTTTCAAGCCGGGTAAGCACTGTGTGAATGGAGCTCAACACTACTTTCCGATCCATTTTTTCAGCCAGTTCCTTTTTGATGGCCGGGGCGTAAGCTTCAGGGTAAAGTGATCCTACAGTGAGTAGTACTAACTCTTCAAGCTCTCCAAGATGTTCTCCTCGCATATAAAATTCTGATTTGTCGACTTTATGATACGGAGATTAAATTATAATGTTCTGATTTGTCGATAATAAGTGTTGTAAATTGAGTGTTTGAGTTAATTAGTGAAGGCCTGATTACTCACCGGCACCAATTTCACTTTCAGTTGTATCATTTCATCTACCAATCGCTTTTCAAACCAACTTCCATTTTCACCAATTCCCCAGTCGAAGCGGTTAAATGAAAACTCAGAGGTATAACCACCCCTGGTTTTACTAGCAAAGATTTTAATCGGATTGGAAATTCCTCGAATGCTAAGCTGCCCTGCGATTTCTATTCGATCTGCACTTGAATGATTTACTTCAGTAAAAGTGAAAGATGAATTTGAAAACTTATTGATTGTAAACTCTTCAATGAAGTGGTTTAGCAGGTTTCTCCGAGCTGTTGTTTCATGCACAGGGATGTCAGAAATATCAATGGATTCCATATTTACGATTAGTTCACCGCCAATGAGTTTGCCTTCCAAAAAGGTAAGATGGCCTTCCCGGAAACTGACAGTGCCTTCGTGCTTACCGGTAATTTTTGTTCCCTTCCAGCCTATCACAGATTTGTTCAGGTTAATAGGAATTTCCTGAGAGCCCGCCGGTTGAGTTAACGCTGAAGATTTCTTACTAGTAGCAAAAACAGCTTTGCTCTCAGTTGCACTTTGGCTCCCGCAAGCCAATGATAAAGTGGCTAAAAACAATAAGTTTTTAATCATAGTTAGGGACATTTTTACCTAAAACAATATCTCTACGATCTGTCAAAAGATTTCCTTCTTTGGTCAGTTTGAGTACACCATCTGAACCACCACGAGGTGTCTTATCAATATCTCGATCAGTCAGCAATGGGTCATCATGAAACAGGTAGCTTCCGATCCAATAATACTTACCATCAGGTTCAAGCACAGTAATATGAATGTGTTCAGCTTCTGTACCACTGGGATAAGATGCCGGCCTAAAAGTATAGAAGGCATACTGTCCATTTTGGTCTGTTTTTACCCAGCCCCGAATGTATCCGTGTCTTCGCGCCCAGCCCTTTTCATCTCCGCGTTTGGGATAAATTCCATCTCTATTGGTATGATATAAATAAAGAATTACACCCTCTGCAGGTGTAGTGCCGTCCGGCTGATAAACGGTACCAAACACCTTTATTTTTGGATTTGTCTGCTCAAATAGTGGGAGGGTATCAACCGCATTTAGCTTTCGATCTCCAAATTCCAATACAGCCTCACATCCATCGCACCGTCCACTATCGATTAGTCTGTAATTTGTTTTCTGTCCGCAGGCCTGCAGACAGGATATACTTAAGAGTATAAAAATGTATCTCATGTTATTATTTTGATTTCTAATAAAGCTAAACGGATCAGGCAGGATTGGTTCTGTACGAAATGGTGCTTTTTTGCTAAGCTGAGGAGTTTATAAGCTGAGTGGAGGACTAGAGTAGTCGATCTTTGACAGACTTCACATAGTTTCTGCTCAATCGCAGCTTCGTTCCGTCTTTCATCAATAGATCGTAATCTCCATTCAAACGGGATGTTAGTTGATCGACCTCATTAAGGTTAATGACAGTGGATCGATGGATTTGCTTAAAGTCCTTAGGATCAAGCTGATCGATGACATTCTTAAGGCTACCATTATAGATATACTTTCGTGAAGTAGTTTTAATTCTAGTGATCGCATCTTCTACAGCAATCCAGCAGATTTCATTAGTTGGGATAATAAAGGATTTAGTCCCTGATTTTACTTTAATCTCATTGCGTGAATGTGAGCTGGATTCTCTTTCTTTTAGTAATGGGTAAATGCCGGCATAGGATAGGTAAACAATCACGACAATATAGGCTCTACCTGAGAGTACCTCATAAAATAATCCTTTGAAACTCCATCCGTAAGCTGTCAGCGTATTGGATAAAAAACTAACTAATGAGGCGAAGCTTAATAGGTGTACTAGACTCACCACAAGTGAAAGAATGATAGAGGCGATCCAAATTCTAATCTTAAAACTTGATTTAATGAAGTCGTGTAGCCAAAACCAACCCATTGAACAGGGTATGAATAGCAACCAAAAGATTTTAAATAATAATGAGTCTGAAACAAAGTAGCCTTTTTCATTCATGCTTGAATCCACATAATCCTGAATAAATACAAGCAGTGCCATAAGGACCCAGAAGAAGGTTTGAACATAAAGATTCCGCAATAGCTGAGAAGCTGTAATGTTAACCTGGATATTGTTGATCTTTTTTATGAGGCTTTCCATTATAATGTTTCGAAGGATGCCGATTCCATTTCCTTAAGATATACTTTTATGAAGTACAATTTCGAATAAGTATAAAGGCTTTGGTTATGTAAAGACTTTTTAACAACAATTTTTCACCTTTAGTCAAAAAGATGAAACTCTTTTAGTGGTTTTCGTATTAAACTAACTCAGGACTAAAAATTCAATGTAATGAAGACTAAACAAGTTTTGCTAGTGGTGTACCTCACCATATTGGCAATCACACTTATTGTTGGCTAGAGATCCCATCTCTGGATTGAAGTGTAGAGCAAATGACAAAATATATTGTTTCGTGTGATTTTGATCATGTTTTTGATTAGGATCAATGATGATATTTACAATGTTCTTTAAGTAGAACATCATAGAGAAAGCGTTGTTGGAATACAGGTTTGGAGTATTTCAGATACTGTTACCAACCTTGAAGGCAGGATGTATCCTGCCTTTAATTTTGTCGTAAAATCAATTGCAGTGAAAGCAGATGAACGATACAATAATTATGATCTGAAAGGAAATCTCATTTCTTATCTTCGGATGACCGATGATAAAAATTTCAAAATTTTTGATCAGGAGGGCAATCAGTTGGGTTATGGTAAAAGATTGGATGATCATAGATTTAACATTTATGATCTCGATGGAAAAATCACCTCACATGCAATGCAAAAAGACGGGCCTACCTATAATCTGTACGACAATGATGGGGATCAGATAGGGTATGGGAATCTAGCCTGAATCAATTATTTAGATCAAACTCAATAAGCACAACATCCTCTTCATCTTCTTTTCCTCCGGCGTTTACATAAGCTTTTCTGGCTGCCATATTCGATTTTTCAGTGGCAACCCAAGCTTCATTACACCCGATTGATTTAGCATGTTCACACATGGATTCAATAAGTTTTCTTCCAATACCCTGTCCTTGAAAATCTTTTATTACACTTGCTTCATTGATAAATAGCGTTGGGTTCTTATCAGGATGGACATAATCGAAAGCGGAAACCATGCCGACCAGCTTTTCATCAAAATATGCCAGGATTAAATGATGTCTGGAGTCTTGTAAAAACTCCTTTGCTCTGTCGAGTTTGATTGGATAATCAAACAGCGAATCTCCAGATTCAATCATGGCTTTTAAGTCAGATTCATCAGCGATCTTCAGCACTAATTCAACCATATCAAATCTTCTTAATATTCACTCCCACCGACTTGGATGCAGGCGTATGACTTTTTCTGGCGGTTAAATGCAGGGGTACCAATGGATTGGCTTCCGGGAAATAGGTAGCTACACAACCCTGAGGTATTTCATAAGGCACTACGGTAAATCCGGCGACTTTTCGTTCCAGTCCGTAATGATTAGATAGTTCCACAACGTCTTCTTTTTCAAGACCTTCGTCTTTCATATCACCTTCGTTCATGAAGACGACATTTCGCCCACCAAATATGCCTCGATATCGATCATCCATCCCGTAAATGGTAGTATTGAACTGATCGTGACTTCTGATGGTCATCATCACATATTTATGTCCTTCTGGAATGGATTCGGCTAGTTGATTGACGGTGAAAACGGCTTTTTTAGAATGCGTATTAAATTCTCCATTGCGAGCACCATTAGGTAGTTCAAAGCCATTATCGTTTTTTAGGCGCTCATTGTAGTTCTCAAATCCCTGAATGGCCTTAGCTATCAAGTCACGGATGTTGTCATAGTCTTCAATCAATCCTGACCAGTTGATATCATCGTTACCCAATGTAGCTGCTGCCATAGAAGCCACAATTTCCGGCTCACTCTTTAAATGTTTGGATGGGGGAGTAAGGCTGCCATGCGAACCATGAACAATACCCATGGAGTTTTCAACGGTTACTACCTGTTCCTTTCCATTCTGAATGTGTTTGTCTGTTCGACCCAGGCAAGGCAGAATCAACGAAGTTTTACCGGGAGCTAAATGTGTTCGATTGAGTTTAGTGCTGATATGCACAGTCAACTCACATTTTTTTAAGGCCTGCTCCGTGAGCAAGGTGTCAGGTGCAGCAGGCAAAAGATTTCCCCCAAGTGCCATGAAGAATTTCACTTTCCCTTCATTCATCGCTTCGATGGCTTCTACCACATTATAGCCGGGTGACTCTGGAGGATCAAAATTGAAAGCATCTTTCAGTTTATCCGTCCAGGCTTTGGTAGGTCGCTCCCAAATGCCCATGGTACGGTCGCCCTGTACATTGCTATGCCCTCTGACCGGACAAGTACCTGCTCCTTTTTTACCAATACTTCCTTTCAGCAAGAGCAGGTTAACAATCTCACGAATATTATCCACTGCATTTACATGTTGGGTGAGCCCCATCGCCCAGCAGGCAATGATCTTTTTGCTGGCTGCCAGCCAATGTGAACTTAAGAGTACATCTTCTTTGGAGAGGCCCGTTTGGCTAATCAGATCATCCAATGAATATTTCTCTAAGTCAGCTTGCAAGGCTTCAAATCCTTCGGTGTTAGCTGCAATGAATTTTCGATCCAGACATCTCTCATCTACCAAAAGCAGCTTCAGCCAGGCTTTGAGTAAGGCAACATCCTGATTAATCTTGATCTGTAGATATAAGTCGGCGATATCAGTTCCTTTACTAATCCAGCCCTTGATTTTCTGAGGATTTTTGAATTTCATCAATGCCACTTCCTTTAAAGGGTTGATGACGATGATCTTGGCATCATTTCGCTTGGCTTTCTCCAGCGAGCTCAACATTCGGGGATGATTCGTACCCGGGTTTTGACCGAAGATCAGAATGACTTCTGCATGCTCAAAATCCTCAAGGGTCACCGATCCTTTGCCTATGCCAAGGGTTTCGGTCAGCCCCACGCCGCTCGATTCGTGGCACATGTTTGAGCAGTCGGGGAGGTTATTGGTTCCAAACTTTCGAACGAAGAGTTGATAAAGAAAAGCAGCCTCATTGCTGGTCCGTCCGGAGGTATAGAAAACCGCTTCATCGGGGTGTGGGAGAGATTTTAGATGATCACCAATCAGTTTGAAAGCTTCAATCCATTCAATCGGTTCGTAGCGTGGACTGCCTTCTTTTTTGATCATCGGTTGGGCAAGCCTGCCTTGCTGACCAAGCCAATAGTCACTTTGTTTCCGAAGTGATTCGATGGTGTACTGTTTGAAAAAGGCTTCTCCAGCCAACTTATGCTGGGCTTCTTCAGCGATGGCTTTTACCCCGTTTTCGCAGAATTCGCCCAATTTGGATCGCATATCAGGATCGGGCCAGGCGCATCCCGGGCAGTCAATGCCCTTTTTTTGGTTCAGCTTTCGCAATAGTTTCAATGCTTTCCATGGTGGCATGGCTTTTAAGATCATCCGACTGGCATTGGTAACGGATTTTGGTCCGACAGAGACTTTGGGCTTGTCTTTTATATGTAGATGTTTGTGCGCTGGCATAGGAGATAAAGATAGGAATCCTTGGGGAGAGTCTGTCAAATATCCGTATTCCCTTGGGAGGCCGACTGAAAGGAGGTCGAGTCATGGGAATCTCCTTGTTACTGGGTTTGTGTATAAAAGATTCCCAAGTCTCGCTCATACTTCACTCGCAAGGGAATAGGGATGTGTTGTGGTGTTTTGATCATTGCTCACATACAAGGAATAAAGGAAAGAATTTTTAGATTTAGGACACAAATGGCTAAAGGTGGTTACGTTTATATCATGTCGAACGAGAGTCGAAGTGTGGTTTATGTCGGTTCCACGGATAATCTATATAATCGAGCCTACCAACATAAAAATGGCTTTGGGTCAGAATTTACAAAAAAGTATAACTGCACAGATCTAATCTATTATCAGTTTTATGAACGTATTGAAATAGCTAGGGAGCGGGAGCATAAGATCAAAAAGTGGAACCGTGACTGGAAGGACAAATTAATTAAGGATTTCAATCCAACTCTTAAAGATCTTTTTGAGGAGGTAAGCGATCTGCAATAAGCACCGTATTCCCTTGGGAGGCCGACTGAAAGGAGGTCGAGTCATGGGAATCTCATATGATGATTCGTCTATATGGTTATAAGATTCCCAAGTCTCACTCGTACCTCGTTCGCAAGGGAATAGGGGAAGTGGTTAAATAGTGTCCTTTTTACTTCCGTATTCCCTTGGGAAAATGGCGTTAGCCATTTGAGTCATGGGAATCTCTTGAAGGATAGAAGTAAAGTTTATTAATATTCCCAAGTCTCCTTCGTTCCTCAGTCGCAAGGGAATTGGGTTGATCGAAGCACAACCCTTTCCACCTAGACCCGATAGGAGTGGCATCCTTTTGCATTGGGTTGTGGAGTGGGTGGCGCAAAAGATACAGCGGATAGCGGGAGCGCCTGATCCGAGGCTTGATAAATGTTCTCTTCTTATAAAGGAATCATTACACCAGCGGCTGCATGTTTCGTTCTTTAATGCCTATTTTTACTTTATATGATAGTGGTGAAAGCTTTTGGTCATGTGAAGGAGGTATTGGGATCTGAGTTGTTGGTAAATAGGGAGTTGATCGATGTAAAATCACTGCGAGATTACTTAGGTAACGAGTACCCCACCATTGTATGGTCCACGGTTGCGATAGCTGTAAACAAGAAGTATGTGCAGGACCCGGACCCCATTAGCCCCGGCGATGAAATCGCCCTGATACCACCAGTATCCGGAGGGTAAAAATTGGTACAATTAGTTGAACATATTGACCTCAATGAGGTGTATAAGCTGCTTGCTGATACAAAAGCAGGCGGTACGTGTGTATTCGTAGGTACGGTGAGAAACCACACCTCGCAACGCGAAGATGCGGAGGTGACTGATTTGCGTTTTGAAGCGTATGATGAAATGGCACTGGCTGAGATGGAAAAGATCCGGCAACAAGCCATCGAAAAATGGGGTTTGCATCAAGCGGTCATGATCCATGTGGTGGGAAAGAAGCAAGTTGGAGAGCCGGTGGTAGCAGTAGGGGTAGCGTCATCACATCGGAAAGAAGCGTTTCCGGCCTGTCAGTTTCTGATTGATGAATTGAAGAAATCAGTCCCCATCTGGAAGAAAGAATTTTTTACCGACAGTAGTCACTGGGTTTCACCTACACCGTAATGGAAAAGCTGCAAGATAAATTCGGAAGAGAGATTAACTATCTCCGGCTGTCGGTGACCGACCGGTGTAACCTGAGGTGCACCTATTGCATGCCGGAGCGGGGAATGGTGTTCGAGCCCAAAGAGCATATTTTATCCTACGAGGAGTTGCTTCAGCTTGTGGATGTGATGGGTGAAATGGGGATTAGCAAAATCAGGTTGACCGGAGGAGAGCCGTTCGTGAGAGCTGACCTGATGTATTTCATCAAGGAGCTGTCTAAAAAGTCTTATCTCGATAAAATCAGTATCACTTCTAATCTGACATTGATTCGTCCTCATTTGGATGAACTGGAATCACTTGGGGTTAAGGACATCAATGTGAGTCTGGATTGCCTGGATCGACAGAAGTTTAAAGAGATCACCCGAAGAGATGAATATGAGGAGGTTTCCGGTGCTTTATATGAAATGATAGCAAGGAACTTCAATCTGAAGGTCAACTGCGTGGTGATGAAGGGAGTCAATGAGGATCAGATCCTCCCATTGATTGAACTTGCAAAAGAGCATCCTGTCTCTGTTCGATTCCTGGAAGAAATGCCTTTTAATGGCTCAGGAGGGAAGGTGGAAACCCCAATGAATTATAAAGATATTCTTTCAGTCATAGAGAAAGAACACGATTTTACAAAAATGATCGATGGTCCACATTCTACTTCTCAGAATTATCAGATTGAAGGGTTTAAAGGTTCTTTTGGTGTGATTCCATCTTTTAGTCGAACGTTCTGCGGGGATTGTAATCGATTAAGAATGTCGGCGACCGGAGAAATCCGCACCTGCCTCTATGGACATAGCCAGTTGAATTTGAGAGATATATTACGATCCGGTGCTTCTAGAGAAGAAGTGAAAGAGGCATTGATGGTTGCGGTAGCCAATAAACCCAAAGATGGATTCGCTGCAGCGGAAGAAAATGAAAAAGAGTATTTATCCATGACCAAATTAGGAGGATGAGTGAGTTAACGCATATCAACAAAGAGGGGAACGTCCACATGGTGGATGTGAGTGGAAAGGAGATCACTGAGCGTATTGCTGTGGCTACTTCCCATGTTGAATTTCCTATAGAAGCGTTCGCAACCATCAAAGCGAATGGGTTTAACACCAAAAAAGGAAGCCTGATCCAGACGGCAGTATTGGCCGGGATTGGAGCTGTCAAGAAAACATCTGATTTGATCCCATTGTGTCACAACATTCCCATTTCAAAAGTTGATATTGATATTCAGCCAACTGAAAATGGATTTGAGATTAGCTGCCTAGTAAAAACGACCGGGCAAACCGGTGTGGAGATGGAAGCTTTAACAGGAGCTTCAGTTGCCGGATTGTGCATTTATGATATGTGTAAAGCTTTGTCTCACGACATTATCATTGGACCAACTCAATTGCAAGAAAAGAAAGGAGGGAAGCGTGACTTCAAGCGATGAACTATATGGATTGGTATTGATGGGCGGGCAAAGCTCCCGCATGGGGACGGATAAGTCTGCGCTCAATTATCACGGCAAGCCACAGGTGGAGTATTTGTTCGAACTACTTCAATCTAAGCTTTCCAAGGCATTCGTTTCGGTTCGAAAGGGACAATCTGTTGCGTTTACTGATCGTATAATTGAGGATAGTCTGGATACCAAAGGTCCGATCAATGGCATTATTAGTGCCATGCGTGCACACCCGGATAAGTCATGGCTGGTGCTCGCAGTTGATCTACCATTTGTGACCGAGCAGACAATAGATCAGTTGATCAAAAATCGTGATCAAACTGCCCTGGGAACTTCACTGGCTACTCGGGAGACCGGATTGCCTGAGCCTTTAATAGCTATTTGGGAATCACATGCTCGTCCGGTTTTGGAGGAATTTCATATTGAACAAGACATGAGGTGTCCACGCAAATTCATGATGAATCATGAAGTTCATCTGGCACATCCACGGGATGATCAGGAGCTATATAATGCGAATAATCCGGACGAATACGAGTTTGCCAAGTCTTTGATTCAATGAACACTGATCGTTACCAACGGCAGATTGTGCTCCCTGACTTTGGAGCAGAGGGACAACAGAAACTGTTGGATGCCAAAGTGGTCGTGGTTGGAGCCGGGGGGCTGGGCGTTCCGGTGCTCCAGTATCTCGTGGGTATGGGCGTAGGCACGATCCGAATTGTTGACGGAGATGATATTTCGCTTAGCAACCTGCAGCGTCAGGTACTTTACTCTACCGCTGATGTGGGGAAGAAAAAAGCAGAGGTGGCGAAGGAGCGGTTAAAAGCTTTGAATCCTGAAGTGTCCATTGAAGTGACGACTCAAATGCTCAATGGAAACAATGCGAAAGACTTGATTTCGGCATGTGACCTGGTGATTGATTGCACCGATAACATTGAAACACGATACATTATCAATGATGCTTGCGTATCCAATGAGATTCCATTCGTTTATGGTGCTCTTTACAAACATGAGGGACATGTTAGTGTGTTCAACTACCAAGGCAGTCCCAGCTATCGGGATGTCTATCCGGATGATTCAGCGAAAGTGGATAATTGCAACGAAATCGGCGTGTTGGGTGTGTTACCCGGAATCATTGGCACGTACCAGGCCATGGAAGCAGTGAAAGTGTTGACAGGAATTGGACAAACTTTGGCTGGGAAATTATTGGTGGTGGATGCGATCAATACGGAACACCATGTATTTGAATTAGCTCCAATCACCAAGCCGGAACCAAAAAAGGAGACCAGTAAAGATTCCTGGCTGACCTGGCAAGAGTTGACTGAAATGAACCTGGATCAATATCATTTAATCGATGTGCGTTCAGAGGTTGAGTACAGTCAAAACCACGATGATCGATTTGAAAACCGACCAATCAATGAACTGACTACTTTCAAAGCTCAAAAAGATGTAATCCTGGTCTGCAATAAAGGAAATGCTACCCGTCAAACTGCAGTATTGATAGCAGCTCAAAATCCGGAAATCAAAGTGTTTCAAATGAAAGGGGGGTACAGCACGCGATGAACGAGTATGTACTCCTGGGGTTGTTCTTTCTAATCGCACTTTTTTATTCCTCCATTGGATTTGGAGGAGGCTCCAGCTACCTGGCTATTTTGAGTTTGATGCTGACCGACTTCTATGAAATCAGAACCCTGGCATTGGTACTCAATGTACTCGTGGTGACCATTGGAACGATCGTATTTTTAAGGAAACGGGTATTCAACTGGTCATTATTCTGGCCGTTCTTGTTGTTAAGCATTCCGATGGCATTCTTTGGTGCTCAACTTAGACTGACAGAACAGGTATTTTTTATCATTTTAGGAATCGCTTTGATCCTTGCTGCTATGGCCATACTTGCTCAGTCCATTATCAAAAAGGGAATGTCAACTAATCTCCACGCTTCAAAAAGAATGGTTTTAGGGGGAGCCATTGGCATGTTATCCGGTTTGGTAGGAATAGGAGGAGGGATCTTTCTGTCACCCACTCTCAATTTGATGAAATGGCAAAATGCCGTTACCGTTGCTTCGCTGGCCTCTTTTTTCATTTTGGTTAATTCTTTGGCCGGAATTATGGGATTAGTTGTGAATGATACGTTTCAGTTGAATGCTTCATTCGCAGGTGGAATTATCATTGCGGTGATGCTAGGAGGGTTAGTTGGTTCTCAGCTTTCCATCAAAATGAACCTCAACATCATTCGAAGGCTTACGGCTATTCTTGTTTTGTATGTGGGGGTGAGGATTGTATTGTTACATGGTTTTGATATAGTGATTTAGAACTGAAAATGGTCATGAATGAAGTATTCTATGAATTTAGATAGCATCTGTGGTAAATTAAATAGATGCTCTATTGCTCTTTTAGGTCTTCATTTTTGGCTTGACCCAAAAACGAATCGCAACGGCGAACCGTCAAAAAGGTCAAGAAAGTTTGAAAGCTATCAGCCCTAAAGCCTTCGCTGGCCCGCCAAACTTTCATTCCCACCCTCCATTACGAAGGATTACTTTATAGTTTTCACTTATGATTTAAAAAGCATGATACCAGTAAAAGAAGCATTAGCCATCATTGAACAACACAAAGGATCCTTTGGATCGGAGGTGATACCCTTTGACGAGTCCGTGGGACGGATATTGGATGAGGATGTGATGGCAGATCGGGATTTTCCTCCTTTCAATCGGGCGGCCATGGATGGGATAGCGATTTCATGGAGCGACTGGGGAAAGAGAATGCGATCGTTTCCGGTGAGCGGCGAGCAATTTGCAGGTGCGCCTCAGCAGGAATTAACTCCCGGAACGTGTTTAGAAATCATGACAGGAGCAGTGGTGCCAAAAGGAGCTGATGTGGTGATCAGATATGAAGATGTAACCATTGAAGATGGAAAGGCATCTGTTAATATTGAAGAGGTAAGTCAGGGGCAAAACATCCATCCGCAAGGGGTTGATTCAGAGGCAGGAACGATTTTGATTCCTGCCGGAAAACAACTCACCATTGGTGATGTAGGTATTTTGACCTCTGTTGGCAAAGTGGAAGTGAAGGTCAGGCGATTGCCCAAAGCTGCCTTGATTTCTACGGGAGATGAGTTGGTCGAGCCCCATGAAACCCCCTTACCGCATCAGATTCGTAAATCAAATATTTATACCCTCGCCATGCTATTGGAGAAAGCAGGCATTGATTTCACCATATTCCACATCAATGACTCTAAGGAAGAGATCGCCCGTGAGATTGGTGAGATACTGAAATCCTATAACCTTATTCTGATGAGTGGAGGGGTCTCAAAAGGGAAGAGAGATTATATCCCTGAAGTGTTGGAAGAACTGGGCGTGAAAAAGCATTTTCATCGGGTGATGCAACGACCGGGAAAACCACTTTGGTTTGGTAGTAATGAATCCACTACCGTATTCGGATTCCCGGGCAATCCTGTGTCTACGCTTGCTTGCTTCATGGTCTACTGCAGGCATTGGTTGCAATCATCATTGGAAATGAAAGTCCAAAATCAGCATGCCAAATTGGGTAGAGAAATCAAGTTTGAAAAAGAGCTGACATTCTTTGCCTCGGTCTCTGTTAAAAACGAATTAGGTGAACTGATCGCCACCCCCATAAAGGGCAATGGATCGGGGGATCTCGTCAGTCTTTCATTGGCAGATGGCTTCATTGAGTTGCCAGCGGAGAAGTCCATTTTTAAAGAAGGGGAAGTGTATCCGATTTATTTGTTTTAGCATAAGTAAACGTAAACCCTACGAAATAAAATGTAGAAACTACACAATCAGAAGGTCCATTAAAAGATTTTAAGATGAAATTCCTCCCTTGAGGGAGGTTAGGAGGGTGTTTTATAGTTTATTTACTCATTATGAATATTCAAAAACACCCCTATAATCCCCTGAAGGGGATATTGACTAACTGCTAGCAAGCTTAGCTCATAATGAAACTAAGAATCAATCATTCATCCATTCGTATTCGCTTAGGTAAGCAGGACATTCAGGAACTCAAAGAACATGGAAGTGTGAGAAACGAGCTTATTTTCCCGGGTGGTGAAAAGCTGACCTACAAACTTGAAATAGGTGGGTCCTTTCATGCTTCTTTAGATACTAACCATTTGATCGTCACCATTCCGAAGGATGAATCAGATGATTGGTTAAACTCTGAGAAACTCGCAATAGAGACTAAACTAGAGCGAAATGAGGGTGATGAATTGATTTTATTGGTTGAGAAAGATTTGCATGACTTACAATAATTCTCTGCTTGTCTACGATTATTGTTTTTTCTGTTAAGATCTTCTTTTAAGATTTACGTATGGCATTTGAATCAATTCCGTCAAAAATTCAGTCTAATGAAAGCTCAAAAAATAAATCCACTGTTTGAGCGCAGCGAGTTTGGATTTATGATACCTAACAGACTGAATTTTAGGAATTTATTCATAGCCTTGGGTTTTTTGCTTCGTTTTTGGGCTAAGCCAAAAATGAAGAACCCGTCCGGTTCGAGGACAGTGATCGAATAAAAATGAGCTACCTATTCCAAATATTGAAGATCATCTGGTGTATCTAAATCAATGGCTCCTTTGGAGAAAGGAATCGTACGCACATGATCTAGTTTTTGCTGAATGAGTTTTCTGGCTCCCTGATCTCCGGTCAACTTCATCAAATCTTTAAAGAAATGATGGCTGAAAATTGCCGGAACACCCATTTGATTGGCATATGAGCAAGTCGTTATACATGGTTCAGTTGCATCCTGACTGGCGATCAATTGATTGATGATTTCAATAGTGACATACGGCTGATCGGATAACATGATGATCACATGTTTAAGGTCGGTGAGCTTACCTTGAAGGCTTTTCAACCCGACGTGAATGGAAGTACTCATACCTTTTCCCCAATCGTAATTATGAATGATGCTAAATGCTCCCGGAATTATAACTTCCTGAATCAATTCACTTTTCGCTCCAAGGACAAGTACTCGTTCAATCACATTGACTTTTTGCCCGATATCTAAAATGTGCTGGAGTAGTGGCTTATCTTCAAATTTTACCAATTGCTTTGGCTGACCCAACCTACTGGAAGCACCGGCGGCCAAAACCATGAGCCCGATATCTCCGTTCGCTTTCAAATCTTCAG
This sequence comes from Ekhidna sp., assembly GCF_040220215.1. GTDB lineage: Bacteria > Bacteroidota > Bacteroidia > Cytophagales > Cyclobacteriaceae > Ekhidna. The sequence continues at coordinate 144,146 of NZ_JAVJTR010000013.1, forward strand.
GGTATCAAATTGAGTATTCTCTTTCGTATGGATTGGTCCTTGCTTATCCCTTAGGAATGTTCCTTTGGTACCATTCAAAACTGCATTGATCTCCGCCAACACAGAAATAGCTATCTCCTCGGGTGTTTCAGCACCGATTTCCAAGCCGATAGGCGCATATATTCGATCCTGTTGTTCTTGTGTGATTTCAATGCCTTTTTCTTTCAGTTCATCCACCATACGCTGGAACTTCTTCTTCGGTCCTAAAATTCCTATGTAAGGAACTTGATCATATGGAAGTAGGCACTTGAGAATAGAAAGGTCATAGTGATAATTGTGCGTCATGAGCACAAAGACCGTCTGCTCATTGATGGGGATGTTTTGAAGGGCTTCTTCCGGTTTGGCTACAATGATTTGACAGGAGGAGACAAAGCGTGATTCAGACGCATGAGATGGTCTGCCATCCACGATATAGATATTCCATCCAAGCGTTTCTGCCATGAGTGCCAACCCCTGTGTATCATTCCCTGCACCAACAATTACTAACGAAACAGCTGGTGCGAAGTACTCAATAAATGCGTTTTGAGTTGTTTGGTCTTCTTCGTAGGCCCTGAAAAGCGATCGTTTTTCTTCAAAGACGATGTTTGCGTCTTTAAGAATGGAATCGTACAGTTTCTCATTGTCGATCGATCCGGTAATTTTTTCACCTTCCTCAAGGAGTAAAGTACATCCTGGTTGTTCTCCTCTTTTGTCTTTGAGATTAAAAAGGGTGACCATCACATAAGGTTTTTGTGAATCGATGATTTGCTCCAAAAGCTTTAGCGGATTCATTGGATCTTTAGCATCAAGTGGCTCAAAAAGCACCTGAATGATTCCTTCGCAACCAAGCTGAGCGCCAACTACCGCATCTGCTTCATCGCTTGTGTCATACGAGATAAGTACATTTCTATTTTGAACCAATGCATGCAAGGCTTTTCTAAGCGCATCACCCTCCAGACAACCACCACTTATAGCTCCGGTCGTGATTCCATGTTCGTCTACTAACATCCTTGCGCTGGGTCTTCTATATGACGAGCCATCCACATGAACCACTGTTGCAAGCACAGTTTTGATTCCTTCTGAAGTAGCTTTCTTGTACGCTTCGATGATGGTTTTTAATTCTCTCATGTGCTCAGCTTTTTGACGGCTGCTGTAACTTTTTCAATAGCGAAATCAATTTCTTCTTCGGTAGTAAATCTACCGAGACTAAAACGAAGGGAGGAGTTTGCCAAGTGATCCGGAATGCCCATGGCTTTTAATACATGTGAAGGTTTAACAACAGCGGACGTACATGCCGATCCCTGAGAAACAGCCAGCCCATTGAGTGAAAGCAACAATCGTTCACCATCAACACCTGAGAAAGCAATATTGGTAACATTGGGTAGTCTGTTTTCTATTCCACCATTTAGCTGGGTTCCTTCGATGGATAGTAGGGATTGCTCAAGTTTATCTCTTAGATTTTTAACTTTGCTAGTCTCTTCTCTCATTTCCTGTTTACACAATTCACATGCTTTGCCGAACCCTACGATAGCCGGAACGTTCGAAGTGCCTGAGCGGATCCCTCGTTCATGTCCGCCTCCTTCGATGAGCGACCCAACCTTAGTTCCTTTTCGAATGTAAAGCGCTCCAATTCCTTTTGGGCCATACATTTTGTGACTTGAAAAAGACATGAGGTCTATCCCTAATTCATTTACATCAACGGGTATTTTACCCACTGCCTGTGTTGCATCGGAATGAAACAACCCTTGATTGGAATGAGTGATAGCTGAAAGCTCCTTTACGGGTTGAATGCATCCCGTTTCATTGTTGGCCATCATGATGCTGACCAATCGGGGATGTTCAGAAATCGCCTTTTCAAATGCATTGACTTCAAGCAATCCATCTGATTGTATAGAGAGTACCTTAACATCAATTCCTTTAGCTGCTAACGATTCTGCCGGATCAAGAATGGCTTTATGCTCGGTTGTACAGGTGATGAAATGATCCCCTTTATTTAATAGTCCTTTCAAAGCCAGATTATTGGATTCGGTGGCTCCTGAGGTAAAAATGATCTCACTTGGATTGGCGCCAATCAATTCTGCTACCTGTTCCCGGGCGTGATCCACTGCTTCCTTCGCCTCCCATCCGTAGGCGTGGTTGCGACTGGAGGCATTCCCAAACTTCTCAGAAAAGTAAGGAAGCATTACTTCCACCACGCGTGGATCAGTAGGAGTAGTTGCGTTATTGTCCAGATAAGCTCTTTGAATCATTGAAATTAAAATTAAACCGAAATACTACAATTGATTAACCGTCCACATAAGTGGTCTGGACATTGGAATAGAAATTCACTAATTTGTATGGCCTTACCAAAATGATATCAACATGGCCGCTTTTTCAATTAAAGTAAACGGTAAAACTCATCAGGTAGACGTAGATTCGGATACCCCCGTTTTATGGGTTTTGCGAGATCATCTAAAACTTGTCGGAACGAAATTTGGATGCGGAATCGCTTCATGTGGTGCCTGCACCATTCATGCAGATGGCAATGCGATTCGTTCGTGTTCGCTACCCGTATCGGCGGTTAAAGACATGGAATTGACTACCATAGAAGGATTGTCAAAGGACGGAGATCATCCGGTTCAGGAAGCGTGGCTGGAGCATGACGTGCCACAATGCGGCTATTGTCAGGCGGGTCAGATTATGAATGCCGCAGCATTCCTTGATAAGAATTCAAACCCTTCTGACGAGGAAATTTCCCAGGCAATGAATGGAAATATTTGCCGATGTGGTACTTATATCCGTATCAATCAGGCGATAAAGACTGCAGCCTCTAAAATGTCCTAACTCACCTCAAAAGAAATTCATTATGACACTCATTAGAACACAAATCAATCGACGTTCATTCATGAAACTTTCTGCAGCAGCAGGAGGCGGGATGATGTTGGGATTCAGCTGGCTGGCTTCATGCTCATCACCTAAGGAAAAATATGCACAAATACCTGAAGAATGGTTTGATATCAATGCATATATCAAAATAGGGGAGAATGGAACGGTCACCATTTATTCACCCAATCCGGAGATCGGACAAAATGTAAAAACCTCCATGCCTGTCATTGTAGCAGAGGAATTGGATATCGACTGGAAAAATGTCATTGTAGAGCAGGCAGATTTGAACACCATTAAATACAATCGTCAGCTGGCCGGAGGTAGTCAATCGATCCGTCATGGATGGCAAAGCCTTCGTATGGCAGGAGCTACCGGGCGCAGGATGATGATGGAGGCTGCCGCAAAACAATGGGAAGTGCCGGTGAGTGAATTAACCACCAGTATGGGGGAAGTGATCCATGCTGCAAGTGATAGAAAAATTGGATATGGAGCATTGGCTTCATTGGCAGCAACTTTGGAGATTCCTGCTGAAGTAGAAACAAAAGACAATGCAGACTTCAAGCTAATAGGAGGAAATATTAAGAATGTTGACGCAAAGAAAATTGTAACCGGAAAGCCACTCTTTGGGCTGGATTATGAGCAGAAAGGTATGTTCATAGCTATGATTGTTCACCCACCGGCATTTGGTATGAAGATAAAGTCTTACGACGACTCAGAAGCCAAAGCAATGCCTGGTATTAAGGATGTGATTGTGATCAATACAGAACCAAAGGAGAAGCAATGGTCGGATACCAATGCATTTACTGAACTGATCGCGGTAGTTGGAGAATCTACCTGGCAAGTGATGAAAGCTAAAAAGGCATTGAAAGTAGAATGGGAGCAGGACACACCTGCTGAGAACACTGAGGATCATTTAAGATTATTGTCAGAAGCTTTGGATAAACCCGGAGAGGAAATAAGAAAAGATGGTGACCCGGATAAGGCTTCAATGAAAGCTGCAAAAGTGGTGGAGAGTGTTTTTAGTGCTCCTTTTCTGGCTCACAATACCATGGAGCCAATGAATTTCTTTGCCAATGTAACAGCCGATAAAGCCGAGTTGGTTGGACCTGTCCAAACACCGGAATATCTGCGGCTTTCAGCGATGGATCTTCTGGGGATGACTGAAGACCAGGTTTCGATTCAGATGACCCGAATGGGAGGAGGCTTTGGAAGAAGACTGTATGGAAATTTCGGATTGGAAGCAGCAGCTATATCACAGAAAATGCAAGCCCCAATTAAATTGGTCTACACCCGTGAGGATGACATGACTCAGGGTACATATCGACCGGCCTATCGTGTGGCTTACAAGGCGTCTTTGGATGACAATGGTAATTTGCTTTCCTGGCAGGCGAAAGGTGCCGGAATCCCAAGCGATCCATTATTTCCACATCGATTTCCGGCTGGAACGGTGGACAATTTTAAAATCGAACGGGTAGGTATACCAACAAACATCTCAACAGGAGCATGGCGAGCACCGCGTTCTAATTTCATTGCAGGTGCTGAGCAATCTTTTATGGACGAAGTGGCGGAAGCTGCAGGAAAGGATCCGATAGAATTTAGACTTAATCTATTTGATCGAGCGATTAAAGATCCGGTTGGAGAAACCAATGATTATGATCCGGAAAGATATGCGGGTGTGTTGAAGCTCGTTCGGGAGAAATCAAACTGGGGAACCGAGATGCCCGGAGTATTTAGAGGCGTGTCTGCTTATTACTGCCACAATTCCTATGTGGCACAAGTGGTAGATCTCGAGAAGGTCGGCAATGCCCTTAAAATCAAGAAAGTTTGGTGCGCGGTGGATTGTGGTATTGTTGTGAATGTGGAGGGTGCCCTGAATCAAATCCAGGGAGGTATCATTGATGGAATAGGTCATGCGATGTATAGTACACTGACATTCAAAGATGGAAAGCCTCAGCAAGAAAACTTCAATGGTTACAAGCTTATTCGAAACAGTGAAGCTCCGTTGGAAATTGAAACCTTCTTTGTAGAGAATGGAATCGATCCAACCGGACTGGGTGAACCATCCTTGCCACCTATATCAGCCGCATTGGCCAATGCTTTATACAAAGCAACTGGTCAGCGCTACTACCATCAGCCGTTTTCAAGTGCTGAGCAGGTACTGGTTGAGATGGTGGGGTAATGTTTATGGAGTATTTATAAACTCATCAGGTTACGAGCCATGGTTTGCCCCAAACCCAGCAGGAGAAGTTTTTGTTTCTGTTTTTCGAGTGAAGCTTCTTTAGGCAATAAAACATAAGGATAGATTCGGTGCTTTTTAGATAGCATGACCACATATGGCTTGTCCTGCCATAACCCGACTAATTTGTCTTCCGAAATCAAAGCCTCCCGAAAAAAACGGCCACTGTATAGAAGTATAAAATCCTGGCCATTTATACTACCTTTAATTAAGAAATCATAGGGGTTTTCGTAGATTCCATGCTTTTTTAATTTAGACCTGAGCCAGTTAATATTTACATCAGTATAGGTTTGCCAGCGTTTTTCAGGATCCGATTGTGAAGTTCTTATTTCGAGTTGGAATTTGCCAAGCGTGTCGTTTTCCTGGATGATCCAACCCCATGCACCCTCTTTCCAGTATAGTTCAACAGTTTCGGTAGTCTCTATTGTACGATTTCCCTCCTCGTCTTTTACCCGCTCCCTATCTCTATGGAAAGCTCCATTCACCATTACCGGTAAATAAAACTGCTCATCTTGAATTTGAACCTGGTTATTTAAAATCCAGGCAGATTCATTAATGGATCCGGTAGGCATCCCGGTCAGGAGGGTCCATACACTGCTTGCTGCCCGTCCTTCTGATTTCAGTTCATTTTTGTCAAAAGGAACTGGTTTTTTGGATGTAAGAACGATACTTCTGATGGAAGTGTTTTGCAACTCATATTCACCTTTGACCATGCTAACCTTTTCAAAAGGAATGGAGTCCATTTCCTGTCCGAATGAAAAATGTTGGCAGAGAAAAATGATCAGCGTAAAAACGATAGGGTATTGCTTCATGATAAAAGCACCAAGTGCTCATTAAGTATTAAATGCCAATCTGAATCCGATAAAATCTTATATGAAATTAATCATTCGGAGTGATCAAACCTATAGCTCGAAAAAGAGACAGAAAGACAGAATAGCCTAACCATTCAGTAATTTCACATCCTTAAAACGCTTATCGCGCATGCGATAGGCGTTTATTGCATTTTTACCTAGTTTGTTGGTCAGCTTGTGGTTGACAAATGCCCCTGCAATAGCTCCCACGCCGGGGATGAGTTGGAGTAGTTTGGCCAGATCTATGTAGTCCCGATATTCCAGCTGGAAGGTACGCCAGTCAAAGGTGTTCAGGTCATCCGGAAGTTGTTCATGGGTTAGCTCCCAGTTTTCCATCTTTTCGAAAATGGCATTTCGGTGTGCTTGACTGGAAAAGGTTAGTTGGAAAATGTAAAGAATGTAAACTCGTTCCTTATAGTCTTTGGTATCATAGCCATATCGGGAGGCGATCTCAAAAAGCATCTTCATTTTCAGGGTTAGCCAGAGTGGAAAGTCTGCCAGGCTGAGAAGGAATCCACCAAAACCAGTAGCGGCACCTTCAACTGCGGCAGAGGAAGAGTAGAAGTTGATTCGCTCTTTGATTTTAGCTTCTGTTTCCTCCAATGAATGGACTTCTCGTGGTTTGCGAGTAGTAAACCCCGAACCAAAAAGTACGCCCCTAGTGATTTCCTTGATCGCTTTGGTAATGGCCCTATGTACTTTCTCCGGAATTATTGTATTTATCTTTTTCTGAACCTTCTTGGTCGTACGGTTCCAAAAGGATGGTTTCTTCCGCATGGCATGTTGCCATTGATGTAGCTCAGTTGCTACGATCTTTTCATAAACGGAATGGGTATTTAACATCAGTTGAATATAAAGCTAATTGAAACAAAATAAGGGAGCGAAATTGTCAAACAAATTGAATCATATTTACGTTTTCAATCCATCAAAAATGCCGATTCATTTATCCCACCTCCGATCAATTATAACCTTTTCCATTTGTATCGGATTGATTCTGCCAATATACGCCCAGGAAACCAACTTGGTCAAGCGTGTTTGGAACTCCGTTTTCAACGATACCACCTCAATTGAGCGTCCTAAACTGATAGCTTATCCAACCGTAGCATATTCACCTGAAACTGAATGGGAGTTTGGCTTGAGTGCTGTTTATGTGTATTACGCCAATCAGGATATCAAAAACAGGCTGAGCGAGATCAATGCGTTTAGTTTTATCACGCAGGAACAGCAATATGGACTCTGGATGGATCACGCACTGTATAGTGACAAGAGTAAATGGTTTTTTCTTGGACGGATTCGACTACAGCAATTTCCACTACTCTATTTTGGGACAGGTCCGGATACTGATGGAGAGGAGCTGGCTCAGATTGATGCCGGAAGCATAAGTATCCGTGAACGTGTGTTACGGAAGATTCAAGGAAACCTGTATCTGGGATTTGAATCAGATTTTCATCGGCTATCGAATGTGAGTCTAACCTCGCTATCAAACGAACCATATGAAACGCCTGTTGGCCTTCAAAAATTCAGCAATATTGGTCTTGGATTAGGCTTGGTGTATGACAGTCGACACAATGTGCTAAATGTTCGCGAAGGATTTTTTGGAGAAACAGGTTTTCTCAGATACGATGATAGATGGGGAAGTGATTTCGAGTTCACTTCTTATTTTTTTGATGCTCGCTACTACCTTCCGGTAACCAGCTCTCAAGTATTCGCTTCTCAAGTATATTTCTCTGAAGTTCAGGGTAATGCACCTTTCAGTCAGCTTTCGTTGATGGGGGGAGAATCGCTTATGCGAGGGTATTATCTTGGAAGATTTCGCGATCAGACACTATTAGCGGCCCAAACTGAATATCGATTTTTGCCCTTCTCTTTTAGCGAACGCTGGGGTGCTGCAGCTTTTGTAGGAGTGGGTACAGTCAGCGATGGTGTTCAATCGTTGGACATGAGTAAACTCAAGGTTGCAGGTGGAACGGGTGTTCGATTTTTGATCTTCCGTAGCAAAGACATCTTTACCAGGTTTGATGTCGCAGTTTCCGAGGATGGTTTAGGTTATTACTTCTTTATTGGAGAGGCATTCTAGATAGCTTTAGAAAGTAATTTTTCTTCAATTTGGATGTTTCTTAAAAGATGGAAAGCCTTTCCTTTCCATGCATTTTTTTTATAACCGATTAATAGGATATTCCATCCTGAATGTATCCCATTTGGTAGAAAAGGTTATCAATTGATAACATTAGATGTGTTACTTTGTATATAGTGAGAAAGGGAATAATTGAACTTATCCCATTGGCGTCAACCAACTATCCGATGTTAAAAAGTGCTGTAATATCAGTATTGGCTTTTTACCTGTCCGTTACAGGTATGGCTACTGAAGTGCCTACCTGTGGAGGAGGAGTAGCTGATAGTGATGCCGAATCGGACGGAATTGAAATTGCCAACGGTGTTTGTGCTGAATTATTTGACGATCTAGGTGTGGTAAATGGTGGTATTCTTATCAATGATGGCGCAACACTCACTATCTATGGTAATATCACAAGCCTTTCTGATAAAATCAACATTAAATCAGGAGGAACCCTTATCCTTTATGGTAACATCAACTCCATTTCCAATGGAATACTTGTAGATGGCGGCACGCTGGAAATTTACAGTAATGTGACTGTAGATGGAGGCTTTGAAATAAAGGCCTCCTCTAAAATAATTTTAAATGGGGGGTATCTAACAGTTTCCTCAGGCAATGGAATATTAGCAGACAGCTCCTCTGAACTTGAAATGTACAATGGAAGTACCATTGAGATTGTAGATGGTGCTTCTAAAATTGATAATGGGTCAAATGGAACAATTACATCTGATGGCTCAGGAAACTCAATTGAAACGCAAACATGGGATGGCGATCAGGGCGATTTTAGTTGTGCATCCGGAAGCTGCTCTGATTCCGCGTCAAGCGCACAGGTCATTATCACTGAAACAGGAGGAAATACTGTCACAACCGAAAGCGGAACCTCCGATTCTTTTACTGTAGAGTTAGCAACACCGATTACCTTAGGAACTGTTAGAGTAGATCTTAGCTCTGGTAATACAGGTGAGGGAACGGTTTCCCCCAGCTTTGTAGAATTTTACATTGGCAACATGGGGGCCAAAACAGTCACAGTAACTCCCGTTGATGATGGAGTCGATGATGGACCACAATTTTATACGATCACCACAACCACTTCTACGCCAGTTGCAAGTACGCCTGATTACAGTGGAGTGCCAACTCCGGATGTAGGTGTTGTAAATCAAAACGATGGTGAGTTCCCACGAATTGATCTCACAGCAACGACCTTAACAACATCTGAAAATGGATCAACCCAAACATTCGATGCAGTGATTGGATCACAACCAGCGTCAGGTAAGGTGGTTCAACTCGATGTGACTTCCGGTGATATGACTGAAGGAACGGTGAGCCCGGCTTCATTGACCTTTGATGAATTTAACTGGGATACTCCTCAGACAGTGACGGTTACCCCTGTCGACGACACTCCTGTGGATGGGGATGTCGATTACAATGTGACATTGGCTGTGAATACAGGAGTGGGGAATGCAGATGGCGATTACAATTCCGTGCCTGATGCTATAGTTACAGTAACTAACCAAGACGATGAAGTGGCAGGTTTTACATTGAATACTTCAGCAACCGGCAGCACAACTGAAGGTGGTGGTACAACCACATTTACGGTAGTATTGGATGATGAGCCATTGTCCAATGTGGTACTCAGAATCACAAGCCTGGACGCAACCGAGGGACAGGTTACCCCTTCAGATCCACTTGATTTGACATTCACGTCAGCTGATTGGTTTACTGCTCAAACCGTGACGGTAGAAGGAGTAGATGATGCACTAAATGATGGTGCTATCGCTTATGATGTGCGTGTACGCGTAAGAGACGCTTCCAGCGACGACTTGTTTGATCCGCTGGCAGATCAAACAGTTACCATCTCCAATATTGATGATGAGCAAGCGCTCTATGGTATCATTGATGGGAATGATTTCATTTATGAGGTTGGTATAAATGATGGCATTGTTACGAGTCTTGGATCCACTCCATCAGGTGTATCACCTAGTGCCCTGGCATATAAAAATCAAGACAACCTCCTATATTACACCCACAAGACTGGTCAGAGAGCACTATACTCATTCGACCCATCTGATGGCACAAATACTTCAATAGGAAATACCAGTCATTCCAGTGAGATAGTAGGCTTAGCTTTTGATCAGGATGGTAACCTTTTTGGTCTCGATGATAGTAATAATTTTCTCCGAATCAATTCTGCTACCGGTGCAGTTACAGAAACAACGGCGCTCACCTTATCAGGAAATGCTGGTGATTTGGTTAGCAGTCCCAGCGGAGATATGCTAATCCTGACATCTTTAAAAATCTACAAAATCAGCAAGACAGACCTGGATGCTGGAGCTCCTTATGCCTTGACGGAAATCACTTCAAAAGGACAATCTGACATTCTGGGTGCGACATTACTGACCGAACCAAACAGTGGTGCTTTCACTATTTTTCAGGTTTCAGATACCAAGGATAAGTTATTTTATTTTTTATACGAAGGGAAAGACTTGAAAGAGAATAATGGCCCTAGTACCTTAATCTTACCTTCAACCCCTGCATTCTTGTCCGACCTGGCCTCTGCACCTCGTTTTGGTGGGAAAATTAGCGGCTCAGTATATGAAGACACCAATATCAACAGCACGAAGGATGGGGGGGAAACTTCTCCGCTAAGCTATGGGGGCAAGCTATTTGTAAAATACATAGTTTCAGGAGAAACTACGGCGGGAGATGCCATCGAGATTGATCCTGCAGTGGACGGGAGCTTCGACTTAGACATGGGGCTTTTAGCAGGAACGTATGATATCATCATTGATGATAATAAGACTCTATCGGATATCACTCCATTAGTGCCATCAGATGGGTATAACATTTCTGAATCCGGAGATCTAAAAGAAACCATTAATCTGCCGGCAAATCAATGGGGGAATGTTGTCACTCAAAACTTCGGCTTATACCGGGATGGAAATATCAGTGTTACCCCAACATCAGGGCTGGTGGTAAATGAAACCGGCACTACAGCCACCTTTGATGTGGTTTTGCTCCAAGCACCAATAGATGATGTTACTATTACGCTTTCCAGTGATGATGCCACTGAAGGGAGTGTTTCACCCACATCATTGACGTTTGGTACTGGAGATTGGAGTTCACCTCAGACGGTCACAATCACTGGCCTGGACGATGCGTTATCAGATGGGGATATTGCGTTCAATATTATCACAGATCCTGCCACATCGCTTGATGATGTCTACAATGGACTGGATGCTCCGGATGTAGCAGTAACGAATGAGGATGATGAGATTACAAATACTGCGCCGACAGCCACCGGCTCTACTGTAACAACCAATGAAGATACTCAGGTAACCATTGTTTTTTCAGATTTAGGTTATGCAGATGGGGATGCAGATCCAATGACACACATCGAGATCGAGCTACCCTTACCTGCTGCTGGTACTTTATATGTTGATGACACACCTCAAAACGGAAGTTATGATGTGGGAGAAGAAGTTGCTGATGGAGAAACAATTACCAAAGCATCCATAGATGCCAACCTATTGAAATTCAGCCCAGCTTCAGATGAAAATGGAACGAGCTATGCCAGCTTCAATTTCTTCGTGAACGATGGCACGGAGAATAGTGCTTCAGCTTCTGCTATTGTATTTGATGTAACGGCAGTAAACGATGCACCAAGCTTTGTGAAGGGAGCGAACGAAAGTATTTTAGAAGATGCCGGTGCACAGACGGTCAATGGTTGGGCGACCAGCATCGACAAGGGTGCGGCAAACGAGAGTGGTCAAACACTGACCTTCACGGTGACCAATGACGCG
>NZ_JAVJTR010000014.1:0-45087 GCF_040220215.1 Ekhidna sp.
CCGCAAAGAGCGAACACGATTTTTTTATACATGTAAATTGATTTTAGGATTAATCAAATAGTGTTGAGCATAACCTAATATGCTCGGTAAGCGGGATTCTTCCTGCTTGAAATGATTATCCTAAAGATGGGGGGCCTCTTAGCGAAACCGAAGTTAGGTGGGGGGATTTTGTAGGGTCCGGAGGATGTTGCCAGAGTATCTGTTCTTCCAGCTCCCTTTCTGATATCTTAATCTCATAAGCAACATCTGCTACTACAACCTTAACAGATACCTGTTGCTTGGAGATACTTTTGGCGACAAGGATATTATCAACCTGGACTGTGTGAGCGTGTGTCCCAAAAAGGAATCCTAAGAGATCAAAACCTTCACTGGAGTCATCATCGTCATGATGGTGGTGGTGATCGTGATCATGAGAATGCTCAGCCTTAGTCTCAGTAATGCTTATGTGCTCAGCGCTACCGTGCTCATGATGAACATGCGGCAATACCTGATGCAGCTGATACATACTGAATATGCTCAGAAACGATATGGCCGCTATTTTTCTAAACTGCTGCATTAAAGAACAAACTTAATGAAAATCAAATTGGAATAAGGAGTGCTTTGAAGTCGGGTATTTATGCTTTTGGTAGCATGTTTATCAAGAGTTTAAACCATTGACCCAATATCAGATCCCATCGATGGATATGCATAAACCATGTTCCGTATGTCAGAAACCGTAAGCTTTCCACGAATAGCCATTGCAAAAAGGTTAATCATTTCCTCCGCATGAGGACCAATGATGTGTGCTCCTAAAATGTACCCCTCATTGTCTGAAAGGACTTTATACGCATAAGTTGATTCATTGATTCGTTTGGCGTTGTACCAGTTTGATGCTGAGCCATCCTTTACTTGATATTCTAAGCCTGTTTCTTTTGCCTGCTTTTCTGTCATCCCAACAGATGCCAAAGTTGGTAAGGTGAATACCGCACTCGGCATTTCGATGTAGTCAGGTGTTTTCGAATTGCCACGAATAATATTAGCTGCCACAGCATGCCCTTCCATAACAGCAACGGGTGTGAGGTTTAGTCCATGGCTGTCCGCTGCATCTCCCGCAGCGTATACTGATAGATTGGTTTTGTTTTGCAAGTATTCGTTTACCTGTATTCCTTTTCTGCTGTAAGAAATATTGGCCTTTTCAAGGTTCATGCCATCCAATTCAGGCACTCTGCCGGCAGCATTAACAACTAAGTCTGTTTGAATAGTTTTTTCACCATTTTTTGATGCTGCCTTTACGGTAAATCCATTATCCGTTTTTTCTACTGCAACAACATCCGACTCAAGGTGAAGCTCAATTCCCAATTCTTCAGTGGCATTTACCAAATGCTTCACGATATCAGTTTCAAAGTTTTCCAAGGGCGTTTTGCCTCTGTGGATTATGGTTACTTCACTTCCTGCTCTGACAGCCAGTTGAGCAAACTCCATCGCTATATATCCGCCTCCAATAAAAGTAATTTCCTTAGGAAGCTCTTCCAGGTTTAGAAAATCTGTGCTGTCAATGGGTAAGTCACCTCCAGGTATATCCAGGATTACAGGCCGTGCACCTGTGGCAATTACGATTTTATCTGCATCTAATAGATTGTCTCCAATGCGGACAGTGTTTTCCGATTCAAAGCTGGCTGCTCCATGATACATGTCTACACCTGCTTTTTCATAACCTTTCTCTACACCTTTCGGCATTTTTGTAACAAAGTCATTTTTGTAGGCCATCAGATCCTGCCAGTTAATAGAGATATCTCCTTCAATGCCGATCCCCTTCATTTTATTGGCACGATCAATTATTTCAGCTGCTCCTACCAGTATTTTCTTGGGATCACAGCCACGTAGTGCACATGTGCCTCCATAAGGTCTGGAATCTGTAACAGCAGTCCTCAATCCTTTCTTAGCACATTTATTGGCAATGGTCATTCCAGCCATGCCTGACCCGATTATTATTACATCGTATTTCATGAACAACAGCTACTTTTTCCACCTTCCTGAATAGGAGGACATGGGACAGTTCCATACGAGCAATACACACAGCAATCTCCGTCTTTAGGTTTTAAGACTTGTTTGCAGCTTTCACACTCATAGAAGTATTGGCATGCATCTGTAGGCATGGTTTCTTCTTTTTGGTGGCCACAATTGGGACAGGTAATAGTGGATTGTAAAACGATTTCTTTTTCCATTATTCGTCGTTGTTAGGTTTTAGTAATTCAGCTTTATAGTTGGTCTTTTCTGCAATGGCTGCAATGAGTTGCTCAGGCTGGGTCTTTTTAGGATCATAGTCAATCACTGCAATATCACCGGGATATTCCACCGAATTGTCTACAACACCTTTAGTTTCCTTCAAGACTTTATATAGATGACTGGCACAGCCGGCACAAGTGAGACCGGTGACTTTCAGTTTAACTGTCTCACTTTCCTGTGTGGACTCGGTTGTTGGAGAATTGGCAGATTGTGCCATTCCATTTCCTGCAAGCAAGAAGACAAATGTTAGACTTAGAATGATGGTTTTCATTTTCTTTTTTATTTAAAATTTTTTCAATCAATGACTTTTTTATCAGTCACTTTATAGCCTGTAGCTTCCTCAACATTGGTTGCCAATTGATCAACGGATACTTTTGATTGGTCAAACTTTACCGTTGCAATGCCACTTTCGTAGGATGAAGAAGCTTCGAGAACACCTTCACTATTATTAAGCGCAGCATTCACGCTGTGCTCGCATCCTGTGCAGGTCATTCCTTTGATACTTAGCTCTGCATTCAAAATATCATTTTCTTTCACCACAATAACATTCGATGCATTGCTATTGCCTGAGAAAAAGATGCCGGAATAGGATGGGAAAGCAAGCATCAATACAGCAAAGACGGTAACGATTCCCAGAAACTTCTTGGACTGCCAGAAGGAAGGTTTTTCATCATCCTCACAGGCACAATCGATTTCTTCCTGGGTCCTGGGTCTTAATTTTTGATACCAGGCAAACCCTAATACCAAAATGGTGAGGCCTATTAAATAAGGTCTAAAAGGCTCCATCCACGAAAAGGACGAAGCAATGCCTCCAATCCCTGCCAACGTGGCAAAAACAGGAGTGATACAACAAAGTGACGCTGTTATGGCCACCAACAAACCTGCCCCAACACTTTTGGAGGATGTATTTGTTTGATTTGAATTGCTCATGATACTGGTTCTTTATAATTATCAAATAAGCTTTTTAAGACGGGCTTGATCACTTGTATATTCTCTTCTACCAGAGAATAAAAGACCGTTTGGCCTACTTTCTTGTCTTTGACAAGCTTCCCGTCCTTTAGCTTACGTAAATGCTGTGAAACTCCTCCCACAGATATATCAAGAATGTCGCTCAGGTCGCAAGGACACATTTCTCCTTCTTTGTGCAATAGAAAGAGAATTTTCAACCTTATTGGGTTTCCTGAAAGATTGAATATCTGTGTTGCTAGCTCCAGCTGTTCATCAAGCTGGTTCAGTGATTCCTTGCATTCCTTAATTTGGACGGGATCCGCCAATACTCTTATACAGGTCTTGCTCATCTTTTAATGTTTTAGCGATTACTAAAACGTAAAGGTACAAGAAAAGGTTCAGTATTTAAGAGAATGCTAAAATAAGATTAATGTGTTCTTGGTGCGTACATGATGATTAACATACCTATAAGGGCAATTATCCCACCAATAATGTCATACCGATCAGGAATGATACCATCGACTTTCCATCCCCAAAGGATGGCCATAACTATGAAAATTCCACCATACGCCGCATAAACACGGCCGAAATTTGCAGGCTGCCAGGTAGCCACAACACCATACCCAATTAGGATCAAACCTCCAATAGCACCTACCCACCAAGGCTTATTTTCTCTTAATGTAAGCCAGATCAAATAACCCCCGCCTATCTCACAAAGACCTGCCAGAATAAAAAAGAAAAAAGAACTTAGAATTTTACTCATAGAGAAAATAGCATTACGAGAACTTAACAAAAATACTGGAAGAGTAAGCTTCCAACCAGACTTTCCAAAACTCCGCAAGGTTATTAACAATCCTCCAACTCACAATTCTCATCCTGCCCTTCAAACTCTATGGTTATGTGGTTAATGGATTCAGCTTTGAGTTGTGATCTCTTCCACAAGCAATTAAGATTGGAATCAGTCAAATGGAATTTTAAAGGTGAGTGCAGGCGATGGTCGTGCATATGTGCTATACACATGATCCCAGTTTGGTTAACAAAAAAGCCGAGCCATTTCTGACCCGGCCAAACCACCAACTACTTACTAAAAGTCTTAAGAATTAATTCTAAAATTGATTTCTCAATCATTCAAACCTAGACGCCATGTCCAAACCGGAATGTCGGTTTGTCGAATCAAATTCTCCACCGTATTGTGCAACAGTAACCGATGAATGCCAGACCTCCGATGGTTGCCTACCATGATTAAATCTACCTTGTGAGCTTTAGCGACTTTCACGATACCTTCTTCGGCTTCATAATCATTGAAAATCTGAAAATCATGATCAGGAAGTTCAAACTGATTTTTAAAATCATGATATTGTGCTTCGTCTTCATCGGTAGTTTTGAAGTAGGTGGGCGTATTCACCTTAACTACTTTTAGTCTCGCTCCCGTGAGCTTTTGCATGGCAATCACCCGATTCATGAAATAGGCATTCAGGTCTCGGAAATCAGTAGCTAAAAGGATGCTTTTGCAATTAAGGAAATCTTTGGCTTCCCGCATTACTATGACAGGTGCTACACTATGATTAACAATTTTCTCTGTATGTGATTGAATAAATCCGTGATTTCCATTTTTTGCTTCATGCGTTCCCATCACCAATAAATCACATTTTTCATGACTAATTATTTCAGTCAATGAATCGTATGGATGACCAATCTTAATATGCCATTTAATTTCCACTTCCTTATGCGCATTAATAAATTTCATCATGCGCTCCTCAGTTTTTTCAATCAACTTTTCTATGTAAATATTTCCTTCAAAAGAAGGCATACCGGAAACACCCATACTGCTAAAGGTGTCTTCAGTAGGATGCTCTATTACATAAAAGAGGACTACTTTGGCTTGCTCTTTTTTGGCCAGAGCAACAGCATAGTTTGCTGCAGCCATTGATACCTCGTCACTATCAAATGGGACAATTATGTTTTCTATTTTAGTTTTCATTTGCTTCTTATTTAATGATTTTATCAATCTCCTTGATCATCTTGTCCAATGCCATTGTGTATTCTACCGGACTAACTGCTTCATTTTCCAAAAGGCTATCCATTTCTAAAAACACTTGTTTTTCAATTGCTAAATTTTCCGGGTTTTGATCCCAGTATGGATTGTGAAACAGCATCGCATTCTTGATGTGAAGCTGAGCATACTTCAGGGCTATATTGGCTTTGTCTAAATGGTTGGTCTCTGCATACATCTCTGCAACTTCTAGCTCCGCATGTGCCAGGTTGTTCAATGCAAACTCGAAAGCCGATCTCAACCTTTCAGAGTCTACTGAGTCTCTCAATATGCTTTTGTGCACATCTTCCAGCCCTTTAATCGCATTTTCTAGTTTCTCAAAACTTTGATCATCGACATCACTTTCAAGCTTCCATATAGACTGAATGGCTCGCTCAAGATTGAAGGCGCTTATTGCGTGTCTGTCTTTTTGTTCATAGTAATCCACATTACGCATGTACTCATCCGGCATAATTGCCGATTCGTTCAATGTTGGGTTATCAGGAGTTTGTTCCTGCCCCACTAAATAAAAGATCACAAAAAGGGTAATAACCCCAATGATGATCCACGTGATTTGTTTTCTCATAATATTATGATTTTTAGTTATCTAATTTCATTTCCAGCCCCCACCAAGAGCACGATAAATGCTTACCCATGCTTGTAGTTGGGCCACTTTAGTTTCTACTAATTCAAATTCAGTTTCCAGAGCATCTTCCTGAGTGAGTAAGACTTCCATATAATCCGCTCTTGCAGATCTGAATAGATTGTTGGATATGTCTATGGATTCGTTCAGTCGCTGAACTTGTTCAAATTTGAACCTATAGCTCTGCCTTAAATTCTGAATGTTAGCAATCTGATTTGCTACCTCCACATAGGCATTCAGAATAGTCTGCTCATATTCTATGGCTGCCTGTTTTTGTCGCTCATTTGCATTTTTATAAAATGCCTTTATGGCATTTCTATTGACCAAAGGAGATACTATATCTCCGGCCACCCCATACATCAGTGATTCGGGTGTTTCTAACAAATATTTGGGATTAAATGCCTGATAACCCAAGCCTGCATTTATTTCAAGTCTCGGATAAAAGTTGGCTTTGGCCACCTGGACATCCAATTTTGAAGCGGCCAATTGAAGCTCGGCTTGCCTGATGTCAGGACGATTTTCCAACAACTGTGAAGGCAAACCTGCCTGAATACTATCCGGAATTGCTTTTTCAAAAGAATCAAGAGCTCGCTGAATGGGCTGAGGAAATCTCCCAACAAGAAAATTAATCTCATTTTCAACCTCAACAATCTTTTGAGAGATATCAAACTGTAAACTTCTTGTTCCAGCCAGTTGGGCTTCAAATCGCTTTACCGCCAGCTCCGTTACTTTGGCAGACTGCTTTTGTACTTTCACAACCTGAAGCGCATTGCTTTGGATACCAATGTTTTGTTGAACAATGGCCAACTGTCGGTCTAGTGCAAGAAGTTCGTAATATGCACGAGCTATTTCCGATACCAGATTGGTAATAAGAAAATTTCGACCTTCGATAGATGCTAGATACCTGGTCAGTGCTGACTTCTTCGCGGTTCGAAGCTTTTTCCATACGTCTACCTCCCACGAAGCGTAGGCACCAACCATGAAATCGCCAAGTGGTTCTGGAAAATCCTGACCTTCACGTATTTCCAGACTTTCCTCTACAGCTCCTGCACGGGTATACTTCCCCGGTTTTTCCAGTCCGGCACCTGCACCCACATCTACGAAAGGCAGGTATTCACCCTTTCGGATTTGCACCTCGTTTCTCAGCATCTCCATTTCTCTCATGAAAATGTTTAGTTCCTGATTGTTTTGAAGTGCAGTATCTATAAGTGCTACCAGATAAGCATCATCAAAATATTGCCCCCATTGGATATTGGAGATGTTCGTTGTGTCACTATCTGTGTTGAATTGATTTGGTATCGACTGCTGCGTATTACGAACCGAAAGCTCGGGTACGCAAGAGGATACCAACATAGCTATCAAGACTATTGATAGACTATGCAATGGTTTAATTATCTTCATTGATCTTGAATCTTTAAGCTTGATCATCATCTGCTTTCTTTTTTCTTTTTCTCTTCCCATTTTCGGTTGTCTTCTACAAGGGATTGCACGTATTCTTCAGACATAGGCTCATCTGATTCATCTTTGATCATCTTTCTTCCTTCAGACATTTTTCCGAAGATGTAGTAGAGACCGGGGATAACAAGTACACCTAAAAGTGTTCCCAAAAGCATACCCCCCAGTGCTGATCCTCCGATGGTTTTGTTCCCTACTGCCCCTGCTCCATGGGAGATGACCAATGGAATCAACCCGGCAATAAATGCGAATGAGGTCATCAAAATAGGTCTGAACCTTACTCTTGCTCCTTCAATAGCGGCCTCAAATACAGTTGCTCCCTGATGATGCTTCTGCACGGCGAATTCCACTATTAGCACTGCATTCTTGCCAAGTAATCCAACTAACATGATGAGCCCGACCTGTGCGTACACGTCATTGGCAAGCCCCATCATTTTTAGCAGCATGAAAGAGCCGAAGATTCCAATAGGTAGTGATAACAAAACAGCCAGTGGAAGCAGGAAGCTTTCGTATTGAGCAGCTAAAACCAAATACACGAATATGATCACAATGATGAAAATGTAGAGTGCTTCATTTCCACGCCTCGATTGATCGTATGACAAATCCTCCCATGCGATATCATAACCCCTGGGGAGCGTGTTAGCCGCAACTTCTCGTATAGCTTCTATCGCATCTCCTGTGGTATAGCCCTCTTCAGGTAAGCCACGAATGGAGGCTGAATTGTACAGGTTAAACCGAGTGATTTCATTCGGGCCTTGACTCTTTTCAAGTGTCATAAAAGAGGAGTAGGGGACCATTTCGCCTTCCTCGTTTTTCACAAAGTATTCATCCAAATCAGATGGATATCGGCGGTATTCAGGATGTGCCTGAACATAAACTTTGAAGAACCTACCAAATCGAATGAAGCCTTGCTCATAGGTGCTTCCAATCAAAATATTTAGGTTTTCCATTGCTTTGTCAATAGACACGCCCTTTTGCATAGCCACTTTATTGTCGATGATTAACTTGTATTGTGGGTAGTTTGCCGCGAAGAAGGTGAACAGACCTGTCAGCTCTTCTCGCTTTCTCAATGCATTCATAAAATCATTGTTGATCCGATCAAAATCCTGATAATCGGTCTCATTAGTCTTATCCAATAAGCGCAAGGAGAACCCACCGGAAGTACCAAAACCGGGAACTGCGGGTGGCTCAAAAAACTCAATAATGGCACCTAGATTATGGGTTTTTTCTTCCAACTCCTCCATAATTTCATGGACGGTGTGTTCCCTGTCCGACCAGTTCTTTAAGTTGATGAGGCATGTACCAGCGTTCGAACCACGCCCTTCTGTCATAATCTCGTATCCAGCCAGTGCTGATACAGATTCAATTCCCTCAATTTCTTCAGCGATTTGCTGCAACTCGTGAGAAACCTGGTTAGTACGTTCTAGCGTTGCTCCTGGTGGGGTTTGAATAATGACATAAATAGTGCCTTGATCTTCATTCGGGATAAATCCCGATGGCAAAGATTTATTTTCCAAATAAATGCCAACACCAAAAGCGATAAGAACTCCCCATGTCACCGTCCTTCTATTTACAATCACTTTTAAGACACTTACATATCTGCCAGTTAATTTTTCAAAGCCACTGTTGAATGAATGGAGTGCTTTATCAAGTATATTTTTCTTCTTTTTCTTACCATGATTGTTTTTCAAGATCATGGCGCACAAAACGGGAGTTAGGGTCAATGCAACCACAGCGGATAGTATTATTGAACTTGCCATGGTGATCCCGAATTGACGATAGAAAGTCCCTACAGGACCTGGCATGAAAGTAATTGGCAGAAACACTGACGCCATCACCAAGGTAATAGCGATAATAGCACCACCGATCTCTCCCATCACCTCCCTCACAGCATTGTAAGGAGAAATATTCTTTTCGTGCATCTTGGCATGCACTGCCTCTACCACTACAATGGCATCATCAACGACTATTCCTATAGCCAGAACCAAAGCAAAAAGTGTGATGAGGTTGATGGAAAGCCCAAAAATTTGAAGAACGAAAAAAGCACCAATAAGGGAAACAGGTACTGCTAAAATGGGGATAAGCGTAGACCTCCAGTCTCCCAGGAAAATAAACACCACAAGAGCTACTAAAATGAAAGCATCCCTTAAGGTATGTGTAACTTGTTCTATCGAAGCATCTAAAAAGTTAGACACATCATAACTAATTTTAAAATCCATTCCCGGAGGAAAAGATTCTTTCATTTCAGCAAGTTTATCTTTCACTTCAGCGATTACATCTGAAGCATTACTTCCTACCGTTTGTTTCAACACGATAGAAGCTGCCGGGTGACCATCCAGGTTTGAATAGATATCAAAAAACTCACTTCCTAATTCTACTTCAGCAATTTCCCTCAAATAGATGATTTCACCTTCTTCATTGGCTCTGATGATCACATTCTCGTACTGCTCTGGCTTATTATACCTTTCTTGATACGCTAAAACATATTCACGTGCTTGCGAGTCTTTACTATCTGCTCTTCCTAATCTGCCTGGCCTTGCAATAATGCTTTGTTCGAGGAGCGCTTCCATGACCTCTTCTGCTGAAATTTTATAGGCACGCATTCGATCTGGTTTTAACCAAACCCTCATTGCATACTGCCTACTTCCTAAAATTTGTGCTGTAGCGATCCCCTCGACTCGCTGAATTTCAGGGATCATGTTTATGTTGGCATAGTTGTAAAGGAATTTCTCATCGGCATCTTTATCATTACTATATAAGTTGACATACATCAACATACTTGGCTGTATAGGAGTGATGATAACTCCTTCACGTTGTACCAATAGAGGTAGCAAAGGCATTACTTGATCCACACGAGTTTTTACTCTGACAACCGCCTCATTAGGATCTGTACCCGGTTCAAAAATGACACGAATCGTGGCTTCTCCTGCGCTTGTAGCATCTGATGAGATATAGCGCATTCCCTGCACGCCATTGATTTTTTGTTCTAAAGGAATCAGGGTTGAGTTAACCAGTACTTCGGCATTTGACCCAGGGTAGGCAATAAAAATATTGACCACAGTTGGTGCGATTTGAGGAAACTGAGAAATAGGCAATGTCTTGATTGCCAACGATCCTGTAAACAATAGCACTATTGATATGACAATAGCCAATACAGGTCTGTGTATTATTCTGCTAAGAAACATATTGATTTTGTTTTAGGGGTGAATGAATTATTCAGCGTAGAGATCGAGCTCACTCAAAACCTTCTCTACCTCGTGAAATTCTGGTTCGATTTCATCTCCATCCTTTACCTTCCTCAAACCCTCAAGCAGAATAACATCCGATTCTTCGAGTCCGGATGTTACTTCGAATAGATGCGGTAGTTCAGCACCAATAGTGATATGTCTGGAATGTATGACATTATCTTTTCCAACCACGAAAACATATCTCTGATCCAATATCTCAAAAATTGCCTTTTGAGGAATCAAGAGGGCATTTTTAAGCGGTCGCTTAAGCAGAATATTTCCTGTTTCTCCGTGCCTCAGAAGTCCCTTAGGGTTAGGGAATGTAGCTCTAAAGGCAATATTGCCTGTTTTATTATTGAAGTCGGCCTCTATCGTGGTTACTTTACCATCGTACTCAAACAGCTCATTGTTGGCCAACATAAGCTGTACCTCCATTACACTATCACCTTTTAACTTCTTCTTATAATCCAGGTATTCGGCTTCTGGTACATTGAAATAAACCCACATTTCATGATTATCTGATAGTGTGGTTAGTAATTCCCCCTCTTCTAGAAGACTCCCTTCTCTTGCATGGAAATGATCCATAATTCCATCAAAAGGAGCTCTTATTTGAGTAAAATCAAGGTGTACCTGAGCTAACGCTAATTCGGCATTCGCCTTATCCAGTTTTGCTTGGGCCAGGGCAAGTTCATTGGGAGCCACCACATTCTGGTCGGCTAGTTTTTTGGTGTTCTGATATTCAATTTCTGCAAATTCTGCCTCTGCTTTTGCTCGTCTGAGTTCGGCCTGATAGAGACGTGGCATTATTTGAAACATCAATTGTCCCTTTTTTACAAATTGTCCCTCATCCACATAAATCTTTTCTAAATAGCCTTTCTCTAAGGCCCTTAAATCAATGTGTCTGGATGAGTGAATTTGTGAAACATAGGTTCGTGTAGTTAGTGTATCCTTTCTTAAAGGATTGGTTACAGGAAGTCTCATCAGGGACTCCTGGTGTTCTTTATGTGACCCACAGCTAGTGATAAATACTATCACAGCTATGCTGATCATAGCTTTTAAGTTTTTCATTTTTAATACGTCTGTTAGAAAATCTGAATGGATTCCTGCGTGACAGGATATTCTATGGACTTGTGCAGCGCACTAAAAGTCCAACAAAAAGAGACGTATTAGCAGTCTAGTTTGAGACGATTGTAAAGAATGTAAAGCCTATTGGAGGATTCTGTTGAGGGTGCAAAAGAGTTTGACCCAGTTTTCTGTAGACCACAATAAAGTGTTGGGGTAATGTCACCAGTTTCATGAGCAAAATCATTATCCCATTCTTCTATTTCCTTCTTACCTTCTTTCTCTCCTTTTTCAGCATCTGATTCAGCTCGAAGTTCTATAGGATTATTGTCATCCTCAATCAGGTGACTCCAGATTGAATTCGTCGTAGTGACGATGAGGATAAAGGCAAAAGCAATATGAAGTATTCTTTTCAGCAAAGCAGAATTTACTTTTGGTGGATCGAAATTAACAATTTAATTATCTATTCAATGAGAGAATCCGTTTCTTTTTACCAAACGAGTAAAAGTGTAGACGAATCAGGAATTTTTGCTAGACAAGCTAACAATGCTGCAACTCACAATTCTCATCCTGTCCTTCAAACTCTATCGTGATATGGTTAATGGATTCATCTTTGAGCTGTGATCTCTTCCACAAGCAATTAAGATTGGAATCAGTCAAATGGAATTTTGAAGGTAAGTACAGGCACATGTGCTCTGTTAGCTAAGTCTTCCGCTCTGCTACCTCCAAAAATATGAGCAAGTCCGGTTTTTCCATGAGTACCCATAACAATGAGACCTGCATCAATATCATCCGCAAATTTTGAAATCCCAATGTCTGAGTAATCGGCCTCAATTGTGTTGAGCGTGTAGTCTTTTAAATAATTCCTTTTGGCAAAATCCTTAAGCTGTTGTTGTGCCACTTCTTCTGTTAAAAAATTATGTGGCGTTTTAACACGAATTACATGCATATTTAGTTTAAACAACTCCTGCACATCCTTGGCTTTATAAGCTATGATATCTTGTTCGTTTGAGAGATCTGAAGCAAAAACCATACTCTTCATATTGGAGATTTTTGTCGGCCCTTTAATCGTAAAAACGGGGCAGTCAGCATGTCTTATTACCCTTTCGGCAAGTGACCCAATAAATATTTCTTCTATCCCCGAAGACCCGGTTGAGCCCATTACTATCCAATTTGCTTTTTCTTCTGTAATCTCTTTACTTATGCTATGATACGTACTACCATATTCCATTTTTGTCGTGAGCGGAATTTCCGGATTTCTTCTCATTACCCTGTCTCCCCATTCCTCTAATTGACTATGGACCCTTTTTATAAACTCCTCTTCATATAGCGATTGTGCAAAATCCAAATTCCATTCACCTGCAGAGTTGAAGGAGGTAGATGGGAAATCCAGCACATGCAAAAGGGTAAGCTCACCTTTAATATGCTCGCAAAATTCAATCGCAAAATCCAACGCATCAGATGATCTATCTGAGAAATCTATGGGTACTAAAATCTTTTTCATTTCAATGGAATTAATTTAATCCTACTAATAAGGTTACTTAAATAGCACTTTTCCCTAATGGGAGCCTCTTTAAAAGTATCAATATTTCCTATAAATTGTCATTAATTAAAACCAAACCTTCTAAATATGAAAAGTATAAAAAGCATAAGCCTCATCGCAATTGCGATTCAATTGATGGTAATGAGCTGTACAAATAAGAATAAAGAGACTTCCAGCTATGAAGATAAAATGGATCAGGAGGCCAAAGCAGAGTACCTCGATCCTGATAACCTCTTTGCAGATGCGATAACCCGATTCGAAAATGGAGATCTAATTTCTGTAAAGAACGATATTGAGGAAGCCATAGTCGCTATGAGAAACACTATTATAGCAGGTGATACAGTACATGCTGAGGTTATTGAGTTTGCCATATCCGACTTACAGAACCTTTCCGATAAAATTTCAACTGATGGTTCTGTGTCGCCAGAAGAATTAAGAGGAGCATTTGCGAGTGCAGATGGGTCGCTTGGTATGTATAATCTACTGGTCATTGAGGATTGGGTTTTAAATGAACAAAAAAATAAAGAAACACTTCAGCGTATGCACACTGCAATAGTGCGAACACAATATGCAATCAATCATGCCAACCTTCCAATGTCAGAAGAAGAAAAACAAGAGCTCGCTCAGGCTAAGCAAGATGTAGCTAAGGCTGAACAGGCAGATCACACGTTTTGGAAAAACCTAAAGAAGAAACTTTCAGACATCAATCGAAGACTTGAAGAAAATGAGAATCCTATGGATGGGAGTGGTCTTTGACAATTGATTAAAAAATGGATTCACTTAAATGTTTCATTAGCGGTAAAAAAATTCCTCCAAATGAGGCTCATCAAGGTCTGCAAATACGAAAAGGAGTTTTTCAACTGATTCACAAACAATATCCGGCATTTTCAGAGAATGACTTTGTATGTACGGAGGAGTTGAACAAATTTCGCAAAGCGTATTTACTGAAATTAGTAAGTGGGGAAAAGAAAGAGCTAAGTAAATTAGAGAAAGAGGTTCTGCAAGCGCTCACTGACCACACGAAGGTAGTAACACAGCATGACCTTGCACCTGAAAGCACTTTTGGTCAACGGTTGGCGGATAAGATTGCAACATTTGGAGGAAGCTGGACATTTATCATCGCTTTCTTTAGCGTCTTGATGGGATGGATTTTTTTAAATGTTTTCATAATTGCCGCCAAACCGTTTGATCCCTACCCATTTATACTCCTTAATTTGATTTTATCATGTTTAGCAGCTGTACAGGCACCTGTAATTATGATGAGTCAAAACAGGCAGGAGCAGAAAGATAGAAGTAGGGCTGAAAATGATTATAAAATCAATCTAAAGGCTGAAGTAGAGATTCGAACCCTTCACGAAAAGCTGGATCATTTAATCACATACCAGAATAAAAGGATGATGGAGGTTCAGCAGCTACAAATGGAATACCTTGAAGATTTGGTCAATAAAATCAGGAGTTAATTCTTAAAAATCAAGCTCAAATGTCAAGCAAACTGGATCATTCGAAATTGACTCCTGCAGGTGTGCTCATCACCATGGGAATCATTTTTGGTGACATTGGCACATCGCCACTTTACGTGATTAAAGCAATTGTAGGTGAAAAAGAGATCTCAGAATTATTGGTTTATGGTGGGGTATCCTGTGTTTTCTGGACACTCACAATTATTACCACCATCAAATATGTGATACTTGCGCTAAATGCAGATAACAAGGGTGAAGGAGGAATATTTGCACTCTACGCACGGCTAAGAAAGTATAAGTCCAAATGGATTATTTATCCGGCTATTATTGGGTGTGCAACCCTCATTTCAGATGGGTTTATTACCCCTCCAATTTCTATTTCATCAGCTGTAGAAGGCCTGCAGCTGATAAATCCTGATATTCAAACAGTACCTATTGTGCTGGTTATCCTACTGTCATTATTTATAGCACAGCAGTTTGGCACAGCCAAAATTGGCAGTGCATTTGGGCCAATCATGCTGGTATGGTTTGGGATGATGGCATTTTTCGGTGTGATGGAAATCAGCAAGCACCCGGAAATATTGGCAGCAATAAATCCACTTTACGCCATTCAATTAATAACCAACTATCCCGAGGGAATATGGCTTCTGGGAGCAGTTTTTCTTTGTACTACCGGAGCTGAAGCATTGTATTCTGACCTTGGGCACTGCGGGAAAGCCAACATTAGATTTAGCTGGGGCTTTGTAAAAACAGCTCTTTTGCTAAGTTATTTTGGCCAATCAGCTTACGTCATGCAATTCCAGGGTAAGCTCCTTCCGGATGTAAGTCCTTTCTATGCATTGATGCCTGATTGGTTTTTGCCAGCAGGGATTATTATTGCCACAGGTGCCACCATTATTGCGAGTCAGGCTCTTATCACCGGTACGTTTACCATGGTAAATGAAGCAATGAAACTAAGGCTTTGGCCAAGATTGAAAGTAGAATTTCCTAGTCAGCTAAAAGGGCAGATTTACATACCCGCAATCAATTGGTTGCTCCTCGCAGGTTGTACGATAGTAGTGCTGATCTTCAGGCAGTCCTCAAACATGGAAGCAGCTTATGGTTTGGCAATCACTGTGGACATGCTCATGACCACCACGTTGCTTTCGTTTTTGATTTTCACGAGGTTCAAGTCGTGGCTACCGGTCATTTTCTTTGCATTGGTATTTTATACTATTGAAGGAACCTTCTTTTTATCAAACGCCAACAAGTTTACTCATGGAGGTTGGTTTGCCTTTTTGATTGCCATTAGTTTGTTCCTGATTATGTATGCACTTCATAAGGCCGGAAAGATTCGCAAAAAGCATGTCGAGTTTGAAAAGGTGGAAAACTATTTGCCAATTATTAGTAAACTAAAGGATGACAAAACCATCCCTTTAAAGTCTACTCACCTGGTTTACCTTTCACGGTCTTCCCGACAGGACCTGGTCGAAACTAACATTATTCACTCCATGATCAGGAGTACTCCCAAACGAGCTGGTGTTTATTGGTTTTTGCACGTAGATATTTTAGATGAACCATTTGGACTCTACTATGAAGTGAATGCACTTTCAGAGGGCTGCCATTACGTCAAGTTAAAGTTGGGTTTTAAAGAACCACACAAAATCAATTTAATGTTCAGGCAAGTGGTCAGCGAGATGATGGAAAAGAAATCGGTAACAGATAAGAACATTCATCCATCTCTAAGTGGATTTGATATACCTGCAGATTTTAAGTTTATAATTACTAATTCCAGACTTACAGTGGATACATTTCTTCATCCTTTTGATCAGTTTTTCATTCGAATTTACCGGATATTAAAGCTGTGGAGCGTTTCAATCACTGAAGACTTTGGACTGGAAGAAGCAGATGTAGAAGTAGAGACGGTACCTATTACCATACATGCAAAAGAAAAACTGAAATTACAGCCATGGACTCCATCTCAGAAAAGTTAAAGCTTGATCTGTTTTATACTTCAGAGGCACTCGTTATTGTCATTGGGAGCATCCTGTTGTCATTCATAGTCAATCGATTTTTCAACCGCTTATTTAAAAGCTCGCTCCGCAAAAAGAGAGATGTTACAAATTATCGTTTTGTCCAACATTTGATCACTGCCACTATTTACATGACCGGGTTTGCACTCATTATTTTCAACATACCTAATTTAAGACACCTGGCCTCAACCCTACTGGCCGGTGCTGGAATCGCTGCTGCCATTGTTGGGTTTGCTTCTCAGCAAGCGCTCTCCAATGTTGTGAGTGGTGTTTTCATTATCATTTTCAAACCCTATAGATTGAATGACCGCATCACTACCAAGGATGGCCTAATTGGAAGAGTCGAAGACATAGGCTTAAGACATACAACCATAAGGGATTATCAAAACAAACGAATAGTCATACCAAATTCAGTCATAGGGGGCGAATACATTGTCAATTCCGATCATACGAATATGCGGATTTGTCAGTTTGTCGATTTCGATATAGCATATACGGCAAGCATTGACAAAGCCAGGGAAATCATCCAATCTGAAGCCGGAAAACATCCAAGTGCAGTAGATGGTAGAACAAAAGAGGAAAAAGAACAAGGGCAGGATGTTTTTTTAGTGAAGGTTACGGAGTTAGGAGATTATTCCATAAAAATAAGAGCCTGGATTTGGGCTGAAGATCCTGGCAAGGCGTTTATGATGAAGTGTGATCTGCTGGAATCAATCAAAAAGCGTTTCGATAAAGAAGGAGTGGAGATACCGTATCCATATATGAATATTGTAAGCCAAACTAAAAAGTAAATGAGAGCATTGGTTGTTTCAGGGGGTGGTAGCAAAGGTGCTTTTGCAGGAGGAGTTGCTGAATTCTTACTAACTGAAAAGAAACGAGATTATGATTTATATGTAGGTACCTCTACAGGCGGTCTCCTAATACCATTATTAGCAAGTAATAATCTCGAAAAAGCCAGAAAGGTTTTTACCAGCATTGGGCAAGATGATATTTTCACAAAATCTCCTTTTAAAGTAGAAAAAGAGGAAGGAAAAGAGCCAAAGCTTCACTTTAATCTTCTCACCATCTCTCAAATGATATTGAAGGGTTCTAAAACTATTGGAGATAGTACCGCACTAAAAAACCTCATCACTACCACATTTGAAAAAAAAGATTTTGAGTATTTACATGACAAAGGGAAGCAGGTAGTTGTGACGGTTGCAAACCTCACCAGACAACAACTTGAATACAAATCGTCTTCCGAGTTTGAATATGAGGATTTTTGTGACTGGGTATGGGCTTCTGCAAATGTTTTACCCTTTATGTCATTGCTAGTAAAAAATGAGTCTGAATACGGAGACGGTGGATTTGGTAATGTGATTCCTATTCAAGAGGCTATTAGAAGAGGCGCAAAGGAAGTAGACGTAATAGTGCTAAGACCAGAATCAAGGGACATTCACTTCCCACCAGTAAAAAATGTCTTGCAGTTAATGACCCGTTCTTATGATTTTATGTTTAAGCAAATTATGAAGGATGACCTAGCGCTGGGCAAGCTTGAAGCGGCAGATCACGATGTGAAACTAAACTTTTATTTTACACCACGATTATTAACTGAACAGATGTTGATTTTTGATAAGGAACAAATGCTTAGCTGGTGGTGCGAGGGACGAGAAGTTTTTAAAAGCACTGACCCTGTAGAAGTGAGAATCACAACAGCTACTAAAGCTAATGGGTCATCGCTCTTATAACTTTCATTTTGTTTCCGAATAAACCATTCATATCCTCTACAAGCTCTTTCATGTCCTCGTCTTCGTATGGGTAATACCAGTTTATTTGAACCCTGTGCCCTTTTTCAATGAATTCATTCAATTTTCTAACTAGGTTATGTAAGCATTTTGAAGAGCTCGTATTGAAATATTCAAGGATTATCCTCACCGATAAGTCAAGTTTTATCCCTGAATCTTGAAGCAAGGTCAGGTGATCCAAAATCCTTTTGTAAAAACTTAAGCTGTTACTTGGATAGGATCGGCCTTTGATTTCAAAAACTCCTCTGGTTAAATTAAAGTATACTCTTGGAGTTACTTCCGTAGCTTCTATACAGTAGAAAGCAAATTGAGGTTCTTTCTTCATAGCGAATCAAAAGTCACAAATCTCTTTCGCTCTTACAATGGTGAAATATTACCATTATTTGTATTCACTCGTAAGATTGTTGCGGTTGCTAATCAGATATTCAGTCCGTTATCTTCAAAATTGATCTTTCTTACCTTGTTTTTAGCTCTCCTCTTTCTTATTAACATATAGAGAAAACCCACAACCAGCAAGCTGATGATTATAGGCCATTCATGCTTTTTTAGATCGTCAAAAAATGTTGAAAGAAACTTGCTACCAGCAAAACCCAGATAGGTATAAAGAGTGGCCCACGCAAGGCTACTTATAGTACAAAAAACCGCAAATTTTGGTGTTGATATTTGACTCAGACCCAATGAAAATGGAATGATAGTTCTTGCACCATAAATAAACCGATAAGTTGTAAGGAACAGATAAGGGTTCCGATCCAGCAACCCGGTGATTTTTTGCACCTTAGCTGCCATTACTTTTCTTTTATTCAAAAACTCCCTCCCCTTGATCCTGGCGATTAAGAAGTGGAACCAGTCAGTTAGCTGTACACCAACAAAACCCATAAATCCGATTAAATATACATTCGAGTATCCCTGATGAGCCGAAAAAGCACCAGCTAAAAGAGTGGCCTCACCTTCCAGGAAGGTTCCTGCAATGATGGATAGATAAATATAAATCTCATGGTTCATAAGCTGTTCATCTACTGTTAAAGCTCCACCTTTAGCTATTTGTGAAAATTAGTCGTAGTTTTTCAGTTATGAAAGTGTTCTTTTTAATTCATTGTCTCCTCGTCACTTTATTCACGGTAAAGGCACAGGTCGATGTAACATATTTCATTGAACAAGGTATTCAAAAAAATCCGACCATAGCTGATGCTAAGAATCAAGTTCAAATATCAACAATAGAGCAAGAACGAATAAAAAAAGAAGTGGCTGCCACCAAAGTCTTTCTCACCGGTGATGTGCTTTTTGCCCCTTACTTTAACAACAAAAGCTTTATTGATACCAGCCCAAACCCGAATGCCGTGGGATATGATATTAATATATCCAATGGAGGTTTGTACTCAGCGTTGATCAATGCCAGTCAACCCATTTTTACCAAAAAAATTCTTGAAGCCCGTACCAGCGTTGAAACAGCCAATCAACAAAAACTCAGAGCAAACCAAAACCTATTTACGAATGACCTAAAGAAACAAATCACTGACCAGTATATCAGGGTTTTGCTTGACCAGGAAATGGTTGCGATGAATCAAAAACTACTAAGTGATATTGAAGATCAGACAATTATAATTACTCGGTTAGCAGACGCAGGTATTCTAAAACGTTCAGATGTTTTGCTAATTGAGTTGGAACAGAAAACACAGACATCAGCCATAAACACGCTAATTAATCAGTGGCATCAGGGTTATTTCGATTTAACTACTATATGTGGGATAAAAGATACAGTCAGACATCAGCTAACCGTTCCGGTCTTTACTGAAAATGATTCTGTTTCATCCGGGTCAAAGGCATTTTTTCAGGCATTTCGAGCAGACAGTCTATCCGTCCTAGCAAGCGTAAGTGCTTTCGAAAGTGCTTACGTTCCTACTGTGAGTGTCTATGGAAATGCAGGTCTGAATGCTGCCAATATCAACAATGCTAACCGCAATATGGGGTTAAGTGCAGGGTTGACACTATCACTTCCTGTTTATGATGGAAAGCAACGAAATCTTAATTTGCAAAAAAACAAAGTAGCATTAAACACCATCCAGCAATACAGGAGCTTTAGGAATCTGGAAATAGAAAATAATAAGAAAAAATTGCTGGACGCTATACAAAGGGCTACCGAAAATGTAGCCTTTTTGGAAAAACAATCAGATGACTACCAAACACTTTTAAGACAATATCAAAAAGAGATTCAGGTCGGTCAGCTTTCCATTGTAGACTACATCAATGGCCTAAAATTTTATAAACAGGCACAAATCAATTTAATCAACACCAGAATCAATCTGTTGTTTTTGCAAAGTGCATACACCTATTGGAATTGGTAGTAAAATATCTCCTATGAAAAGACTCATTCAATTAACAATAATTTTGACTTTAGGAGCATGCAATAGCAAGACTTCAGATCAAAACAAAAAGGTAAAGCAAGCTTTGCCAGAGGTGGAAGTGACTACCATCCAAACCGGTGAGATGCATTTGCAAACGGAATTTAATGCCTATTCCCAATATCAGCAGAAAGAACTTTTGAGGTCTCCTATTTCAGGATATTTAATCAAAGTGAATGCCCTCCCAGGTCAGGTGATCAGGAGAGGTCAGACATTGTTTGTAATGGAAACTCAGGAAGCAAGAGCGCTCAAAGGCGTAAAACTCAAGAATGACACTCTGCTTAATGTGGAAAATAACATAGTAGTAAAAGCACCGTTGAGCGGAGTGATAAATAGTGTTGGATTTCAGGAAGGTGGGTTCGTGCAACAAGGAGACCAGCTTGCAGATATCATTGATACCAAATCCATCGTTTTTGTAATGAATGTTCCTTTTGAGCATGTTTCGGCTGTAAAGAGAGGAGCAGAACTTCAAGTAGTCATGCCAGGCGATCAATCATTCAAAGCCACAGTTGGGGAACAGCTACCCATTGCTTCCACAGCCACTCAGGTCCAGAGTTTTATCCTACATCCTGACTCCTTGTTTTTTGTTCCTGAAAATCTAAATGCTACGGTTTTGGTCAATACTCAGGCGAAACAAAACACACAATACCTTAAAAAAGAAGCGGTATTAACAAATGAGACCCAAACAAAATATTGGGTGATGCAACTTGTCAATGACAGTACGGCTGTTAAGGTGGCATTGCAAAAAGGTTTAGAGACCAATGAAAATATAGAAGTCATTTCTCCAAAATTTAATTCAACAGATAAAATTATCTTGAAGGGTCAATTTGGATTGCCTGATACTGCCACTGTAAAAGTTGTGAACAAATGAACGACTTCTTCACAAAATATAAGGCTCCTATCTCTGTCGTCTTGCTCTTTATGCTAGGACTGGGTGTATTTACCTACAGCAAAATGCAAACGGCTCTTTTTCCGGACATCACATTCCCAAAGATCAAGGTGATTGCGGATAATGGCCAGCAACCTGTGGGCAAGATGATGGTAACCGTAACCAGACCTTTGGAAGAAGCCATCAAGCGAGTTCCCGATTTACAAACCGTTCGAAGTATCACCAGTCAGGGTAGCTGCGAAATATCTGCATTTATGGATTGGCAGGCCAATATAGATTTGAGCAAGCAGCAAATTGAATCTCAGATCAATCAAATTTCCGGTAACCTGCCCCCTGGCACCAGCATCACCGTGGAAAAGATGAACCCGTCAATCCTTCCTGTTATCGGCTACTCGTTAGAGAATAAAAATCTCGATGGCATTGAGTTGAAGTTACTGGCAGAAAAAACCATCAAACCATTCTTGAGTAGTGTACCAGGTGTGGCAGCTGTGCTCGTCATCGGAGGTAAAAACAAAGAATACCAGGTACGGTTGGATGCCTCGAAAATAAGCCAACTGGGACTTACACCTGATCAGGTGATATCCATTTTATCTCAAACAAATTTTATCACTGCAAATGGATATGTAGTGGACTATAAGCGCCTATACCTCTCAATTACAGATGCCGCAGTTGACGACATAGAGGATTTGAAAAATGTCATCATTTCCAATAACCCCAACAGGGTTGTACTACTAAAGGACATTTCTTCTATACACATCGGAGAACAAAAGCAGTACATCAGGATAAATGCCAATGGAAAGGATGTCCCACTTATAGCTATTTTGAAGCAGCCTAATGCCAACCTTATTCAATTGGCTACCGACATGGAAAAAAGGTTGGTCGAATTGGAAAAAGACCTACCGAATGCAACCAAACTCATACCTTTTTACAATCAGGCCAATTTCGTAGGTGACAGTGTAAAAAGCATTACGGATGTGCTGTGGATAGGCCTTCTCTTAGCGATAGTTGTGGCAATCATTTTTCTACGATCATTCAAAGCCAGCGCAGTAATACTTTTAACCATACCAATCACACTGGGCCTCACCATTGTTGTTCTGAATCAATTTGGTTACACATTGAACATCATGACACTAGGTGCTATTGCGGCCGCTATTGGGCTCATTATAGATGATTCTATTGTGGTAGTGGAGCAAATCCACCGCACCCATGAAGAACATCCAGGTGTACCCACCCGCGAACTGATCGGTAGATCAATCCATTACCTTTTCCCAGCGATGCTCGGCTCCTCTTTAAGCACCATCGTGATCTTCATCCCATTTGTGATAATGTCCGGTGTAGCAGGTGCGTATTTCGGCATTCTCACCAACACCATGATCATTACGTTAATATGTTCATTTTTAGTGAGCTGGATTGGGCTACCGGTCATTTATTTGTTATTCTCATTTGAGCTAAAGAACCATAAAAAATCCGAGTCAGTACACGAGGTGAAATCCCAAACCTGGGTGGATTTCTTTATCCATAGACCAGCGATCAGTTTTACATTTATGGCATTGCTGGCTGTAGCCATCTACTTCGTATACCCTCGGCTAGCCACCGGATTCTTACCGGAGATGGATGAGGGATCCATTGTGCTCGACTACAACAGCCCTCCGGGAACATCACTCAATGAAACCAATCGAATGCTTTCGAAAGTGGATGAGATTATTCAAAACACACCGGAAGTAGAAAGCTTCTCCAGAAGGACGGGTACACAAATGGGTTTTTTCATTACTGAACCCAATCGGGGTGATTATATGATTCAGCTCAAAAAGAATCGAACAAAGACGTCCAATGAAGTAGCAGATGGCATTCGAAAGCAGATTGAAGCCACTACCCCAGGCTTAACCGTGGATTTTGGTCAGGTAATCGGAGATATGCTTGGAGATTTAATGAGTTCGGTGCAGCCCATAGAAGTAAAAGTCTTTGGATCTGATATAGGTCGATTACATACCATTGCCGGGCAGGTTGCATCGGTTGTTGAGCAAGTTTCCGGGACAGCCGATGTTTTCGACGGAATTGTGGTGGCTGGTCCCGTAATGAATGTGGAGCCTGATTTTGCGAAATTGGCTCAATATGGCATTACTCCAATCAACTTTCTCCAACAGATGCAACTTAAGACTGATGGTCTGGTAGTTGGATCCATACTAAAAGAAAATATGCAAACAGATATTAGGCTACTTCCGTCCTTTGAAGTAGGTGAGTCTGTAGAACAACTTCGAAATAGTAATATCATAGTCAATGGAGGGCAGCAGGTGCCCATACATCAATTTGCAAAAGTGGTTCTCATCGAAGGTGAAACAGAAATAGAACGGGAAAACCTGCAATCCATGGTGCCAGTTACAGCACGACTCAACAATAGGGATTTAGGAAGTGTGATGAATGATATTAAAGCTCAGGTAAAAAGCATAGTAGTCTTACCACAAGGGTATTCGATAGAATATGGAGGTGCTTACGCTGAACAGCAACAGTCGTTCCGAGAGCTTTTAATGATCCTGGGCATTGCCAGTATTCTGGTATTTACTGTTATTCTCTTCTTGTTTCGTGATGTAAGGGCGGCATTGATCATATTGGTAATTGCAATTCTGGGTGTCTCCGGTAGTTTTTTGGGCTTGTATCTAACAGGGACACCTCTCAATGTTGGGAGCTATACAGGTATCATTATGATCATAGGAATCATCGGGGAAAATTCTATTTTCACTTTCCTACAGTTCAGAAATTCACAGGGTGATATGGGCAAAAGCAGTGCATTGGTTTATTCTATTTCTACCAGATTAAGACCAAAGCTTATGACAGCATTAGGAGCCATCATAGCCTTAATGCCATTAGCTCTAGGTATAGGAACGGGTGCTCAGATGCATCAGCCATTGGCAATAGCTGTTATCGGAGGTTTTATAGCCGCTTTACCCTTACTACTGATCGTGCTTCCATCCCTGCTAATGGTTTTTTTGAAGGAAGAAAACAAAAATTAAAAAGTTGTTATGGAGAATCGTGAACAGACCATTCAGGAATACGATCTAATCTGCGTCGGCGGTGGAATTATGAGTGCCACGCTGGCAATGATGACCAAAATTCTTGATCCTAACCTGAAAGTGCTGATTATAGAAAGACTTGGAGATGTAGCTCAAGAAAGTTCTGCTACATGGAATAATGCTGGAACGGGGCATTCTGCGCTTTGTGAACTAAACTATTCACCTCAAGATGAAAAGGGTCATGTAAGTATCGAAAAGGCTATCAGTATCTGTAAGCAATTCGAAATATCCAAGCAATTTTGGGCTTACCTAAAAACACAGGGGATGATAGATGATCCTGCGACATTTATATGCAAAGTCCCACACCATAGTTGGGTTTCCGGAAATAAGAATGCAGACTATCTCGAAAAAAGGTACGAAGCAATGAAAAACCACTTCATGTTTAAATCCATAGAGTTTACCAGGGATATAGACAAAATGAAGGAGTGGTTTCCCTTGATGATGAATGGAAGATCTAAGGACGAAGTGATGGCAGCCTCACGAATCGAAAGAGGTACTGAAATGAATTTTGGCTCTCTTACCAAAACACTTTTCAAAATTCTTGAAGAACAATTCTCCACACCGGTATTATTGAATCATGAGGTAGTAGACATTGATCCGGACAGCAAAATCGATTGGACGGTAAAGATGAAAAACAAGCAAACCGGCCATAAAGAACACCTGGAGGCACAGCATATTTTCATAGGAGCCGGTGGGGGAAGTCTACTACTTTTGGAAAAAGTGGATATAGATGAAAAGGATGGCTATGGAGGATTCCCTGTCAGCGGAGAATGGTTGGTTTGCAAGAATGAAGCAGTGATCAACCAGCACTATGCTAAAGTATATAGTAAAGCAGGCATTGGTGACCCACCCATGTCAGTACCACATCTGGATACCAGGTATATCAATGGTAAGAGAGCGTTACTTTTTGGTCCCTTCGCCGGATTTAGTCCCAAGTTCTTAAAGGAGGGTTCAAATCTGGACTTATTCAAATCGGTCAAACTGGACAATGTGAAAGCAATGTTTGGTGCTTTTTGGCATAACCTTCCATTGACTAAATATCTCATTCATCAGGTATCCATGTCATTTGATGATCGTATGGACGCACTGAGGGCTTTTGTGAAAGACGCTAAAAACGAGGATTGGGAGCTAAAAGTAGCCGGTCAGCGAGTTCAGATAATCAAAAGGGATGAGTTTGAAGGCGGTAAACTTGAATTTGGCACGGAAGTAATCAGTAGTAAAGATGGAAGGATTACATGCCTGCTCGGGGCATCACCGGGCGCATCCACTTCCGTTAATATTATGCTGGAGGTTTTGGAACAAGCATTTCCTGAATTGCTGTCAAAAGAAACATCCAAGGATATTTTGAAAGAAATGGTGCCCTTTTGGAAAGCTGAGGTTGATGAAAAATTATTCAATACCATGCTGGATAAAACTACCCAGGTATTAAACCTTCAATAATTACTAATTATGAAAAGGATCGTTGTTTTCTCTCTTGTCGTTTTTATCATTCTTGCCATTGTATGGTGTATTGTGGAATGGCCAGTGATTGGCTTATCAATAGCAGTTGGTAGTGTGTTTATGATTGGCATCTACGACCTACTTCAAAAGAAGCACACCATTCTGAGGAATTTTCCGGTACTTGGCCATATACGCTTTCTTTCGGAGATGATTGCGCCAGAGTTGCATCAATACTTTGTGGAGTCTGATACCGATGGTAAGCCCATTGACAGAAATCACAGGTCTTACGTTTATCAAAGAGCTAAAAAAGAGAATGAAACCCATCCGTTTGGAACGGAACTCAATGTAGAAAGTGATGACTACAAATGGATGTCACATAGTATTTATCCAGCTCCAAAGCTTAATGAGGCGCCAAGAGTAATCATAGGAGGTAAAGCATGTAAACAGCCCTATTCAGCTAGTCTTTTTAACATCTCAGCCATGAGTTTTGGTGCCCTGGGTAAAAACGCTGTGAAGGCACTCAACATTGGTGCACGTGAAGGTGGTTTCTACCATAATACAGGGGAAGGTGGTATTTCAGATTATCATTTACAGGGGGGCGATGTAGTATATCAGCTGGGTACCGGATACTTTGGTTCCAGAAATGAAGATGGCACATTTTCATCCAAAAAATTTAAAGTACAGGCTGGTAAAAGTGAGGTTAAAATGATTGAGATAAAAATATCTCAAGGAGCCAAGCCAGGACATGGAGGGGTTTTGCCTGCTGCTAAAAATAATCAGGAGATTGCCAATATCCGTGGCGTGAAACCGAATACCACAGTGCTGTCACCCCCTGGTCATTCAGCTTTTTCAAACCCGACAGAGCTTATGCAGTTTATTAGCGACCTGCGAGATCTTTCGGGAGGAAAACCCATCGGCTTCAAGCTCTGTGTTGGTAATAAAACTGAGTTTATTGAAATATGTGAAGCAATGAAGAAAACGGGGGTAAAGCCCGATTTCATTACCGTGGATGGCGCTGAGGGGGGTACAGGAGCCGCACCTATCGACTTCTCAAATTATGTAGGGATGCCCTGGGAGAGCGCATTACTATTTGTCGTAGATACGCTGCGTGACTTTGGTTTCAAAGAAGAAATTAAGGTGATCACAGCTACTAAAATCATTACCTCGTTTGATATTTTCAAAGCATTGTGCCTTGGGGCTGATCTTTGCAACTCGGCACGTGGAATGATGCTGGCATTGGGCTGTATTCAGGCACTGAAATGCAACACTAACAACTGTCCTGCCGGTGTGGCCACCAATAAAAAATACCTGATGAATGGCCTGGTGGTATCCGAAAAATGGAAGCGGGTAAAGAATTATCATGAAGAAATTCTCAATGATTTTCTGGAGTTGATGGCAGCTTCCGGCTGCTCCGAAACTTCACAACTTTCGCGGGAATTCATATACCGTAAAGAAAAAGCTATTTCATGGGAATCATATCAATAAAAAAAGCTAACTAAAAATGAGCACACTAGAGGATAACCCGGAATATCGAAAGCTTCAGGAGGAGATGATCCGCATGGAAAATTGGGTGCAGGAAACAGGTCAACCGTCGTTATTTTATTCGAAGGACGTGACACTGCAGGAAAAGGTGGTGCAATCATGCGTTTTGTTCGCTACATCAATCCCAGAGGGTATAGGATAGTAGCACTTAACAAACCATCAGATGCTGAAAAGGGTCAGTGGTATTTTCAGCGGTATATCAAAGAACTGCCCAATCCCGGGCAAATTATTTTCTTTGACCGGAGTTGGTACAACAGAGCCGTAGTAGAGCCGGTAATGGGTTTTTGTTCAGAAACAGAGTATGAAACTTTCATGAAGGAAGTTGTCCTAATGGAGCGCATGCTAATCAATGATGGAGTGCACATTTTTAAGCTCTGGTTTTCAATTGATCATGACGAACAAAAAAGCAGACTGGAAGAGCGAAAGACCAATCCACTAAAGAAATGGAAGCTCAGCACAGTGGATATTGAGGCACAGCTCAGATGGGATGACTACACCTATTACAAGAATCAGATGCTCAAGAGAACTAGCTGGAGAGGTTGTCCCTGGGTAGTGATTGATGGAAATGATAAGAATATCGCGCGACTTGAGGCAATGAAATATGTCCTCAATCAGCTTGATTATCCTGATAAGGGAGCTACAGGTATCGACCTTGAAATAAATAATGTAGTGGTAGATGCCAACGTGCACCATGAAGTGAAAGATTTGGAATAACCCACAAATTATTAACTTTATAAAAGGCCAATGATAACTCTACTGTGGACTATGACAAACACTTCGAAGTATTACTTAAAAATTGGAGGTCAGCGGATACCGCTCTAATTGAGCGATATGCAAAGAAATACGCAACGATAGATGAGTTGTGTGAAACAGGGCCCACTATCTTTTATCTTTTCAATTACCACACACTGAATTTTGAATATCTAAGTGACGGGTTTAGCGCATTGACTGGATACTCCCCGGTTGTTTTTCAAAAAAACAGTAAGCCCTTTTTCGATCTTATTGAGGTGGAAGATCAAAAAATACTTGCAGAAACCGTCTATCCGACTTTTCAGGAAATTCGATCCACACATGATAAGGAAGATATCAAAAACCTGGCGTTTCAGGTTACATTCAGGTTAGTGAAAAAAAACGGTCAGGTTATCCGGGTTCTTCAGCAATTTCATGTGCTGGAGGTTGATGACGATCATCATCCATTACTAAGTTTTGGAAGGGTTACCGAGCTTTCGATGCAATACGATTTCGGAAATGTGTCCGCAGCTGTTCATTCTCTAAAGGATCAGGAATTCAGACTTATTTATCAAAAAACGATTGATGACAGTTCGGTTAATTTAACCTTAAGAGAAAAAGAGGTTGTAATCATGTTGACGGATGGCAAAACAAGTCGTCAAATAGGTCTGGAGCTTCATATAAGCCCAAACACAGTCAATCGACACAAGCAAAATATCATGGATAAGCTTGGATTTGATTCTACTGCAGAGCTTGTAAAATATGCTGTTTTACATGGTATCTATAAAAAATAAAAGACAGTGCTGGATGCACTGCCTTTCTTCACCTTAGCCGGTTAATCTAATCACTACCTAATCACTACATTGCAAATTAAGCTCGGAAGTTTTTTGTACACAATGGTAACTTTTTACCATTCATGACTATCTCAATCAATGAAACTCCTTTGAGTGGTTCTCATAAATAAAAGGCCTAGATAGCAATAGCATTCAGAGATTGCCATCTATCTAAGCACTCTTCTTAGTCCCATTCAGATTTTATCAATTGTGAGCTGCTTCTCTGTGTCACCTTCCTCGCCCTCAGAAAACATCTCGATAGTGACTTCCGTCTTGGAAGATATCACCCACTCGTCATTCAAAAGTACAATCGGTTCTTCGTCAGTGTCGAATTCTAATTCTACCTCCAACTTACTGTCTGATTCTTCATATCTTACCTCCCAGGATCCAACTATTTCCACTTCATTTATCTCCGCAATCACACTGCCATCTTCATTAAATATGAGTAAGTATTCCGCAAAGTCATCCGTTTTATCATCCACATCTTCAAACAATGAAATCCCCCATATTCCGGAAATCAGAAGGTCATGGGTTTCACGCTCCTCTTTTGTTAGCACATCATCGTCTTCATCGCAGGTTCCGTCAGCAGACACGATAGCATCATTAAGTTGACTATTGTTATTAACAGTAACTGTGGAAATATCGGGCCGGGTTAATACCAGAGGATATCTGAATCCGTAGATAAAATCTTCTGACAATTGGTCCAGATATGAATATAATTCTCGATCATCTTTAAACTCAATTACTTTGGCTTGTTGGGAAAGCTTGTCATAAGAGGAAATTTCAACGGGATAAACAAAGTCTATACATTCTATGTCATCATCTACTTCGTTCGAGCAACTATTGATGATTTGTGAAAAATCATCTGAATTAGAAACTTGCTGTTCCGAATAGTCCGCGAAGATTATTGTAATTGGGAAAATAAAATATAATGTATCATCGTCTTCCTCAGAGGCATCAAAAATCTGAAAGATCAAATCGAAATCAGATGTGTCATTAATCGTTTGTTCCTGATTATTTGCAACAACTCCAACAGGCAATCCAACAGAAGTGCAGCTAGACCGATCCAAAATGTTATCGAATGATCCGTCCATTTGAAGCATTCGCTTAACATTCTGGATTGTGATATCATCAACACTTAATACCTCCTCCTCAGAGGGTTCTTCTACCACGATCACCTCTTCCCTACAGCCAGAAATTGTCCCCAGAAAAATGAGGATAAAAAAGTGAAGTGTTATATGTATATGATTTTTCAAATGATCTTCTTCCTTATATTAAACCGTCATCCAATGCTTATTCCTACCGTTTCTGTTAAAAATTTAATCTCATTCCAACATTTATCGTCCTACCCAAGGCTTCCTGCTCAATACGATTTATTTGTTCACTAGGATCCAACTGGTAATAGATGCTAGTCGTGTTTTTTCTATCAGCTAAGTTCCAAATTGAAACACCAATTTGTCCTCTTGTCCGTTCAGAAACTTTAAAATGATACTTTAAAGATAAATCCAGTCTCAGGTAATAGTCTACTCGCTGACTGTTTGGTGATCCATAGTTGATAGCACCATCAATGGTCTCCACCTGTGGATTCGGCGAAGTAAAGGGTCTACCGATTCTATAGTTGAATCCAGCAGATCCACTCCATCGCTCGTATGTAACGCTAGTTCCTCCGGCCAAAGAGTGCGTGATGTCGACATTGTTAGGAAAAGTGACTGGTTGCAGTTCTCGAAACTCGTATGTATTTTCTGCAATAGCATAGCTTATCCAGGAAGAATTATGATCCGTTTTTCTGTTAATCAGAAAGTCCACACCATTTACAAGGTAGTTTCCTGGGGATCTTACAAACTGAAATTGATTTTGAAAACCCTGACTTGAGGTGATGATAGCGTTCACGTTTTTTCGATAAGCCTCAAGGGTCACAAGCCATTTTTGATAGGAATAATTTACGCCAATTGAAAGCTGATTGCTTTTAATAATGGGAATATCCTGATCATTTGAAAGTACCCATCTTCTTTTTTCAATACCTAAAAAATCTGTTTGAAAATCAATAATTTGAGTAGTAACCTGGCTCTTTAATTCACCCAAAAGGTCTACCGAAAATTTTGGAGATAGTGCTTGTGTTACAGCTGCTCTTGGCTCAATTCGCCATTGTCCAAACTTGTCAAAGTATGAAGCGCGAGATCCGAGTGTTATTAAGGTTCCGCTGTGTTTCGACTCGTAGGTCATTTGGCCAAATGCACTATGAGTTCTAACAATTTCCGTCTTTAAACTTCTAAAGTTCGGGTCGCTCAAGTTTTCTTCATTGGTGACTCCTACATCGTTGATTTCATAGCCAAGTGATAGATCAGCTTGAGCACCTAGAATAATTCCGGCTTCAATTTTTGCCCCAAAATCAAGCACTTCGTTGGTCTGTTTAAGTTCCTGGTTTTGTGAAATATCGTTATTGATGGCATTTAAATTATACCGAGAGACATACAGATTAAATGAGCTATTAAATCCGGTGTTCCACTGTTTTTTGAATTGAAAACCACCTGCTCTACTTTGTTGACTGAGGCTACTTGTTTTTTCTATCAAAGACCCACCTACAGTAGCTGCTTCCGTGTATTGAAGTTCATTTTGAATATTTAGAAGATTGAGTCTGATTTCATCTGTTTCATTGAGGTCAATCAAATAGTGAAAGCTATAATCGTAAAAACTAAATTGATCATCTGAAATAACTGTATTAGCGGAGGGATTGAACAAGTCTGAATCTCGGAAAGCTCGCTCAAAATAAGTATTGTAAGTAGGTGTCTTCCAAAGGCCAGAAATAGAATGTCTGCCAGACAAATGGATTGAAGACCGTTTTGACACAG
The DNA here is from genome assembly GCF_040220215.1 of Ekhidna sp. Lineage (GTDB taxonomy): Bacteria > Bacteroidota > Bacteroidia > Cytophagales > Cyclobacteriaceae > Ekhidna. The sequence goes on from NZ_JAVJTR010000014.1 coordinate 32,181, forward strand.
GGATTTTCAATAAAAGATCACCATTGAGCATATTCACGCCTGCTGTTCCTGAAAATTCTTGAACGATGTTATTGTCCGAACTAATATTTATCATTCCAGAAACACTTCTTCCGTATGCAGCATTGGTACCGTTCTTGGTAATATCAACATGATGCGAAAGGTAGGGGTTGAAGGCAGAAATAAGGCCGAAGAAATGACCTGTTTGATACATACGAATATCGTTCCATAAGATCAGGTTTTGATCATTGGTTCCGCCCCTAATGTTGATATTGGAGATGGTCTCGTTGAAACTGTGAATACCGGGTAACGACTGAATGGAATGAAGTAAATCGGGTTCTACAAGCCCCGGTAACACACCGAATTTTTCAGCTTCCAGAGAAAAAACTCCACCAGGCCCAAGACTTATTCCTTGGGTGAGGTAGTTTGTAATAATTACCTGTTTAAGCTGCGAAATACGCTCAGTCAGGTAAATATTATTACAGTTTTGTCTTCGAATGGATGAAACATTTACTATTCTGGGTTGATACCCCAGTCGTTGAATCAGTACAGAGTCATTCGCAGCAATACCTTTAATTTCAAAAAAGCCTTCCTCATTTGTAAAAATGATTTCGTTTTTGGATTGAATAATCGCTTCTGAAACCGGATTCCCAGACTTCTTGCTTTTAATATAACCGCAGATAGCTACTTGTTTGTCAGGGATATACCTCACGGCGATAAATCGATCGCTCAGCACTTCAAACACGATCAACGTTTGCTGTTCTATGCTGCTCAAATGAGCATCAAGCACCCCACCTTGAAAGGGCAAAATCCTAACATTGGTGAGTGCACTGTCAGCAAAAGAGAAGGACACGTTGAATGTTTTCTCTAAATCTTTCAATACATCAATAACCGGCACATCTGTGCCATTATCGCCTTGTGCAAAAACATTGGATAACCCACAAAAGATCAGGAATAAACAGGCGGAATATGTTGTTTTAATTAGGTGACTCACTCATTAGGGTGACTTCTGAATCATTTATTTTATAATACAAATTTAGCGGTACCGTGATTGACCTTAAAGCAAGGTCAATATCAGCATGGGTAAAACTTCCGGAAAAGGATTGGTTGGTATTAATTGATTTTGCAGTCACAGTTACCTCGTATTGTCTTTCAAATGCTTTCAAAACTATTTTTAACGGAACACCCTCAAAGGTACTTTCTCCAAGCATCCAATCGGGAAGTTTCGGTTCAAAAATTCTTATTTCTCCCCCACTTCCATCAATGAATTGCAAACCCTGATTTGCAGTGAGGACAGCCTCCTTTTTATTCTTCTTCACTGCCACCTTCCCATGATAGCAGTCCACAGCAAAATAGCCCTCCCATGCCCTCACATTGAATGCTGTTCCCAGCACATTTATGCTTCCCTGAGTAGTGACAACTTCAAATCGAGAACCTTTTTTTACTTCAAAGTATCCTTCTCCATCCAGTGTTACCTTTCTTTCTGAGTTCCATTTACCTTGATCAAATGAAAGCATGGAGCCTTTTTTAAGCTTGACCTGAGAAGAATCCGGAAGAAGGATAGATTTTGTGGTTTCGGCAAAGACCTGTATGATCACACTTTCAGTTTTAGGTATAAAAATGTAAACCATAGTTGCCAGCAGCAGAAGAGTAGCCGCGATTTTCATCCAAGACTTTGCCCTTGAATGTTTGTACTCACTGGCTGCTTTCCTGCTGTTGGATTTTACAAGTTCCTCTTCGACTGAATATTCTGGAGATTTAAATGCCATCAATGCGCGATCAAGACGCATTAGTGATTGGAAGTCACTGCTCTTTCTAAAATTGCTCAGCTCCTGCTCGCTAAGTTCCTCCAATAACCACTTTTTTATGTATTTATCTTCCTCCATATCCATAAAACCGTTGAACGATCAGATTTCCTACCACGAGCTAACCAATTTTATCGCCTAATTTTTTCCTTAAAATTTTCAGAGAGGTATAAATACGCTTTTCGACCGCCTTTCTGGAGATACCGAGCATATCCGCAATTTCCTGATGCTTCTTTCCTTCAACACGATTGAGCATAAAAGTAACTCTTTGATCCTCCGTTAAATTGTTTAATGCTTCCTTCAACTTTTCCATGTATTCATGTTCCTCAAAAATGTACTCAGGAGTTTCTGAATCATGGGATTTGGTTGGTGTCTTTTCATAATCTAATGCCGTCTTTCGTTTAGCTATCTCATTGAGCATTTTATTATTAGCGGCTGTGAAAAGGAAGGATTTGGCCTTTTCTGGTAAAATATCCCTGCATTTTTTCCAAAGTCTGTAAAATGCTTCTTGTACTATATCTCCCGGATTGTTAGCAGAGCCAAACTTATAATAGAGGAAATCATGAAGATTCTTGCTATGGGTTCGGAAGAGCTCATTGTAAACTTCTTCCTTACATACGTTCGATTCTTGTTCTAAATTCATATCTGATTATTTCAAAACCAAAAAGAAAATCAAAGACCTGGTAGGAGTTTCGGATCCTCATCGGTTTTATGCCTGAAATTCATGAAAACGAACGATGAATGCATTTCAAGAATCATCAAAATTAAAATTCTTTTTGAAATGCACTTTAAAAAGTGAAAAAAATAAAATGATGAAAATGATGAAAAAGAAACTGATCCCTGTACTTGCCGCCTTTCTAGGATTTGGTGTTGTAAGTTGTAATAATTCAAGCGGAGACCTGTTACCTGCTATTGATACTAATAAAAAGATGACAGTTAAAGGAAAAGCTACTTATGGATCAACGCCAACTGGTGGTAGAATAGCTGCTGCAGTTGCAATAGATAAGTTTTTGGTTAATGTTGAAAAATTGGAACTGAAAATTGATGAGGCAGATGAACGATCAGCTACTGATTCAGTTCACTCAGAACCAGAATTTGACGGACCGTTCGTGTTGGATCTTCTGGCAGATACGCTTGCAGTAGATCTTGCCGGGGCTGAAATCCCTGCTGGGATATATGATGAAATCGAGTTTGACCTTGCGCCTTCAAATGACGCATCTTCAGGTTTAGATGGAAAATCTGTTTTGATTGAGGGAGACATTTCGGGTGTGCCATTTAAGTTCTGGACAGACAAGCGTGAAGATTTTGAAATCAACTTCACAAAAAATGGTGGTGATCTGGTTGTGGAAAATACGGGTTTTGTAATTGTGATTGACTTTAACCTTGATGCGCTATTTGGTGTCAATGGAACTGTGGATCTTTCTAAGGCCAAAGATGGAAATGGTGATGGTGTAATTGAGATTTATCCAAATGACCCAGATGGTAATAACACGCTATCAGTAAAGATTCTGAGCGAACTGGAGGATGCGGCAGAGCTAGAAGAGGATGAAGATTTGGATGAAGATGGTGAAGGTAATAGTGAAGACGATGATATTGACGGTGATGGAGTAGAAAATGATGAGGACGAGGATGATGATAATGATGGCATCAACGATGATGAGGATAATGATGACGATGGCGATGGAGAAGATGATGATGACGAGGATAATGATGATGGGGAGACTGACGATGATGATGCTGATGAGCAAAAAGAATCTGCCATTAACACACTTCTTATGTCAGGGGATTGGACACTGACCAGCTATGTAGATAAAACTGGATCAGATTTGACAGATGAATTTACCGGATTCTATTTCTCTTTTGATGCAGGAGAGGCACTCAGGGCTGATAATCTTGACACTCAAGTCGTGGTAGAAGGTGAGTGGGAGGCCATTACTAATTCAGACATGCCGATACTTTTAATTGAGTTTGAAGTAGAGGAAGGGCCATTTGAGCAATTGGAAGATGATTGGGATATTGTTTCGACAAGTGATACCAAAGTAGAGCTAACCAGTTCTTCAGATTCGGGAAACAAAACGCTCGTTCTGGAACAGTTATAATTGGTGGTTGACAAAGGTTAGTGATAGTTGTTCTATTTGGTAATAAAACCCCGGAGAAATCTGGGGTTTTTACTATTTAACAATAGAATGTGTTACTTAATCGAATGTTATAAGCTAGGTATTCACGTATTTACTACCTTAAAAGCTTATTAAGACTTAATGAGATTCATTCTAGCAAAAATAGCCCTACTACTTAGCCTTCAACTATCTGCACAATTAACCGCTGGCGATATCATGTTCGTAGGTTACAATGCAGATGGAAATGATGGTTTTTCTATACTTGCTTTGGTCGATATTCCTGCAAATTCTACCATCTACTTTACTGATAATGAATGGAACGGATCACCAATCGGAGGTGGTGGTGCCTTTAATAATCTCAATGAAGGAGAAATAACATGGAGTACAGGCGGTGCAATCATTACTGCGGGAACGGTGGTTAATTTTCTTGAAACAAAAAGTGCAGCAAATCCTGGTTATGGCTCTTCCGTGGGTACCATATCCGGAACAATTGACCTTAATGCCTCCAATGAAGTACTTTATGCTTTTCAAGGAACCAATGACAGCACACCTACTACTTTTTTGAGTGCCATAGCAATGATGGATTTGATAGTGTAAAAGGAACACTTACCAACACAGGACTGACGGCAGGAACAAATGCTACTTCCATAATGGGAGATGAAGATGTAATGGTTTATACAGGTAGTACTTCATGTAATACCACAGTGGCAGATTGTGCAACTGCAATTGCTACTGCAACTAATTGGTCAACACAAGATGGGGCTGGAGATCAATCGGCGGATGCTACCGCTCCCGATTTTCCGGCAGATGTCCCGCCATCGTTCGGAGGAACCGCACTACCTGTAGAATTAATCCGATTTGAAGCGAGTATCAAGAATGACGAAATAGTGGTAGTTTGGGAGACAGCCTCGGAGCTAAACAATGACTACTTCGAACTTCACAAGTCTTCTAATGGGGTAGACTTTAACATAGTTACACAGGTAAATGGTAATGGAACCAGTTCCCAGTATCAGCGATATGAATACACCGATAAGGAAACCGCTTTAAATAGATTTGTTTACTACCGACTTAAACAGGTAGACTATGATGGACAGTATGAGTGGTTTGAAACGATTTTAGTAAAACTAAATAAGATTGGAGACAGTGAAATAAACGTTTACCCAAATCCGGTTATAAACTCAGTTGTTAATTTCAAGACCAATAATAAGATAAAAAGAGTTGAGATTTTAAGTATAAATGGCAAGAAATTACTGGTCTTTGATGATCCTGATGATCATATTGAGCTTACTGATCTAAAAGCTGGACATTACCTAATCAGAATTTTAACTCAGGAGGGGTCAAGTATTAAAAGGGTAAATGTGGTTAATTAGACCAGATTACTATACTCAAAACCCCCATAATTTATTCGTATTTTCCCTGCTCAGTGTTTTTGCTCCTACATGATTTGCTTCTAATTTTGATCAAACCTGTCCCTCTCCATCTGATGGAACATCAGGACTGCACATCTTAATCAAGTTCTCTACTTTCAGGATATTCTTGTCTTGTCCTTTAGCGAGGACCTTCTTTCCATACTCAGTGAAGTATTGATGGTTTCGCAAAAAATCATGATTCACATGGTGCCATTCAAGGTCGGTAAAAGTCTTACCAAGTTCGGTTTCCCACTCTTTGCGTAGGAGCAGTTTACGGTAAAAGAAATTTGGTGTACTAACGTGAAAAAGGTCTGCATCACAAAGCACTTCGGCTATAGAGATCGTAGGGTTCTGAGGTAATTTGGTGGCGGCTATACATGCAACAATTTGATTGATACCATCCTCCGGATATCCTTTTACCTGTAAAAACTCTTTTGCGAATGAGATACTTACTTCCTCATGTCCTGCATACTTCTGAACAAGTCCGGTATCATGAAACCATGCCGATATGATCAAAATTTCATGATCATTACCCACAATACCTTCATTTTTGCATATTTTCTTTACGCCATCTACTACTTCTTCTGTATGGGTAAGGTTATGAAATGGAAGTGAGGAGCATCTTTCCCCAGTTAGAATTTCCTTACAATAAGTACTTACCTCCTTTACTATTTCTTTCATCTTTAAAATTTAAAATTATATCCAAATCGAATCACTTGAGTTTCATAGTAATCGTTACTGGTGTATGAGAAATTATTTCCGTTAATCTCTTTCCTAATGACCATTGTATTTAATAGGTCAGTTGCGTTTAGGAACAATTCACCTTTACCATTTTGGATCATTTTCTTAACGCCCAAGTCAAGGGAAAATCGTGAATCGATGGTTCCTTGAGGAATGATGTCAGGAGCTAAATAAATGGCAGATAATTGAGCTTCTGCATTTTTACCCAACTTGAAATTGGTGTTCAATTTTATGTTTCCTGAATAGACTTCCTGTTGATCAGCTGTAAAGGTGTTTTCTACCGGGTATTGATTGACAACCGTGAAAGCATCTATCTGGTTATAGTACCCGTTCAAATTCAAGTTCATGTTGATTTTATCAGTAATCTCCTGACTGATAACGACTTCAATTCCCGTATTGGAGCTTTTACCAGCATTCTGGGATATGTTGTAAATCAAGTTGGTAGTATCCACAGTGGTGGCCACTCGTGTGATGGTTCCATCGGAAAACCGATGATAAGTCGCTCCGTAGAAATAGCCTTTGTCCCAACCATTCTTGTAGCCAAGCTCAAAACTGTTGGTGAACTGAGGCTGAAGTCCTGGGTTACCTACCTTGATAATTTCTGCATCGTCATATTTAGGGAAAATTCGGATATCCACTTCATCGGGGCGATCAACCCTGCGATTATAGAAAGCTGATAGTTGGTTACTATCATTAATTCTATAGGTTAATCGTGCATTAGGAAAAGGCTGCAAATAATCATACCCATCACTCTGATAGGTATTGTGGTTTGGATCTACATCGTATTGTAAATCCACATATTCCACACGTAACCCAATTTCAGCTTCTAACTTTTTGACTTCATAGATGTAGTTTCCATAGATGGCTGGGATGGTTTCTGTATAGGTAGCCAGTCCATCGGCACCTGTGTCCAGGACAGAGTTTAATGCGGAAGGATTGAATTGCATATCCGTAGGGATGGTTCTTCTTCGAAACTTAATCCCTGTTTCTAAAAGGCCATGTTTCAACGGTCGGGTATAATCGAAATTGAAGTCTGCTACTTTCTGATCAGCAATTAGGAAAAAGGATTCCTCGGTGGAAAATGAAGGTTGGGTGTTGGTAAAGAAATACTTTTCATCCTCTCTGTCAAAGGTGTAATTGAAGCCAACATTCAACTTGTGACCTGGCTGCTGAAATTTATGTTCATAGGCTACAGATGTCATTGCAGCCGTCAATACTTCATCTTCTAAAAACTGCCATAGCCTGAGATTTTCTCCATCATTTCCATTGAAAAAAGGCTGATCTCCATAATCCTTGATTGACTCCTGACTAAACAATCCTGAAATGGTCAAACTGTTATAATCATTGATGTACCAATCCATGCCAGCTTTGGAGGAAAAGAAGTTGGTGTTTCGATTTCTTTTTAGCTGCTGGTTAATGACTGTACCATCATCATAAGTACGAGTGACAAATTCATTTTTATTGAGTGTCTCTGTATACAGGTTGTCTGCTTGTAAAAAGAAATTGACTTTCTTCTTTCGATAGTTCAATGAAAGCGAAGGATTGAGTTTTGGCGTGGCTTGATATTGTGGACGAATGCCTTCAAGGTTCTCTTTTCGTACCCATAATGCGCCAAGTCCAGTTGACAGTCCAACTTTCCCATTGAAGCCTTTTTGTTCTTCCTTTTTCATCACGATGTTGATGATGCCTCCATTACCATTAGCATCATACTTTGCAGAGGGATTATTGATGATCTCAATTTTATCTACTGCTGATGCAGGGATGTTATCTAGTCCATTCTGATTGCCAAAACCTGTAATGGCTGTTTGTTTACCATCGATCAGAATCATGACTTGATCATTCCCTCTGAGTTGGACTTGTCCATCTTGAGTGGTAACGCCCGGAAGGTTCTGCATGGATTGTAGCACACTGCCACCTCCCTGACTTACATTATCTTCAACTGTAAAGGTCTTTTTATCCATTTGTCCACTCACTGCATCTTGCTGAGCCGTTACCACCACTTCATTCAACTGTTGTACATCTTCTTCCAGTACAATTGCCCCTACATCGATGAACTCAGAGTTAGAGCCAACATAGAGCGCAGAAATATACTTTTTGTAACCTATGTACGAGATTTTTAGGAGATAATCACCTGGTTCAATACCTCCAATACTGAACAACCCCTTCTCATTGGAAATGGTACCTGTGACCAAAGAAGAATCAGGCCTTTGCATTTGAACGGTAACAAAAGGCAAGGCCTCATTGGAGACCTTGTCTTTAATCGTTCCGGAAACATTAACCGATGATTTTTGTGCCAATATCCCAAAGGGGAATAGCAGAAGGCCTAAGAAGGTAATCTGATTAATCTTCGTCATTCTCATCGTCTTCTTCGCTTTCCTTTTTCTTGGTTAAAGTTCCCTCTGAATCAATGGTAACTTCAAATTCCTCATCATCCGCTTCAATTTCCATTTCATAAGATATGCCTGCCGGTGTTTCAGCAATCTCAGCATCTTCGATCTCATAATCTGTGAAGTTTTCATCCAGGATGGCACGAATATTTGCCGGTATCTCAGATTCTTTTATTTCATATTCGGTTTCACGCCACTCCCCATCTGTGCTGAAATTGGCTGAATATTCTTTTCCCTTCATTTTAAATTCAGCTTCCCATTCTGAGTCGTTTTCCATTTCCCATTCTACTTTTTTAGCATCGGGAAACTTTTCATTGAAAGCAGTTTTTACTTTTTCAGGAGCGCTATTGTCCTTTTTGTTTTGAGCACATGATTGCAGTGAAAATGCAATCGATAGTGCAATGATTATTGCTAAATTTTTCATAATTGTATTTTTAACGTTTGAATTACTGGACAAACATCAGACACGATTTAGAAGAAATTTGGAATTTTAAAACTCCATGGAGAAAACATGGAAACCATTCTCAAAATGATAGTTCACTTTCCATTGGTATTTGTTTGCTACCTCCCGGACAATAGCCAGCCCCAAGCCACTGCTCACTTTGTCTTTGGTAACGTTGGAGAATCGTTCAAAGAGGTGATTTTGGTCTAAACTTTCTTTGCCGGTATTCTTCACTTGAAGCATTCTTCCATCACAGGATATTTCAATTTGACCAGATTGTGAGGTATGTCTGATTGCATTCGAAAGGAGGTTGTGAATAAGTGTTTCCACTAAAAATGAGTTGGCATTGATCAGAAGGGGTTCCTTTATATTGTTGGAGATTTGGAGTTGCTTGTCACCTAAATAGTCTTCAAAAAGGGTGATGGAACTTTCGAAGTATTCTTTTATGTCTAATGCTTCAATATCACTGTATTGGTGATTCTCCACCTTGGCCAATAGGAGCAGATTTTTGTTGATTCGGGAGAGGCGTGCCAATGGTGCTTCTATGCTATTCAGCATTTCAGAGATTTCAGGAGTTAGGTCTTTCTGCTGGATCAATAAGTCCATTTTGGATTTGAGCAACGCAATAGGAGTTTGAAGCTCATGTGATGCATTTTCTGTGAAGGCTTTTTGTTGCTGATAGGTATCAACATTGTTTTTTACCAACTGAAGCAAGGACTGGTTCATTTCCTGAAATTCTTGAATATCTGATGAAGGCAATTCTAAGGAGTGGTCTTTAGAAAGTTCAAAGGATTTCAGCGAACTCAATGTTTGATAAAAAGGTTGCCAGGTCTTCGTTGCAATTTTCTTATTGAGAAGTATAAAACCGATAATCAGAATGATGAAAAAGAAAAATGTAATGACTGCCACCGCAGCAAAGGTTTCATCCCATTCTTCAACATTGGTTTCGATAGTCAGGATGTATGGCTGACCATTTATTTCTACGAATGATTGTAAACCACGAAACCGATCTTCTCCATCACCCTCATCAAACACGTTTGGTCTAATGGCTTCATAAATACTGTCCTTTGAAACAATTTTGTCATCTACTTTCACAATCGAAACTCCAGGTTGCAGCTCTCCCCAAATGTGATTGATATTTTCTATTTCAGCTTGCGTGAATTGTTTGGATTGAAGTCTTTGTTTGGTATGTTGCAAGGTGAGCCAGTTGTTTTCATCCAATTCACTTGTCCAGATGTAGTCAATAACCAGCACATAAGCTGGAATGCTGATTGCCAAAATAATCAGTGAGTAAAGGACAAAAGCCTTTAATGGTCTATTGAGTAATTTGGTCATTGTTCCCACTTATATCCGGTTCCGTAAATGGTTTTAATGTAGTCCCCATAACCTTTCTCTTTGAGTTTTTTCTTAAGGTTTTTGACATGGGCGTATACAAAATCATGGTTGTCAAACATATCAGCAAAGTCACCTGAAAGGTGCTCTGCTAAAGCTCCTTTTGAAAGGACTCTATTCTTGTTACCAATGAAAAAGAGAAGTAGGTCGTATTCTTTCTTTGTTAGAGTAAGAGACTGATCATTAACCATCACAGTCTTTGCATTGATGTCAATGGTCAATTCATTTTGAACAATTACATTGTTGCTATCAAATTGCTTTCGCCTAATCAATGATTCTATTCTTGCTGCTAATTCTGCTTGGTGAAATGGTTTTGCGAGATAATCATCTGCTCCAAGTTTCAGCCCTTTCACTTTATCTTCAATTGCGTTTTTAGCTGAGATAATGATTACACCATCTTGCTTGTTCTGCTTTTTGAGCTCATCAAGAATAGTAAGCCCATCTCCTCCCGGCAGCATAAGATCAAGTAGGATACAATCATATTCATACGCATACACCTTATCCATTGCTGACTGGAAATCAGATGCCCATTCGCATCGATATTGCTCATTGGTAAGGTAGTTCACCATGTCTTGAGCAAGCTCTTTCTCGTCCTCTATGATCAAGATTTTCATTAGTGCAAACTACGAATTCAATTTAGAAGAAATTTGGAATTTAACTGCTCTTTTAACAATCCTCCAACTCATTATATGAATGATCGTGGTTATGAGACATAGTTTTTCATTTTAATCTAAATGGCTGATCAGTAAAGGGTGGTCTAACCTGGTTCGATATGAATATGCACATCAATTATTTGAGAAATACTTTCAATCAGCCTATCCTTTACTTTATGAGCTATCTGATGTCCTTTCTCTACCGAGAGCTCACCATCTACCCAAATGTGTAGGTCAACATGATATGCTGATCCCATTTTTCTGGCATGGCATTGTTCTACTCTTTGAACCTCTGGAATTTGCTCTGCAAGAAGGATTATCTCCTTATGAAATTCAGGCTCTAATGCTTCATCTAATAATTCACCAATAGCAGGGCGGCCTATCTTGTAGGCATTGTAAATGATAAATGCTGCTGCGATAAGTGCTGCGTAATCGTCAGCTACTTCGTATCCTTCACCACCCCATAGAGCAATGGATATCCCTATGAATGCCGCTAAAGAAGTAATGGCATCACTGCGATGATGAAAGGCATCTGCTTTGACCGCTCCACTTTGTATTTCTTTCCCAGTTTTCAACACAAAACGATATAGAAGCTCCTTTATAATCACCACCACTACTAAAATAATTAGCGTATAAGGTGCCGGGGTTTTATGTGGGTTTTGAATATGGGAGATGCTGTCTTTTATAATGATAAAGGCTGCACCCACAAGTGCCAGTGAAATTCCAAGTGCCACCAAAGCTTCCGCCTTACCGTGTCCATACGGATGGTTTTCATCCGCTGGCCTGGTAGACCATCTCAAGCCCACCCAAAGCATCGCGGAAGTTACCACATCTGTCCCTGATTCTATTGCGTCAGCTATAAGTGCATAAGAGTGACCAAAAATTCCTCCCAGAGCTTTTACGATAGCCAATAATGCACTTACAACAATACCAATCAGGGTGGTTTTTAACCCTTTTTCAGATATGGCATTGGGGTTTCTTTTACTTTTCATTTAGCCAGTTTCAACAGCACTTGCACTTCAATTTAGATGAACTTTCTTCGTTTATATTTTTCTTTTTCATAGCGCATATGTTTTAACTTCAGAATAAGGTCAAGCTAATAATTAAAGGCTCTCAATAACTGTTTTTAACTTTGACTGAATTTCCTCAGCAATGCCTTCCAGGTCTTTATTCTGTACAGCCTGCATTGAGGCCACCGGATCCACTGCTGCTATCTCTATGCCATCATCGGTTTGTTGAACGATTACATTGCAGGGCAGCATCGCGCCAATTTTATCTTCGGCTAACAATGCCTTATGCGCGAAAGGCGGATTGCATGCACCGAGTATCTTGTAAGGGCGAAAATCTTCATCCAGCTTTTTCTTCAGGGTTTCTTTTACATCAATTTCGGTAAGGATACCGAACCCTTCCTCTTTTAGTGCCTCGGTTACTTTTTGAATCGCTTCTTCGAAGCTTACATTCGTCAATGTTTTTTCGTTATAATATTTCATGTGTGACATAATATTTTGTTATTGTTTCCCTTCATTATATGAATTTTGCTCAACAAAGTCCGTAACTATTGTTACAAAGTAAAGAGCCCTATTTAGTTGGTAAAGGCAGTTGACAATGTCTTGAATTTTCACTGATACCACTACTACTTCTTATAAGCCAACAACCTCAACGCATTAAACACCACTACCAGCGTAGAGCCTTCATGAATCAGTACGGCAATACCAATGTTGGCAAAGCTGAAAATCGTGGCTGGTATCAATAAAGCCACAATACCCAGACTCACCCAAAGGTTTTGTTTGATAATGCCTTTAGCCTTTCTACTTAAACCGATTGCAAAAGGCAAGGTCTCCAGCTTATCAGCCATCAGGGCTATATCGGCTGTTTCCAGGGCTACATCACTGCCCGCTGCTCCCATGGCAATACCTACGGTGCTATTGGCCATGGCTGGTGCATCATTCACGCCATCGCCCACC
>NZ_JAVJTR010000015.1:0-34247 GCF_040220215.1 Ekhidna sp.
CCGCAAAGAGCGAACACGATTTTTTTATACATGTAAATTGATTTTAGGATTAATCAAATAGTGTTGAGCATAACCTAATATGCTCGGTAAGCGGGATTCTTCCTGCTTGAAATGATTATCCTAAAGATGGGGGGCCTCTTAACGAAACCGAAGTTAGGTGGGGGGATTTTGTAGGGTCCGGAGGATGTTGCCAGAGTATCTGTTCTTCCGGCTCCCTTTCCGATATCTTAATCTCATAAGTAACATCTGCTACTACAACCTTTACTGATATCTGTTGCTTGGAGATACTTTTGGTGACAAGGATATTATTAACCTGTACTGTATGAGCGTGTGTCCCAAAAAGGAATCCTAAGAGATCAAAACCTTCACTGGAGTCATCATCGTCATGGTGATGGTGATGATCGTGATCATGAGAATGTTCAGCCTTAGTCTCAGCAATGCTTATGTGCTCTGCACCGTGCTCATGATGTACATGCGGCAATACCTGATGCAGCAGATACATACTGAATATGCTCAGAAACGATATGGCTGCTATTTTTCTAAACTGCTGCATTAAAGAACAAACTTAATGAAAATCAAATTGGGGCAAAGGAGTAAGTAAATCAGCACTTAAGAATAACTGTTCCTTAATGAATTTTCCTTTCACACCAATCGATGGGAGAGAAAAGGAGACATGCTAAATGCGTATGCTTACCTGAAAAGATAGCCGGAATTGTCATCACTTCACAGCCCGGATCGGCTCGGATAGCTGCTAGTATTAAAGATACAGATAGAAAGGTTAAAGCTCCTGTAGCGGCTGGTCCTCCATATCCAAGTAAGAAAACCGCAAGGAATGGACCGAAAGCCAAAATAGCTCCAAGCACTCGATCTATTTTTGGTGTAAACCGAACAATAGCGAGATGAAGGAGGGCATAAAAAGCAAGAAGGCCGATAGCCCATGAAAGTCTTATAAAGACCCCCTCCCAACTAACATCACGATACACTGGCCAAACTTCTGTAACAAAGAATAGCCCAAGGCAGAATCTGAAAATTCGTCCTATCATGCGCGCCTTGTAAACCGATTTTTGATCAGCATCCATAATCAGCAATTACACGTTCCATTTTGCACCGGTGGACACTTCTTAGTCCCATAACTGCAATACACACAGCAATCACCTTGTTTGGGCTTCAGCACCTTGCTGCAATTTTCACACTCGTAGAAGTATTGGCATGCATCTGTGGGCATGGTTTCTTCTTTCTGATGTCCACAGTTTGGACAGGTGATGGTAGATTGTAAAACTGCTTCTTTCTCCATGCTATTGATCTTTTGGCTTCTCTATTACTGTGTATCCCGTTTTATTGATTGCTTCTATGATTGTTTTTTCTTCGAGCTTTGATGGTAAATACTCTATGGTGGCAGAACCTTCCGCATAGATGGCATCCACAAACTTCACACCCTGAAGAGCCCCAACCTCATGTTCAATATGTGCTTCACACCCTGCACAGGTCATTCCCTTTACATCCAGAACAATCTTATTTGTTTTGGTTGAGTCTTGTTCAATGTAGGCGACTGGTGTCTGGCCTCCTCCATTGGAATAGAAAATATGAGCGTAGCTGGGAAATGAGAGCATTAAACCCGCAAATACGGTAATGATTCCTAAGAATCTTTTTGACTGCCAGAAAGAGGGTTGCTGATCTGTATCACATTCGCAAGCTATTTCCTCTTCGGTTCTTGGCTTCAATTTTTGATACCATGAAAATCCGAGTACTAATACTGTAATACCCACAAAAAAAGGTCGAGCAGGATCCAGCCATGAAAAAGTAGTAGCAATCCCGCTTACACCCGCCATCAGCGCAAACACAGGAGTAATACAACAAAGGGAACTTAGCATAGCGGACAAAATACCGCTGGTCAAAAGGGAGTTTCTCATAGTTCTTTCATCTAAAAAAAGGAAGGGCTTTGCGCCCTCCTTGTTACTTTTTCTTACAGCAAGCGGGTACTTCAGTCACTTTCATATCATAAGGACACTCCGGAGTTCCTGCCAAAGGACAGTTAATTTTTGGACATTCAGGCGTTCCTTCCAAAGGACAAGCTTTGGGAGACGAGTTGATCCCGTAAGCAAGACCACCGATTGCGAGAATACCGGCTGCAGCGAAAATCATAAGTTTATTTTTCATATCATTCTATTTTAATGAAACATCTCACCAAAGATCAGTCTCGGGGGGAGGGGGTATCCAAACTTTTTCCTGATAAAAATTTCTTCAATTCTTCCTCCACCCTTCGAGCCTCCTGTAGTTTCTCTGGCACTTCCTCGGGTTTATATTCTGGAAACAGCTTTCTCAATCGTTCAATCGCTTCTTCATTGCCACAATTTCCAGGGCAACTTTGGTAGGTTGAGGAGATTTTTTCTGCCAGGGCTTTTCTGTAGGTGTCATCCAACAACTCAATAGTGGTCTTGGTCAATGTGGATTGCACAGCTTTTAACTGTAAAAGGATATTTTCAACCTGGTCCTCATCGTCAAGCTTATTGAGGATGTATCCCAACTGTCCTGTGGCTGTTTTTAAGGAGACCTTTATGCCTTGTGTCAGATCATGAGGTATCATATCGTCAGATGTTTTTCTTCTTGAATCAATAACTCTATTAACGTATTTAACATTGTTATTTTATTCTCGGGTATGGAATAGAAAACTGTTTGGCCGACTTTCTTAGATTGTACAAGCCCTCCATCCTTCAGTTTTCTTAAATGCTGGGAAACACCCCCTACAGATATATCCAGGATATCGCTTAGGTCACAAGGACACATTTTTTCTTCTTTGTGTAGTAGAAAAAGAATTTTCAGTCTTGCAGCATTCCCGGAAAGGTTGAATATCTGTGTTGCTAGTTCCAGCTGTTCATCAAGTTGGTTCAGGGATTCCTTGCACTCCTTAATTTGGACGGGATCCGCCAATACTCTAATACAGGTCTTGGTCATCTTTTAATGTTTTAGCAATTACTAAAACGTAAAGATAAAAAGAAAAGTTCTGTATTTAAGCAAAATCTAAAATAAGGCCTTTAAAGCTTAAAACTGCTGCATTTGACTGATGTCGTCTGTTCATCCATATCCGTCCAGGCAAAAAACAACTCGCCATCTATCACCTCCATCTGAGGAAATCCACTTCCCCTGGATGCACTGGTTTCAGAAACTATTACCGGTTTTCCTAATGAACCATCGCTGGAAACTTTTCTGGATTTAATCAATGGGGTTTCTCCTTCCAGATCAAGCCAGCTTACATAGGCTGATTGATTATCTATCATTACAATATCCACTCTACCTACCGAAACGGAATCGTCCACAATGATTGGCTCCTGAAAAGATTCTCCCGAATCATCCATGAAAGCAACCTTCACTTTGGCAATTCCTCCAGCGGCAGTGAACCAGGCCGTAGCTGTTGTATTTTCATAAGCAGCTATTCTTGGACCATTTACTGGACATCCTGCAATCTGCCATCCATCTGAATTTACCGTCTTAGGTTCTGACCAATCATTTCCAACAAATCTTACAAAGGACATATCTCGCATTTCTTCCTCCGAGCGATCTCTGTACACGATGACAGGGCCATTTGGTGTCATTGCACCTCCGGTCTGGCAGCAATCACACACTTTGGAATCTAGTTCCGCCTCTTGTGTTAGATTACCAGTCATATCTAATGTAGCTGTTCGGATCGTCATGGCTCCCCCACCTCCGTGGCTGTCATGTGAGTTGTGATCACCACCTCCGGTATTGCGACCGTCCAGCCAGGAAAGTAGGAACGTGCCGTCATTTTTGGGTAGCATGGTCACAAACCCATGCTCTGTCGGTGTACCGTCATTATGAGGAATCACCGGTTGTGACCATTCACCACCCACTGGCTTGTAGACCACATTGACATCATAAGAGTAGGTTCCGGAAGAACTTTTAGCGGGAAAGTGAGCTATCATATTGCCCTGATTGTCCACCGCCATCATCGGGTAATCTGCCCAATTGACGAACCAATCGTTACCGGAAGCAATTAATTCCGGTGCACTCCAACTATCTCCACTTAGTATCGAATACTTCAGATCGATCCAACCGGAATCCCTTTTCTCCACCCAGGACATATACAATCTGCTGTCCCCACCCTTGATCAAATAAGGCAAAGAAGCATTGTTTCCGGTCGGGGATTCTATTTGTTTAAGAGCTGTCATCTCCTTTTTTTCTTCCTTGCCCGGCTGGCAGGAAACAAGAGCTATTGAGATAATTGTTAGTATGGTTAATAATTTCATTTCTGATAGGTTTTAAGTTGTTCAATTTGTTCAGGGCTGTCCCATTTCCTTGCGCCCACGAGCGTTTCCAATAGCTGCCCATCTTTACCTATTACGAAAGTAGTGGGCAAAGAATAGACACCTAAAGACTCAATGGAAGTTTGAATTTGAGCAAACGTGAGGTCGAAAGGTCGTCTTTCTGTGAATTGCTGAATCTTTTCAAGGGATTCATCCGATGCAAGAAGTAAAACAAAGTCATCAGATAATTCATTTTGCATCTTCACCAAATCAGGCATTTCCTTAATGCAAGGCTTACACCAGGTAGCCCAAAGATTGAGAATGACAATCTTATTTTCGAATTGCTTAGAATCCAACGTCCGACCTTGCAGATCAGTCAGTTTGATTTTGCTAAGAAAGGTCTCTTTTTTTGGTTGACAGGAAACTATCGAGCCAAGAACGAATAATGAAATGACTAGCCTTCTCATTGGTTCTTAATGTCAAATGAAACGCCCGTCTGATCCCATTTAATGGTGATTTGTCCATTCTTATCGCTAATTTCACTGACCTCAAAAGTCAGCGACTCCACGACCTCCTCAAGTTTTTGGACAGAAGCATTTACTCTAACGACATCATTGGTTTCATCATATTCATCTGCCAAATGCATGTCCCAGTCTTTACTGATAATGACTGTCCATTCTTCTTCTCCGGGAATGGTAAAAAGGCCGTATTTTCCTGCCGGAATTTCTGTGCTGTTGATGATTACATCCTTATCAAAGGAAATGGTTGTCGCTTTATGCGCACCGGTTGCCCAAACCGTGCCATAGCCAACCAATCCTCCGAAGATCATTCGACCTCTTTTACTGGGTGATCCATAATCAATGTGGACATGGTTGTTCCCAAAATTGGACATGGAAGCGGTTCGGGGACTCAGTGGTTTTTTCTTGGTGTCCTCTTTTTTAGCCTCATGCTGGTGTTCAGAATGGTCTTCGGTTTTTTCTTCTTTCTTTTCTGATGTGGTACAGCCAATTAAGCTGACCACTGCAATTATTAATAATATTTTTTTCATGATAGGTAGGGTTTTAAGGCAAGAGGAGGACAAGCCTCCTCTTCAATGGGTTTTAAAGTTCTTCAGTTACTTTTCCGCACTTCAGCATTTTGTCACCGTAGTATGGATTTCTGATCTGATCTGACATACTCAACCAGCTGGCTCCTGTGTTGTCAAAAGCCATTGGACAATACTGCACATAGACTCCATCTTCTGAATCATTAGCTTTTAAAGAAGCAATGAGGCCATCAGTCACCGTTTTGAAGGCTGTGCGTTGTGCTTCAACATCGTCACTAGATGCAATTGTTTTTACTGCATTCACAATGTCAGCATTCCAATTCTCATTGCTTGCTGATTCAGCGAGTTTAGCCGCTGCATCCTTTGCTGCTGAAGCATCAGTTTGAACCAAAGCATCTTTCAGTGTCATATAGTCTGAAATGCCCGAAGATGGAGCTGAAACCTCAGTTTTTGCCGCCTCTTTAGTTTCAGCTTTCTCTTCCTTTTTTGTAGAGCTGCAAGAAGCAATCGCCAATGCAAGCCCTAGAGTCAATAGTGTTGTTTTCATCGTATTTAAGTTTAAAAGTTTAATTCATGTGTGAGTAATGATTTTCAACGGTCACATGGAATTCGCGATTAACATTCATCAACCAGTTGATATAAATTCGGTCTCGAATGTTTATGCTCATTTCATTGATTCATTTAAATGTTCTTCTACATTCCCACAGGTGAGCATCGCATCTCCGAAATAAGGATTCAGGATTTTATCTGAATCGCTTAACCAAAAAGCTCCAGTGTTGTCAAAAGCCATTGGGCAGTATTGTCGATAGCCGCCTACCTCTACCCGGTATTTTTTAAGTGAATGGAACAGCTGATCGCTCAAGGGTGAAAGCATCATTCGAGCTTTTTCCAGATTAGTTTCATTCAGAATAGCTTCAGTAGATTTCTGCAGTATACTCAGGTCTTTCATCCATTCCATGTGTGCCTCATCCTTCACTAACTTCATATCTACTTTTTCGATAGCCTTTTGAAGATCATTAGCTTTCTTACTTGCCGTTTTCACATCACTTTCTATGAGTGCATCTTTTACTGGCAGATAGGCTGAAAAGACCGCTTGAAGTTGCTCCTTAAATTCAGGATCACTTTCAAATGTTTGTTCGAATTCATTCACTTGCAAGTCGCTCATTTGATGATTGCTTTGAGAAGATTCCTGGCTCATTCCACCATGATTATGACCTGTCATGGCAGCTCCCCCGCCAGCTGGCGGGCTCATCATTGATGGTTTGCCTGCAAGCTGAGCGGCAGCATCAATACTGAAGGTTCCATTCACGGCGATTTCTTCACCGAGCTCCAGTCCTTTCTCAATGATGTAAGCGTCTCCCAGAGATGGACCAAGTGTCACTTCACGCATTTTAAAATGCAATCCCTGATCTGTGGATAGCTTCACATAAACCACGGATCGTTTTCCGGTCCACATCGCAGCAGATTTAGGTACGGTTAATTGATTGGAAGTCTTTCCCAATTGCGCTTTCAACTCACCTGAAGCAAACATCTCCGGCTTCAGCATTTGATCGTTGTTTTTGACGACTACTCTTGCTTTCGTCACACGCGTTTTGGGATTGATCACAGGATCGATGTAATCAATCTTGCCTTTAAAAGTTTGACCCGGTAGTGAGCTAATCGTGAATTGAATAGAGTCTCCTTTATTGATCCATGATAGGTCACTTTCATACACATCGAATTGCACCCAAACGCTGGATAGATTGGCTATTTCATAAAGGATCTGCCCTCTGTTGACATAGTCACCGAGATTGACCTTCTTGGTAGTCACATAGCCCGACTGATCCGCCAGTACCGGAAACTGATCCTGAGTCTTTCCAGTAGTGATAATCTGATCTATTTGAGTTTCACTCAGCTTCCAGTTCTTCAGCTTTTCCCTGGCCGCCCGATATAAATTGGGCTGACTTTCTTTGATTTTATAAGCCTCGAACAACTCTTCTTGAGCAGTCACCAATTGAGGTGAATACAAATTTGCAATCACGCTTCCCTTACTGACATACTCTCCTGTAAAATTCACTGCTAGTTTTTCAATCCTTCCGGGAAAATGTGTGGTCTGGCTAAAGATTAATCGTTCATCTTCCTGCACTTTACCGTTTAATCGAATGGTTTTCATGGCTGATTCGCTACCTACTACTGAGGTAACAACATTTGCTAACTGCATGGCAGTTGGTGACATGGTGATTGCCATTGGGTCAATACCCTCTCCATTGTCGTCTTCTAATGGAATGAGATCCATTCCACATATTGGGCAATCGCCAGGTTCATTTTGCCGGATCTGCGGGTGCATGGAGCACGTCCAGACCGTTTCACCATTGATGACTTCAGTGTGCGAATGTTCAGCTTCTGAACTTCCACCAAAAAAGGCCCATCCAAGCAGCAAACCACCTGTAAGGGTTGCTACAATCACAATGATTAGTGTTCTTGTGGATATTGTCATTTCAATACTTTTTAGCTGTCAAATAATTAAGCATAGCCACCGCAAGGTGATAGTCCTTCATTGCTGTAGCCTTCATTTTTTTATACTTTAAGAGTTGTTGCTGCGTACGCAATACCTCTTCGAATGCTGTTCCTGAGTTCCCATATGCAGAAAGCAGGAGATTAAGCACCTGCTGCGTTTCAGCAATTTGTGCATCATAGAGCTGCAGGAGTTCCATTTGCTTTATCCGGTCAAAATCTGCCATTTCATAGCCTGAAATGAGCTGGTTGATTCGATCCTCTTTTTGAAGCGAATAACTTTCCTGCATTAGCTGAGCTTCCTTCTTTGCAGCTTTGTACTTTCCTCTGAAAATGGGGATTCCTACAGTGACCATAGGCATCAAAGCATTCTGGCCATTGTCTGGAACTGACATATCGGTACGTTCACTAACAATCACGTAATCCAAGCCCACTCCCATCTTTGGCAATCCTTGCTTCTCAGCTAACAACTCTTGCTTCTTGCTCGCTTCCAATCGAATTCCCAATTCATCCAGTACAGGGTTATTGACCAGTAATGAATCTCGACTGATTGCCAGATCGTTGACCATCAGAGAATCAGTTACCACAACTTCTGCACCCTCTTCTCTATTCAAAAGCTTGTTGAAAGAGGTGACCAACGGTTGCTTTTTCTTTTTCAGAATTTCCAAATTGGTCAACGCATCCTTGAGCAGGATATCCACTCTAAGTACATCAACCAACGTCCCCTGATCATTTTCAAACTTAGTGGTCGCGATGGTCTTATATGACTCAAGGATTTCAGCATTCTCACTTTCGAGCTCTATCCACTTATCCAATTCATAGAGTGGATAATAAGCGGCAGCAATTTGATAATACAGCTTATTTCTTGCATCCAAAAAGATCTGATATTGCGCCTCTGCATTCAATGCCGCTACATCACCACTGGCTTTTAGCGTTCCAAACCAGGGAAACATCTGGGTCAATGAGAAACGTGCTCTTTGTGGCCCAACTCGAGTTTCAACCGGAGAGATAAAATATCCAAATGAAAAGGTTGGATCCTGTAGGCTGTTAGCCTGAGGAATTCTTTCCAATGCTGCTTCGAAAGCTTTGTGCTTGGCTTGCAGTCCCGGGTTATTCTCTGCCGCAATCTGAAAGTAATCTTCCAGCGTTTGAGCAGCTGCACCCAATGAAAACAGATAAAAAACTATCAATAGGTATCTCATCGTTTTGGGGTTAGAAGTTGAAACATCTTGTCTTCGAGATCCAGCCGATCCACGTGACCCATAATCGTTTCATCAGCATTGATCACATGCATGTGAAGATTACTGTCATGGTGTGTGTAAATTCCTTTCGCTTCTTTGGAATAGAAGCCCAGAATAGTCAATGGTTCATTTGAAAATGAACCTCTAAATGCACCTTCCTTGTGTTTTGAAATGTCTCCGTTTTCGGAATCAAAATTGATAACATGATAATCCACCGAAGGACTTCCCAACAATATGAACGGAAAGGCTTTTGATAAGTCCTGGCTTTTTTCAAGTTGAATTTCTATATCAGAAATACTCGAAAAATCAATCGTATCCCAGGCAGTGACTGAAGCGTACACAAACAAGGTAGCCTTGGCAGATTGATCAGTTTGCGTAATCAAAGTATCATTCTTAACGTATGACCTAAAAACTTCTCCATCGATTACCAGTACCTCACCTGATAAAGTATCCAGTGCTCCTAAGCCATAGAGTTCTTTTTTAGCAAGCGTGTCCAGGCTAACTCTTGCCTGAAACTCCCCTTGATGCATGATTTTTCTCAACTCACCTATGTTTTTAACATTAGGATATTCATTTGACTTTGAGCAAGCCAATAAGAACAGAGCGACTAATATGAAATACATGTTTCTCATGATTCAAGCTTTTTAAGTTTTCGTTCTTCTCGCATACAATACAGTACCGGCACCACGAAATAGGTGATTGCTGCAACGGCCATTCCTCCAAATGCTGGGATAGCCATTGGGATCATGATATCGGATCCTCTTCCGGTAGATGTAAGAATTGGAAGCAAGGCAATGATGGTCGTGGCAGAAGTCATCACAGCCGGTCGGATTCTTCGCAATCCTGCTTCTACTACTGCCTCACGTATTTCGGGGATCGTTTTGGTCCTGTTCCGATCAAAGCTTTGATCCAGATAAGTGCCCATCAACACCCCATCGTCCGTCGCAATTCCAAATAAAGCAATAAAGCCTACCCACACCGCTACACTGAGGTTTATGGTTTTGATCTGAAAGAGGTCTCTGAAGTCAATCCCCAGTAATGAGAAGTTAAAAAACCAATCCTGTCCATAAAGCCAGATCATGATAAATCCACCACTAAATGCCATGGCGATTCCGGTGAAAACCATCAGTGAGGTAGTTGTGGACTTGAATTGGAAATAGAGGATTAAAAATACGATCCCCAACACCACCGGTACAATGATGGCCAATCGCTTTTCTGCGCGCACCTGGTTTTCATAGCTACCCGAGAACTTGTAGCTGATTCCTGATGGCACGTCCAACTCCCCACTATCAATGCGCTCCTGGATAGTACGCTGTGCGGCATTCACTACATCCACTTCTGCATAGCCATCCCGCTTATCAAATAGGACATACCCAACCAAGAAGGTCTCTTCGCTTTTGATGGCTTGGGGCCCTCTCACATATTCAATATCTACCAACTGTCCGAGCGGAATTTGTGCTCCTGTCGGAGTTGGAACCAATACCTTGGCTAAAGATTCAGGGTCGTCACGGAGCTCTCTGGGATACCTTACGCGTACTGGAAATCGTTCTCGCCCCTCAACTGTTGTGGTGACCTTCATGCCACCAATGGCCGTTTCAATGGTTTGCTGAACATCTTCAATGTTGAGTCCATATCGTGCGATCTGTTCCCTGTTGATGTTCAGATGCATGTAAGGTTTGCCAACTATTCTGTCAGCAAAGACAGCTTCTGCTTTCACTGATGGAACTTGTTTAAGGATCTCCTCAAGTTGCAAACCGAAATCCTGTATTGTCTGCAAATCAGGCCCATATACCTTGATTCCCATCGGAGCTCGCATGCCTGTTTGAAGCATGACCAACCGGGTTTCGATTGGCTGCAACTTCGGAGCGGAAGTCACGCCAGGTATTTTGGTCACCTTAATTATCTCATTCCAGATATCATCCGGAGACTGAATTTCAGGTCGCCAGTTGCGGAAATACTTTCCATTGTTGTCTTCAATGAGTTGCTTTTCTAAAGATGTTAGAAGTTGGAAGTTAGATGCTAGACTGATGGTGTCTTCTCCGTCAAAATACCACTGTTTTTCGCTATCTAATTTCTTCCTCCTAACTTCTTTCTTCTGACTTCTAACTTCTCCCCCCTCTAAAACATAATGACCATTCTTATCTACTTCAAACCTCAATTTCCTCCCTCTATCATCCACCTTATACTCCGACTTATAGTTGATCACATTCTCGTACATGGAAATAGGTGCCGGATCCAGTGCTGATTCTACTCTGCCCAGTTTACCGACTGTCAAATCCACCTCCGGAATATTGGTTAACAGCATGTCCAGCTGACCTACAACCTTCCGATTGTACTCAATGCCTGAATGTGGCATGGAAGTAGGCATAAGCAAGAAACTTCCTTCGTCCAGTGATGGCATAAACTCTTCACCAACCCCCGGGAAGGCATGTGCCAATGTCGACCAGACTTTAGAGGATTGAACCTTAACACCAATCGCCTCAAATCCTTTAGACATAAATCCAAAAACCGAGTTGAATCCCAGCCAGATATTGACTCCCAACAGAATTAGAAATGCCGGAATGAGCATGAATTTGATCCTATTGGCCAGACACCATTTTAGTATGGACTTGTAGTAGTATTGCAGCAATGTGAATACTCCCAGGATAAGAGCGATCAGAAGCGCCACAAAAAGCACGTTTGTAAATACACTTTTCCCTGCTCCAAGAGGCAACCAATATTTACCAAGCAACCAAACCACACCGACAACAGCGAGAATCAACTCAGCCTTGCCAATTAACCCACTGTACCATTTCTGAGGTCGTTCTTTTCTATTATACCAGGCTTTGAAGAAAACCAGTGAGCCAAAAAGTAGGAGCATGATCCCGCCCCAAATCTGGCCGAACGCTAATCCCACTATCCCAATGAGGATCAAGCCAAGGTTTACGGCTTGTTGCACTTTCTCATTTTTAATTCTGGCTCCAAAGAACCAGTAAGCCAGTGTAGGTAAAATCAATAGTGACACGATGAGTGCCGCAACCAATGCAAAAGTTTTGGTGAAGGCTAATGGGCCGAATAGCTTGCCTTCAGCAGCCTGCATAGTGAACACAGGAATGAAGCTGACAATGGTGGTAGAAACCGCTGCAAGTATAGCAGTTGCTACCTCTGCTGAACCATTGTAAATCGTCGTGATTAACTTCTGCTCAGGAGGAGCTTCATCCAGATGCTTGATGATGTTTTCTGAAAGTATAATCCCCAAATCCACCATCGTTCCAATGGCAATGGCGATTCCGGAAAGTGCCACAATGTTGGCATCTACACCAAAATAGCGCATGGCAATGAACACCATGAGTACCGAGATGGGCAAAATACTTGAAATCAGAAAAGAAGCTCTGAGGTTGTATACCATTACGATTACCACCAAAATGGAAATCAAGATTTCCAATGAAAGTGCCTCTTCAAGTGTGCCCAGTGTTTCATAAATCAATTGGGATCGATCATAGAAAGGCACAATGGTCAACTGACTCTCCGTCCCATCCGCAAGTGTTTTCTTCGGAAGACCGGGAGCGATCTCCTTAATCTTGTCCTTCACATTGTTGATGACCTCCAGTGGATTGGCACCATATCTGGCGACCACCACTCCTCCGACCACTTCAGCCCCGTCTTTATCTAGTAATCCTCTTCGTGTAGCCGGGCCGAGCGATACGCGCCCAATGTCTTTCACCCGAACAGGTACGTTATCTTGTACCGCTACTACTGCTTTCTCCAGGTCTTCAACAGACTTGATGTACCCTAACCCTCTGACCAGGTATTCAGCCTGGTTGATTTCAATCGTTTTTGCCCCAACATCTTTGTTCGATTGCTTTACAGCCGTCATGACACGGTGTAGTGGTATGTTATATGCTAAAAGCGCATCCGGATTTACGTCGATTTGATATTCCTGAACAAATCCACCGATTGAGGCCACTTCAGATACTCCTTCGGTAGCATTCAATCCGTACTTCACATAAAAGTCCTGAACGGTGCGGATCTCATGCAGATCCCATCCTCCGGTAGGATTTCCACTCTTGTCCCTTCCTTCTATGGTGTACCAATACACCTGTCCAAGTGCTGTCGCGTCTGGTCCTAGGGTAGGTTGAACTTCATCCGGCAGTAATCCAGATGGAATGGAATTGAGTTTTTCCAGAATTCGAGATCGACTCCAGTAAAATTCAATGTCTTCATTGAAGATGATGTAGATACTGGAAAAGCCGAAGATGGAGGAGCTTCGGATGGATTTAACACCCGGGATCCCTAAAAGATAGGTCGTCATTGGATAGGAGATCTGATCTTCAATATCCTGTGGTGAACGCCCTTGCCATTGAGTGAATACAATCTGCTGATTCTCCCCGATATCAGGAATGGCATCAACAGGCACTGGATCAGAAGGCAATGCGCCTACCTGCCAGCCAAATGGAGCCGTCACAATCCCCCAGGCAATGAAGCCAATGAGAATCAAGACCGTCACCAGTCGGTTTTCCAGGAAGTATTTTATTATTTTATTCAGCATTTTTTTTGATTTATTGATTTAAAAGAAAGTATTAGTTGCAGGATCACCTTGTTTAGTGCCTGTAATACATTCGAATCAATAAATCATATCAAGAATGCCTGATAGAGTACCTGAAAATCCTGTTCAGGTAATGGGGGGGAGCTATTAACCGGAATCGGTTGATTTTGGTTGAACTCAAGATTAATTTCATAGAGGACTCTAGTAACTGTTGTTGCAACAAAGATTTGTGCTAAATCAGTAGAAATATCTTTCTTGAAAAGCTCATCCGTTTCAAGTGTGACGTATTCGTTTTCACAACAGTCTGGAGCTGCAAAGTGCATTTTTTCGTCTTCATGGTCTGGGTGATCCATGGTACCCATACCACAATCCATATGCTCCTGGCCCAGCATGAGCTCACTTTTCATTGCCATGCCCATGCAAAAGTGGGTTCCATAGGTAAACCCTACGTTACCAAGAAGCAAAACGATAGCAAGCGATATGGATATTATCTTTTTCAACTCAACAAATATACGAAAAGTAAAAAGGAAGGATTTACAGAATTATGGGATTGAGTTATATTATTCCTACTCAAACTCATTATAAAGTCGTATTAATTGAGCAAATCACTCGGTTACCACATATCATAATTAACTAATTGATATTCAATGAATAAAAATGGAGGTTCATGCTCTTCCGAGTTCATTTTTAGAACATCAAATTGTTCATAACCCCCACATTAAATGTATGAGGGGGTTTTTTATTGTCATTTATAGGTATGAATAAAAAAGAGCGACCCCTTCCTGAGCCACTCTCTTACTAACCACCAAAAAACACATATCTATTTTACCAAAGGAATCAGTGATAGTAACTCATGTTTGTTGTTTCTACTAATTGGGATTTGTGTTTTATCCACCATTACATACGATTTTGTTAAACTCACAATTTTGTCAAGTCTGATCAGGTAAGATTTATGCACACGATAGAAATCTGAAGATGGAAGCATCTTCACCAGATTCTTCATCGTGATGTGTACCGTATGGCTCCTATCCTGACATTGAACCTTCATGTAGTCACCATATCCCTTGATATACTGAATGCTTTTTAGAGAAATTCGCTGGATTTGTTTACCCACATTTAAGAATATGCTTTCATCAAATTGCTCGATTTTGTCATTAATTACTGCTGTTTCTGATTTTAGTACTTGCATGGTAGTAGTTATTTATGTTCTAAATTGTTTTTAGTACTTGGTCAATATTTGGATGAGTATATCATGAGGTGCGACCTCATCTCCACCGAAGTAGGGATATAGCATGTAGTAAAGACCTTTATTACATGGTGCCTCACGCTTAATCCGAACAGGATCATACCCCTGCAGGTAGAAGACATAGTGATCGTCAGTGATCTGCAACTGGTAATCTGATGGTTGGTTCAACTCTACATCTCCGATGTATTCTGTAATGCGCTCTCCGCCTACATAGACATAAGCATGTATCTCAAGTTTTCCTTCCAACCACCTCCAGCCGAATCGGGCGCTATTGTCATGGTGTGTTGAGTTACAATCTGAGAAGCCCATTAGTTTGTGAATGTCATGCTGATTCTCTGTGGTCCCTGCTTCATAAATCGCAGTGTGATCAAAAATTGCTGAGAAACTGAGGGTCTTGGATTGAAGCGATTGCATCTTCCATGTGTTTGCATGCTTACCCTCAGGTATGATGAAATTCTCGTATGGATCTACTATCGCAGGCTCACAAGAAAAGGCCATTGCAACTATACCTAGTATTATGAGTCTGACAGTGATGATTATAATTTTTTCCATGACTATGATGTTTTATAGGTGAACTAATACTTTGATTCCTGTTGATGATTCCCTTGCTCGAATGCCAGCAGTGATGGCAGCTGAAAATCTATTGGTGATCCTGATTTCTGTTTCTACTTCCGGGATTAGGACGAAGAAATCTTCATTCACAAACCCGGCTTTTGGAGTAAGGAAGAATCTCATGTTTCCACATTTGGTGAGTGGTATTACTGTCTCAATTCCATAGAAAGGATACTTTTCGTCCGCTCCTTCCATCGTCGATTTTAGATTTGACTGATGTACCAGACCTATCCCCAATCCTTTGTTGGTTTGCACTCTCAAACCATATCCTTTCTGGAGACCCATCACTGTGTTTTGGAAATAAGCTTGCCCAGATAGCGTTTGTGCAGATGAGCTTAACTGAGCTCCCATTGTTAAGAGTATTATGGCGATAAGCTTTTTCATTTTCTTGTTTTTTTTGTTTCTGTTTGATAAATCAAAATTCAGAAAATGAGAGGCCCGAAATGAGAGGATTATTGGGGTTTTGAAAGATTCAGGGAATAGCGTAAAAACGTCCGGGAGATGCGTATAAGGGAAATACTTAGTCTTTACTTGAACCTGGATTAGTCCCTGAAGTGGAAAAAGATCTGATCATTACGTAAAATTCCTCTAAAACAATTTTACAAACCATCCAATGAAAGAAGAGTTACACTGGCAACAGGAATGCTCTTTACTTCAAGTTGATATTAAACTCACATTCGCAGAACTCTCGAAAGTCAAGGGCTGTATCTAACATCTCTGTATTTGACGCTTCACAATCCCAATGAATCAGGATTCTTTTATTGTCTCTTTGATAGGCATTCAAAAGCTTAATGGTATTATAAAGATGTTTGAAGAACAATTGATTGTGCTGAATTGCAGAAACAGGGTCAGACAGTTATGTTGTTTGAAGTGCAAACAAATAAGTCTTCTTAGCAAGAGAAATTTTTCATGAACACAATCTCCTGATGCCTTACCTTTCACTGCAATCAGACGCAGATTTGGCATCATTCCTACTTTCAATGTGGGCTTGTGCAACCTTGTTTTGATGCCATATTTAGCACCGGGGATAGATTGATTTTTACGAATAAATGTTGCTCTAAAGTTTTCCATTTTTCTGTTTGTTTGAGATTTATAATGCAAAAATCAGATATGGGAAACGCCCTTGTGAGAGGGGTTTTCGGAAGAAGAAAAATCAGGGAAAACCAGAGGGCATTAA
This sequence comes from Ekhidna sp., assembly GCF_040220215.1. Classification (GTDB taxonomy): domain Bacteria; phylum Bacteroidota; class Bacteroidia; order Cytophagales; family Cyclobacteriaceae; genus Ekhidna. The sequence goes on from NZ_JAVJTR010000015.1 coordinate 16,599, forward strand.
GTAAAATACCGAAGCAAAAAAATAACTACAGGGGGCCAAACAGAAAATGAAAAATTTTATTTAGTACTTGAATAATTCGAAACTAAAATTGCAAAGTTCTTTTATGTCTTCACCTGATCGCTTCATCAAGCTTACTGCATCCCTCCAACCCCACTTCACAAATACTTTCTTACCCTCACTATGGTAATGGTTCAGCACTTTGATCATCTTAAACATTTTGGATAAGGACTTTAAGTCAAAAAGATGTAGCTGAAAGTAAATAATGATTCGGTCATTTTTCTCCAGATGCACCGAAATGAATTGCATCAACTCATCATACTTATCCAATATTTTATCTCCTACCGACCAGCCCTCTATTAGGCATACACCACTCTCTTGTCTAATTCTAAGATTAAAATGTCGCTCCAGCATAAGTGCTTCAATTTTGTGCTTTCCGCTTACAATCCTTAAGCTGATATAGCTTAAAACTTAACAGAAATACCTGTTTGCAAAGTAGGACGGAATGCTCTGGAGCCTACACCTACAGTCAATTGCACTTTCTTCATAGCTTTCACATTCGCAAGCACTGAGGGAGTGATAGCGAAGTTCTCACCGTTGGTCACTCCTGTTCGTACGTTGAACTTCAAGTCATACCAGTTAGAGCTTGTAATTCGAACACCGAAGTATACGCCGTAGAATTGCTTCTCGTATTGTCTCGGTTTTACTGACTGAGATGATTCATTCTTGTTAAACACTTTATCCAACAGGTCAGCCTCCTGGTAAAAACCGCCTAGCTCAATGCCGTATCTTGATTCATATCCTACAGCTACGCCGGTTTTCAAACCGATCTTGGTTTTTTCGTTATAAACTCTTGTTACTGCTTGCTGTGCGTTTGCAGTTCCCAGAACCACTGCCAGCGTTACCATTGTTAAGAATTGCTTTTTCATCTTCTGTTTGTTTGAATGATTACAATACAAAGGTCAGATGCGCAGGGCTCCTATATGAGCGTAATAAGCGGAATTGAAGAAAATGAGTATTCTCACAGAGGCAACTCAGGGAAATACGTAAAGGCAACAAAAAGCTTTGTCTTAGGTGTGGTTGGTATTAAATTGAGCAACAAGCAAACGTTATGAATGACGCAGAAAAATCACCATCAGGTCACAAAAGTGAATCCCATGTGAGAAGCCAGCTTGAAATGGCCCTGGCAATTATTCTTAAGGCCGGAACGATCACAGAGAGTAAACGATTTTTTGAATTCCTGGTGGAGGAATTGGCTAAACTCATGGATGTTCATTGGGTCACCATTGCCCGAATGGACAAGGAAGGTTTTGGAGAGCTGGTAGCCATTGCATCCTGGGAGGGGGGCCACCAAAAAGAAAAGTTTGACTACTCAATTAAAAACACCGCCTGCGAAGTGCTTTACAGCACTGAGCAGCTAACCTGTTTCCCATCTAAACTTACGGAGCAATTTCCTGATAATCACTTTTATCAAAGTCATGGAGTTCAGAGCTACATGGGTGTTCCCCTGAATGACAGGAAAGGTAATCTAATCGGGCATTTATACTTGATGGATAAGAGACCGATTGAAATTGCACCCTGGGTGGAATCTGTTGTCGGGTTGTTTGCCCAAACAGCTCAGAGTGAGCTTCTCAGGTTTCTTGAGGAACGAAAATCAAAAAACTTTAATCAAACGCTCGAGAAGCTTGTGATGAGCCGAACTCAAAAACTTTTTGCGACCATTTCTGAATTGGATACGCTTTTTTATAAAGCATCTCATGACCTTCGGGAGCCTGTGGTAGCATTAAAAGGAATAAGCTCCATGCTGCGCTATGAACTGAGTGGAATAGAACTGCCTGCTTCAATAGATATGCTGGAAAATCAGATTGAAAAATTAGAACGATTGAATGTGCAGCTAATAGATATAGGAGTGATCAGAAAACATGAACCCAGCTTTTCAAGGCTAGACTTAAAAACACTTTTACAAAAAGTTTCAGAAGAAATCCCGGAGTGCTCCCGGGATTATATTGATTTTGCATTCCCTTCAAATAAAAGAATCAGAACCGACGAGAAGATGCTAAGCCTTATTTGTTATCACCTGATCTCAAATTCAATTAAATACAGCCTGCCCGATAAACCCAAGATTCGTATTTCAACTGTAGGTTCCTACCTGATATTTGAAGATGAGGGTAGTGGTATCCCCTCGAATCAGGTAAATAATCTAACTAATATGTTTTTCAAAGCTCATACGCATAGCGGTATGGGATTGGGGCTCTACAAGTCGAAGCTGGCCGCTGAAAAAATTAGAGCTAAGCTTAATTTTGAAAGTGATACCGGCAAGGGAACAAAAGCATGGCTGGAATTTAATGATCAAAACATTGATGCTTGAGCATAAAAAAGCCCCCGTGAAAGGGGGCTTGCAAACAAACTATGAAAAAACTCACCTGGTATTGTTGAATTGCTCAACAAGGTTTTCAGGATAGAGAAACTCATAAAGAATACTTTACTCTATCCCAATATCTTTTAAAGTTTAACCGATATACCTGTTTGTAAAGTAGGTCGGAACGCTCTGGAGCCCACACCTACTGTCAACTGAACGTTTTTTGTTGCTATTACATTGGCAAGCACGGATGGTGTGATAGCGAAGTTCTCACCGTTGGTCACGCCTGTTCGTACGTTGAACTTCAAGTCATACCAGTTAGAGCTGGTGATGCGAGCTCCGAAGTATACGCCATAGAATTGCTTCTCGTATTGTCTCGGTTTTACTGACTGAGATGATTCATTCTTGTTAAACACTTTATCCAACAGGTCAGCCTCCTGGTAAAAACCGCCTAGCTCAATGCCGTATCTTGATTCATAGCCTACGGCTACACCGGTTTTCAGGCCGATCTTGGTTTTTTCGTTGTAAACTCTTGTTACTGCTTGCTGTGCACTTGCAGTTCCCAGAACCACTACCAGCATTACTATTATTAAAATTGAAGTTTTCATCTTTCCGTTTGTTTAATAATTATAAGACAAAGGTCAGATGCGCAGGGCTCCTATATGAGCGTAATAATCGGAATTGATAAAAATCAGGATTCTAACTACGCAAATACGGGAATTGCGTACTAAAGTGAATGATCATGGAAAATGGCTACTGCTCAAAGACTTCAAAAGGAAAATCGCAGAGCTCTTTAAAATCTTCACCCATGAGCTTCATTATACTGGTTGATGATTGCCATCCCCATTTTACTGCCACTTTCTTGCCTTGTCTGTGATGAGTATCAAGTAGTTTGATAATGCAGAATATATAGCTAAGGGAGTGAGTATCAAAAAACTGAAACTTGAAGTATACTGTCAGCCTTTCTGAACTGTCCAAATAGGATCTAATGGACTGTATAGCCTCTTCGTATTGTGTAGTTACTTCACATCCTTCAGACCAGCCATGAAAGATTACAATACCAAGCTTTTCATTGAGGTTTGCCTCTAATGAATGAACGGATTTCATTGTAGTTAGCAAGGTGATTCGCTTAATCAGTATCAAATTTAACATTATCAATTGATAATGTTTTAAGAAATGAAAAACATTCTAGAGCCATAATCCTTACTCATTTTATTTTCCAGGTTCTTACCCTTAACCTTTGTAGTGGATTTTGCTACATAAGAATCATACGAATAGCCATACCATTGAAAGAAAAAATATTGCAAATTATGCGTTAAGTAAAAACTTATAAATGCCGGATTATGAAAAAGTTACTCATCGTTGATGATCATGAGATTGTAAGGGATGCCATCAAATTCTACTTCGAAGAAGATAAAGAGTTCGAGGTTGCTGCAGAGGCTGGAAATGGTATTGAGGGAATGGAGAAACTTCGCGGAGGTGAATTCGATGTGGTCTTGACTGATTATAACATGCCTGAAATGGATGGGTTGGCTTTTGTTACCCAAATCCGTGAAGAGTTTCCGGATCAAAAAATCCTGGTGCTTTCCATGGTCAACGAAGCGGCATACATAAATAAAATGATCTCCAAGGGTGCAAACGGCTATATCTTGAAAAACTCCCCTAAAGAGGATCTGATTAAAGCTTTGAAAAAGATTTTGGAAGGTGAAGACTACTTTGCCGAAGATGTTTATAAAGCCATTGTCAGTCAAATAGCAGGGCGCAAGCCCAAGCAGCGACTCACCCTTGAAACAGAACTAAGTAGCAGGGAAAAAGAGGTTTTAGAATTAATTACCCAGGAATATTCCAATCAGGAAATAGCAGATAAACTCTTCATCAGCCAGCGAACAGTAGAAACTCACAAGCGAAACTTATTGGAAAAAACAGGATGTAAAAACATTGCAGGCCTGGTCATGTACGCCGTGGAGCGCAACCTTGTTTAGTTGCTTAGATTTACTGCTGCTCTATTTCCGAATAGATTCTTTCTTGTCCCTTTTCAACAGGAATTTCAATCCTGGAGCTTAAACCCGGATTCAGGTTTTGCATTTCAAAGCTACCGTTCAACGCTTTTACACGAACAGTTATGTTATTCAGACCAGCTCCCTTTTTGTAATCCCCATTATCCAGCTGAGGAATTCCTTTCCCATTATCACTCATTTCCAACTTCAACCGATCATCGTATAAAGAACACTTTAAAGTGGCTTTTGAGGCATATGCATATTTGACCATATTATTGGTCAGTTCCTGCACAATCCGGTATACATTCAATTCAATTTCTTTGGAAAGACCTATTTCAGGCAAATCATAATGCAGTTCCATTTCGATCCCTTTATTGGCCCTTACATTTTCAAAGAGCTCCTCTATTGCATCAAATAAGCCGCTATTTTGAAGTGTTGTGGACAATAAACCATGGGAAATAGTCCTGGATTCGTCAATGGTTTCCTGTAAATAATCCAATACCTTTTCAAGTACACTCATCTTGGTATTACCTGCTTCCAAAAGATTCTTGAAGTGAGAAAGATTCATTTTAGACACAGCGAGGTATTGGGTAATACCGTCATGCAATTCCCTTCCAAATCGAGCACGTTCTTTTTCCTGAGTCTCGGTTATCGCTCTAATCAACTTCTTCTCCATCTGTCGCCTCTCTGTGACATCCCTTAAATAGACTGTCAGCCCATCCCGCTTTGGAAATACACTGACATCTAACCAAAGGTTTTGTTTATTGAGAAACTCAAACTGCCTTTTTTTCTCTTTATTCATTGCAAGAGCCAACTCCTTTAGCAATATATTATCTGACTTTAAATCAAAGTCTTCCCAGATGTTAGCACCAAGTGCCTCTCCTTTTTCAATAGAAAAAAGCTCCTCTGCCATACGGTTCCAATGGGTGACAATGCCGTCATTGCTTAAGCCAATGAAACCATCCGTAATACTTTCCAGGATGTCAATTTTTTCCATCTGTGCAGCTTTCAGCTCATGGATGTCCTGAATACTGCCATAAACCTTCAGGCACTTGTCACCTGAAAATTCTGCTCTTCCCGTTAGGGAAATCCATTTACGGTTTCCATTTTTCGTATTGATCTCCAGTTCTTCTTCCCATGGTTCACGCTTTTTCATAGCTTGCTCATGCGATTTCAACATCTCTTCATAGTCATCCGGATCGAAGAATTCCTTGATGTTTTCCGGAGTAGGTACAAAATCCTGATCCACTTCATAGATTTCTCGTGCAATAGGTGACCACTCAACTTTCTCTGTATTTGGATCATAGATCCAGGTGCCCATTTTAGCCAGACGCTGAGATTTTTCCAACAGCTCTTCCAGCTCTTTATTTTCCGTGACATTTCGGGCAACTGCATAGATCAGGCCTTCTTCAAACACAGGTATCGCCTTCCATGAGAACCAAATATATTGACCGGATTTTGTCTGATACCTGTTTTCAAACTTCCAGGTAGTTTCGCCTTGGGACAATGAACCAAGCTCTTTAGTGGTGGCTTCAATATCATCAGGATGCACAAAGTCAACAATGGGTTTGCTCAATACCTCATCTCTTGACAATCCCAACATATTGCACATCGCAGGATTTACTTTCTTATAGAATCCATCCATTCCTGCAATACACAAAACATCGGGTGATAGGTCAAAGAAACGGTTCAGTTCTTCTTCAGTCATCTTACGTTGAAGATAAGGGGCCATCTCTTTCGCAATCGACTCCAATATTGGCCGATGTTCACTGATCCTGATGTGTTTACTCTTACCTAGCAATAGAATAATACCAATGATTTCATCTTCCAATGGTATTGGTAAGGAAATTCCCACATCCAAACCGACTTTCAATGCCGCTTTTGATCGAATGAAATCAGCATGGGTGAGCTTAAACTCATCCATCGCTTTTTTTCTGATCCAGGTTTGACCGGGTATTCCTTCCCCTTTGGAGAAGCCAAAGATCTCCTTCGTTTGTTTCTCAAACTTTTTGCCTGCCTCATCACCAATACCGGAACCGATTCGATTTAGTTTCCTTTTATCTATGGAAGCTGTCCAAAATTCCACAACTGATACTTCGGTATAATTGGATATCAATTTGGCGATTTGTGAAAGAACATCAGCCACAGGCTCTGAGCCATTCATTGATTTTGAAATAATGCTCATCAACTCCTGGTGGCGCTCCAGGTTTTTTCTCTTGGTCACATCAGTTACTGCCCCTATCATACGCGTAGCATTGCCTTTTTCATCCCGCAGGATATAGCCAATGTCATTTACATAGGCATATTCTCCATCTGCTTTTAAAAACCGGTACTCATGCTCACATTTGGTTTTACTCTTGTCCTTTAAGTGAGCTCTTAGTATTTCGTACGCTGTTTCTTTATCTTCAGGATGAACCCTCTCCTCCCAGAAATGCTCTGCTTTCGCCTGCTCGTTGGTATAACCAAATAAGGTTTTGAGCGAGTCACCAATTCGGAACGTTTCACCTGTTTGCAGGTTCCACTCGTATATGTGATCTCCCGATGCTTTTGAGGCCAGTTCATAGCGCTCATTGCTGACCAGCAACTCGTTGGTTTTTTCTACCATTGCGGAAACATCCCTGGAGTTGATCACCACCCCGGCCACCTGCTCATCATCCAACATGTTGGTGAAGATGGATTCTATCCAATGGTATTTGCCTTTTGCATCTTTAATACGGAAGGGTTTGGGCTTAATACGCTTCTTTTTCTTTAGCTTTTCGAGGGTTTGCATGACCATAAAGGCATCTTCCGGATGCACATAATCTATGGGGCGTTTCCCTATTAATCGCTTTAGGTCAAATCCAATAATGCGTTTATGATTTCCGCTCATGAATGTGTATTCACCATTGGCGTTGATCACGCTGATAAGATCACTTCCCTCATGCGTAAGCGCCTTGAACCTCATTTCACTGGTCCTGACTTCTTTTTCTATTGATTTTCTGTCATCAATGTTCCGGAAGTTTACCACCACACCTTCGATTCCATCCGTTTTTCGCTGATCGGACAGGATCGCTGAGACCCAAATATATTTTCCGGCCTTAGTTCTAATTTTACATTCATCGGTAATGGTTTCCTTATTGGAACTCTTAAGTACTTTTTTCAGCACTTTCATTCGGTCTTCCACTTCTTCCTGTGGAAAGTAGGTAAGAATGGATGCATCTAAAAATTCTTCCGGTTTATAACCCAAAACCTTTTTAATGGAAGGACTCACATACTTTATCGAGGTGTCCTCATTGACAATAATCGTACATTCAGAACTGTTCTCTATTAAGGCCTTATATTTTGTTTCTTCCAGTAAACGGGTGATTCGTTCATCCCTTTCCCTAAACGCCTTGATAATGGCAGCCGGCAAGTGCTCCACCCGCTCTTTAGGAATAAAATCGGTAGCACCTGTCTTTATGGCTTCCACTGCGTTTTCTTCCCCAAGGGTTCCTGTCACGAAAATGAATGGTGTTACAGGATCCTTTTCACGTAAAAGCTTTAGTGCCTTTAACCCATCGAAGGTAGGCAGGTTGAAATCTGAAAGAATCAGGTCGGGTTTAAAGGTATCCAACAGTTTTTCATACTGATCTCTCTTAAATGTCAATTTAAAAACGGGATCAAAATCCATGTATTCGAACTGGAGTTTTACCAGTTCTGCATCGCTCGCCACATCCTCCAAAATAAGAACTCTCAGTTTTTCATCTTTCATTTCCTGCCTCCTTTGCAACTCTCCCAATTTGATTTTTTATGCTGATGGTCGCTGATTTAGCAATCCCCAGTAGTACCCTATGTCCTTTACCGCCTTAACAAACTGATCAAAGTCCACCGGTTTCACGATATAGCTATTCACTCCCAGCTTGTATGTTTCCACAATGTCCCGTTCTTCCTTGGAGGAAGTAAGCATGGTAACCGGGATGTATTTAGTTCTTTTATCGGCCCGGATGGCTTTCAGTGCTTCTATCCCATCCACCTTGGGCATTTTAAGATCCAGCAAAATGATTCGTGGCTTTTGGGCGGTATCCCTTTCGGAATATTCCCCTTCACCAAACAAAAAATCAAGCGCTTCTTTGCCGTTCTTCAGCCATACAATCTTATTGGATAGCCTAAATTCCTCCAGGGCCATCAAGGCCAGCTCTGCATCGTTTTTGTTGTCTTCGACTAAGAGTATTTCTACTAAATGGTTATCTGTCATAGCTATGTGTTCTTTGGTATTGAAAAATAAAATGTTGATCCTTTGCCTAATTTAGATTCTGCCCACACCTCACCTCCATGGCGTTGGACGATTCGATGCACAATGGCAAGTCCTACACCTGTTCCTTCTATGTCTTCTTTGTCGTGCAACCGCTGAAAAATGCCAAAAACTTTATGAACATATTCCATCTCAAACCCCACACCATTATCCTCCACCTTATAAATGACCTTTCCCGATAGTTCTTCACCACTGATGGATATCGTGATCTTCCCTTTGTCTCGAGAATATTTTATTGCATTCTCAATGAGGTTGTTCCATACAATCTTTATCATTTCACGATCTGAAAATACATTGGGCAAAGGATCCAGATTAAAACTAATTTCCTCACTTCCGTGTGTCTGTGTTTGTGCTTTAAAAACCTGCTCCACAAGTAGGTTCATGTCATAATCTACAAATCGGTTTTCAATTCTGCCTACACGAGAAAATTCCAACAGGTCATCGATCAGGTGACCCATTTGAGACACGTTATCCAGTATAGCAGACAAATAATGCTGCTCTTGCTCATCCAAGCGGCCATCTAGTTTCCTGTCAAGTACCGTACTAAAGCCGTTGATAGCACGAATGGGCGCTCGTAAATCGTGTGATACGGTGTAACTAAAATCCTCAAGCTCTTTGTTACTTTCTCGTAATTCCTTCGTGCGAACATTGACTTGCTTTTCCAGCTCCTCATTAAATTTTTCAAGACGCTCTTCAGCTTGCTTTATCTCAGTAATAACCATATTGATACCCGTTATCCGAATAGGGAAACCATCATCCCCATAAATAATTTTTCCTCGCCCGGTTAGATAATGCAATGACCCGTCCCTGTGTATTACCCGAAACTCGGAGGTGAAATCTTCACGGTTTTCAATGCTCCTGGTAACCGCGTTGCTTACCTTCTCGCGATCATCAGGATGTACCCGTTTTTCAAAATCTTCATACTTATTTTTGAACTCGCTTTTTTTGAGATCATACAGCTTGTACATGGTCTCATCCCATACGATATGGTTTTCCTTCATGTCCCAGTCCCACACACCAATTTTTCCAACACTCAATGCGAGTTCTAACTGCTGAGATTTTCGTTCATACTTCTCCCTTAATTCATCGATGAACGAACTCCCAATGACATTTAAAGCATAGTCTATTAGTTTATTCTGTCCATCAACAATCTCTAATATGGTTTCAATGCTCTCATGAGATTTAGTTTTAATAAATTCCAATGCATAATCCCGGTACAACATCACAACACGAACCCAATCTGAAAATCCTAATCCGGCCTTCGCATACCCAATCGCCTGAGCTCTTAATAGATTCGTGTACTGCTCCCACTCCCCTTCCTGAATGGCTGCTTTTTGCAGCCTCCTGGATATTTCTTCCTGCTCCTGACGTTCCTCTTCCGTTTGACTGCTAATGATTGGGCCCAATACCGGGTCGTCCTTAAGTCCCTCCCGAAGGTTCGCACTGATCTCTTCATGATGCTTATCCAGAAAAGCATCGTAGGCGCACAATGCCTGCAAATCCTCCTCGTCGAAGACGGGATTTAAACCTTTTTCTATTTTCTCATCAGTGTTAATCATCGTACTTAGGTAATGCTATGTAGAATGTCGCTCCCTTGTCTAATTCAGCTTCTGCCCAGACCCTTCCACCATGACGGTCAACGATCTTTTTGACGATGGCCAACCCCACTCCGGTACCTTCAAATTCGTCTGCATCATGTAGTCGCTGGAATATCTTGAATAGCTTGTCAGCATACTCCTCATCAAAACCAACCCCATTATCCTTTATGCTGATAATCGTTTCAGTACCTTCATTCTTTCCCTCCACTTCTATTTTGGGGTTTTCTTTCGTAGAGCTGTATTTGATCGCGTTCCCTATCAGGTTATTAAAAACCTGTCGAATGAGATCTTTGTCTGCTTCGATCCGAGGAATCTCACCAATGCTAATTTCAACCTTTGAATTACTGACCACCTGCTTTTCTTCCTCAAATACTTCTTCGATCAGCTGTTTAGGATCAAAGACACTCGTTTTCTGCTCTTGTCGGGACATTTTGGAGAACGCAAGCATATCATCGATCAGCTTCTTCATTTTATCCACATTCTCCACAATGGTATTTAAGTGTCCCAAATTGCTTTCGTCCAGTTGGTCACTTGCCTTCTTTTGAAGAACCTTTGAAAATCCATCAATGGCACGTAAAGGAGCTCTCAAATCATGTGAAACAGAATAGCTAAAGGATTCCAGCTCCTCATTCATGGCCTGGAGCTTTCGGGTGTTTTCTTTAAGGGCTACTTCCTGTTGGTGCTTCTCTATGAAGAAGCGTACCTTATTTAGCAAGACTTCCGGCTCAAAGGGCTTAGTAATGTAGCTAAATGCGCCTTTTTCGTATCCCTGGAAGATATTTATGCTATCCGTGTAAATGGCCGAGATGAAAATGAAGGGCATATGCTGGGTCTTTTCTTCCTGCCTTAGAAATTCAGCCAGTTCATACCCATCCATCTGCGGCATTTGAATATCCAGCAGGGCTAATGCAAAATCATGATGAAGGGTCAATCGAAGCGCTTCATTTCCACTGGTTGCCTTGAAAAGGTTGACCGGCAGGTCACCTAGCAGCCTCCCCAAGGCCACCAGGTTTTCCGGCCGATCGTCAACCATTAGGATATTGGGTTTATCCAGGTTCCTTCCCGCAATCACTAAATCTGCATCTGTAATAATTTCTTCCATAGCTTTCTTATTATTTTGATAACCAAATCCGCATGAGCGACAATAGTCTGTCTACATCTACCGGTTTGCTTATATAATCACTGGCTCCCGCATCAATGCACTTTTGACGGTCGTCCTTCATGGCTTTTGCTGTTAGTGAAATGATGGGCAACTCCTTAAACTTTTTCTGTTTTCTGATCTCCTGCATACACTCATATCCGTCCATTTCAGGCATCATAATATCCATCAGCACTATATCCACATCAGAATGGTGTTTCAACTGTTCAAGCGCTGCTTTACCTGTGTCCCCTTTTATGATCTCAAATCCGCGCTCAGTCAATACCTTGGACAAAGCGAACACATTGCGCATGTCATCATCTACTACAAGCACTTTCTTTCCCTGAAAAACTTTATCCTTGTCGTACAGACTGGTGATAATCTCTTGCTTTTGGGGAGGCAGGTTCTTTACTGTTCTATGAAGAAACAAAGCGGTTTCATCCAACAGACGCTCTTCACTTTTCACACCTTTTACAATAATTGTTTCGGCATATTGCTCCAGTTCCTGTGACTGTTTTTTGGTTAGCTCTTTACCAGTGTAGATGATGATTGGCGGAACCTGACCCTGCTTTATTCCTTCCATTTTTTTAATGAGCTCAAATCCGCTCATATCCGGGAGTCCAAGGTCCATCACCATGCAATCCACCTGTTCGTTTTTGTAAACCTCCAATGCGTCAGCTGCCGAGCTGGCTTCCAGGCACTGTACATCTCCATTACCTATGAGCTTAATGATAGACCGTCGCAAGTTGTTGTCATCCTCGATGACCAGGAGATTTTTCATCTTGCGGTTGGCGAAATTCTCAATACGCTCAAACGCCTGATTTAGCTGCTCTTTTTTTACCGGCTTAGTGATGTACTCTACCGCACCGAGCTTAAAGAGATCCAGACGCTTCTCCTCTGCTGAAATGATGTGAACGGGTATATGTCTGAGGTTAGGATCGGACTTAAGTTCCCTAAGTACTGTTTGTCCATCTATTCCCGGTAGTTGAAGGTCCAGGATGATTGCGGTTGGTTGAAAATCACGTGCCAGCCTTATTCCAGACTCACCGGAATGAGCAAGCAGGTATTTAAATCCTTTTCCCTTTGCCTGCTTTGCCACAATATTGGCAAAATCCTCATCATCTTCTATGATCAGGATTGAATGGTCTCTGCCTGAGATTTCCTGCCGGTCATCCTTGATGTCATATTCGGTTTCGCTTCCATTTGAGGGGATAATTAATGACTCTTTTCTATCCGGAATGTGATCAACATAAGTAGATACGGCAACATTCATCGGGAATATGAAAGTAAACGTAGACCCTTCTCCCGGCTCACTTTTAAGTTCCAGTTTCCCGTTTAGCAATTTTGCCAACTCCCTGCTAATGGATAACCCCAGACCTGTTCCTCCAAATCTTCTCGAGGTGCCCCCGTCAGCTTGCTGAAAAGCTTCAAACACCACTTGATGTTTATCCTTCGGAATTCCAATACCTGTATCAGTCACAGAGACAGCCATGTGTATATCAGAATAAGATTTGAATTTCACAGCCACTTTCCCTTTCTCCGTAAACTTGATGGCATTAGAGATCAGGTTTCGCAGTACCTGACCCAGGCGCTGTTTATCCGTCGCAATATTTTCGGGTAACGCAGCATCTACTTCGATTTCAAAATCCAACCCTTTCATACTCGCCTGCTTATCGAATCCTCTTTTGAGTTCATTGACAAGCTCATTGATAGTAAACTGGGAAGCATTCAACTCCATCTTTCCCGCTTCTATTTTCGAGAGATCCAGTATTTCATTGATCAGGTTCAGTAGGTCCTGCCCACTTTTCAATATAATCTCAGCACTTTCAATTTGATCCTCGCTGAGGTTATTGCCTTTATTATCCTTCAGATCTTTAGCGAGAATCAAAAGACTATTGAGCGGCGTACGAAGCTCGTGGCTCATGTTGGCCAGAAACTCGCTTTTATACTTACTGCTAATCTCTAGTTGCTTAGCTTTTAATTCAATATCAGTTCTGGCCGTTTCCAGATCCTGATTCTTTTGTTCTACAATCTGTGTTTGTTCCTCCAGCTCTTCATTGGATGCCTGTAGCTCCTCCTGTTGCTCTTTCAGCTTCAGGGTTTGCTCCTCCAGCTCCTCATTGGAGGCCTGCAGTTCTTCCTGTTGCTGTTGCAGCTCTTCACTCTGTCTTTGGGTTTCTTCCAGAAGCTCCTGTACCTTGGCTTTCGCAATGGCAGAACTTATCGTGATACCCACACTCTCGGAAATAGCTTCCAGAAATTCCTTTTCGATATCTAAATACCTCTGGTCTTTGCCTATTTCGATGACCCCAAGAATCTGATCCTTAAAGCGGATAGGTGCAATCACTACATTTTTAGGAGCTGCCTCTATGATAGCTGAAGATTTTCTCAGCGATACCTCATCAAGATTAGAATACTCCTGAATTTCTCCCGATACAGCTGCCTGACCCACCAGCCCTTTCCCCATCTTATAACTGAGATTATCCCCATTTTCATCTAAGGCATACGTTCCCTGTAGACTTAGAGTGTTGGAATCATCATTCAATAGATAAAAGGCACCTATGTCAGAATCGGTGTATTCAGCAATAAACTTGATGGTGTCATTGGAAAGCTGGACGAGATCTTTTTCTCCACGCATCGCTTCGTACATCTGATTGTGACCTGTAGTGAGCCAGTCATACCGTTCACTTTCTTTCTTCCTACGGATCAAAGAGTCCCTCATATCTCTTAGCGAATTACCGAGCAGGTCCAATTCGGTAAGCCCTCCTACATTTATTTCGGTATCCAGATTGCCCCTACCTATTTCGTTGGCTACTCCCACGGCATCATTGACCGGACGGGTTATGCTGCGTGTCACGATAAATCCCAATAGTATAGATAGGAATGCCCCCACAAGAAGTGCAGACCATTCACTTATAACAAGGGTATTCATTTGGTCAACAAGCAAACCGAAATCAGCCACCATCAATTCTTGCTGATTATCTGCCATTGTTGAGAGTAAATCTTTTATTTCAAGGGCCACATCAGAAGCTTCTTCTGCAAGTATTTCCCTGGCTCTCTCAGGATCAATCAAATACAGGTTTTCAATTTCATTTTGATGGTTTTCAAGCTGAGTGAGAAGTCTGCCGGCGCGTAAAAATCGCTTACTATTTTCGGGGTTTGTCCACCCTTCAGAAAGACGATCCATTTCCTCAAAAGCCGGAAATATTTCATCATTCCAGGCTTTTGATCGTTCATCTATATAAAGTGAATCTTGCAGGATAATCCAGCCTCTTAAAGCAGAGCTTGCATGGTTAATACCTGTTACTGCCTTTAAGCTTGCTCTTGCTGTGGGTGCTCTTAAATTAAATAGTTGATTGGCAGAGTCTTTTGCTTGCCGACTGATGAACAAAGAAGTCAAAACTACAATGACCACTACACAAGTCATCAAAAAATAGCCGACACCTATTCTTCCACCAATGGATTTGGAATTAACTTTCATGGACTAGTTTATATTGTTCATCAAACGCTAAAAGCTGATTTATCAAACCCTCCACAGTCACTATTTTATTCGGCTCAAACAGTTGCAGTGCCGACTCGGGCATGGCAGGAAATTCTGCAAATGAAGGTTGCTGTACCATGGTGTAACCACCACGCTCTTTAATCCTCAATAGCCCTTTTGCTCCGTCTGAATTGCCCCCGGTTCCTAAAAAACCAATGACTTGATTGCCGAGAGAATAAGCTGCTGTTTCAAAGGTGACATCAATAGAAGGTCTTGCATAGTTGACCCGTTCATCATAGGTAAGTGTAAACGACCGATCTCCCTCAATCAAAAGATGGTAACCCGGTGGAGCCAGGTAAATGGTTCCGTTTTGTATGGTTTCCTTCTCTTCGGCCTCTTTTACAGTCAAGGGTGTTTTGTTATTCATCAGGTTAACCCAACTATCACCGGTATCTTCTGACAAGTGCATAACACATACAATTGGTATGGTGAAGTCTGCAGGCAAAGCCTGAAGCAAGGTCACAAGCAACTTCATGCCGCCCGCAGACATACCAACCACTATAAGCCTACTCTTACAATCCTCCATTAGCTGTATTTCTTTTTATAAATCCGATGTTTATTACTGATCACATCATAATGATTTTCATATTCAGTAAACCGAATGTTTTCTTTGTTACCAAGACACAGGACTCCTCCTCTGACAAGACTTTTGAAAAGAGTCTCATGCACCCGATTTTGCAGCTCCCTATTGAAGTAGATGAGCACATTTCTGCAAAAGACCAAGTGCACTTCAGCAAAGTCAGAATCAGTCACCAGGTTATGATCCGCCCAAACTATTCGTTCTTTCAACTCTTTATTGATTATGGCAGAATCGTATTGTGCGCTATAGTATTTAGAAAACTCGTCCTCTCCTCCGGCAGTGCGATAGTTGACTGCATACTTTTGTATGTCTTTGAATGCATAAATACCGTCATCAGCACGCTTCAATGCTTCCTGATTAAAGTCAGTCGCGTAGATTTGGGTGCGATTAAGTAACCCGGCTTCTTTCAGTAAAATAGCCATGCTGTATACCTCCTCTCCTGTGCTACATCCGGCATGCCATATCCTCAGGTATGACCAGGTCTTGAGGAGTGGGATGATTTCCTTTCGGATTGTGACATAAAATTCAGGATCACGAAACATTTCTGTCACTGTAATGCTCAAATCCCCTATTAGCTGGTAGGCTATTTCTGTTTCCGTGACCACCAGTTGGTTAAGCTCATCAATTGAGTCCATGTACAACAGGCGCATCCGGTTAAGAACACGCCTTTTTACGTGTGCTTTGGAATAATTTCGGAAGTCATATCCGTATATATCAAACAAAGACAGGATTAGCTCTTCGATAGCTTTGTCCTCTTTTTCCAGGTTTGGAATTTCTGAAACAGGTGTGCTCTCTTTTTTCATTAAGAATTCTTATTAAAGGAATTCTCAAAATAGTAAGTATTAAAACGTTAGTTGGTAGTAAAACAGCGATTACAAAATCATAAATACTGCTATAATGATGTCGTAAATTTTACGACATAACGTAAAGGACCCTGATTAGATCAATTTGTTATCCAGTGCGTATCTGATTAAGTCGGCGTTGGATTTCGCATTCATCTTCTTGAAAACACGGAATCGATAAGTATTGACTGTACTTACACTGAGATTTAGTTCATCAGCTACTTTAGTTACAGATTTGCCAACGGCTATTTTTAGAAAAGTCTGTAGCTCCCGATCCGATAGATACTCATGAGGCTGACCCTCATGACCCTGTACCAATTCAATGGATAAGAGCTGGGCTACATCCGGACTGATATATTTTCTTCCATTCAAGATGGTTTGAACTGCTTCAACTATTTGTTTATCGTCCGCGGTTTTTGAAAGATACCCAAAGGCTCCCGCTTTAATACACCTGACAGAAAATTGGTCTTCGGTATACATGCTTAATATAAGCACACGTACGCTATAATCATTTTCCTTAATTTCAGTGAGAACCTCCAATCCGTCTTTTCCCGGCATATTTATATCCAGAATAACTAAATCCCAGTCGCCCCCGGATATTTTTTTTAGCGTTTCAGAACCAGTAATCGCTTCACCAAAAGTAACATTAGAGAAAGCATGAGAAAGAATATGTTTTAACCCCGTTCTGATGGTCGAATGGTCATCTGCAATTAATATTTTGATGCCATCATTCATATGGTTTGGTGAAGTTCAATTTTTGTGAATTTGCTTTTATAGACTCTGTACTTCTAATTATCCGCCGGTCATCCTGGCTTTTTCTTTCATCCCAGCATGCATAGAGAAAGGGTAATTGAGCGTGTTGCATCAATCAGGATGTATAAAAGTCACACCCGATTCAGAAAGCGTCTTTTTGCACGCCTCTTGGAATGAATGCGAAAATCGTATCCGTAATGATTACATTAAGATTGGATTAGCGGACCTTGCATTGGCTTGATCCTCTTTTTAGGTGTTTGGAATTTTTGAAACGGACGTACGCTACTTTTCTCATTGAGATTTCTTGTTGATGGAAGGCTCAAAGTAGATAAGTTTTAAATCGTTAATTGGTAGTAATGCAGCGATTACAAAATCATAAATACTACCATAATTATGTCGTAATTTTTTCGACATAACGTTTATTTTGACTTATATTAACCTGAGTTCGACGTAAGCATTTTTAAAACCAACAAAAAACCGTCATTCAGAGGCTCACTGGGCTGATAGTGGGTTGGAAGCCGTGGAATCTCTTCGAATAAGAAAGACTCCACGCCTTTTTTCCCTCGCACTTCCA